>NZ_CADIJR010000044.1 GCF_902859645.1 Achromobacter insuavis | reverse complement strand
GCTTGGCCTGGCCGGACTGGCGGCGCTGCTGGCGCTGTGGTGGCTGGGCACCGACGTGCTGGCGCCCGCCGGCGGCATGGCGCGGCGTTTCGCGCCCGGCGCCACCTTCGCCAGCCTGTGGGCCCTGCTGACCGGCTCGGACCTGCCGCTGCATGTGCTGGTGAGCCTGCGCCGCGTGGCGGTGGGCCTGGGGCTGGCGCTGGCGATCGGCGTGCCGCTGGGCCTGGCCATCGGCAGCTACCGCCGCCTGGAGGCGGCGCTGTCGCCCGCGATGCAGTTCCTGCGCATGATCTCGCCGCTGTCGTGGATGCCGATCGCGGTGATGGTGTTCGGGGTGGGCGACGACCCGGTGTATTTCCTGCTGGCCTTCGCCGCCGTCTGGCCGATCGTGCTGAACACGGCCGCCGGCGTGCAGCAGCTGGACGCGCGCTGGCTGCTGCTGGCGCAAAGCGTGGCCGCGACCCGCTGGGAGACCCTGCGCCACGTGATCCTGCCGGGCGTGCTGGGCCACATCCTGACGGGCGTGCGGCTGGCGATCGGCATTCTCTGGATCGTGCTGGTGCCGTGCGAGATGCTGGGCGTCTCGGCCGGCATGGGCTATTTCATCCTCGACACCCGCGACCGCCTGGCCTATTCCGAGCTGATGGCCATGGTGCTGCTGATCGGCGCGCTGGGCTTCCTGCTGGATGCCGCCGCCCGGGGCCTGTACCGCTACTGGCGCGGGTAGGCCGGCGCCGCCGCTATTTGCGCGAGGACTTGCCGGCCGGGCAGATCACGCTGCGCAGCTGCCGCTGCACCGGGTCGCGCGCCACCGGCGCGTTGGAAATGCCGGCCACCGGCAGCGATTCCACCAGTTCCCCGGTGGCGTTGGGGCCGGCGTAGTGCTGGGTTTCGGTGATGGTGTAGGTGTTGTTGCTGCAATTGATGGTCACGGGCTGCGTCACCGAGCCGTAGGGCTGGCCATTGGCCTCGGAGACCCGCGGCTGCGCATAGAACCACGCCACCGTCGCCAGCATCACCAGCGGCCGCTCGGTCAGCTGCACGATCGAGTCGCGGTCGTAGAACACCCCGGGCATCGACTGCGGCGCCAGCGGCTGCCAGGCCGGCGCGCCGCCGAAGACGATGCCGCCGGTATCCGGCGTGGCCGGCGCGATGCTGACGGCGCAGGCGTCGGGCGGGACCGGATCGCCTTGGCGGACCGTCACCACCGCGCAGGTATCGGCCGGCGTGGCCGGCTCCGCGCTGCCCGCCTGGGCCCAGGCAGGCCCCCCCAATACCGCCAGGACGAGGGTGAGTTGCGCTTGCCTTGCTGTCATGGGGCCTTCCCTGTGGGACATCGGTGTGGAGTCACCCCAGTATAGAGAAAGAAATCATGACGGCCGGAACCCGGCGGCAAGCGCGGCGCGGGGGTATAGTCTCGTCCGTTCGACAAGCGATGCCGACGCCGTGCCACGGGGCGCCGGCCGGGGTCGGAGGAGAGGCGACGACGATGAATATCAGGGTGCTCGCCGGCGCGGCGGCCATCGCCGTGACCGGGGTGCTGGCTTACGGGTTCTACCAGCTCATGCCGGAAGGCGAGCCGCTGGCGCGCAGCGAAGTCATCGGCGAGCTCGATGGCCCGCCGCTGGCCGGCTACTCGCGCACGCGGCTGTACCGCTATGGCGAGCATCAGTTCCTGGTCGGGCAGCTGATCGCGGGCGACAAGGATATCGCCGGCCTGGCCAAGGCGCCGGTGCTGGACGCGCTGCTGCCGTCCGCGGCGGACTGCTGCCAGGCGGACGGGGCCGCGCGCGCCGAGGCCGCGTCGGCCGATCCGACGCAGGGCATGCTGCAGGCGGCCGCCTCGGCGCGTGATGTGCGCAACCTGGTCTATGGCGGCCGTGACAATGGCCGCTACGCGCTGCTCGGCTCGATCGGCGGCGACACCGGCGTCACGCTCCTCGGCGGGCCGCAGGGGCAGACCATCTACCTGGTGGGCGGCAGCCAGCGCCGCGGCCATGACGGCGACGCTTCCAGCGGGTGGGACGTCTGGCGTTCCGACGACCAGGGCGCCAATTGGCGCTACGCGCCTGACTTGCAGCTGGGCGCGCCACGGCGGTTCACCGTGTTCCTGACCGATGAGCGGGCCATGGCGCTGACCGACGGCAGCAATGGCGCCGGCGACGAACGCCTGCTGGTCAGCGAGGACGGCGCGCGCCACTGGTCGGCGCTGTCCTTGCGCGAGCAGGTCTGGCCCGACGCCGACAGCTATGGCCGGGCGTTCCTGGAACACCTGGGCCCGGGCCGCGCCGCCACCGATCAGCTGGTGTACGGCTGGTCGCTCTATCCGCTGGCCGCCGACCGCGCCGTCGGCTGGAGCTGGCGCGACCGCGTCACGGTCGGCGTGGCGCGCCGCATCGAGACCCGGCGCTTCGAGGTGCGGTTCCAGGACGGCGCTTCGCCCGCGTTCCGCATCACCCACGACGTGCCGCCGGTGCCGCCGCAGGATCCGCGCTCGCAGCCGCGGGTGGGGCAGCCTGAATACGCCACCGACGACAACCGCATCTACCGGCTCGATCCGGCCGACAGCAACTGGCACGAGCTGGCCGCCATGCCGGCCGTGCGCGGCCAGCGCACCTGGATCGGCCAGGCCTGGTTCGGCCGCAACGGCTGGGTGGTGCAGACCTATGCCGACCACCTGTTCTCGTTCAAGGATTACACCCGCACCTACTTCCACACGCGCGACCAGGGCAGGACCTGGCGGCCGTTCCAGCTCTCGCCCGACCAGGAGCGCGGCCTGCTCGGCCTGGACGCGGCGGGCGAGGGCGTGCTGGTGCACGTCGATCGCGGCGGCAAGACCATCATCGTGCGCTATGCGCTGGAGTGAGGCATGACGCCGACCGTGCGCGAGGCGCGGGCCGCCGATCTGCCGGGGTTGCGCGCGCTGTTCCTGGCGACGCGCCGCGAGGCCTATCCCTGGCTGGCGCCGGCCAGCCTGCGCGCGGTCGACCTGGACGCGCAGACCGAGGGCGAACGGCTCTGGGTCGCGCTGGCCGCGGACGGCGCCCTGGCCGGCTTCGTGTCGCTGTGGGAGCCTGACGACTTCATCCACCACCTGTATGTGGGCCGCGCCTGGCAGCGGCAGGGCGTGGCGCGGGCGTTGCTGCGCGCCTTGCCCGGCTGGCCGGTGACGCGCTACCGGCTCAAGTGCCTGCGGCGCAACGCCGCGGCGCTGGCCTTCTACCAGGCCTGCGGTTTCGTGGAAATCGGCGCCGGCGCGGGCGAGGACGGCGACTACCTGCTGCTGGAATCGCGCGGCGACCGTCCCCCGCGCGCCGAGGCCTGAGCCTCCCGGCCTCAGTCGGCCTGCACGTAGTCCGGATAGCGCTTGCAGATCTCGGCCACCTGGCTGAGCGTGCCCGACAGGTGCTCGCGCAACGCCTGCTGCGCGCGCGGCGCATCGCCCGCCGCGATGGCGTCCAGCACCCGCTGGTGGTCGTCCATGATGCGTTCGGCCTTGCCGGCTTCCGGCAGGTGCAGGCGGCGCAGGCGGTCGACGTGGCCGCTGTAGCGCTGTTCCATGTCCCACAGCGCCGTGACGCCCGCGGCCGCGTGCATGTCGCGGTGGAAGGCCTGGTCGGCCGCCATGAATTCCTGGTACTGGCCGGCGGCGTGGCAGACACGCTGGCGGTCGATGCTGGCCTGCAGCCGCTGGACCAGCAGGGGATCGGGTTGCTGCGCCAGCACGTGCACGATTTCCAGCTCGATCGACCGTCGCAGGAAGTGCGCCTGGCGCGCCGCGGCGATGTCGATGCGGCTGACCACCGTGGTGTGCTGCGGATAGATCTCGACCAGGGCTTCCTCGGCCAGTTTCATGAGCGCGTCGCGGATCGGCGTCTGGCTCAGGCCGTAGGCCTCGGCCAGCGTCACGCGCGACAGCGGCGCGCCGGGCGCCAGTTCGAGGGACATGATCTGTTCGCGCAGATGTTCGAAGACCTGCGGCGCGGCGTGTCGCGAGCGGTCCAGTCTGAGCTTGTGGCTGGGCATCGGAGCGAAGTTCGGTAAAGGGTCGGAACGGTCGGTGGTGGAAGCGGAGTGTAGCGGGTTTTCACCTAGCTGACGCACTAATGTATTAGTGTTTAAATGGTCTGGTCAATGATTTCGTCAGTTTCATTCCACCGCCTTCCTGGACCCCGCTTCCCCTATGAAACGCACCTACGAAAGCCTGCGCAGCGCCGCCTGGATGGCCAAGGACGACCTGCGCTCCTTCGGTCATCGTTCCCGCATGATGCAGATGGGCTACGGCCCCGACGACTGGGCCGGCCGCCCGATCATCGCCATCATCAACACCTGGTCCGACCTGAACCCCTGTCACAGCCACTTCAAGCAGCGCGTCGAGGACGTCAAGCGCGGCGTGTTCCAGGCTGGCGGCTTTCCGGTGGAACTGCCGGCGATCTCGGTGTCCGAATCGTTCGTCAAGCCCACCACCATGCTGTACCGGAACATGCTGGCGATGGAGGCCGAGGAACTGCTGCGCAGCCACCCGGTGGACGGCGCGGTGCTGCTGGGCGGCTGCGACAAGACCACGCCGGGCCTGCTGATGGGCGCCATCAGCGCCGGGCTGCCCTGTGTCTACGTGCCCGCCGGCCCGATGCTGCGCGGCAACTGGAAGGGCAAGATCCTCGGTTCCGGCTCCGACGCCTGGAAGCTGTGGGACGAGCGCCGCGCCGGCAAGATCACGCAGGAACAATGGACCGAGGTCGAAGGCGGCATCGCCCGCAGCTACGGCACCTGCATGACCATGGGCACGGCCAGCACCATGACCGCCATCGCCGAGGCCATCGGCATGACCCTGCCGGGCGCCTCGTCGATCCCGGCGGCCGACGTCAACCACATGCGCATGTCGGCCGAGTGCGGCCGCCGCGTGGTCGAGATGGTCTGGGATGACCTGACGCCGCAGCGCATCCTGAGCCCGGCCTCGTTCCACAACGCCATCAACGTGGCCATGGCCATGGGCTGCTCCACCAACGCCATCATCCACCTGGTGGCGATGTCGCGCCGCGCCGGCCATCCGGTGGGCCTGGACGACTTCGACGCCGCCAGCCGCAAGGTGCCGGTCATCGCCAACATCCGGCCCAGCGGCGACAAGTACCTGATGGAAGACTTCTTCTACGCCGGCGGCCTGCCGGCGCTGATGTCGCGCCTGGAAGGGCACCTGGACCTGTCGGCCATGACCGTCACCGGCAAGACGCTGGGCGAGAACATCGCCGGCGCCGAGGTCTACAACGACGACGTCATCCGCAAGCTCGACACCGCCATCTACGACGAGGGCGCGCTGGCGGTCCTGCGCGGCAACATCGCGCCGGACGGCTGCGTCATCAAGCCCAGCGCCTGCGCGCCGCAATACCTGCAACACACCGGCCCGGCGCTGGTGTTCGACGACTATCCCAGCATGAAGGCCGCGGTCGACGACGAGAACCTGGACGTCACCGCCGACCACATCATGATCCTGCGCAACGCCGGCCCGCAGGGCGGCCCCGGCATGCCGGAATGGGGCATGCTGCCGATCCCCACCAAGCTGGTCAAGCAGGGCGTGCGCGACATGCTGCGCCTGTCCGACGCCCGCATGAGCGGCACCAGCTACGGCGCCTGCATCCTGCACGCCGCGCCCGAAGCCTACATCGGCGGCCCGCTGGCGCTGGTCAAGACCGGCGACCTGATCACCGTCGACGTGCCGGCCCGCAGCATCCACCTGAACGTCAGCGACGAGGAACTGGCCGCGCGCCGCGCCGCCTGGACGCCGCCGCCCAAACGCTACGAGCGTGGCTACGGCTGGATGTACTCGCAACACATCCTGCAGGCCGACGAGGGCTGCGATTTCGACTTCCTCGAGACCAGCTTCGGCGCGCCCGTGCCGGAACCGGAAATCTTCTGAACCCGCCATCCCCTGAATCGCTTTCCCTGGAGTTTTCCGTGTCAGACATGAATCCCGCCACCCGCGCCAAGCTGGCCGGCATCAGCACCGCCACGCTGTGCACCGCCTTGTTCAAGCGCGGCCTGCGCAACCAGTTCATCCAGGACGTGCGGCCGCTGAACGCGACGCTGCCCAACATGGTCGGCCCGGCCTTCACGCTGCGCTACATCCCGGCGCGCGAGGACCTGAACACCATCAAGGTGTTCGAGGACCGCGCCCACCCGCAGCGCGCCGCGGTCGAGACCTGCCCGCCCGGCGCGGTGCTGGTGATGGACAGCCGCAAGGACCCGCGCGCCGCCTCGGCCGGTTCGATCCTGGTGACCCGCCTGATGAAGCGCGGCGTGGCCGGCGTGGTCACCGACGGCGGTTTCCGCGACTCGCCCGAGATCGCCGAGCTCGGCTATCCCGCGTACCACAACCGTCCGTCCGCGCCGACCAACCTGACGCTGCACCAGGCGCTGGACATCAACGCGCCCATCGGCTGCGGCGACGTGGCCGTGTTCCCCGGCGACATCGTGGTGGGCGACCGCGAGGGCGTGGTGGTGATCCCCGCGCACCTGGCCGACGAGATCGCGGACGAAGCGGTGGAGATGACCGCGTTCGAGGACTTCGTCACCAGCCAGGTGCAGGCCGGCGCGTCGATCCTGGGCCTGTATCCGCCCACCGACCCGGGCACCAAGGACAAATTCGCCGCCTGGCGCAAAGAACAGGGCCGTTGAGCCTTGGCGCCGGCCGACCGGCCGGCGACCCATGCCTATAAAACACAGAGGGCAGGAGACAAGCATGAACAAGCAACGTCGCAGCGCGCTGGCCGCGCTGCTGGCAGGACCGCTGCTGGGCGCGTGGGCGCTGCCGGCCACGGCCGCCGAATGGCCGGCGCAGAAGCCGATTTCCTACGTGGTGCCGTTCACCGTGGGCGGCTCCACCGACGTGGTCGGCCGTGTGCTGGCGCAGAAGCTGGGCGACCGGCTGCACCAGAACGTCATCGTCGAGAACAAGCCCGGCGCGGCCGGCGGCATCGGCGCCACCTACGTGGCCAAGGCCGCGCCCGACGGCTACACGCTGTTCGGCGGCACCATCAGCACCCACGCCATCAACGCCAGCCTGTACAAGAACCTGAAGTACGACCCGGTCAAGGACTTCGAGCCGGTCTCGCTGATCGCCTATCTGCCGAACGTGCTGCTGGTCGATCCGAACCTGGGCGTGAACTCGGTGGCCGACCTGATCGCGCTGCTCAAGAAGGATCCGTCCAAGCGCACCTTCGCGTCTTCCGGCGCCGGCACCTCCACCCACCTGGCCGGCGAACTGTTCGCCAGCATGATCGGCGTGCCGCTGACGCACGTGCCGTACAAGGGCACGCCGCCCGCCATGGTCGACGTGTCCTCGGGCGCGGTGACGTTCATGTTCGACCAGATGACCGCCGCCTTGCCGCTGCTGCAGACCGGCAAGCTCAAGCTGCTGGCCGTCACCACCAAGGACCGCATCTCGCTGGCCCCCGACGTGCCCACCATGCAGGAGGCCGGCGTGCCCGGCTTCCAGATGGCCTCGTGGCAGGCGGTGTATGCGCCCAAGGGCACGCCCAAGCCCATCCTCGACAAGCTCGCCGCCGAGATCGCGCTGATCCTGAAGGAACCCGACGTGCAGGAAAAGCTCGGCAAGACCATGGGCATGGAACTGGTCGGCAGCACCCCCGACGAACTGCGCGCCCTGATGGCCACGGAGATTCCGCGCTGGGCGGAGGTGGTGAAGAAGTCGGGGGCGACGGTGGAGTGATGGCTGCCAATGGGCGCAAGCCTACGCCCCATCATGTAAGACCTGATTCCCGCCCCGGCCTGGAGCCGGGGCTTTTGTTTTCCGCGCCCGGATTCGCCGCGTCAGGGTTTCAGGTTCAGCTTCGGCACCAACGCATTGAAGGCCTGTTCCTGCCGCGCCACGTCGGCCGCGAATTGCGGTTGGTCGGCGTATGACGGCGTCAGGTTCTGCTTGCGCATCAGCGCCTGGAAGTCCTGCGACTGCGCCACCTGGCGCGCGGCGGCGCGCCATTTTTCGATGGCGTCGGCCGGGGCCGACTTCGGCAGGCCGATGCCGCGCCAGACGCTGAACTGCAGGTCAGCGCCGCGTTCCTTCATGGTCGGCACGTCCGGCAGGGTGTCGAGCCGCTTCGGCGCCATCACGGCCAGGGTGCGCAGCTTGCCGGTGTCCACGTGCTGCTGCAACTCGGCATAGGCCACCGTGGTGGCCTGCACGTCGCCGGACAACAGGCCCATGATGGCCGGGGCCGATCCCTGGTAGGGCACGTGCACGAACTTCACGCCAGTCTGCTCGCCCAGCGCCGCGGCCGCCATGTGCGGCACGGTGCCGATGCCGGCGTTGGACACCGCCACCCGTTCCGGATTCTTCCGGGCGTAGTCGAGGAATTCCTCCACCGTCTTCCACGGCGCGTCGGCGCGCACCGTGACCGACGACGGATCGTCGGTGAAGCGGGCGATGGGCTGGAAGTCCTTGACGGTGGTCTTGCCGATGCCCATCAGCGGCACCACCAGCATTTCCGGCGTCATCAGCACCAGCTTGTAGCCGTCGGGCTGGGCGTTGGCCACGTACGACCAGCCGATCGAGCCGCTGGCGCCGGGTTTGTTGATGACCACGGTCGGTTGCGCCAGCAGGGGCGGCCGCACCGCCTCGGCGATGGCGCGGGCGGTGTTGTCGCTGCCGCCGCCGGGCTGGTAGGCGACCACCAGCTCCATCGAGCGGCTGGGGTAGTCGGCCGCCATCGCGGCGGGGGCGGCCGCGACGCAGGCCAGGAAGGAGAGGGCGCTGAAGGCCAGCGCGGGCAGGCGGGTGCGGGTCATGGTGGCTCCGGTATCAGTAGCCCAGGGCTGAAAGATCCGCCAGTGTCTGGCGGGTGATGGCGAGGGTGCGTTCACGTTCGGCGCCGGCCAGGTCCAGGCGCGGCGGCTTGACGGTTTCGGCGCTGCCGGTGATCAGGTGCTCGGCCAGCTTGATGTGCTGCACCAGCTTGACCACGGTGTCCAGATGGAACAGCGGCGTCAGCGCCGCATACAGCTTGCGGGCCCGGACGAGATCGCCCTCGGCCGCCAGCCGCAGCAGGTCCACCGAGGCCTTGGGCACGGCGTTGGCCATGCCCGAGACCCAGGCGGTGACGCCCAGCGCGGCGCTTTCCAGCACCAGGTCGTCGACGCCGCAGACCACCGCCAGGCGGTCGCCGAAGCGCGTGATCAGGTCGGTTACGCGGGTGGTGTCGTAGGACTCCTCCTTGATCGCGACGATGGTCGGTTCTTCCAGCAGTTGCGCCACCAGGTCGGGCGTCAGGTCGACGCCGTAGCCGCGCGGGTTGTTGTACAGCAGGATCGGCAGGGGGCTGGCCTGCGCCACGCTGCGATAGAACGCCACCGTTTCGCGCTCGTCCGACTTGTACGTCAGGCCGGGAAACACCATCAGCCCGTCGACGCCGATCTCCGCCGCCTGGCGCGCGAAGGCGGCGGCGCGCGCGGTGCCGGTCTCGGCCACGCCCGACACCACCGGCACGCGGCCGCGCACGGTCTCGACCGCGAGGCGCAGCACCGCCTGTTTTTCTTCGGGGGCGAGCTGGGCGTTCTCGCCCACCATGCCCATCATCACCACGCCGCCCACGCCGTTGGCGATCAGGCGCTCCAGGCCCTGGCGGATGGCATCCGGGTCGAGCGAGAAATCGGGCTTCAGTTTGGTGGTGACCGCGGGAAATACGCCTTGCCATTGAATGCTCATGCTGCCGCTCCTGTTGCGTGATCCGCCCGGTTTGTACTGTCGGGCTATTGATTGGATATTGGATCCAAAATAAAAAGGCCAGAAAAACGAGGCGCGCGGCCTCGAACCATCGCCCGGGTCAGGGCGCTGATATCAACTGGATCATGGATCCAATATACTCACATTAAACGGGCTGCGGATACCGGCTGTCTCTCGGGGTTTTCCTGGGCGTGGCGCACGGTTTCCGCGATTCCGTCGCCCCCCGGCATCCGCCGGACGGCAACGCCACCGGATGTGACGTGTCCCAGAATTCCTCTTCCGCCAGCGCTCCCCAGCCTCGTTCCGCCGCCGGATCCGCCGGCCGGCTGATCCGCAAGACCGCCGTCGACCTGGTGGTCGACGCCTTGCGCGACCGCATCCTGTCCGGCGCGATTCCGCCCGGTTCCGCCTTGCGCCAGGAACTGCTGGCCGAGGAACTGGGGGTGAGCCGGCTGCCGGTGCGCGAGGCGATCCGGCAGCTCAGCGCCGAAGGGCTGGTGGACATGATCGCGCACCGCGGCGCGTACGTCTCGATGCTGTCGCGCGCCGAAGTGCAGGAGTTCTTCGATATCCGCCTGCGGCTGGAGCCCTGGCTGCTGCGCCTGGCGGTCTCGCAGCACGCGCCCGAGGACCTGGACGAGGCGGCGCGCATCGTGGCGCTGATGGACAGCGCCGAGCCGCAGCAGTGGGGCCGGCTCAACTGGCAGCTGCACGAGTTGCTGTACCGCGCCGCGCAGCGCCCGGCGGCGCTGGCCATGGTGCGCGCGCTGCATGAAAAATCCGAACGCTATTTCCGCTTCCAGATCGTCAACGCGCCGATCCGCCAGCAGGCCCACGACGAGCACAGCGCCCTGATCGCGTTCTGTCGCCAGGGCCGCGCCGGCGAGGCCGAGGCGGCGCTGGAACGCCACATCGCCGAAGCCGCCGAGCAGATCCTGGCGATCGTCGATCACCTGCTCGATACGACCGCGACGCCGGCGTAACTCAGTTGATCTTGATATTGCGTTCCTTCACCAGGACCTTCCACTGCGCGGTTTCCTTGGCCAGGTAGTCGCGCAGTTCGTCGGGCGTGCCGCCGATGGATTCGGCGCCGATCGAGTCCAGCGTCGCCTTGACCTTGGGCTCGTTCAGGGCCTGGCGCATGGCGGCGTTGAGCTTGGCCACGACCTCGGGCGGCGTGCCGGCCGGCGCGAAGGCGGCGAACCACGGCATCAGTTCGTAGCCGGGCAGGCCGCTTTCGGCCACGGTGGGCACGTTGGGCAGCGCGGCCGAGCGCTTCGCGGTGGTCACGGCCAATGCGCGCAGCTTGCCGGCCTCGATATGCGGCTTGGCCGACGTCACGCTGTCGAACATGTAGTCCACCTGGCCGCCCAGCAGGTCGGCGATGGCCGGGCCGCTGCCCTTGTAGGGCACGTGCAGCATGTCGATCTTGGCCATGGACACGAACAGCTCGCCCGCCAGGTGGATCGAGGTGCCGACGCCGGCCGAGGCGTAGGTGTAGTGGTTGGGCTGCGCCTTGGCCTTGGCGATGACTTCGTCCACGCTCTTCACATCGTTGCGCGCGGGGTTGGTGACCAGCACGTTCGGCACCACCGCCAGCAGCGAGATCGGCGCGAAGTCCTTGATCGGGTCGTAGTTCAGGTCGGCGTACAGCGCCGGGTTCACGGCCATGCCGTTGGCCACGATCAGGATGGTATAGCCGTCCGGCTTGGAACGCGCCACGCTGGCCGCGCCGATGTTGCCGCCGGCGCCGGCGCGGTTCTCGACGATGAACGAGGTGTTCAGTTGCTTGCCCATCGACTCGCCCAGGGTGCGGGCGATGCTGTCCATGGCGCCGCCCGGCGGGAACGGCACGATCCACTTGACCGGCCGGTCGGGGTAGCCGTCGGCCATCGCGCCGCTGGCGGCGCCGAGCAGGGCCAGGCCCATGCAGGCCCGGGCGAGGTGTTTGAATGCGTAGCGCAATGCCATGTCGTGTCTCCGTGTGCTTGAATTATTTTTCCGCGCGCCGATGCGTGGCCGGCGCGCGGGAACAACCGTGGGGCAGGGCGCGTCAGCGGTCCCTGCGGTAGAAAGCCAGTTTGTCTTCGTCCAGTTCCAGGCCCAGGCCCGGGCCGGTGGGGATCTCCATCTCGAAATCGGCGTAGCGCGGCGGGTTGGCGACGATGTCGTCCTTGAGCAGCAGCGGGCCGAACAGTTCGGTGCCCCACGACAGCCGCGGCAGGCAGGCGAAGCCGTGCGCCGAGGCGATCGAGCCGACCGAGCCTTCCAGCATGGTGCCGCCGTACAGCGACATGCCGGCGGCGTCGCCGACCGCGGCGGTGCGCAGCATTTCGTGGATGCCGCCCGACTTGGCGATCTTCAGCGCCAGCACGTCGGCCGCGCCCAGGCGCGCGATGGCCAGCGCGTCCTCGGGACCGTTGACGGCTTCGTCGGCCATGATGGGCACCACGAAGCGCGCCGCCAGCCGCGCCATGCCGGCGAGGTTGGCGCGCGGGATCGGTTGTTCGATCAGGTCGACGCCGGCCGCTTCCAGGCGCGCGATGGCGCCGGCCGCGTCGGCCTCGTTCCAGGCCTGGTTCACGTCCACCGTGACGCGGGCGCGGTCGCCCAGCGCCTGCTTGATGCGCGACACGTGGGCCACGTCGTCGGCCACGGCGCGGCGGCCGACCTTGAGCTTGAAGGTGTTGTGGCGGCGGCTGGCGAGCAGCGATTCGGCTTCCTCGATGTCGCGCGCGGTGTCGCCGCTGGCCAGGGTCCACAGCACCGGCAGGCTGGCGCGCACGGCGCCGCCCAGCAGGGTCGAGACCGACACGCCCAGGCGCTTGCCCTGGGCATCGAGCAGCGCGCTTTCCAGCGCCGACTTGGCGAAGCGGTTGCCGCGCGCCACGGTTTCCAGGCGCCGCATGGCGGCGTGGATGTTGGCCGCGTCCAGGCCGGCCAGCGCCGGCGCCAGGTAGGTGTCGATGGCCAGCTTGATGCCTTCCGGGCTTTCCTCGCCGTACGACAGGCCGCCGATGGTGGTGGCCTCGCCGATGCCCTCGATGCCGTCGCTGCAGCGCAGGCGCACGATCACCAGCGTCTGGCGCTGCATCACGGCCATGGCGAGCTGGTGGGCGCGGATGGTCGGCAGATCCACCAGGATCGCCTCGACCGAGTTTATCGTTACCGGATTCATACTTTCCAAAGCAGGTTCTTCAGGTGAAGCGCAGTATCGCTTGCGTCAGACCGCCAAGTCCAAGACTATATGGGTCTCCATTTATACCTTTAAGGTTTGTATAAACCATGGAACTCAGGCACCTGCGGTATTTCCAGGCGGTGGCGCGCGAGGGCAGCTTCACCCGCGCCGCCGAAGCGCTGCACATGGCGCAGCCGCCGCTCAGCCGCCAGATCCGCCAGATGGAAGAGGAGCTGGGCGTGGCGCTGTTCGAACGCACCACCCGCGCGTTGCGCCTGACGGAAGCCGGGCGCTTCCTGCTGGAACAGTCGCGGCTGCTGACCGCGCGGCTGGACGAAGTGCTGGAGGGCACGCGCCGGCTGGGCCAGGCGCGGCGGCGCTGGTTCGGCATCGGCTTCGTGCCGTCGACGCTGTACGGCTTCGTGCCCGAGCTGATCCGGCAATTGCGCGGCGCCGACGCGCAGGTGGAAGTCGGCTTGATGGAGATGACCACGCTGCCGCAACTGGAGGCGCTCAAGGCCGGCCGCATCGACCTGGGCATCGGCCGGATCCTGCTGGACGATCCGGCGATCGAGCGCCGCATCCTGATGACCGAGCCGTTGATGGCGGCCGTGCCGCTGCACCACCCGCTGGCCGGTTGCGCCAGCGTCTCGGTCGACCGGCTGGCGCAGGAGCCGTTCCTGCTGTATCCGGCGCGGCCGCGGCCCAACTTCGCCGACCATGTGCTGGACCTGTTCCGCGCCGCCGGCCATGCGCCGCAGGTGGCGCAGGAGGCCAACGAGCTGCAGACCGCGATCGGCCTGGTGGCGGCCGGCCTGGGGGTGACGGTGGTGCCGGCCTCGGTGCAGCGCCTGCAGCGGCGCGACGTGGCCCACGTGCGCATCGACGCCGAGGCCTTCGTGTCGCCGGTGATCGCCAGCTATCGCAAGGACGACGCCTCGCCGTTCCTGGCGCAGGCGCTGGCCCTGGCGGCGCAGCTGGCGAAGGGGTAACCAGCCGAGGCGGGCCGGTCGCGGCGGGTCGGCAAGGCGATCGGGCTGTCCGGGCTGAGGGATTTCGGCGGGCGTTGCCGCTTCAGGCCGGACCTGGCGGCTCGGCCGCGCCAGTGTCGTTTTCCAGGGGCACTTCGATGTGGCAGGCAATGCCGTCCTGCCGGAATGCCAGCGTGGTCTTGGCGGCCAGGGTGAACCCCAGCGCGTGCTCTATCAACTCGCGGCCATAACCGCGGCGGCTGGCGTCGGGCGCCACCGGCAGGCCGGTTTCGACCCAGTCGAGCACCAGCACTTCCCGGTTGTCCTGGCGGGCCAGGCGCCATTGGATGTCCAGGCGCCCGGTGTCGTAGTTCAGGGCGCCATACTTGACCGCGTTGGTGGCCAGTTCATGGATGGCCAGCGCCAGCGTCTGGATGCGGTCCGCGCGTAGCGGCACGGGCGGACCGGCAAGCGAAATCTGGTGGCCGTTGCCGACGGCCTCCAGTTCGCGGCGCATCATGTCGTGGAATTCGATGCGCTCGCCGCCGGTTTCTCCCAGCAGGCCCTGAACGCGATCCAGGGCGGCGAGCCGGGTGTCGAAGCGCTTGAAGGGTTCACCTTCGCCCAGCGTGCGCCGGGCCACGTTCTTGACCAGCGCCAGCAGGTTGCGGGTGCGGTGCTGCAATTCGGAGATCAGGATGCGATGGCGCCGTTCGACGCGGGTGATCTGGGTGATGTCGATGAAGGTCACGACCACGCCGTCCACCCGGCTGTCGCTGCCGCGGTAGGGCACCAGCCGCAACAGATAGTGCTTGCCGTCCAGCGTTCCGGCGATGCGCCGTTCGATCGGCTGATAGCGGTCGTAGACGTGCTGGATGTCACTGGCGAACGAGGGCAGGTCGAAACGGCTGGCCAGATCGGTGATCGGCCGGCCGCAGTCGCTGGGCAGGATGTTGAACACGTCGCCGACCGCGGGGGTGAAGCTGCGGATGATCAGATCGTGGTCCAGGAACAGCGTGGCGATGGCGGTGCTTTCGAACAGGTTGTGCAGGTCGCTGTTGCTGCGGTCCAGCTCGTCGACCTTGCCATGCAATTCGCCATTGACCGTATGCAGCTCTTCATTGAGCGATACCAGTTCTTCCTTGGAGGCTTCCAGTTCCTCGTTGGTCGATTGCAGTTCCTCGTTGACGGACAGCAGTTCCTCGTTCGAGGATTTCAGCTCTTCCAGGGCGGTTTCATATTCCTCGATCATCGATTGCAGGCGCTCGCGCGTGTCGCGCAGCTCGGTTTCCATGTGCTGGGCGGCGCCTTGCCGCAACGCATGCGCATGGACCTGGGCTTCTTCGCGCGTCAGGACCGGCCCCTGGTCGGTGAACAGCACCAGGTACAGCGGTTCCGTGTCGTGGCGGGCGGCCAGCGGCTCGACGGTCAGCGACACGCGCTGCACGCGGCCCTCGTCGTCCTCCACCGCGACGTCGCGGCGCACCGCCGGCATGCCGTTCTCGACCGCGGCGTGCAGCAGGGTGCGCAGATCCAGCCGCAGGCCCTTGCGCGCCAGCGTCAGGATCTGGCGTGTGGGCGCGCCGGCGGCCGCCTCCAGGTATTTGCCGGTGCGGCCCGAGTAATAGACGATGTCGCCGTCCCGATTGACCAGCACGTGGGCGGGCGCATGCTGCGCCAGCACCTGGGCATCGACCGCCTGGCGCAGCGCGGCGGCGCCGGGTTGCGGGCGCGGAGGGCCCGCGCTGGGCTGGCCGCGGGACTGCAGGGATGCCAGCGGCAGCGCGGGCCGGGGCGGCGGGGCGATGTCGGCGCGGCGCTGGAAGATGCGGTGCCGTTTCTCGACCGGACTGAACAGTTCGCTGAACTGGCTGACGTTCTCGGACATGCCCAGGAACAGGTAGCCGCCGGGCCGCAGCGAATAATGGAAGGTGGGAATGACCTGCTTCTGGATCTCGCCGCCGAAGTAGATCAGCAGGTTGCGGCAGGAAATCAGGTCGATGCGCGAGAACGGCGGGTCGCGCAGCACGTTGTGCGGCGAGAAGATGCACAGTTCGCGCACCTGTTTGTTGACCACGTAGCCGTCGCCGTCGGCGACGAAATGGCGGTCGCGCCGCTCCTGCGGCATGCTGTCGAGCAACTGGCCGGGATAGCGCGCGGCCCGGGCCACGGCCAGCGCGCGGTCGTCGATGTCGGTGGCGAACAGCTGGATCTGCGGCGTGGCCGCCATGCTGTCCATGTGTTCACGCAGCAGGATGGCCAGGGAATAGACTTCTTCGCCGGTGGCGCAGCCCGGCACCCAGATGCGCACCGATTCGGACGTGCCACGGTTTTCCAGCAGCTTCGGGATGATCAGGCGCTGCAGCGACTCGAACGCCTGGGCATCGCGAAAGAAATTGGTCACGCTGATCAGCAGGTCCCGGAACAGCGCGCTGGCCTCCTGCGGGGAGACTTTCAGGAACTCGACATAGGCCTCGAGGCTGCCGATCTGGTTCACGTGCATGCGCCGCTGCACGCGGCGCATGAAGGTCCTGTTCTTGTAGCCGCTGAAGTCATGGCCGACCCGCGCGCGCAGCAGATTGCTTATTTCGAGTCCGGCCGCATCCAGCCGCACCGCGCCGCTGGCCTGCGTCCCGGTCGTCGCGTCCGGCAGCGTGGGCAGGCCCTGGGCGAACTCCACCAGGCGTTTTCCCATCTCTTCGGCCGGCAAGGCGAAGTCGACCAGGCCGCTGGCGATGGCGCTGTCCGGCATTTCCGGATTGCGCGGTCCATAGCCGTCGGCGGCCTGCGCCAACGTCAGGCCGCCGTGTTCCTTGATGGCCTTGATGCCCAGCGTGCCGTCGGAATTGCCGCCGGACAGGATCACGCCGGCGGCAAAATCGCCGCAATCACGCGCCAGCGCGGAAAAGAACAGGTCGATGGGCCTGCGTCCGGGCAGATCCGCGGGACGCTTGAGCACCCGCAGGCGGCGATGGCTCACGGACATGAGCGCATCGCGCGGCAGCACGTAGACGCTGTTGATCTCGATCTGCTGGTTGTCGACGGCGGTCAGCACCGGCAGCGAGGTGTAGCGCGAGACCACCTCGGACAGATGGCTTTCGCGCGAGGGGCTCAGATGCGTGACCACCACGAACGCCACGCCGGGCGCGGGCGGGATACCGCGGAAAAAGCCTTCCAGCGCCTCGACGCCGCCCGCGGACGCGCCTACCCCGACGATGGGGAATTCCGGTGTGAGGGTCATGGTTGTGCGCGCCGGCCGTACCGGGCGGATGAGAGAGGTGGCAGCATCATGCCGACAGTAACACGGGCGTGCGCCTTTTGTGCTTCCCCCAATCCGCGCCGTTGTGTTCCCGGTTTCCTGTCCATGGCCCTGGACCCAAGGGGGCGGCTCACGTTTTGCGGCAGAGCCAGCCCTGGAATGTCAGCGCGGCGTAGAACCGCTCGATATCGGTGAAGCCGGCCTCGCGCAGGATGGCTTCGTCTGCCTGCGGCGCCAGCACCGGCAACTTGTCGCGCATTGCCCGCATGCCGTTTTGGGCCTGTTCGGCGGGCACGCCCGCGGCGGTCACGAAGGCGGCATTGCGGGCCAGCCAGGCATCGCGCCGTTCGGGTGGAAAACTGTGGTGCACCGCGATGAAGGGCGCGCCGGGCTTGAGCCGGCGGCTGATTTCGCGAACGGTCCGAAGGCGTTCGGGCGCTGCCAGGAAATGCAGCGTCAGCAGGCAGGTGGCGCCGTCGAAGGGGCCTTCGGGCGCGTCGTCGATATAGCCCTGGTGCAGCGCCGCGCGCGGGGCCAGATCGCCCAATGTGGCGATGGCCTGGCGCAGCATGTCAGCCGACGGATCGACGCCGTCCAGGCGCCAGCCTGGCCGCGTCTCGGCCAGGGCCTTCAACTCCAGTCCGCCGCCGGCGCCGAGCACCAGGAGGCGGCCGTCGTCCGGCGTCAGCTCGGCCATCAGCAGGCCGATCATGCGGTGCAGGTCGCGCAGGCCGGGGACGTGGCGCGCGACCCGTTCGGCGTAGTCGTCCGAGGCGCCGGGCGTATTGGTGAAGGCCATCGATGACTCCGGGCGGGACGGCGGCCAGGGCGGCGCGCCGTCATCATGAAACATATGATGTTGCATGATAGCGTCGGCGTCAAGCGGCGACGACCGCGATCGGCCTGGTGGCGGCCGGCCAGGGGGTCGCTCAGGGGCTGCCGCCCGCAGAGGAATTCAAACCGAGCGGCTTGGGGGATTCAGGCCGCGATGGAGAGCGCCCGCGCCGCGCCGGGAAAGTCCGGCAGCACGATGTCGCAATGGCCGGGGCGCACCCAGCGCACCCGCTCGCGGGTGGCGTCGATGCAGCCGCCTTCGGCGTACACGCCCTGGGGGTCGCGGATTCGCATCATGCGTTCAAGGATGACGGCGGTGGCCTCGGGGTCGGCCAGGGTGGCGTGCACGTGTTCCTTGACGATCTGTTCGTCGATGTAGCGCTTGCCGGCGGCGTCGGTGCGCAGGCCGTGGCGCCAATGGTAGATCTCGACGCACTTGGACGTCAGCGTGTACGGCGCGCCGCGTTCCCAGAAATTGTTGAACAGGCCGCCGCCCAGGTAGAACACCCAGGACCCTTCGTAGCCTTCGACGTCCGACGATTCGGCGTCGGGGTTGCGGAACCAGAGCCGGTCGCCCGGCACGTAGAAGCGCTGCGGCAAGGGCGCGTCGAGCGCGCCGTATTCGTGCAGGAAGGTGTCGTGGAAGCTGCCGGACATGACCGCGCGCGTTTCCCATTGGCGCTGCAGCCGGCGGCCGAGGTCGGGGTTGGCCGTCTGCAGTTCCTGCGCGATGCCGAGCACGGTGACGTATTCGGTGGCGCGGTAGCACGAGAACGAATACAGCTGGCCCGAGGCCTCGGGCTGGGTGGCCTTGCGCAGCCCGTCGATCAGCGAGCGGCCCGGCAGCACCGTGAAGCCGCGCGCCTCGTCGTAGGTCCAGTAGTCCTCGGGCCGCTCGGCGTGTTCGGTGTCGAAGGCCAGCGCGGTCTTGCCGGCGGCCTGCACGATGTAGCGGCGGATGCGCACGGCCGAGGCCAGTTCCGCCACGCTGGGGAAGTCGAAGGCGACCGGGCTGGCCAGCATCGCCAGCACGATCTCGCGGTCCAGGTCGGCTTCGTTGGCGTCGGTGCGCAGGCTCAGCGCCCGCGCCACGCGGGTGGTGTCGTGATCGGGCAGGTAGCTGGCGGCGAAACCGCGATTGAGCGCGGCATGCACGCCGGGCGTGGCGGCCTTGCGCAGGTCGCAGCGGGCGGCGGCGCGCAGGCCGAGGTCGGACAGGTATTGCTGCGTGGCCTCGAGCGCGGCGGCGGCCTGGCCGGCGTCGGCGTCGGCGGCGAGGATGCGGATCCCGCCCTGATCGGGATGATTCGGTGACTGCTGGGAAGACGGCATGGGAAGCGAATCGGTAGCGGCGGACAGGGTATGGATAGGCGCGAGGCGGGGTGAGTTCCCGTCAAGCTGCAAGAGGGGGTGAAGAACTATTTCAGCCCCTCTGACGCCTTGCGGCCGACCCCTGGCGAGCCCTTGTGGGGCCCGCCGGATTGTAGGGGCGCTTCCTTAATAATAGCTGTACAAAACGGGCCGCAATGGTCACCGTTCTGTCACCCTGCTGTCATGCCGGCCGGGCCTATTCGGCCAGATAGGCCGGCGCGCCGATCTCGATGATCTGCTCTTCGCTCAGGGTGCGGTGCCAGTACGAATACAGTACCTGCCGGTCGGCCGGCAAGCCGAGGTCGTGGCGCAGGTAGCGGTGGATGGCGCGGAACGCCTTGTGCTCGCACCCGCCCCAGAAGAACGCGTCGTCGAGCGCCGGCGGCCACGTCACGGCGCGGACCGCATCGGGCAGCAGCGTGGTGGCGCCGGCTGGCGCGCCATCGCGGTGCAACCACTTCAAGGTGATGCCGGCGGGCCTGGCCAGCGGCAGTTCCTCGCTGGCGTCGCGCACCTCGATGAAGGCGTGGCCCCGCGCATCGGCGGGCAGCGATTCGAGGATGCGGGCGATGCCGGGCAGGCCGGTTTCGTCGCCCGCCAGCACGTGGAAGGCCGCCGGCTTGGGACCGCCGGCCGCGGGGCCGACGACGCCGACCCGGTCGCCCGGCGCGGCCGCCTGCGCCCAGCGCGTGGCGGGCCCGGCATCGGCGTGCAGCGCGAAGTCGATCGTCAGCGCGCCGGCGGCCGGATCGATGGCGCGGATGGTGTAGACGCGGGTCGGCATCTTGCCGCCGGGCCAGGTGACGCGGCCGTGGCCGTCCAGCATCGGCCAGGCCACCTCGGCCTCGCCCTTGGGCGCGAAGATCAGGCGGCAATGCAGTTGGTCGGCGCGGTCCAGGTGGGCCAGATCGACGCCCTGCAGCACGATGCGGCGCAAGTAAGGGGTCAGGTCGCGCACCGTGGCCACGCGCAGGATGCGCAGGTCGTCCAGCGGCGTCAGGCCGCCGGCGTCGCCGCGCCACTGGATGTCGAGCCGCTCCTGCGCGGCGATGAAGCCGATCGGGCCGGCCAATGCGTGCTTCATGCGATTCAGGGCGGCGGGGTCGGCGGCTTCGATCTCGATATGCAGCGCGCCCGGGCGGACCCGCAGCGTGGCGCTGCCGAACGCGGCGGTGACGGCGTGGTGGTCGGATTCGGCGCGCACGGTCATGTCGTGCGTGGCGATGGCGGCCAGGATCGGTTCGAGATAGTCGGCCAGCCTGGGAAAGGCGATGACGGCCGACGCCGTACAGGACGGCGCAGAGGGGTTGGACAAGGTTTACTCCTGGAGGGAGACCCACAGCGGGCCGTCGATCGGCTCCTGCAAAAAGCGGCGGTTGATCGTCGCCAGGGTCTCGGCGGGGTCGAAATCGGCAAAGCGGTCGGGGTGCAGCCACTTGGCGGCGGCCTCGACGAAAAGCGGGTTGAACGGCGCGACCGTGATGAGGCCGGTCCAGATGCCATGCACGCGCCCCTGGCGTACGCTGGGCAGCGCGGCAAAGCCGGTGCGGGCCGCCAGCCGCCGCAGGCCGGCGCGGCCCTGGGCCGGGTCGATGCCGGGGCCGATGGCCGGCCGCCCGCCCGAGACCCAGCCGCCGCCCGAGGCGATGTAGACGTCATGCGGCGTGGCCAGCAGGTATTCGAGTTGCAGCTTCTGGTACCAGGGCGCGGTCACGCCGGGCAGGCTCTGGCCGCCGGCCAGCGCCAGCAGCTCGCCCCAGACCTGTTTGCCGGCGGCCCAGCAGCAGTCGTCGGGCGTGGATTGCACTTCCAGATAGGTGGTGACCGGCCTGGCGCCCGCCAGCCGCCGCGCGACCTCGGCCAGGCGCTCGTCGGCGAACGCAGAATAGGCCGCGGCCCGGTCGCCGGCATCGAGGATGTCGCCCCACATGCGCAGGTTGCGGTGCAGCGTGTCGATCGGGCCGGCCGTGGCGGGCGCCGCGGCGTTGCTGGCGACATCGCTGTAGGCCACCGGGATGCCCAGGGCCGTCAGGCGCTGCAACAGGCCGCCGGCCCCATCCTCGGGCGTCATGAACGAGCTGGTCACCACCAGATCGGGCGCCAGATTGACGATGCCTTCCAGCGAGATCGTGGTGGGCGCCTGCTTGCCGATGACCGCGATCGGCCGCTTGCGCTCGAAGCGCGCCTGCAGCGCCTCGCTGTCGATGCGGTCGGCGGCGGCCCAGCCCACCACTAGTGACGCCGGATCGGGATGCAGCAGCGCCATGGTGAGGATGTCGCGCGCCTCCAGCAGCACGATGCGGCGCGGCGCGGCGGGCAGCCGCAAGGCGCGGCCCGCCATGTCGGTCAGCGTGCGCGGCGGGCTGGCGAGGGCGGGCAGGGCGCCGCCCAGTCCGGCCAGCGCGAGTCCCGCGCAGAAGCGGCGTCGATGCATCGTCGGCTCCTTACCAGCGGTAGCTCAGGCCGGCGATGATCTGGCGGCCATTGCCGTATTGGCAGAAATAGTCGGAGCTGCAGCTGGAGTAGTAGGTCTTGTCGAACAGGTTGTTGATGTTCAGGCGGCCTTCCAGGCCCTTCAGGCTGGGGCTGGCGGCGCCGAAATCGTAGCGCAGCGCGGCGTCGATCAGGGTGTAGCCGTCGGCCTTCACCTTGTTGGCGTTGTCGGCGTAGCTCGAACCCACCGTGCGCACGCCGGCGCCGACCTTGAAGCCTTCCAGCGCGCCGGCGCCGAAGCGGTAGTTGGCCCACACCGAACCGTAGTACGTGGGCACCGCCTGCGGCCGCTTGTCCTTGTTGGCCTCGACCGCGGCCTGCGTCACCTTGGTGTCCAGCAGCGTCAGCGCGGCGATCAGCTCCAGGTTGTTCGTGACCTGTCCGCGCGCCTCGAACTCCAGGCCGCGCGAGCGGATACGGCCTTCCTGCGTGTTGAAGCCGAAGGTGTCAGGCACCAGCGCGTCGCGCTGGCGGATGTCGAACGCCGACACCGTGAACAGCGCGTCCACGCCGGTCGGCTGGTACTTCAACCCGACTTCATACTGGCTGGCCTTGCTCGGCACGAACGGCGCGCCGCTGGCGTTGACGCCGACGTTGGGCTCGAACGAGGTGGCGTAGCTGACGTAGGGCGCGAGGCCGTTGTCGAACAGGTACAGCAGGCCGGCGCGGTAGCTGGTGGCTTCGCTGGACTGGTTGGTGGCGCTCTTGGCCAGGCGGTTGTCGGAATCCTGCTCGGTCCAGTCGTGGCGCACGCCCAGCAGCGCGCGGAAGCCGCCGAAGCGGAACTGATCCTGCACGTAGGCGCCGGTCTGGCGCAGCGTCTGGCCGCTGTCGATGATGGTCGTCAGCGGGCCGATCGGCTGGCCGTACTGCGGATTGGCGACGTTGATGGACGGCGCGGGGCCCCAGTTGTACTGCCAGTTGCTGCGGGTGTGCTGGTAGTCGATGCCGGTCAGCACGGTGTGCTGCACCGTGCCGGTGGCGAAGTCGATCTGCGCCTGGTTGTCGAGCGCGACGCCCTTGACGTCCTCGATCGAGCGCAGCGCCTGGCGCGCGATGGTGCCGTCGGCGGCCAGCGGCGCGGCCATCTGCAGCGAGCGGAAGTCGACGTCGACGTCCGAATAGCGCAGGCGCGAGCGCAGCGTCAGCGCCGGGCTGACGCGGTGTTCCAGCTGGTAGCCGATGCCGTGCTGTTCGCGCTCGAACGAATCGAACTTGGGGTCGCCGACGTTGAAGCGGCGGCCGAGGTCGTCCTTGTACCGGGACGGCGCCAGGAACTTGGGATAGACCGAGTTGAAGTAGCCGCCGTCCGGGTCCTTCTGATAGTACGCGGACAGCGTGAAGGTGGTGTCGGCGTTGGGCCGCCAGGTCAGCGACGGGGCCACCGCGTAGCGGCTTTCGTGCACGCCGTCGTAGCGGCTGTCGGCGTAGCGGCCAACCGCGCTCAGGCTGTATTGCAGCGTGCCGGCCTCATTCACGGCGCCCTGGCTGCTGAAGCCGGCGCGGGCGCGGCCCTCGTTGCCGCCTTCGAGCAGGATCTCGTGCGTGGCCTGGTCGGACGGCCGGCGACTCACCTGGTTCACCAGGCCGCCCGGGCTGACCTGCCCGTACAGCAGCGCCGACGGTCCCTTGAGCACGTCGATGCGGTCCAGCAGGTACGGGTCGATGGCCGCCTGCGCGAAGGCCTGGCCGCGCGGCAGCTTGAGGCCGTCGAGGAAATTGACGTAGCTGGTGGCGGTGCCGAAGGCGCCGAAGCCGCGCAGGAAGACCGAGTCGTAGCGCGAGTTGGTGTCGCGGTCGGACAGCACGCCGGCGGTGTAGCGCAGGGCTTCGCTGACGGTCTGCGGCGCCTGGTCGTCCAGCTGCTTGCGGGTGATGGTGGAGATCGACTGGGCCGTTTCGAGCACCGGGGTGCCGGTCTTGGTGGCCGAGGTGGTGGTCGGGAGCAGGATGCGGTCGCTGCTGTCGGCCGGGTCGGCGGATTCGCCCTTGACCACCACCGGACTGAGTTGCACCGCTTCCTGCTGCGCCTGGGCCGCGCCGGCCGCCAGCAAACCAGAAACCGCCCCGAGGATCACGGCTTCCCGGACATCAATCGCCATTTCAACACCTGTTGCAAATGAAAAGAAATCTCAATTGCAATCATCATCACATAAACGGGACGGTAACGTCCAGTTAATTTGGAAAAAATAAAACCCTTGACGTGCTTTCTGCCTAGGTGATAACGGGACTTTTGCGTTTGGTTATTTGCCGTGCGGCGCGCGCTGCGGGACAATAGGGGCCTTCAAGACTGCCAGCCACGGACCGATTGGATGCCCACCACCCAGCCCAGCAAGACCGCCACCCCCGCCCGCCGCGTCGCCGCGACGTCGCCCGCCGGCGAGACGGTGCGCAAGGCGCCGGGCGGGCGGCCGACCCGGGAAGCGGCGGCGCAGCTGGAGCGCCGCATCCTCGCGGTCGCGGCCGAGTTGTTCGCCGCACAGGGCTATGCCGCGACGTCGATGGAGCAGGTGGCCGAGATCTGCAAGGCGGGCAAGGACACGCTGTACCGCCGCTACGCCTCCAAGGCCGCGCTGTTCGGCGCGTTGATGGACACGTTCCGCGGCGCGATCGTCGAGGAACTGAACGCCTGTATGGCTGAAGCGGGCGCGCCCGAGCAGCGCCTGCGCCGCTACGCGCGCGCCTTGCTGGACATCAACCTGCGTCCGCAACTGGTGGCGCTGAACCGCGTGGCGCTGGGCGAGGCCTTGCCGGCCAAGGGCGTGCAGCCCACCCCCGGCGCCGACGATCCCTTCCTGCGGCGCTTGGCCGATATGGTGACCGAGGCGCAGGCGGCCGGGACGCTGGGCGGCGGCGACGCCGCGTTCATCGCCGAGCAACTGCTGTACGCCACCTCGATCAAGCCGCTGGTCGCCACCATGCTGGGCGAGACGCGCTTTGCCGATCCGGCGGCGCAGCAGGATTACTTCGACCGCGCATGGGACCTGTTCATGCGCGGCGCCGCGCCGGGTTGAGGCCGTGTCCAATCCCTTGTCCCGCAACGTGATGGCGCTGTACCAGGCGCATGCGGCAGCGTTCGAGCGCGACCGCGGCGCCGCGTTGATCGAGCGCGCCTGGCTGGCCGACTTCCTGGCGGCGTTGCCGGCGGCCGCGCCGCGGGTGCTGGACATCGGCTGCGGCACCGGCGTGCCGATCGCCGGCCACCTGATCGAACACGGCTGCCGGATTACCGGCGTCGATAGTTCGACCGCATTGCTGGCGCGCGCCGCGGCGCGCTTTCCCGAGCAGGCGTGGATCGCCGCCGACATGCGCCAGCTGCCTTGCGCCGGGCCGTTCGACGGCCTGATCGCGTGGCACAGCTTCTTCCATCTGTCGCCCGAGGACCAGCGGCCCATGTTCGCGCAGTTCCGGCGCCTGGCCGCGCCGGGCGCGGCGCTGATGTTCACCAGCGGCACGACGCTGGGCGAGGCCATCGGCCAGCTCGACGGCCAGCCGCTTTATCACGGCAGCCTGGACAGCGCCGAATACCGCGAGCTGCTCGCCGCCAACGGCTTCGAGGTATTGCGCCACGTCGAATGGGACGCTGCTTGCGGCAACGCGACGGTGTGGCTGGCCAGGCGGACCTGAGCCGGGCGGGCGAGGGGCCGTCAGGTCATAGATGCGGATCGCGCAGGATCGCCCGGATCCTGAGGAAGGCGTAGGCGGCGCAGCCCAGCGCGATCAGCACCACGAGCCAGGCATACGCCTTCTTGCGCTGCTTGGTGGACCAGGCTCTATCGTAGGTGGCCACCGGATCCCACAACACCTTGCCGTCCATCTGGCGCAGCCCATAAACCCTGATGGGCACGTGCACGCTGAACATCTGGCCCTCGTAGACGTTCTTCAGGTCGTCCGGCTCGCGGTCGGTCAGCAGTTCCAGGGTCCGTGGCAGGACGAGGCCGGTCACAACGGCGCCCGCCTCGAACGCCACGTCGGGATAGTCGTTCGAGAAATAGCAAAGAGGCCTGTAGCCGCTGTTCTGCCGGGAGCTGGCGGTCCGCGAGTAGGGGCATACGGCCAACTTGTCCACGCGCACGGCGATGGCGTGCAGCGTGGCGGGATCGGGCGGCAGGTACGCCTTGTTCGCGGCGTCGAAGAGATCGCGGGACAAAATCAGTAGCATCAGGCAGAGGAACAGCGCACTTAGCGGGCGCTTGAAGCGCGCCTTGATCTCGCTCCATTCGCTCATCGGTGTGGCCTCGTAGCGCGGGGGGTTGCGATAGTCATGCACATCCTTGGTTCAGGCTCAAGGCCTCTACGATTGCCGTATTGTAGGTGGCGGGTGTATGCGGGCGAACTCGGGCGGCGCATGCTCCGCCATCAGTTCCGCCACCCAGTCGATGAACACCCGCAGCTTGGCGCTGACGTGGCGGTTGGGCGGGAAGGCGATGTAGAGCGGCATCGGGTCCAGTTGCCAGTCCTCGAACAGCGGCGTGAGTTCGCCGCGCGCGGCATGCTCGCGCGCCATGTAGTCGGGCAGCCACAGCACGCCCATGCCCGCCAGGCCCGCCGCCAGATAGGCGTTGCCGTCGTCCACCGCGACCACGTAGCGGCCGTGCGCGTGTACGCGCTCGTCGCCGCGCCGCATGGCGTAGGGCAGGGGCTTGCCGCTGCGCGACCAGAGGAAGCCGACGATGCGGTGATGGCTGTCCTCGAGGTCGCGCGGATGACCGGGCGCGCCGGCCCGCTGCAGGTAGGCGGGCGCGGCATAGACGCGCAATTGCAGGTCGCCGACGCGTCGCGCCATCAGTGATTGGTCGGTCAGCTCGCCGCCGCGCACCACGCAGTCGACGTTCTCGCCGATCACGTCGACGATGCGGTCGCTCACGCCCATATCCAGCTGGATGTCCGGGTAGCGCGCGTGGAAGGCGGGCAGGGCGGGCACCAGGATCATGCGCGCCAGCGGGCTGGGCACGTCGACCCGCAGGCGGCCGCGCGGCACGGCCGCGGCGACGGACAGGCTGGTCTCGGCGTCGTCCATGTCGGCCAGCAGCCGCAGCACGCGCTCGTAGTAGACCGCGCCGTCGGCGGTGACGTTGACCTTGCGGGTGGTGCGGTTGAGCAGCCGCACGCGCAACCGCGCCTCGAGCTGCTGCACCAGCTGGGTGACGCTGGTCTTGCTCATGTGCAGCGTGTCGGCCGCTTTGGTGAAGCTGCCGGTTTCCACCACGCGGGCGAAGGCCTGCATTGCGTCGAAACGGTCCATCGCCACTCCAGGGATCAGGGGATTGTTTGCATTTTACAAACAGTGATGGACAAGCTTGCCCATTTATCGGCGGCGGCGCCGTCCGTACAGTGCCTGCATCATCAATACGGGCCGAGGCCCGAGACAGGAGAATGAGTATGGCAACGCGTGATGTGGTTTTTCCGGCCGGGCGCCAGGCGCTGTATGAACGCAACCGCTATTCGCCCGCCGTGCGGTCCAATGGCTTTCTGTTCGTGTCGGGCCAAGTGGGCAGCCGCGAGGACGGCTCGCCCGAACCCGACCTGCAGGCGCAGGTGCGGCAGGCGTTCGACAATCTGAACGCGATCCTGAAGGCGGCCGGCGCCAGCTTCGAGGATGTGATCGACGTGACGGTGTTCATGGTGGATCCGGCGTCCCGCTTCGAGACCATCTGGCAGGTGGTGCCGGAATACTGGGGCCAGGCGCCGCATCCGACGCTGACGGCGGTGGGCGTGACCTGGCTGTACGGCTTCGATTTCGAGATCAAGGTGATCGCGAAACTGCCGCAGGACGCCTAGCCGCCCCTGGCGGCGGGGCAAGAAAAGCGACGGGGCAGGCCGGCGGGATCGCCGGGCCTGCCCCGTTTTGCGTGCCTCGTCGTATCAGCCGCGCAGGCGGGCCACGGCTTGCGCCAGGTCTTCCTGCTTGCGGATCAGGGCGGCCTCGACCTGATCGCGCGGGGTGCGGGTGTCTTCGCGGTGGCTGGTCAGATCGGCCGCGCGCAGCAGGCCCATCAGGTCCTGGGTGCGGGTCTGGGTCGTGGGCGTGATGCTGCTCTGGTCGACCAGCTTGCCCTTGATGAACTTGGTCACCAGGGTGGACATCGTGCTGGACTCGGTGAACGAGGCCTTGGCCAGTTCGCCGTCTTCGTAGGCGATGTCGGTGCGGTTGCTGTAGTCGTCGCGGATCTGGTAGAACGCGTAGTTCTGCGACTCGGGATCCGTGGTCAGGTTCAGCTTCTGATCGGGCGTGAGCGCGCGGTGGAAGCTGGCGTTCAGCGACGACTGCTGCTGTTGCGTGATCGCCAGGTCGAGTTGCGGGCGGCCGCTGGAGCTGGTGTTCTGCGAGGTCTCGTACGAGAAGGTGTCGAGCTCACGCGCCTGCAGCGGATTGGACGCGACCGGCGCCTGATTGATCGAGGCGGAGAAGTCGGCCAGGCCGGACAGCATGGTGCGATGCACTTCGGCCGGCATGCCCAGGCGCGTCGTGGTCTTGGCTTCCGGCGCCCAGTCGCCGTAGCTCTTGTGCAGGTCCGCGAAACCCGACTTGAACAGGGCCATCAGCGTGGCATCGCCTTCGCCGCGCGTCTGGGCGCTGTCGAACTTGGTCAGGTAATTGTTGATGGCGGTCGTCTGCTGCTGGCTGCTGCCGAACTGGCTGGGCTTGCTGGCGTCGACGTTGATCTGGGCCGAGCCGGCCACGGTCTTGACCGTCAGCGAGCGTTGGCCCGCATCGGCCTGGAAATTGAAGCTGACGCGATCGGGGCCCTCGGCGCCGACCGTGGCTTCCAGAGACACCGACGACAGCACGCTGGTGTTGAACTTGGCCAGCGCGCCCAGCGCCAGCTTGGGCGGCACCGAGGTCAGGCCGTCGACGGCGTCCTGGAACGACTTGGACAGGCCGGCGATGGCGGTGCGTTCTTCTTCGGTGAGCTTGGCGTCGCCCACGTCGATCTGCACGCCCAGGCCCTTTTCATTGCTTTCGAGCGTTACCGTGACCTTGGCGCCGCTGGCGGTGGTGATGCGCAACGCGACCGAATTGTCGGCCACGGCCGGACCCTTGGGCGCGGCGACGCCGTCCACCGGCGCGGCGGCGCGGGCCGACGGGATCGACAGCGAGTAATTGCCGCCATCGTTCTGCATGCGGCCAAGCAGGGCCGCGGCCAGGCCCTTGAACTGGCCGGTCAGCGACGAGGCGCGGACGTTGTCGGACATCAGCGAGGACAGGGCGTCGGGTTCCTGCACCTGGCCAGCGGCGACGGATTCGGGCGAATAGGTCAGCACGTTGGCCGGCTGGCCCAGCGTCACCGAAGTGGACGCGGGGATGTCGGGACTGCGGTTGACGGTGGTGACGCGGGACACCCCGGTCGCCGGCGCCTGCGGGGCGATGACGAGCGGCGGGGTGTAGCTGGAGATCGTGGTCATGTCAGTGGTATTCCTGGCGGGCAACAGCTGCCCATGAGGCTTGCCGGGGAGTATCACCATGACTAACGGCAGGCGCGGCGGAAAATTAATCGGCCGACGTTATTTATTTTTGCGTTTTTGAGGTTATTTATATTCAGTTAAATGACAGCTTTGGAAGTGATTTCCAAAATAATGTCGACAAAATAAATACCGAGCGCCGCGATTATCGGCCCGTGCGGGCGGCGCATCTCTCGCGCCGCCTCGCGCCTTATTTCACGACATAATTCTTCGCTTCATTTTCACCGGCCCATTTACGCAGCGCGGCGATGAATTCCGGGCAGACGTTGCCGTCGACGGTGGAATCGACGATGACGCTGTCCTTCATGCGCATCAGCACCTTGCATTCATAAATGCGGGTGCGGCCCTGGTAGTAACCGCTGCTGCTTTGCTGAAATACCGGCGTTGCCGCGGTCGTGTTGGTGGCCGGGATCATGCCGACCACCTGCTGGCTGGTGCCGGTCGTGACCCATTCCTGGTAGGGCGCGGACTGGTAGTCGGACCACTCCAGCTCCATGGTGTTGCCGATCGCGCGCTTCTTGGAAGGCTCGCCCAGCGCCGCGATGGCGTCGTTGATCGAGCGGCCCTGCATGTTGCGGGCGACGTTGACGCTGGGGGAGAACGACAGGCCTTCCGAGAAGACCCGGCTCAGCGACGGCAGCGACGAACTGCCGCCGCTGGGCATCGGCGCGCAGCCGGCCAGGCTGGCGGCGGCGATCAGGCTGGCGGCCAGGCGCAGCGGCGGGCGGCGGGCGGAAAGGGGCAGGGGGAACGTCATGGCGTGCGGTCGGTGCTCCGTGGCGGCCGGACGCGGCGGCGGTGATCGCGGCCGGGCGCCAGGCGTTTTGTGTCTCTTCGTGACAGGCCGGGTCGGCAGGGCTTGTGACGGGAGAGTGATTGCAGACTGACAGCCTGCTTACGAAATGTCCGCCATTTTTACCGGAAAACGGGGCCAGCTTCCTTGCGCCAATGGTGAAATTTGTTACTCAATATGCCCGCGCCGCCTTGGCAGAGGGGACGGAGCGGGTAAACCGCTTGCTAAGATCGTGGCCGCTGAATCCACCCGATCCGGAACCCGAACGATGATATTTGCCCGATTTTCTCCGATTATCCGCGCGGCGCTCGGCGCGCTGGCGTTGATGGCGGGCCTGTTCGCGCCACAGGCGCATGCCGACAAGCTGTACGGCGGCATCGCGACGGATGGCAAACACGCCAAGATCTATTGGGCGCTGCCCGAGGATTCGGAAAAGGCGGCCGAATCGGCGGCGCTGGCGGCCTGCCGCAAGGGCGGCGGCAAGGACTGCAAATCGCTGAGCTGGTTTTCGGACAGCTGCATGACCTACGCCCGCAATACCTCGAACGACCTGTTCCCCGGCAACAGCGTGTCGCCGGAAATGGCGGCCAAGAAGGCGGTCCGCCGCTGCACCGCCGGCAGCCCCGACGGCAAATGCTGGCTGACCACGATGCCGCTGTGCGTGGGGCCGGGCTACAGCGCGCAGGACGTGGAGGCGGCCAGGAAGGCCACGCCGGCCGAGCTGGAGGCCCTGTCCGCCAAGCTCAACGATCGCGAGTACTGGGGCGCCGTCGCCGAGATGAACACGGGCGATCTGACCTATTCGGATGGCTACCCCAACGAGAAGGACGCCATCAACAAGCTGCTGGAATGGGAGGACTGCATCGGCTGCACCAAGGTCCTGACCTACCGCGACAGCTGCGTCGGCCTGGCCTGGGCCAAGGGCGTGAAGGGGCGCGGCACCAGCTACACCGCGCTCGATCCCGACCCGAAGGCGGCGCGCGATGCGGCGCGCAACACCTGCAGCGCCAAGAGCGGCCTGCCCAATTGCGTGGCGATGGTGCGCTGCTCGGGCCGTCCCTACATCAGCGGCTATGCCGGCGAGGACGAAAAGGCCAATTGAGATCGCCATGAGGCGGCCGCGCGCCGCCCGGCACGGCAAGCCGGCGCCCGTACAGGGGGGCCGGCTTTTTTCATGGGCGCCCGGTCAATCGGCCAGCCGCGCGGCGGCGTCGCGGACCACCTGCTGCAGCCATGCCAGCGCCGCGTCGCCGGGCGCGCGCCGGCTGCACACCATGTCGATATCGAAGGGGCCGGGGTCGACCTCCGGCGGCAGCGGCCGCAGCGTCAGGCCGGGGCCGGCCAGCCGCAACGCGGCGCGCCGCGCCAGCGTGGCGACCAGGTCGGTGCCCTGCACGGCGTGCGGCAGCGCGACGATGTGGGCGAAGGTGCAGGCCACCCGGCGCCGTTGGCCCAGCCGCGCCAGGCTGGCGTCCACCACGCCGCGGGCCGAGCCGTCGTCGCTGGGCGTGAACAGGGCGTGCGGCAGCGCCACGTAGCGCGCCAGGTCGAGCTTGCGGCCGCGCAGCGCCGGATGATGTCTGTCGGCGATGCAGACGAAATGCTCCGGGTACAGGCGTTCGCGCAGCATGCGCTTGGGCGGCGCCAGGTGGCCGCCGATGGCCAGGTCGACGCTGCCGTTGTCCAGCTGCTCGTAAAGGGCGGCGCGGTCGAGCCGCGCGATGCGCAGGTCGATGCCGGGGGCGTCGCGCCGCAGCGCCGCGACGATGTGCGGCACGATCACCACGTCGGCGTAGTCGCTGGCCGCCACGGTGAAGCGGCGGCCGGCGGCGGCCTGGGGATCGAAGCCGGCGCCTTGCGTCAGCGCCTGGCGGATCTGGTCCAGCGCCGCGCTCACGGCCGGCATCAGCGCGGCGGCCTTGGGCGTGGGCTGCATGCCGTCGGCGGTGCGCAGGAACAGCTCGTCCTGGAACAGCAGGCGCAGGCGGCCCAGCGCGCTGCTGACCGAGGGCTGGGCGCGGTTGATGCGCTGGCCGGCCAGGGTCACGTTGCGGGTGTCGTAGAGCGCCTCGAAGGCGACCAGCAGGTTCAGATCGACGGCGGAAAGATTCATGCCATCAATAATACGAATAGCGATTATGGATTTCAACAATTCCATGGCGCGGTCCTACCATGGCTGGCAGCAATGGAATCGAAGGACTGCGCAATGACGACCGTATTGATTACCGGCATCGAACCGTTCGATGGCGAAACCCTCAACCCTTCTTGGGAAGCCGCGCGGCGGCTGGATGGCGCGCAAGTGGCCGGCGCCACCCTGGTGGCGCGCCAGCTGCCGTGCGTGATCGGCAAGGTGGTGGGCGTGCTGCGCCAGGCCATCGAGGACACGCAACCGGACCTGGTGATCTGCCTGGGCCAGGCCGGCGGCCGCGGCGACGTGTCGATCGAGCGCGTCGCGATCAACGTGGTGGACGCGCGCATCCCCGACAACGAAGGCCGCCAGCCGATCGACGAACCGGTGGTGGCGGGCGGCCCGGCGGCCTATTTCTCGACCCTGCCGATCAAGGCCATCGTGCGCGACCTGCGGCGCGCGGGCGTGCCGGCGTCGGTGTCGTCGACGGCGGGCACCTACAACTGCAACACCATCTTCTACGGCCTGTCGCACTACATCGCCACCGAGCGCCCGGCGTTGCGCGGCGGCTTCGTGCACGTGCCGTACCTGCCGGAGATGGCGGCCCATCACCCCGGCCAGCCCAGCCTGGCGCTGGAGACGCTGATCGAGGGCGTGAAGGTGATGGTGGCGACCTCGCTGGCGGTCACGGCGGACGTCAAGGAAGGCGGCGGCGCGCTGCATTGAACGGAGACGGACGATGGATACCTTCAACGACGCCGACGCCTTCGCGCTGGACGGCGTGCCGTTCCGCCACCGGCAGGCGCGGGTGGACGGCCTGGGCTATCACGTGGTGGAAGGCGGCGCCGGGCCGGCGCTGATCCTGCTGGCGGGGTTTCCGCAGAGCTGGTACGCGTGGCGCCGCGTCATGCCGCTGCTGGCGCCGCATTTCCGCCTCTATGCGGTGGACCTGCCCGGGCAGGGCGACTCGGACAAGCCGCTGGACGGCTACGACACCCGCACGGCGGGCGAGCGCCTGCGGGCGCTGTTCCACACGCTGGGGCTGACGCGCTACGCGCTGGCCGGGCACGACATCGGCGCCTGGATCGCCTATCCCTACGCGGCGCGCCACGCCGACGAGGTCGAGCGGCTGGTGCTGCTGGACGCCAATATCCCTGGCGTGACGCTGCCCGCCAGCTTCGAGCTGGGACCGGACAACTGGAAGCGCTGGCATTTCCTCTTCAATACCGTGCCGGACCTGCCCGAAGCGCTGCTGCAGGGCCGCGAGCGGGTGCTGATCGAGTGGTTCTTCAGCCGCAAGACCGCCAACAAGCCGGGCGTGTTCAGCCGCGCCGACCTGGATGAGTACGAGCGGGTCTACCAGACGCTGGGCGGCTTGCGCGGCATGCTCGGCTATTACCGCGCGGCGCACCAGTCGGCCGAGCAGAACCGGGCGCTGCGCGAGACGCCGTTGACGCTGCCGGTGCTGGCGCTGGGCGGCGAGCACGGCAGCGCGCCCGACCTGCACCAGGCGCTGGGGCCGCTGGCGCGCGACTTGCGCGGCGGGGTGCTGGCCGATTGCGGCCACTATCTGCCGGAAGAGCAGCCGCGCGAACTGGCGCGGCGCATGCTGGCGTTCCTGGCGTAACCGCCGCAGCGTACGGCTGCCGCAGCATAGGGCTGCCCCAGCATAGGGCTGCCGCAGCATAGGGCTGCCCCAGCAACGGCTGCCGCAGCATTTCCACATTGCGTATCGGTATTTGTCCGGCGCACGGCGCGCTCCTATCCTGGCCTGCTTGGAATTTCCGCAGGAGCAGGATGATGGGCAATCGACGCAGGTCCCTCTTGAAGGCCGCGCTCGGCCTGGCCGGTGGCGTGGTGGTGGGCGCGGGCCTGTTGAGCAACATGACCGGCGCCGCGCCGGCCGCCACGGACGACGCCACGCGCTATCCGAGCCGGCCGGTCAAGCTGATCGTGCCGATCGCGGCCGGCGGCAGCGCCGACAAGCTGGCGCGCACCGTGGCGCAGAAACTGAGCGAGAAGTGGGGGCAGAGCGTGGTGGTGGAGAACCAGCCGGGCGCCAGCAGCGCCATCGGCAATGCCGCGGTGGCGCATGCGCGCGGCGACGGCTACACGCTGCTGCTGGGCGGCGATGCCTTGTCGCTGAACGCGCTGCAACCCGGCAAGCCGCTGTACGACCCGTTGCGCGACCTGCGCGGCGTGACCAAGGCGGTGGTGAATCCGCAGCTGCTGGTGGTGCGTCCGGGACTGGGCGTGAAGACCTTCCAGGAATTCGTGGCGCTGGTGCGCAGCCGGCCCGGCGAGATCTCGCTGGCGCTGCCTGGCGGCAACGGCAGCCTGCAGCACCTGGCGGTGGAACTGCTCAACGAACGCATCGGCGCCAAGACCAACCAGATTCCCTATCCGGGCGGCGGCCCGGCCACGCTCGACGTCCTGGGCGGCCACGTGGATGCCATGCTGATCACGCTGGCCGCGGCCACCGAGAACGTGCGCTCGGGCAAGCTGGTGGCGCTGGCGGTGACCACGCCGTACCGCTCCAAGGCGCTGCCGGAGGTGCCGACCATGCAGGAGGCGGGCCTGGCCGATTACGCGGTCGAGAGCTGGCAGGGCTTCGTGGCGCCGGCCTCGACCCCGCCGGCGCTGGTCGAGCGCATCCATCGCGATGTGGTGGCGGTGCTGCGCGAACCGGAGACCGCCACGCTGCTTGAGAACCTGGGGTTCGCCATCGCCGCCAGCACGCCGGAAGCCGTGGACCAGACCGTGCGCGACGACATCGCGACCTATCGGCGCGTGATCGCCACCGCCGACGTCAAGCTCCAGTAGGCGCGCCGCAACAGCGGTTTCATATTCATATCTGAAAGTCTTCTTTGTGTTGTGCGGCGGCGGACCGCAGCATAGAACTCCGTTCAATGCCTACGACACAACAACATGAAGACTCGCAATATCTCCGGCCGTATCCTGCAGGCGGCCGTCGCGCTGGCCCTGGCGGCCGGCGCCGCCGGCGCCCATGCCGATGCCACGCTGGACAAGATCAAGGAACGCGGCACCGTCACCATCGGCGTGCTGGCCAACGGCGGCGTGTTCGGCTCGATCGACCCCGCCACGCAGCAACTGGTCGGCTGGAATCCCGATCTGGCGCGTGAACTGGCCAAGGGCCTGGGCGTGAAGGCCGAGCTGGTGCAGGTGCAGACCGCCACCCGCACGCAGTTCCTGATCTCGGGCAAGGTCGATCTGCTGATCGCGTCGATGGAGCTGAACCCCGAACGCGCCGAGATCCTCGGCTACGCGCCGACGCCGTTCTTCCGCGTGGGCGGCGCCGCCGCCACCCGCAAGGACAGCGGCATCGCCAAGTGGGAAGACCTGCGCGGCAAGCCGGTCTGCGTGTCGCAGGGCAGCAGCTTCGCGCGGCCCCTGCAGGCCGACTACGGCGCGGTGGTCAAGGGCTACAAGAGTTCTTCGGACTCGCTGCTGGCGCTGCGCGGCGGCCAGTGCGTGGCCGCGGTGCACGATTCGACCCTGATCCATCCGCTGCTGCGCACCAATCCCGAATGGGCCGACTATCACGCGCCCATCGCCACGGAAGTGCTGCCGGCCAATTCGGTGGTCTGGACCCGCAAGGGCGAGGCCGACACCATCGCCGCCGTCGACAAGGTGATCCAGGGCTGGCACCGCAGCGGCTGGCTGATCGCCACCGAGAAGCGCCTGGACATCCAGCCGCCGCAGCCGCTGCTGCAGGAACTGCACGACAAGTACAAGCAGGGCAGCTGAGCCTCGCGCCCGCCCGTGTTGGAAAAGACCGATGAATAGACAAGCAATCAAGTGGGCCGCCGCGCTGGCGCTGGCGTCCCTGGCGACGGCGGCGCACGCCGACGCCACCCTGGACCGCGTCAAGCAGCGCGGCAAGCTGGTGGTGGGCGTGGACGGCGCCAGCCCGCCGTTCGGCCTGCTCGATCCGGCCACCGGCAAGGTGGGCGGCTTCCAGACCGAGCTGGGCGGCGATATCGCCCGGCGCCTGGGCGTGACGCTGGAGACGGTGCCGGTGACGGCCGCGACCCGCGTGCAGTTCCTGCAGGCCGGCAAGGTCGATCTGCTGATCGCCAACATCCAGTGGACCCAGGAACGCAGCGAGATCCTGAGCTACGCGCCGACGCCCTACAACCTGGTCGGCGGCGCGGCCATGGTGTCCAAGCGCAGCGGCATCAAGCGCTGGGAGGACCTGAAGGGCAAGGTGGCCTGCGTGTCGCAAGGCAGCAATTTCGCCAAGCCGCTGCAGGACACCTACGGCGCGGTGGTCAAGGGCCTGCGCAACATCCCGGAATCGCTGCTGGCGCTCAAGGGCGGCAGTTGCGACGCCTCGGTGCACATCCAGCCGGCGCTGTACGAGACGCTGCACGGGCCCAATGGCAAGGAATGGGAAGGCTTCGAGCTGGCCACCCCGGACCAGTTGATCCCGTCGCCCACGGTGATCTGGACCCGCCGCAACGAGGCCGATACGCGCGCCTTCGTCGACGGCGTGATCCGCGACTGGCATAAGTCCGGCCTGTTGGTGAAAGAGGCCGACAAGTTCGGCGTGCCGGCCGATTACCTGCGGCAGGCCAACGCCGACGCGCAGGCCGGCAAGTTCGACAGCGCGCCGCCCGAGGCCCAGGCCAAGCCATGACGACGGCCGCCGAGGACACGCTGCTGGCCGCGCTGCGCGCGCGGCTGGGCGCGGACTGGGTCGCGACCGGCGCGGACGCGGCGCCGTTCCTGACCGACCAGCGCCGCGTGCTGCACGGACAGGCGTTGGCGGTGGCGCGTCCGGCCGACGCCGAGGGCGTGGCGGCGGTATTGCGCCTGTGCCGCGCCGCGCGGGTGCCGGTGGTGCCGCAGGGCGGCAATACCGGGCTGATGGGCGGCGCCACGCCGGACGCCAGCGGCCAGGCCGTGGTGCTGTCGCTGGGCCGCCTGAACCGGGTGCTGGGCATCGATACCGACAACGACACCATCACGGTGCAGGCCGGCTGTGTGCTGGCGCAGGTGCAGGAGGCCGCCAGCCAGGCCGGCCGCCTGTTCCCGCTGAGCCTGGGGTCCGAAGGCAGCTGCACCATTGGCGGCAATCTTGCCACCAACGCCGGCGGCACGCAGGTGCTGCGCTACGGCAATGCGCGCGAGCTGACGCTGGGGCTGGAGGTGGTGACGGCCGAGGGCGAAGTCTGGAACGGCCTGCGCGGCCTGCGCAAGGACAACACCGGCTATTCGCTGCGGGACCTGTACATCGGCAGCGAGGGCACGCTCGGCGTGATCACCGCGGCCACGCTCAAGCTGTATCCCAAGCCGGCCGAGCAGGGCAGCGCCCTGGCCGGGCTGCCGTCGATCGAGGCGGCGCTGGGGTTCCTGTCGCTGGCGCGGCGGCGCCTGGGCGCGCAGCTGACGGCGTTCGAACTGATCGGCCGGCCGGTGCTGGAACTGGTGGCGCGCCACGTGCCGGACCAGCCGCAGCCGCTGCCGGCGCTGGCGCAACCCTGGTACGCCTTGCTGGAGGTCTCCGCCAACGAGGCCGGCGCGGCGGACGCCTTGCAGCGCCTGGCCGAGGCGGCGCTGGGCGAGGGCTTGCTGGAGGACGCGGCCATCGCCCACAGCCTGCAGCAGGCCGCCGCGTTCTGGCGGCTGCGCGACGAGGCCATCGGCCTGGCGCAGGCGCGTGACGGCGGCAACGTCAAGCACGACATCTCGGTGCCGGTCTCGCGGATTCCGGCCTTCCTGCAGGGCGCCGCGCAAGCGCTGCGCGCGCTCGACCCGGGCCTGCGGCCGATGGCGTTCGGCCACTTGGGCGACGGCAACCTGCACTACAACGTGTCGCACGACCCCGCCGGCCCGGTGGCGCGCCTGTTCGCCAACGAGGCCCGCATCCATGACCTGGTGCACGCCCAGGCCCATGCGCAGGGCGGCTCGATCAGCGCCGAGCACGGCATCGGCCAGGTCAAGCGCGACGCCTTGCCCCATTTCAAGAGCCCGCTGGAACTGGCGCTGATGCGCCGCGTCAAGCAGGCGCTCGATCCCCTGAACCTGATGAATCCCGGAAAGGTCCTGTCATGACTGAATCCCTGTTTCCCGGCGTGTTCTCGCGCCGCGCCCGCGGCGTCGAACTGTCGCCCATCGCCGCGGCCGGCGCGCGCGCCGCGCGGCTGGCGGCCGAGGGCCGCTCGATCGTGGTGTTGACCTCGGGCGAGCCCGACTTCGACACGCCCCAGGCCATCAAGGACGCCGCCGCGCTGGCGCTGGCGCAAGGCCAGACCAAGTACACGCCGACCGCCGGCACCGCCGCGCTGCGGCGCGCCGTGGCCGATGGCTATCGCCAGCGCCACGGCCTGCCCACCGAGGCGGCCCACGTCATCATCTCCAACGGCGGCAAGCAGGTGATCTACCTGGCCCTGGCCGCCACGCTGGACGAGGGCGACGAGGTGATCGTGCCGACGCCGTACTGGCCCACCTTCCTCGACTCGGTGCGGGTCAACGGCGGCAGGCCGGTGCTGGCGCCGACGGCCGAGGCCGATGGCTTCAAGCTCACGCCGCAGGGCCTGCGCCAGGCGCTGACGCCGCGCACCAAGTGGCTGATCCTGAATTCCCCCGGCAATCCGTCGGGCGCGGTCTACAGCGAGGCCGAGCTGGCGGCGCTGGCGGCGGTGCTGCGCGAGCACCCGTCGGTGCTGGTGCTGTGGGACGAGATGTACGAGCAGATCTGGTTCGACGAGCCGCCCGCGCACCTGCTGCGCGTCGCGCCGGAGCTGGCCGGACGCACGCTGGCGGTCAACGGCGTGTCCAAGGCCTATGCCATGACCGGCTGGCGCATCGGCTGGGGCGTGGGCCCGGCGGCGCTGATCGGCGTGCTGGAGGCGGTGCAGTCGCAGGTGTCGTCGGGCCCCAGTTCGCTGGGCCAGGCCGCCGCGCTGGTGGCGCTGCAGGGCGTGGCCGACGACTTCGTCGAGAACGCGCGGCTGGCCTATGCGCGCCGGGCGCGGCTGATCGTCGACGGCCTGGGCGCGGTGCCGGGCCTGCGCGTGGCGGCGCCGCGCGGCTCGTTCTTCGCCTGGATCGGGGTGGCCGGCCTGATCGGCCAGGTCCGACCCGACGGCGGCGTCATCGCCGATGATGGCGACGTGGTCGACTGGCTGCTCGAAGCCGAAGGGGTGGCGGTGGTGCGCGGCGCGGCCTACGGCCTGTCGCCGTACCTGCGGCTGTCGTTCGCCGCGTCGGACGCCAAGCTGGCCGAAGCCGTGACGCGCATCGGCCGCGCCGTGGCGGCGCTGCGGCCGGCGGCGCTGGAGGCGGCCGCATGATCGAACAGGCATTGCAGGCCTGGGTCCATTTCTTCAAGCCCCTGGGCCTGAATTACGGCTTCGTGCTGGATCCGGGCGAGCTGTCCGCCTTCGGCCACGGCCTGCTGGTGACGCTGCAACTGTGCGCCTGGACCATCCCCGTCAGCCTGCTGTTCGGCGTGCTGATCGCGGCCGGGCTCACCAGCGGTCGCGGCTGGCTGGCGCGGCCGCTGCAGGCCTTCGTCGAACTGACCCGCAACACGCCGACGCTGGTGCAGCTGTATTGCGCCTTCCTGGTGTTGAACATGCTGATCACGCAGAAGCTGGGCGGTGGCAGCCCGATCACGCCGTTCATGTGGGTGGTGATCGTGGTGGCGCTGCACAAGGGCGTGTTCCACGCCGAGGCGCTGCGCGCCGGCATCGAGGCGGTGCCGGCGGTGACGCTGGAAGCCGCGCGCTCGCTGGCCTTCTCGCGCCGCCAGATCCTGACGCAGGTGCAACTGCCGCTGGCGCTGCGCTTCGCGCTGCCGGCGCTGGTCAACAACCTGGTGGATCTGGTGAAGATGACCGCGATCGCCTCGGCCATCGCGGTGGGGGATGTGACCTACGAGTCCATCATGATCTGGTCGCACCGCGACAACGTGCTGGAACTGTTGCTGCTGATCCTGCTGTATTTCGGCCTGCTGACCTGGCTGGTGAGCGTGGGCGGACGCTGGCTGGAAGCGCGCTTGAGGATGCCCGGCTATGGCCAATGAACTGGTATTGAATGGCGCTGCCGCGCATCGCGCGGGCGGCGGCTGGCGGGCGCTGCTGCGCGATCCGTGGGTGGTGCTGCTGCTGGCGCTGGTCGCGCTGGGCGTCGCGTGGGCCCTGACCGACAGCGCGCCGGCCGCGGTGCGGCACCTGTGGCACTGGTCGCCGGCGTTGCTGCGCGGCCTGGGCATGAACGTGCAGATCAGCGTGCTGGCCATGGCGCTGGGCACGGCCGTCGGGCTGGTGGTGGGCGCGCTGTCGCTGTCGCCGTCGCCCCTGTTGCGGCGCTTGACGCGGATCTACGTGCTGGCGTTCCGCAACGCGCCGATCCTGGTGCTGGTGTACTTCACGACCTACGTGTTTCCGTTCGAACTGAACCTGGGCGGCTGGAACCTGCCGTTTCCCGACTGGATCAAGGTGGTGATCGGGCTGGGCCTGCCGGCCAGCGCCAACGTCGCCGAGATCTTCCGCGGGGCGATCCAGTCGATCCCCGAGGCGCAATGGGAAGCGGCGCAGTCGCTGGCGTTCCGGCGCTCGCAGATCTTCCGCATGATCGTGCTGCCGCAGTGCGTGCGGCGCATGCTGCCGTCGTGGATGAACCTGTACGCCAGCATCACCATGAGCACCTCGCTGGCCTCGCTGGTCGGCGTGCACGACCTGGTCGACACCGCCACGGTGGCCAGCAACACGGTGGCGCGCAGCGACTTCACCATCCTGGTCTATTTCACGCTATTGGCGCTGTTCTTCGCCTATTGCTATCCCATCGCGCGCTGGACGCGCCATCTGGAACGACGTTATGCGCATTACTGACAGCGGCGGCCACGCCGCGACCGACACCCCGCTGGTGAGCCTGCGGGACGTGCACCTGGCATTCGGCCAGACCGAGGTGCTCAAGGGCATCGACGTCGAGGTCCGGCCCGGCAACGCGGTGTCCATCATCGGCCCGTCGGGCTCGGGCAAGTCGACCATCCTGCGCTGCATCACCGGCCTGCTGCGGCCGCAGCGCGGCGAGATCGAGGTCGGCGGCGTGCGGGTCGACGGGCTCAAGACCGAGTCCGAGCTGATCGCCCTGCGCAAGCGGGTGGGCTTCGTGTTCCAGCAATACAACCTGTTCCCGCACCTGAGCGTGCTGGAGAACCTGGTGATTTCGCCCATCAAGGTCAACGGCCAGCCGCGGGCCCAGGCCCAGGCGCTGGCGCGCGAGCTGCTGGCCAAGGTGCGCATGGACCACAAGGAAAACGCCTACCCGGGCGAGCTGTCGGGCGGCCAGCAGCAACGCGTGGCCATTGCCCGCGCGCTGGCCCTGCGGCCCGAACTGATCCTGTTCGACGAAGTGACCTCGGCGCTGGATCCGGAAATGGTGGGCGAAGTGCTGACCGTGATCCGCGACCTGGTGCAGGACGGCCTGACCTGCGTGCTGGTGACGCACGAAATGCGCTTCGCCCAGGAGGTGAGCGACACGGTGTACTTCACCGAGGCCGGCCGCATCGTCGAGCACGGCCCGCCGGCCCGCATCTTTGGCCGGCCCGACAGCGAACGCACCCGCGCCTTCCTGCAACGCGCCTCGGCCGAGCCGCCGGTGCGGCGCGCCCAGGCCGATCCGATCGACGCCTACCTGACCTTTGACCCGCTGCGCCTCGCAGTGTGACGCGCTTTGCGCAACCCGGAGCCGACATGACCACCGAATCTTCCGTTTCCCTCGAACGCCGCCAGCAGGTGCAGGACGCCCTGGCCGACATCCGCGGCCTGCTGGCCGCCGCGCCGCTGTCGCGCGACTTGCTGGCGCGGATCACCACGCGCCTGGAACAACTGGCGCAACAGCGCGCGCTGTTTCCCGCGGCCGAATTCGCGCCGCCGGCGCCGGGGCAGGGCGTGGGCGCCTCGACCCGCTACCGCCTCAATCCCGACGACGCCGCCGGCGAACCGGCGCTCTACCTGAACTCGATCAACCCGGGCAAGACCACCTTGCCGCACAACCACACCACCTGGGCGGTGATCGTGGCCCTGTCGGGCCAGGAACTGAATCGCGTCTACCGCCGCAGCGACGACGGCTCGCAGGCCGGCCGCGCCACGCTGGAACAGGTGCGCGAAGTGGTGGTGCAGCCGGGGCAGTCGGTGTCGTTCCTGCCGGACGACATCCACAGCATCCATGTCACCGGCGATGAGCCGACCCTGCATTTCCACCTGTACGGCCAGCCGCTGGAGACGCTGTCGGGCCGCATCGGCATCGACCTGGCCACCGGCGAGATCGTCAACTACAACGCCACCCAGATGAAGCCGGGCCAGGAGCAGCGCGCATGAGCCTCGATCACGCCCACGTGCAAACCCGGCTGGTGCATGCCGGCAGTCCCGACCTGAAGCAGGGCGCCGGCCCGGTCAATGTGCCGGTGGTGCGCACCAGCACCGTGCGCTTTGCCGACACCGCCACGCACGCGGCGCTGAACGCGCAGCGCGCCGCTGGCGAACGCGTCGCCACCTACGGCCGCCATGGCCTGGACACGCACCAGGCGCTGGAAGCTGCGGTGGCCTCGCTGGAAGGGGGCCATCGCAGCGTCCTGGCGCCGTCCGGCCTGTCGGCCATCGTGCTGGTGCTGCTGGCCACGCTGGCGCCGGGCGAGCATGCGCTGGTGTCGGACAGCGTCTATTCGCCGGTGCGGCGCGTCGACAAGGCGCTGCTGCAGCGCTACGGCATCGAGGTTGAATACTTCTCGCCCGGCCGCGACGATCTGGCCGAACGCTTCCGCCCCAACACGCGGCTGCTGTATCTGGAGTCTCCCAGTTCGCTGCTGTTCGAGGTGCTGGACCTGCCGGCGCTGGCGGCCCAGGCGCGCAGCCGCGGCGTGGTGGTGGCCACCGACAACACCTGGAGCGGCGGCCTCTACTACCAGCCGCTGGCGCTGGGCGCCAACATCTCGATCCAGGCCGCCACCAAGTACCTGGCCGGTCATTCGGACGTGATGATGGGCGTGGTCACGGTCGACAGCCCCGAGCTGGCGCGGCAGGTCGGCGCCACCTACGACGCGCTCGGCCTGGCGGTGGGCGCGGACGATGCCTACCTGACGCTGCGCGGCCTGCGCACGCTGGACGTGCGGCTGGCGCGCCACCACCAGAACGCGCTGAGCGTGGCGGAATACCTGTCGCGCCACGCGGACGTCGAGCGGGTCTATTACCCGGCCTTGCCGCAGGATCCCGGCCATGCGCTGTGGCGGCGTGATTTCAGCGGCGCCAGCGGCCTGGTGTCGTTCGCGCTGCGGGCGGACCAGCCGGGCGCCGCGGCGCGCTTCATCGACGCGTTGCGCTATTTCTCCATCGGCGCGTCCTGGGGCGGCTACGAGAGCCTGGCGCTGGAAGCGGCGCCGGAACGGCTGGCCGAACACAGCGTGTGGCAGGGCGGCCATGAAGTGGTGCGCCTGCACATCGGCCTGGAGCATCCGCTGGACCTGGTGGAAGACCTCGATCGGGCCTTCGGCGTGGTCCGCGACGGCCTGCGCCGCAGCGCCTGACGCATATGCAAATGACTGCGTTTCCTTAGGGATTCTGATTATGTAGAAGCAATTACAACCTCTTTGTCCGGTTGTACCCCCGGGGTCTAGAATTTGCCTTGTTCCAAGGTTGGCGGCAGGGCATGTCTTCTATTTCTTCGATCGGATCGGTACAGCTTTCCTTCGCGGCGCGGCAGCTGGACGCCGTGCGCGAGTTCTACCGCGGCACCCTCGGGCTGGATGAAATGCCAGTCCCGGACGGGCGCCTGCTGTTCGCGCTGGGCGACGCGACCCTGTCGCTGTCGCCGGTGGCCGAGGTCAGCCGCGAGGTCAGGGCCGACTACCTGGCCATCCGCACCGGCGCCTACGACGACATCCTGCTGCGCCTGCGCGATGCGGGCTTTCACCCGGTCTGTTCGCTGCCCGACGCCTTGCCGCGCGTCATGTACGTCAAAGACCCCAGCGGCAACCAGCTGGCATTTCTCGGCTAGGCCTCGTGCTCGGCTCCCTCACACAGGCCTCGGCGATTCCATGAACTTCCAGCAACTGCGTTCCGTGCGCGAAACCGTGCGCCGCGATTTCAACCTGACCGACGTGTCGGAAAGCCTGCACACCTCGCAACCCGGCGTCAGCCGCCAGATCCGCGAGCTGGAGGAAGAGGTCGGCGTCGACATCTTCGTGCGCTCCGGCAAGCGCCTGATCGGCCTGACGCCGCCGGGCGAGCAGATCCTGCCGCTGGTCGAGCAGATCCTGCAATGCGCCGACAACATCCGTCATGCCGGCGCCGAATACGCCGACAGCCGCAAGGGCGTGCTGTCGATCGCCGCGACCCATTCGCAGGCGCGCTATGCCTTGCCGCCGGTCATCAAGGAGTTCCGCCAGCGCTATCCCGAGGTGGTGCTGCACCTGCACCAGGGCTCGCCGCGGCAGGTCTCGGAAATGCTGCTCGAAGGCGAGGCCGACATCGGCGTCGCCACCGAGGCGGTGGCCGACTATCCCGGCCTGCTGAACCTGCCGTGCTACCGCTGGAGCCACAGCATCATCGTGCCCAAGGGGCATCCGCTGGGCGCGGTGGAAGGCGGCATCAGCCTGTCGCAACTGTCGCGCTATCCCATCATCACCTATGGCCGCGGCTACACCGGCCGGGCCCACATCGACGAAGCCTTCGCGCGCGCCGGCATCACGCCCGACATCGTCATGACGGCGATGGACGCGGACGTCATCAAGACCTACGTCGAGCTGGAACTGGGCGTGGGCATCGTGGCCGCCGTGGCCTGGGACGCCGAGCGCGACACGCGCCTGTGCGCCATCGACGCGCGCCATCTGTTCGAGATCAACCTGACGCGGCTGGCCATCCGCCGCGGCGCCTGGCTGCGCGGCTACGCCTTCCATTTCATCGAGATGTTCGTGCCGACGCTGACGCGCGCGGTGGTGGACCAGGCGCTCAAGGGCGAGGCCTGACCGCGGCGCGCGCGCGGTCCGCCTGATCGGCCAGAGGCCGACATGGGCCGCGCAGTCGCCGCATATCCATAGACGCATTTCTACGTTGTCCGCGCCGGGCCGCGGACGTAGGCTGATCCGGTTCTTCAACCCCAGGAATTCCGGATCCCATGAGCACCCATTCCGACGCGGCCGCCGCCGCTTTCCGCCACGACACCGAACGCGCCCGGGCCGTGCGCGACTTCATCGCGCAGGTCAAGGCCCTGGTGCCGGACCCCGCGCGCGCCACGCCCGATCAACTGGCGCCGGTCGCCCGCCTGCTCGAAGCGCTGGGCCGCCGCGCCGAGCTGTTTCCGCCGCAGGCCTTTGAAGTGGTGCCGGGCCGGCCCACCGCGATCTACCGCCTGGCCGAGGACGCCGACGGCGCCTACGCGCTGTACCTGTCGCTGGGCGAGGCGGGCAAGGCCCAGCCGCCGCACGACCACACCACCTGGGCCATCATCGCCGGCGTGTCGGGCAACGAGCGCAACGAGGTCTATGCGCGCAGCGCCGGCGCCGAGCCGGGCCGCGACGTGCTGACCCACGTGCGGCGCGTCGACGTGGCCGCGGGCGACTCGATCGTGCTGGGACCGAGCGACGTGCACACCATCGAGCTGGTGGACGGCAAGCCCGGCGCGCACCTGCATTTCTACGGCCTGGCGCTCGACCGTCTGCATGGCCGGGTGGTGTTCGAGAGCACCGCTGGCGGTTCCTACCGCACCTTTTCGCCGCCGGCCGCGATCTACCATGCGCGCCTGTCGCCCGCCGGGTTGCAGGAAGCGCTGCGCGGCGAGGCCGAGATCGCCGTGCTCGACGTGCGCGAAGCCGGCCGCTACGCCCGCCGCCACCTGCTGTACGCGGTGCCCGCGCCGCTGTGGCGCCTGGAGGTGCTGGCCGACCGCCTGGTGCCGCGCCGCGACACGCGCATCGTGCTGGTGGATGACGACGAGACCCTGGCGCACCAGGCCGCGGCCAAGCTGACCCGCCTGGGCTGGACCGACATCTCGGTGCTGGCCGGCGGCACCGACGGCTGGGAGCGGGAAGGGCGCGAGCTGTTCTCCGGCACCAACGTGCCCAGCAAGGCCTTCGGCGAAGTCATCGAGCACGAGAAGCACACGCCCTGGATCGACGTCGACGACCTGCACGAGCGCGTCGCGCGCGGCGACGACATCGTGGTGGTCGACAGCCGCACGCCGGAGGAATTCCACAACTTTACGCTGCCGTTCTCGCACAGCCTGCCGGGCGCCGAACTGGTGTACCGCATCCGCGAACTGGCGCCGGATCCCAAGACCTTCGTGGTGGTGAACTGTGCCGGCCGCACGCGCAGCATCGTCGGCGCGCAGACGCTGATCGACGCTGGCATCCCGAACCGCGTGGCGTCGCTGCGCAACGGCACCATGGAATGGCTGCTGTCCGGCCGCGAGCTGGCCTATGGCCGCCAGGCGGCCTTGCCGGAACCGTCCGCCGACAGCGCCGCCGCGGCGCGCGTGCAGGCGCGCGGCGTGGCCGAACGCGCCGGCATCGGCCATATCGACGCCGCCACCTTGCGAGCGTTCGAGGCCGAGCAGGGCACGCGCACGCTGTACAAGTTCGACGTGCGCACCCGCGAGGAATACGAGACCGGCCACCTGCCGGGCTGGCGCTGGGCGCCGGGCGGCCAGCTGGTGCAGGCGACCGACGAGTACCTGGCGACGCGCCGCGCGCGGGTGGTGCTGGTCGACTGGGACGGCGTGCGCGCGCAGACCACCGGCGCCTGGCTGGCGCAGCTGGGCGCGGTCGAGGTCTATCTGTACCAACCGCCGGCGCTGGCGCCGCTGGAACGCGGCGCCGAGCCGCGCCGCGTGCTGCGCCACCGGCCCGACGCGCCCGCGCTGCGGGCCCAGGCCTTGCGGGCGGCGCTGGATGCCGGCGCCGCCGAACTGTTCGATATCGAATCGCGGCTGGCCTACGAGCGCGGCCACGTACCGGGCGCGCGCTACGCCGCGCCGGATCGCCTGCAGGAGTTTCTGCCGACCGACACGCAACGCCCCATCGTGCTGACCTCGCCCGACGGCGTGCTGGCCGCGGTGGCGGCGGCCGAACTGGCCTGGCGCAGCGGCCGTCCGGTCAGTTACCTGCTGGGCGGCACGCGTGCCTGGCAGGCGCAGGGCCTGCCGCTGGCGCAAGGCGCCGAGGGCGTGCTGACGGGCGACGACGACCAGAGCATCAGCCCGTATCTGTTCGACGACCTGTCGGCGCGCGACCAGGGCTTCCGCGACTATCTCGACTGGGAGCTGGGGCTGGTGGCGCAGCTGGAGCGCGATGGCAGCGCGGATATCCGGTTGATCGCGGCGGCGTAGGCGGAGCGCCTGGGCGCCGCGGGCGATGCCCAGCCGGGGCATCCGCCGCGCGGCGCCACGGCGCCGGCCTGTCGTGAAGGCAGGCGCCGCGCTGGCCTCGCGCCGGAATTCGCGGGCGCAGGTCGCGATCGACCGCGACCTGCGCATTCCGGTAATCAGGATATGACCAGTAAATTGTTCCTGACTGTAAGCTGAACAAATATGCTCCGGATTCCCAGGCCGCATTGCGCCTGCTTCCGGAGATCATGATGTCCCTATCGAAACTGCTGGCGGGCGCTTTCGCCGCGCTGGCCAGCCTGATGGCCTTTCCCGCCACGGCGCAGCACGCCAAGTACCTGGTCACCACCGAGTGGCTGGAGAAGAACCTGAACGACCCCAAGGTGCGTGTCATCGAGGTGAGCGTCAATCCCGGCCTGTTCGAGCGCGGCCACATTCCCGGCGCCAGCAACGTCAACTGGCACACCGACCTGGTCGACACCGTCAACCGCGACATCGCGCCGCCCAAGCAGTTCCAGGCGCTGCTGGAGCGCGCCGGCGTCAACACCGACAGCACCGTGGTGCTGTACGGGGACAACAACAACTGGTTCGCCGCCTGGGGCGCGTGGATCTTCGACATCTACGGCATCGACAATGTGAAGATCCTGGACGGCGGCCGCAAGAAATGGGAAGCCGAGGGCCGCCCGCAGTCCAACAGCGTCAAGGTGCTGGCCGCCGGCAACGCGCGTCCCAAGGACGCCAACCCGGCGCTGCGCGCCCACCTGCAGGACGTGCTGGCGGTGGCGCGCAAGGACAAGCAGGACGTGCTGGTCGACATCCGTTCGGCCGACGAATACAACGGCAAGATCTTCGCGCCCAACGGCGTGCCGGAACTGGCGGTGCGCGCCGGCCACGTGCCGGGCGCGGTCAACGTCACCTGGAGCAAGCTGGTGGCGGAAGACGGCACCTTCAAGTCGGCCGACGAACTGCGCGCCATCTACCAGGCGGTGGGCGTGGACGGCAGCAAGCCCATCATCACCTATTGCCGCATCGGCGAGCGCTCCAGCCACTCGTGGTTCGCGCTGCGCAAGCTGCTGGGCTACGACGTGCGCAACTATGACGGTTCGTGGACCGAGTACGGCAACAGCGTCGGTTCGCCGATCAGCAATCCGTCGGGCACCGTGTGGGGCAAGACCTGAGTGAGCGCCCTGGGAAACTCCGCGCCGCCGGCCGGGTCGGCGGCGGCTGTCGCCACGGGCTCGGCCGCCGCGATCCCGTCCGCCGCCGCGGCGATCGGCAATGCGGCGGCCGTGGCGCTGCTGGCCGCCATCGGCGCGGCCGCCTGGTGGCTGGCGTCGCAGCCCGAGGGCGGCCGCGGCCTGTCCTTGTCGCTGCTGCTCGGCGCCGCCTTCGGCATCGTGCTGCAACGTTCACGATTCTGCTTTTACTGCATCGCGCGTGACGCGATCGAGCGGCGCGACCCCGCCGGCGCCTATGCCGTGCTGGTGGCGCTGGCGGTCGGCACGCTCGGCTATCACGCGGTGTTCGGCGCGTTCCTGCCCATCCCCGGGGCCGAGCGCCTGCCGCCCGGCGCTCACATCGGGCCGGTCAGCCTGGCCCTGGTGGCCGGGGCGTTCGTGTTCGGGGTCGGCATGCGCATCTCGGGCTCCTGCATCAGCGCGCATTTGTACCGCCTCGGCGAAGGCGCGCTGGCCTCGCCATTCGCCTTGCTGGGCGCGGGCGTCGGCTTCGTGCTGGGTTTCGCGTCCTGGAACACCTTGTACCTGGCCATGATCCAGCAGGCGCTGGTGGTGTGGCTGCCGCACCACCTCGGCTACGGCGGCACCGTGCTGCTGCAAATCGCGTTGCTGGCGTTGCTGGCGCTGGGCCTGAGCCGGCTCGGCCGGCGCGTTCCGGCGGCGCGCCAGGCCGATGGCGCGCCTGACGGCGCCGCCATCCGGCCAGCGAATGCCTCCCAGCACGCGGCGAACGGCCCGGCCACGCCGCCGTCCTCGCCATGGCAAGCCGTGCTGCGGGACCGCTGGCCGCCCGCGGTCGGCGGCCTGCTGGTGGCCTTCATCGGCGTCATCGCCTACCTGCGCATCGCGCCGCTGGGCGTGACCGCCGAACTGGGCAGCGTGGCCCGCACCGCCGCGTCCGCGGCCGGCGCGCTGCCGGCCCGGCTGGAGGGGCTGGACACCTTCGCCGGCTGCGCCACCGCGGTCAAGAACGCGCTGCTGTCCAACAACGGCGCCTTCGTGCTGGCGCTGGTGGCGGGCGCCTGGGCCGCCGCGCTGGCCGCCGGCGCGTTCCGGCCGCGCTGGCCGACGGCGCGCGAGATCCTGCGCAACTTCACCGGCGGCGTCCTGATGGGGTGGGGCGGCATGACCGCGCTGGGCTGCACCGTCGGCACTCTGCTGTCCGGCGTGATGGCGGGCGCGGCGTCGGGCTGGATCTTCGGCGCGGCCTGCGTGGCGGGGATCTGGGTGGCGCTGAAGCTGCGCCCGACGCGCTGAGCATCCGTCCGCTTTCCACCGGCAACCGCTTCCGCTTGACGGTTCCCGCCGATACGTTATTGCGGAGGATCGGCAATAACGGCTCCATGCGCGGGCCGGTCGAGGCGGACCGCGCGCTTCGACAGGCGCGAGGGAGGTCCGGTTGTCGGGTGGCGGCGTGGAGGCGGCGGTGGCGTGGTGTCGGAAGTATGGGGCGGGGGTGTTCGGCGTTGCCGCTGAAACCCGGTTATTGCATCGGCAGATCAGATCCGGCGCCGAGCTGGGGCGACGGCGATGAAACGACAGCACGCGTGCCTGCTCGTGATCGCTTCGGTACTGGCGATGCTTATGCTGGTGCCGTTGTCATGGTTGCTGCCGTTCCCGCACGGGTTCACCAACGCGCCCGTCAAGTCGGACGAGGTGCAGGAGACGCCAACGACGCAGACGCCGTTTTCCCCGCCCAATGGCGGCCGGGAGATCCGTTCGCTCAGCGTGCATCCCGATGGCAATGACTGGCTGTTCGTGGAGTGCGCCCGGACCGGCGACAACCGATGCGACGTCATGCGCTATCAATGGAAGACGGGAAAGCTGTATCGCTACGGACTGCCCGCTGGCTACACCTATCCCTACGCCCGCTATTCACCGCAGGGCAACTACATCGTGATGTCGCGGCGGCGGATCGCCGGCGATTCCGACGATGAACAGCGCCGTTCGCTCGACGCCATGCAGATCCTGCTGATGCGCAGCGATGGCGAGGGCCTCCAGATCCTTCCCTTGGCGCGGGGCAACAAGCTCTCGCCTTTCATGTCGCTGGATGAAAGCCGGATCGCATTCTGGAGGACGGGACGCATCCTGCCGCCCGGACAACGCCTGGGCCTGCTCGATTTCGATATCTGGGAGTTTGATCGGGCCGACGCGACGGAACGGCCTTTTGCCGGCATCTTCAAATTCGTTTCCGGCGGCCAGGCGCAGTATCTCTCGGAGGACGAGATCCTGTTCCGAACCTTCGGGCCGGCGGGACATCTCTCGAGCTACGAGCCCCTGTATGGCAGAAGCAGCGTCCATCGCATGCGGCGCGGAGATACGAGGCTGCCCGAACCACAGGTCTTCAGCGGCATCAAGTACGCCGAGATGCCGACGATGGATCGGGCGGGGAACCTGTATCTCTGGGGGCAGACGCCGCGCTACGGCCTGACCTTGATCCGTATTGAACCGGGAGGCCAGCGCAAGGCCTGGCAGCCGGGCCTGGGATTCATTCCGCAGGAGTTGATCTGCGATCCGGCGGGCGCATATCTCGCGTCGATCTATTGGGACCAGCCGATGGATGTCACGAACCGTCCGGGCGGCTTGGCCATGCTGGATATCGCGACGGATACCTGGACCGCGATTCCACTGCCGTCGTGGCGGGATGCGGAAGTCATTCCGGTAGACACAAGTGCGTGTGGCATGGATGACGGCGCACAGGGCTGTTCGATCAATTCGAGGAGCGAATAATGGCAATGGAGCATGATGCAATCGGATGGGTGGGTCTGGATTCCTGGAGTCCAACGAGCTACATACCCGTGTACGGGCTCTGGTGCGGGCCAAATTGGTCCGCGGGGGAGAGAGGTGGGGAGAAAACCAGGGAGCAGCTGGTCGAGAGCGCAGTGTTGACGCGCATCGGCATCGACGGGGTGACACCCGAGATCAGTCCCGTCGATTCGTTCTGCAAGGACCATGACATTGCCTATTTCGACGCTCAGGGGCAGCCGGATGAAGCCGTGCGAAAGCTGGAGGCGGATCTCGTCTTGATGGCCAGGCTCGAACAGCTTGATTTCGACCAGCTGCCGGCGGCCGAGCGCGTATATGGCCGCCTCATGTTGTATGCATTCTTCGAGAAAATATTACTCGTTGATCTGCCCAACGCATCGAGCGAGTGGATGGGGCACCGCATTCTTGAATTGGCAAAATCCTTCGAAAAACTCTTCCACCACATCGATGGCCTGACCTATACCGATCAGTTCGGCAGCACGATCACAGGCATGGCTTTCGATGCCAAGAACGAGGGCCTCGCCTACCGACTCTTCGGAGTGACGTGCACGCAGATGGACGGCGCCAGCAACACGTGGGCTTGCTACCAGGATGCATTCCAGGCGATCCACAGCTTTACGCCCATCGCCAATGGCCTGGTCGTTGAAGCAGCGACGAGAATCATCACCGTGATGAACGACGGCTCGGTGCTCGAACAGATCGGAACCTCGACGCCGGTAACCCTGCTTACGCCGGCCCCTCATCCCTCGGCCGGCTCGCCCCCGGGGAATGACGCCAGCGCGCCGCACCACGATGGAAACTTGATATCGGGGGGAGAGATCGGAATACCGCCTGACGGCTTCGGAGATTGGGCGCTTGTTCCCAGCCTGCCGTTCGTGCCGCCCGCGCCGCCTCCCGCTCCGAGCGCGCCGCCCGCCGCTCCGCCCGCGGCGGGGCCGGATAAGCCTGTCGCAGGGGAGAAACCCGTGGCATCCGCGCCGCCAGGATCTCAACCTCCCTATTACATCGAGGTTGTCGATCCACCCGGTCCCAGCGATCTGATGGGGCGCCCGTCACCCCCCATCAAAGTGGTCGGCGACGAACCCCTGCCTTCATGGGTGCCGTTGCCGGAAGAGTCGAATCCGTGGGTGTGCGATGCGTGGAAAGGGCCTGAATTCGACGATTGCATACGGTTTTATTTCCAAGCCAAGTCCGTGGCGCTGGATCCGGAACGAATGGCCGGCGTCGAGCTTGCCGCAGACCATGACGCCACATTCGAACTGATGGATAACCTGATGCATCGCCATGCTCTCGTTGGGCAGGAGGTCGATGAACTTGTGTACGCGCCGGTCTTGGGATTGTTTTCCGATCCTCCACCCGGCGATGCGCTGATTGGGCACGATCTATATTGATGTAGTTTTTTGTCACAACATCGCCCGCGCGTGATAGCATCGGCCGACAGCACAGTCCGGGCGTCCGTCCCGACGACTGTGCCCCAGGTTCCTTGTCGATTCGTTGCGAGCGCCCCATGCACCTCTCCGAAGTCGAATTGAACGCCGCCTTGCGGGCCCAACTCGAGGCCCGCCGCCAGAGCCACCGTGGCTTGATGGCGCTGGCCCTTCTCATCGTCCTGATGTTCCTGTATCTGCTGTGGCTCTGGTATTCGCCGCCGCAATGGCTGAGTGACTACGTGGTGCCCGGGCGCGCCATTGCCGCTTCCTATGGCCTTCTGGTCGCGATTCTGGTGTTCCTGCCGGTGGCATTGCACACGGCCTGGCGCCACGGGCAGGCCTTCGTGGGCATCGGCCGCGTCTTGCGGGCCGGGCGCGTCCAGGTGGCGCAGGGCGCGCTGACGGGCATGCGGCCGCGCGCCGATGGCGTGCCGTTGTCGGCGGCCCCGGTGGCGCCTACCCGGAATTCGGGCGGACTGCGGTGGAAGGGCGCCCGCGTCGACTACGTGCTGGATGGCAAGCCGGTGCCCGGCTTGCTCGATCCCCCCAATCCGGACGCGATCGTACAGCACGAGGTGATGGACCTCTATACCTTGTATCCCGATGCGCAGGCGCGGATCAGTTTTTCCTGCGGGGAAAGGATCGCGCGGGTGGACTATCCGGAATTGCCGCCGGTGCGGGTCACGGACCAGCCCATGGGCGAGGACGACTGGGCCGAACTGCGGCGCGGCGCGCTCAAGCCGCTGGCATGGATGGTGGGGATCTTCCTGTTCCTGATGATGCTGCCGGTGGGGTTGGGGGCAATCGTCGGGATCCTGTCGCTGGATGCCTACCAGGCGTTCCTGTGGCTGTTCGCGGCGGTGATGCTGGCGTGTCTGTCGCCGCCGTGTATCGGCCCGCTGCGCAAGCTCTGGCTGTGGCAGCAAAGGTCGCGGCTACAAACCTGCAAGCGCACGGTGCGCGGCCCGGTGACCGAAGTGCTGGTCACCGTGCGCACGCTGGGGCGTTCGCCGGAGTACGTGCGCTGGGTGCGGGTGGATGGACGCTGGTATCAGGACGCCTACATTCCGGCCCTGCGCTTCGATGCGCGGCGATTGCACACGCGCGGCGATGCCGAGCTGAACTTCCTGGTGGTGGACGGGCGCGTGCGCTTTCCGTTGAAGCATCATTGCCCGCTGGAGATCGGCCCGTTGCCGTCCGGGGCGCAACCTGCCTGATGCCGCATCAGGCCCACGATTGCGCCACCGCCGCCAGGCACGCGATCACCGACGCGAACGCGATGGCCAGTCCGATCAGCTTGCGTTTTTCCAGTTCGGTCCAGAGCAGCACGCCGGTCAGGCACAGCGCGATCAGCGCGCCGCCGATGGTGTCGGACAGCAGCACCCAGGCCACGCCGGTGCCATTGGCGCGATGGAAGTTCTGGATCACGCCCCACCAGCTGGCGCTGCTGCGGCGGGCGCTGGCGGCGCCGCTTTGCGGCCAGAATTCCACCTGCACCTGATAGCCCGGCGCGCGGAACAGCGCCTGCCAGCGCTCGGGCTGGCGCGCGGTGACATCGCCCCAGCGCACGTCCTGCGCCGCTTCCTTGCGGACGCGTTCGACCGGCTTGTCCAGCTTCAAGGCCTGCTGCAGCCATTGGCCGACCGCCGCGTCGGTGCGCGGCAGGCCGGCGGGCGCCTGCAATTGCAGGGTCTCGACCGCCGGGCCGGGCATGTCGATCTTGAGCACGGCGCGATGGTTCTGCAGGATGCCGCTGGCGCCGAACAGCAGGCCCAGCAGCGCGCCCCACAAACCGAGCCAGCCGTGGGCCTTGCGCAGCGCCTTCAGGTATTGACCGCGCCGCGCCGGCGGACGCGGCGGCCGGGCGATGGCGGAGTTGGCGGAGGCGAGGCTCATGGCCGCGCCTCGCGCAGGCGCAACGCGGTGACGGTGAAACTGTCGGCGGTGAAATGCCGTTGCGACTCGCCGCCGTCCGCCGGATAGACCTCGGTGTCGTCCATGCTGGGCAGGTAGGCGATGCCGTGGTCGGCGTCGTAGGCCATGTTGTGGGCCCAGGGCCGGGTGCCGATGGAGGCCAGCCGGCGCAGGTGGCCGGTACGGCTCGCGTCATGGATCGACAGGCGGGCATCGGCGCCGCTGGGCGCCAGCAGCCAGCCGCGGCGGGCGTCATAGGCCAGGGCGTTGATGTCGCGGCCGGCGGCGGCGCTGGCCAGTACCGCGCCGCTGTCCGCGTCCAGGCTCAGCAGGCGCGGATCGGCGCCGCGGCAGGCGACGAACAGCCGCTTGCCGGCGGGATCGGCGGCCAGGGCGCTGGGGCGCGGGCATTGCGGCGGCTGCCACAGGCGCGTCAGCGTCATGCGGCGCAGGTCGATGACGGCAATGCGGCCCTCGTCGCGCAGCGGCAATGCCACCACACCGGGCCCGAGCAGCGCGGGCGCGTCGAGCTTGGCGGCCGGCAGGTCGAGGCTGGCGCGCACGCAGTCGCAGGCCGGATCGAGGCGGTAGACGCGCGACACGGCGCCGCGGCGGCCGCTGGTCACCAGCACCTGGCCGCTGTCGGGGTCGTACAGCACGTTGTTGAGGTTGCCGATGTCGAGCGGCACGCGCTTGAGCACTTGCCGGTCGGAGGCCCGCACCACGATCACGCTGCCGTCCATGCCGGCCACGTAGAGCCGGTCGGCCGACGGCACGGCGGCGACGGCGTTGGCGCCTTCGGTGCCGGGTATCCGGGCCAGCGCCTGGCGGCGGGCGGTGTCGTAGACGGTGAGGCCGTTCTCGCGGCGCGCCAGCAGCAGTTCGGCGCCGTCGCGCGCCAGGGCCGCGAAGCCCCAACTGTGGCCGCTGCCGGGCAGCGCGGTGGCGCTGCGCTCGGCCACGATGGGATCGCGGGCGGCGGCCGTTTCGGCGCCGGCCGGGGCCTGGGCGATCAGGG
>NZ_CADIJR010000043.1 GCF_902859645.1 Achromobacter insuavis | reverse complement strand
CGGGCGCTGGGCCGGGGCGCGCTGCTGCGGCTGGCGCGCCGGGGCGTCGTCGTAACCGCCGACGCCACCGTAGCTGCCGCCACCGCCGCCGCCGTCTTCGCGGCCGCCCAGCATCTGCATCTGGTCGGCGACGATTTCGGTGCTGTAGCGGTCAGCGCCGGTGTCCTTGTCTTGCCACTTGCGGGTCTTCAGGCGGCCCTCGATGTAGACCGAGCGGCCCTTCTTCAGGTATTCGCCGGCGATTTCGGCCAGGCGGTTGTACATGACCACGCGGTGCCATTCGGTTTCTTCGCGGCGTTCGCCCGATGCCTTGTCCTTCCAGGTGGAGGTCGTGGCGATGGACATGTTGCAGATTGCGGCCCCGTCGGGGCTGTAGCGGACTTCCGGGTCGCGACCCAGGTTGCCCACGAGAATGACTTTGTTAACCGATGCCATGCCGTTGTCCCTCTGTTGTTGACAGCCTGTGCCACACGTTGCCGCGAGCGCGCCGGCAACAACATAAAAAGCGATGTTGAAGACCGGCTTCATGAAACTCGCCGGTCACCGCAATGATGACCGGCGACGCCGGTGAAGCCCTAGTTTGTCTTCTATTATCGACGAAAAGCGTCTGCCGCGCCAAACCGGAATCGTGACAAAGCTGTCCTGTCAGGGAAACGATTTCACCGCTGTTGGGCACCGTTGGCGGCGCGATCCGCGACTTTCCGCCGCCCGCTGGGCGGGCGGCTCAGGCCAGCGGCTTGAGCGCCCAGGTCACGGCCAGCCAGACGGCCGCCAGCACGGCCGCGCCGATGAAGACCGCGCCGGCGCCGGAGTGCGATGCCACCCAGCCGCCCAGCGCGCCGCCCGTGAACAGGCCCGCGGCCTGGGCCGTGTTGTAGAACCCCAGCGCCAGGCCCTTGTAGGCCTGCGGCGCCACGCGCGACACCAGCGAAGGCTGCAGCGCCTCCAGCACGTTGAACGCCACGAAGAAGCCGGTCAGGGCCGCCGCCAGGGTGTAGAAGCCATGGCTGGCGGCCGGCAGCAGCGCGCACACCAGCACCAGCCCGGCCACGGCGGCGCGCAGGGCGCCCCGGTGGGCGCGGCGCTTTTCGGCGACGAACACCACCGGCACCATCAGCACGAACGACACCAGGATCACCGGCAGGTAGACCTTCCAGAGCTCGCGCGCATCCAGGCCGCCGACCTTGGCCAGCAGCGCCGGCACCACCACGAACAGCGACACCTGGATCAGGTGCAGCACGAACACGCCGAAATTGAGCCGCAGCAGGTCGGTGTGGGTCAGCACCTGGCGCGGACTGGCGGCCTGCATGCTGCGGGCCTGGGTGCGCGGCACCACCGGCACCACCCAGCGCGCCACCGCCAGACAGACCACGCCCAGACAGGCGATGGTCCAGAACAGGCCCGACAGGCCCCACCAGCCCACCAGCACCGGCGACAGCACCAGCGACGCGGCGAACGACAGCCCGATCGAGCCGCCCACCATGGCCATGGCGCGGGTGCGCACCTCGTCGCGGGTGGCGTCGGCCAGCCAGGCGGTCACGGCGGCCGAAATGGCCCCGGCGCCCTGGATGGCGCGGCCGATGGTGATCCAGAACACGTCGTCGGCCTGCGCACAGACCACGCTGCCCGCCACGAACAGCAGCAGGCCGAACAGCACCACGGGCCGGCGGCCCCAGCGGTCGGAGGCCAGCCCGAAGGGAATCTGCATGAATGCCTGGGTCAGGCCGTACATGCCCAGCGCCAGGCCGACGCGGGCGGGGTCATCCCCCCCGGGCAGGCCGCGGGCGGCGACGGCGAACACCGGCAGCAACAGGAACAGGCCCAGCATCCGCGCGGCGAACAAACCGGCCAGCGCCACGCTGGCGCGGCGCTCGGAAGGGGTCAATTTCAGTTTCGTGTCTGCCGGCATGCGGAATTTTCAACGATGACGAGGGCCGGTCGCGCGCGAATGTCATGCGCTTGCGGTCTGATCTATGGCCTGAGGACTCGGCGCGCTATAGTACCAAGTTGGCCTTTGCAACCGCTTAAAAGAGCCCGATAGACGTGACCATACGCATTCGGGGTGCCCGCACCCACAATCTCAAGAACGTCTCGCTGGATCTGCCGCGCCACAAGCTGGTGGTGGTCACCGGCCTGTCCGGCTCGGGCAAGTCCTCGCTGGCATTCGATACGCTCTACGCGGAGGGGCAGCGGCGCTACGTCGAAAGCCTGTCCGCCTACGCCCGCCAGTTCCTGCAGCTGATGGACAAGCCCGATGTCGACCTGATCGAGGGCCTGTCGCCGGCCATCTCGATCGAGCAGAAGGCGGCGGGCCACAACCCGCGCTCCACCGTCGGCACCATCACCGAGATCCACGACTACCTGCGCCTGCTGTACGCGCGGGTCGGCACGCCCTATTGCCCGGACCACGGCCTGCCCTTGCAGGCGCAGAGCGTCAGCCAGATGGTGGACGCGGTGCTGTCCTGGCCGGCCGACACCCGGTTGGCAGTGCTGGCCCCGATTGCGCGCGGCAAGAAAGGCAGCTTCGAGGACGAATGCGCCAGCCTGCAGGCGCAGGGCTACGTGCGCCTGCGCGTGGACGGCCAGATGGTGGAAATCGACGGCATGGCGCCGCTGAAGAAAACCGAGAAGCACGACATCGACGTGGTCATCGACCGCCTGCGCATCAAGCCCGAGAGCAAGCAGCGCCTGGCCGAGAGCTTCGAGACCGCGCTGCAGCTGGCCGACGGCCGCGCGCTGGCGCTGGACATGGACGGCAGCCGCGAGCAGGTGTTCTCCAGCCGCTACGCCTGCCCGGTGTGCAGCCACAGCCTGCCGGAACTGGAACCGCGCCTGTTCAGCTTCAACAACCCGATGGGCGCCTGCCCCAGCTGCGACGGCATCGGCCAGGTGGGCTTTTTCGATCCCAAGCGCGTGGTCGCCTTCCCCGAACTGAGCCTGGCCGCCGGCGCCATCCGCGGCTGGGACCGCCGCAACGCGTTCACCCATTCGCTGCTGACCAGCCTGGCGGCGCACTACGAATTCGACATCGAGGCGCCCTTCGAGGACCTGCCCGAGGCGCTGCGCGACAAGGTGCTGTATGGCTCGGGCGACGAGGAAATCTCGTTCCTGTACCTGAACGAAAAGGGCCGCAGCACCGTCAAGCGCCACACCTTCGAAGGCGTGATCCCGAACCTGGAGCGCCGCTGGCGCGAAACCGATTCGGCCACCGTGCGCGAGGAGCTGGGCAAGTACCGCAACATCAAGACCTGCCCGGACTGCGGCGGCTCGCGCCTGCGGCCGGAAGCGCGCCACGTGCTGATCGGCCAGGATCCGCGCGGCGGCGAACGCCACGGCCAGGCCATCTATGAAGTCGAGGCGATGCCGCTGTCGACCTGCCTGGCGTGGTTCCGCGACCTGGCGCTGACCGGCGCCAAGCAGGAGATCGCGCAGCGCATCGTGCGCGAGATCGAGGCGCGCCTGAGCTTCCTGAACAACGTCGGCCTGAACTACCTGTCGCTGGACCGCAGCGCCGACACCATCTCCGGCGGCGAGGCCCAGCGCATCCGCCTGGCCAGCCAGATCGGCTCGGGCCTGACCGGGGTAATGTACGTGCTGGACGAGCCCTCCATCGGCCTGCACCAGCGCGACAACGACCGCCTCATCGGCACGCTGCAGCACCTGCGCGACCTGGGCAACAGCGTCATCGTGGTCGAGCACGACGAAGACATGATCCGCATGGCCGACTGGGTCGTGGACATGGGCCCGGGCGCGGGCGAGCACGGCGGCGAGGTGGTGGCGCAGGGCGATCCCGAAACCGTGCAGCGCGACCCGAACTCGCTCACCGGCCAGTACCTGAGCGGCCAGCGCGCCATCGCCATCCCGCAGCGCCGCCCGGTCACGGACGAACTGCCCTGGCTGACGCTCACGGGCGCCACCGGCAACAACCTCAAGAATGTCGACCTGCGCCTGCCCGCCGGCCGCCTGATCTGCGTCACCGGCGTGTCCGGTTCGGGCAAGTCGACCCTGGTCAACGACACGCTGGCGGTGGCGGTATCGCGCCAGTTGCATCACGCCCAGAGCGAACCCGCCCCCTACGCCGCGATGCAGGGCCTGGAGAACTTCGACAAGATCATCAGCGTCGACCAGAGCCCGATCGGCCGCACCCCGCGCAGCAACCCGGCCACCTACACCGGCCTGTTCACGCCGATCCGCGAACTGTTCGCCGGCGTGCCCGAGGCCCGCACCCGCGGCTACGATCCCGGCCGCTTCAGCTTCAACGTCAAGGGCGGCCGCTGCGAGGCCTGCCAGGGCGACGGCGTGGTCAAGGTCGAGATGCACTTCCTGCCCGACATGTACGTGCCCTGCGACGTCTGCCACGGCAAGCGCTACAACCGCGAGACGCTGGAGATCCGCTACCGCGGCCGCAACATCAGCGAAGTGCTGGACCTGACGGTCGAGCAGGCGCTGGAGTATTTCGAATCGGTGCCGGCGATCGCGCGCAAGCTGCACACGCTGATCGACGTCGGCCTGTCGTACATCCGGCTGGGCCAGAGCGCCACCACCCTGTCGGGCGGCGAAGCGCAGCGCGTGAAGCTGTCGCAGGAACTGTCGCGGCGCAGCACCGGCCGCACCCTGTACATCCTGGACGAACCCACCACCGGCCTGCATTTCCGCGACATCGAACTGCTGCTGCAGGTGCTCAACCAGCTGGTGGACAGCGGCAACACCGTGCTCATCATCGAACACAACCTGGACGTCATCAAGACCGCGGACTGGCTCATCGACATGGGCCCGGAAGGCGGCGACGGCGGCGGCCGGGTGGTGGCGCAAGGCACGCCGGAAGACGTGGCGGCCGCGCCGGAAAGCCACACCGGACACTATCTCGGCAAACTGCTGCGCCGCACGCCGGGCGGCTGAACGGCGCGGCGCAATCAGGGCCTGTCACTAAGGGGAATCGGCATGTACACCTTGATCATCGGCAACAAGAACTACTCGTCGTGGTCGCTGCGGCCCTGGCTCGCGCTGCGCGCCACCGGCGTCGCCTTCACCGAACAGAAGCTGGGCCTGTTCACCGAGGCGTTCGCCCGCCGCCTGGAAACGCTCACGCCGGCCGGCCTGGTGCCGGTGCTGCTGGATGGCGACCTGGCGGTCTGGGACTCGCTGGCGATCTGCGAATACGTGGCCGAACAGCATCCCGAGGCCCGCCTGTGGCCGCAGGACGCGCGCGCCCGGGCCCGCGCCCGTTCGCTGACCGCGCAGATGCACAGCGGTTTCGGCGCGCTGCGCCAGGCGCTGCCGATGAACATCGAGGCGCACCTGCCCGGCATCGATATCCCCGAGGCCGCGCGCCAGGAGATTTCGCGCATGCACGCCATCTGGCAGGACACGCGCGCGGAATTCGGCCAGGGCGGCCCGTTCCTGTTCGGCGCCTTCTCGATCGCCGATGCGTTCTTCGCGCCGATCGTGTCGCGCTTCGTCACCTACGGCATCGCCGCGGCCGGCCCGGTGCGAGACTACATGGACGCGGTGCTGGCGCTGCCGGCGATGCAGGAATGGATGCGCGACGCGCGCGCCGAAGCCACTTTCGTCGAGGCCGACGAACCCTACCGCAAACATCGTTGATGCCGGCGGGCCGCGTCTCGCCGCCTGAACCCGGCGCGCATGCCACCCAGAACGCCGCCTGGCGCCGGCCCTAGCTCATATCGAACAGGCGCCGGTGCTCGCGGATGGCGTAGCGGTCGGTCATGCCGGCAATGTAGTCGGCGATGGCGCGGGCCTGGTCGTTGAAGGCGGCGCGGCGATAGTCCGGCGGCAACAGGCGCGGATCGTCCAGGAACGCCGCGAACAACTCGCGCACGATGCGGCGCGCCTTGGTGGTCATGCGCAGCACGCGGTAGTGCCGATACAGGTTGTCGAACAGGAACTTCTTCAGTTCGTCAGCCTCGCGCCGGATGCCTTCCGAGAACCCCGCCAGCGGCGGCGCGCGGCGCACGTCGTCGGCGCTGGCCGGCGCCGCGTGGCGGATGCGCGCCAGCGACGTCTGCGTCAGGTCGCCGATCAGGGTGTTGATCATGCGCCGGATGGTCTCGGCCACCGCGCGGCGCGACGCCAGGCCGGGATAGCGCGCCAGCACCTCGGCGTAATGGCGCTGGAAGATCGACACGCCCTGCAGCTGCTCCAGCGTGATGAGGCCGGAACGCAGGCCGTCGTCGATGTCGTGGTTGTTGTAGGCCACTTCATCGGCCAGGTTGGCGATCTGCGCCTCCAGCGACGGCTGGGTGCGCGCCAGGAAGCGCTCGCCCACCGCGCCCAGCTGCCGCGCATGGGCCGCCGAGCAATGCTTCAAGATGCCTTCGCGGGTCTCGAAGCACAGGTTCAATCCGTTGAAATCGGCATAGCGCTCTTCAAGCTCATCGACCACCCGCAGGCTCTGCAGGTTGTGCTCGAAGCCGCCGGCCTCGGGCGCCAGTTCGCGCATGCAGGCGTTGAGCTCGTCCTGGCCGGCATGGCCGAACGGCGTGTGGCCCAGGTCGTGCGCCAGCGAAATGGCTTCGGTCAGGTCTTCCGACAGCCCCAGGCTGCGCGCCAGGGTGCGCGCGATCTGCGCCACTTCCAGGCTGTGTGTCAGCCGGGTGCGGAACAGGTCGCCTTCGTGGTTCACGAACACCTGGGTCTTGTATTCCAGCCGCCGGAACGCGCTGGAATGGATGATGCGATCGCGGTCGCGCTGGAATTCCGTGCGGTTTTCCGGCGCGGGTTCGGCATAGGCCCGGCCGCGCGATCGGGACGGGTCGGATGCATAGGAAGCCAGTTCTTTCATCTGCGACACCGTCTCTCCAGCGGTCTTTACTGAGTGGTTCGGGCCAGTACGGCGCGCACGGCATCGGCCGGCGCCGCCCGCATCATCGCTGCGCCGATGCGGGTCATGAGCACGTAGCGGATCTCGCCGCCCTCGGTCTTCTTGTCGACCTGCATCAGGTCGAGCCAGCGATCGGCCCCCAGGTCGGGCGCGACCACGGGACAGCCGATGGCCTCGACCAGGGCGCGCACGCGGGCCACGTCGGCGCGCGGGAAGCCGGCCACGTCGGCCGACAGTTCCGCCGCCTGCACCATGCCGCAGCCGACCGCCTCGCCGTGCAGCCAGGCGCCGTAGCCCAGGCCCGCCTCGATGGCGTGGCCGAAGGTATGGCCCAGGTTCAGGATGGCGCGCAGGCCGGATTCGCGTTCGTCCTTGCCCACCACCTGCGCCTTCAGCTCGCACGAACGGCGGATGGCATAGGCGATGGCCTGCGGGTCCAGGCTGCGCAATTTCTGCGCATTCTGCTCGCACCAGGTCCAGAATTCCGGATCCAGGATCAGGCCGTACTTGATGACTTCGGCCAGGCCGGCCGACACTTCGCGCGCCGGCAGCGTGGCCAGCACGGCGGTGTCGATCTCGACCGCCAGCGGCTGGTAGAACGCGCCGATCATGTTCTTGCCGAGCGGATGGTTCACGGCCGTCTTGCCGCCGACCGACGAATCGACCTGGGCCAGCAGGGTCGTGGGCACCTGCACGAAACGCACGCCGCGCATGTAGACCGCGGCGGCGAAGCCGGTCATGTCGCCGATCACGCCGCCGCCCAGCGCCACCAGCACGCAGCGGCGGTCCAGGCGATGGGTCAAGAGCGCGTCGAAGATCAGGTTCAGGGACTGCCAGTCCTTGTACGACTCGCCGTCGGGCAGCTCGATGCGCAGCACCCGCTTGCCGGTGCGCGCCAGCGCGGCTTCGGCGCGTTCGCCGTACAAGGCGGCCACGGTCGGGTTGGTCACCACCGCGATGGCGGTGGCGTCAGCGGGGATGCTCTCGTGCAGGGCATCCAGGCGCCCCGGCGCGATGCGGATCGGGTACTGTCCGCCCGGGGTGTCGACCTCAACAACGTTCATATCTGCTTCTCGAAGGCTTGTAATTGCGGCAGGAGCGCCTTGACCAGGGTGTGGATGGGCATGGAGCCGGTTTCCACCACCAGGTCGGCGACTTCCTTGTAGAGGGGTTCGCGCAGGGTCATCAGGTCGCGCAGCGTGCCGCGCGGATCGGCGGTGGCCAGCAGGGGCCGGTTGCGATCGCGGCAGGTGCGGCGGAACAATTCGTCCACACTGGCCCTCAAATAGACCACGATGCCCCGCTCGCGCAGGCGCAACCGGTTTTCGGCGGCCAGGATGGCGCCGCCGCCGGTGGCGAGAATTATGTTGCGGCGTTGGGTACACTCTTCCAGGGCGGCGGATTCCCGGCGACGGAAACCGGCCTCACCCTCGATTTCGAAGATTACCGGCACCCGCACGCCGCAACGCGCCTCGAGCTCATGGTCCAGATCGATAAAATCGCGCCCCAGGGCTCGCGCCAGGCCACGGCCGATGGTCGTCTTGCCCGCCCCCATCATCCCCACCAGGAAGATGGGCAGGTCGTGCGGCAACGACACGGTCTTGCCCAGGCACTCCGAGGCGCAAGGCGGGTTTTCGGGCGCCTCGCCGGAGGGCGCCAGGTCCGGGTCAGCCTCCGGACATGAGTGAGCGGAAAAGTTCATGACGGCATTATCACATCTGCCGCCAAGTTGCCCGCGCACCACACTGAACTATCTTGTTACAGAAACCGATCCGCCACACTGAGGCGGGACCGGAGATACCCGTAAAATCGCCGCGATGAGCAAGCCGCAGAATTCCTCCAAAAAAGACAAGCCCGCCAATAACGGTTCCCCGATATTGCGTTTTTTCGTCAAGACCGGCATTTTCTTTGCCGGCCTGTTCCTGTGCGGCGTGCTGCTGGCGGGCATGGCGCTGGCGCTGGCCTGGCCCAACCTGCCGGACCTGAACGCCATGACGGACTACCGCCCGCGGGTGCCGCTGCGCGTCTACACGGCGGACAAGGTGCTGATCGGCGAGTTCGGCGAAGAGCGCCGCAACGTGCTGCGCTTCAATGAAATCCCGGACGTGATGAAGTCCGCGGTGCTGGCGGCCGAGGACGACCGCTTCTACCAGCACGGCGGGATCGACTGGACCGGCGTGGTGCGCGCCGGCCTGACCAACCTGATCAACATGTCCAAGACGCAGGGCGCCAGCACGATCACCATGCAGGTGGCGCGCAACTTCTACCTGTCGTCGGAAAAGACCTACTCGCGCAAGTTCTACGAACTGCTGCTGACGTTCAAGATCGAATCCGAGCTCACCAAGGACCAGATCCTCGAGCTCTACATGAACCAGATCTACCTGGGTCACCGCGCCTACGGCTTCGCCGCCGCCTCGCGCACCTATTTCGGCAAGCCGCTGTCCGAAGTGACGCCGGCCGAGGCCGCGATGCTGGCCGGCATTCCCAAGGCCCCGTCGCGCTTCAACCCGATCTCCAACCGCCCCCGCGCCGAGCTGCGCCAGCGCTACGTGCTGGGCCGCATGCAGTCGCTGGGCTACCTGACCGAGCCTGAGTACAAACAGGCGATGGCGCAGCAGATCGTCATGAAGTCGGCGGAAGGCACGCCGGCCGGCGGCTACAGCATCCATGGCGAATACGTGGCCGAACTGGCGCGCCAGCTGCTGTTCAATGTGTACCAGGACAACGTCTACTCGCGCGGCATCAACATCTACACCACGGTCCAGTCCAAGGACCAGGAAGCGGCCTACCGCGCCGTGCGCGAAGGCGTGCTGGAATACACCCGCCGCGCGCCCTACCCCGGCCCCGAGGAACAGCTCGACCTGCCCCCGGGCACCGAGAACAACCCGCAGGCCCTGGATGAATTCCTGGACGGCGTGTTCGACAAGTTCGGCGACAGCGGCGACCTGCTGACCGCGCTGGTGCTGTCGGCCAGCCCCACCGAAGTGAAGCTGGCGCGCAGTTCGCGCGAGATCATCACTGTCACCGACAAGAAGGTGCTGGGCGTGGTGGCCCGCGCGCTCAACGACAAGGCCAAGCCCGAGCAGCGCATCAAGCGCGGCTCGGTGGTCTACATCCGCAAGCTCGGCGACAACTGGGAAATCATCAACCTGCCGTCGGTGCAGGCCGCGTTCGTGGCGCTGTCGCCGCAGGACGGCGCGATCCGCGCCATGGTCGGCGGTTTCGATTTCTACCGCGGCAACTTCAACCGCGTGACGCAGGCCTGGCGCCAGCCCGGCTCGAACATCAAGCCGTTCATCTACGCCGCCTCGCTCGAGCGCGGCCTGACGCCGGCCACGCAGATCTCCGACCAGCCGTTCGAACTGACCGCGGCGCAGACCGGCTCCAAGGCCTGGAACCCGAAGAACTACGGCAACCAGTACGAGCCCATGCTGACGCTGCGCCAGGGCCTGTACAAGTCCAAGAACATGGTCTCGATCCGCATCCTGCAGGCCATCGGCCCGCAGTACGCGCAGGACTACCTGACCCGCTTCGGCTTCGACAAGGCGCGCCAGCCCGCGGTGCTGCCGCTGGCGCTGGGCGCCGGCTCGGTAACCCCGCTGCAGCTGGCCGGCGCGTTCTCGGTGTTCGCCAACGGCGGCTACCGCGTCACGCCCTACCTGATCGATCGCGTCACCGACAGCAACGGCAAGATCGTGATGCAGGCCAAGCCGACCGTGGCCGGCGACGCCGCCGCCCGCGCCATCGACCCGCGCACCGCCTGGATCATGGACGACGTGCTGCGCGGCGTGGCCACCTACGGCACCGCCGCCCGCGCCCGCGTGCTGCTCAAGCGCAACGACATCGCCGGCAAGACCGGCACCACCAACGAATCGGTGGACGCCTGGTTCTCGGGCTATACGCCCTCGCTGGTGGCCACCGCCTGGCTCGGCTTCGATCAGCCCAAGTCGCTGGGTTCGCGTGAAACCGGCGGCGGCGTGGCCATGCCGATCTGGGTCGATTACATGCAGGACGTGCTCAAGGGCGTGCCGGAAGAAAAGCCGCGCCCCCGTCCCGACGGCATCATCGTCGAGAACGGCGAGTACTACTTCTCGGAATTCCCGCCCGGACAGGCGGTGGCGCGCCTGGGCCTGCCGCAGGCCGATACGCTGGGCGAGTTCCTGAACGGCCTGAACAACGACAGCGGCGAAGACAACCGCATCAAGGTCGGACCGGGCGTGGGCTCGCAGAACGCCCAACCCTGGTCGCAGAAGATCCCGTTCTGAACGGAATGAAAAAAAGGCCGGCGTCAGCCGGCCTTTTTCTTGGGCGTTACAGGCGGATCGTGACGGGCACGCCGGCCGCCGCCGAACAGATCTGGGACAGGGCGTCCGGCAATTTCGGGCCGCCTCGGGTATCGTTCCAGTTCTGGCCGTCGTAACGGTAGTGGAAGCCGCCGCTGCGCGCGGCCACCCACAGTTCCTGCATGGCGGCCTGGCTGTTCACCACCACGTGGGTATTGTCTTCGAAGACCATCGTCAGCACATTGCCGCTGCGGCTGGTTTCGACGTCGACGTCGAGCGAAGCCGCCCAGTCATCGGCCTGGCTTTCGATGCTGTTCAGCACCTGGTCGATCAACGCAAGAAATTCGGATTCGGTCATAATCGAGCCTGCAAGAATTACGGAGTTCCCAGTGTTCCAATTGGCATTCAGCCGCATGTCTCTTCGCATTGTAGCCACGCTCTTGGCGACCGGCATGGTTGCGGCCTGCGGCTACAAGGGTCCGTTGTATACCCCGACGCCTGATGGGAAACCGCCATCAACCCACCAGCGACCGCCCACGACGCCACAAATCCCGACGCCCCTCTCCCTGCCATGACCGCCGCGTTCCCAGTTCCGCCCGAACTGGCCGGGCACCCCTTCTTCCAGTACCGCAACAACGTGCTGTACGCCGAAGACGTGCCGCTGGACCATCTGGCCGAAAAACTGGGAACGCCGCTCTACGTCTACTCCCGCGCGGCGCTCAAGGCCGCCTGGGAGACCTACCGTAGCGCCATCGGGCAACGCCCCGTGCAGGTCTGCTACGGCATGAAGGCCAATTCCAACCTGGCCGTCCTCAAGGAATTCGCCCGCCTGGGCGCGGGGTTCGACATCGTCTCCGGCGGTGAATTGAAACGCGCCCTGGCCGTCGGCGCCGATCCCGCCCGCATCGTCTTCTCCGGCGTCGGCAAGCAGGCCTGGGAGATGCGCGCGGCGCTGGCCGCCGGCGTCATGGGCTTCAACGTCGAATCCGAGGCCGAACTGCAGCGGCTGTCCGACGTGGCCCAGGACATGGGCTTGCGCGCCAGGGTATCGCTGCGCGTCAACCCGGATGTGGACGCGCAGACCCATCCCTATATTTCCACCGGCCTCAAGGAAAACAAGTTCGGCATCCCCATCGGGGCGGCGCTGGACGCCTACCGCAGCGCCCGCCTGCTGCCCGGCCTGGAGATCACCGGCCTGGACTGCCACATCGGCTCGCAGCTGACCGACATCAGTCCCTATTTCGACGCGCTGGAAAAACTGCTCGACCTGGTCGACGACCTGGACGGCATCGGCATCCGCCTGTCGCACCTGGACCTGGGCGGCGGCCTGGGCATCCGCTACCGTGACGAAGTGCAGCCCTCGCCCAAGGCGCTGCTGGATCACGTGTTCCAGCGCCTGCAGGCGCGCGGCCAGGGCCATTTGCAGCTGGTGCTCGAACCCGGCCGGTCGCTGGTCGGCAACGCCGGCGTACTGCTGACCACCGTCCAGTACCTGAAGCACGGCGAGGCGCGCAATTTCGCCATCGTCGATGCCGCCATGAACGACCTGCTGCGGCCGGCGCTGTACGACGCCTGGCACGGCCTGCGGCCGTTGCGGCCGCGCGCCGGCGACACGCTCGAATACGACGTCGTCGGCCCGGTCTGCGAAAGCGCCGACTGGCTGGCGCGGCAGCGCGCGCTGGCGCTGGAACAGGGCGACGTGCTGGCGCTGGAATCGGCCGGCGCCTACGGCATGACCATGGCCGGCAACTACAACACCCGCCCGCGCGCGGCCGAGGTCATGGTCGACGGCGGCCACTATCACGTGGTGCGCCAGCGCGAAACGCTGGACGACCTGCTGCGCGGCGAATCGACGCTGCCCTGAACGCCCCGCCGCCCCACGAAAAAGGCCCCGTCGAAACGGGGCCTTTTGCCGTGCGCGTCTGGCTCAGAGCTGGCCGTAGGAATGCAGGCCCGACAGGAACATGTTCACGCCGAGGAAGGCGAAGCCGGTGATCAGCAGGCCCGTCAGCGCCCAATAGGCCGCCATGGTGCCGCGCAGGCCCTTGATCAGGCGCATGTGCAGCCAGGCCGCGTAGTTCAGCCAGACGATCAGCGCCCAGGTTTCCTTGGGGTCCCACTGCCAGTAGGCGCCCCAGGCGTCCGCGGCCCACAGCGCGCCCAGGATGGTCGCCACGGTGAAGAAGGCGAAGCCGATGGCGATGGCGCGGTACATGATGTCGTCCAGCACCTCCAGCGGCGGCAGCGCGGCCGCGATGCGGCGCCGGCCCAGCAGGATGGCGCCGACGATCACGGCGCCGATGCCGAAGTACAGCATCCAGGTGGCCGACAGGCCATCGGTGCGGAACACCATGGGCTCGGCGCACAGCAGCACGCCCAGCACGAACAGCGGCGCCAGCTTGAGCCACGACGAGGTCTGGCCGTGCTGCTTGACCAGGTAGGCAAAGCCGACCATCGCCGCCAGCGAGAAGGTGCCATAGCCGATGAAATTGGCCGGCACGTGCAGCTTCATCCACCAGCTCTTGAGCGCCGGCACCAGCGGCTGGATCTGCCCGGCGTCGCGCGTGAACGAATACCACAGCAGGAACACCACCGCCGAGGTCACCACCAGCAGCACGAAGCCGCCCAGCGCGCGCGTGGCGTACTTGCGTTCGTAGTACAGGTAGAACAGCGCCGTGATCAGCGCGAACAGCACGAACACTTCGTACAGGTTGCTGACCGGGATGTGGCCCAGGTCCGGGCCCATCAGGTGGCCTTCGCGCCAGCGCACCAGCAGGCCGGTGACGCCCGCGAACACCGCGCCCCAGGTCAGCGCCGTGCCCAGCCAGGCCGCGGTCGGGCTGAAGAAGCCGATCCAGTAGCAGACCATGGCCAGCGCGAACAGCGCGCTCATCCACAGGATGGCCGACTGCGACGAGAACAGGTATTTCAGGAAGAACACCTGCTCGGCCCGCGCCAGGTCATTGCCGTAGAGCATCAGCGCCAAGCCGGCCGCGATCGCACAGGCCACCATCAGGCGGCGCAGGGGCCGCCACAGCCAGCCCATCCAGGCCAGCACCGGCACGGTGCCGCACAGGATGATCTTCTCGTAGTAGTCCATGGCGCCGCTGAAACGCGTCAGCGCGAAACCGGCGCCCGCCGCCAGCAGCAGGAAGAACACGATGTCCGTCCAGTCCGGCCGGCCGCGCTGCGCGCGGCTGTCACCGGTCTCGGACAGGCTGTCCTGCCAGAGGTTGTCGGGCGTGGGGGAATGCGTGGTGGTCGTCGTGGACATAGGAAACCTTAAGACCCTTTCTGACGCAGCAGCGCCTGCTTGAAGCGATCGAATTCCTGGTTGAAGTCGAGTGTACGCTTCTGCGACGTCATCGCCGCCAGGATGCCGCTGCCGCCTTGCTGCGGCTTGATCCAGATCCAGACGCGACGATCCCGAATATAGAACATCGAGAACACCCCCAGCACCAGCAGCAGGCTGCCGAGGTAGACCGTATTCTTGCCCGGCGTGCGGCTGACCTGGAACACGCTGGCCTGCACGTGGTTGAAATCGGCCAGCGAGAAGAAGACCGGCGCCGGATAGACCGTCAGGTCCGACAACGCCGCCACCGCCAGGCGCGACCACATCGCGGCGCGCTCGGCCTCGGGGCCTTCGGTCGGGACCGGCGGCAACCCGGCGCGTTCGCGCTCGACCGCCCGCAGTTCGTTCATGCTCGCGCCGATCAGGCGGATCACCACGTCCGCGGCGCGCTCCAGATCGGCGGCCGGCGTGTTGGCCTGCAGGAACGCGGCAACGGCCTGCAGACCGCCGGAGGCATAGGTTTCCAGGGCGCGCTCGGCGGCCGTCTGCAGCGGCTGGCGGTCGGCGCCGCTGGGGCTGTTGCGCTCGGCGAAGCGGCGGGCCGCCTCCTGGCGCGCGGCGGGATCGGCCAGCGTCGCGCGCAGCCGCATGAACTCGGCCACGGAGCTGTCGTCGTCGGCCGGGATGCGCAGATAGCGGAACGGCTCGGAGGCATTGTTGCGCACGCCGGCCAGGAACACGCTGGCGCCGTCCAGCTGCACCGGCAGCATGTAATTCTGGAATTCGTGCGCCTGGCCGGCGTCGTCGATCAGCTTGTATTCGACGCTGGGGCCCACGTTGCGCAGGTTCTCGTTCTTCTTGCCGGCGGCGCTGCCGGACACCGAGGCCACGTGCTCCGCGAAGCTCTGGTTGCCGCCCTTGGGATCGCCGCGGGTCAGGTCCTCGACGTTGATCGGGCGCAGGGCCGTGATCTCCACGCCCATGCTGCGCGGGCCACGCGCGGTGTTAGCGCTTACTTCGGCGGTCTTGCCCACGGTGCCGTCAACATTGAACGTGGCGCTGTCGGCGCCCACCAGCGGATAGCCCTTGAGCACCACCGTGCTGCCGCCGTCGTCGAAGCTGGACTGGTAGACCGTCATGCCCTTGAACCGCAGCGGCTCGTTGACCTCGATGGTCGAATCGAAACTCTTGCCGGTATCCGGATCGGTCACTTCGACTTCGCTGGCGAAGCGGCTGGGCATGCCGGTCGAGTAGTAATCGACGACGAATTTCTTGAGCTTCAGGGTGAACGGCATCGGCTGCACCAGCGCGCCGTCGCCCACCATCACCACCGCGGTGCTGGCCTGGCCATTTTCCGGCACCAGCACGCTGGCGCGGAAGCTCGGGTTGTTGACCGACAGGCGGCCGCTCTCCGGCACCTCGGAAATCAGCATGTTCTCGACGATCGGCTTCTTGCCGCCGAACATCACCTGCAGGCGCACCGGCAGCTCGCTGTCGAGCAGCCCGCCGATACAGATGATGACCATGGCGGCGTGGGCGAACACGTAGCCCAGCCGGTTGGCGCTGCCCTTCTTGGCCGCCAGCAGCACGCCGGTGCTGTCCTGGCGCTCGCGCACCGCGTAGCCCATGCGCTTGAGCAGCGCGGTCAGGCCCGCCGCGGTCTGCGGCACGTCGGTCGGCGCCTCGGTCTCGACGCGATGCGGAAAGGCCCGCAGGCTGCCGCCGCGCACGTGCTCGCGGAACGAGCGCGCGTCGCGCAGCATCTTGGGCGCATTGCGGATCAGACAGACCGTGGTCGAGATGACCAGGAACGCCATGATCAGCAGGAACCACCAGCTGTTGTAGACGTGCCAGATCGAGAACTTGTCGAACACCTCGAACCAGAACGGGCCGAACTGGTCGATGTAGTTGTTGGACGACCGGTTCTGCTGCAGCACCGTTCCCACCAGGCTCGCCACGCAGATGAACATCAGCAGGCTGACGGCGAAGCGCATCGAGCCCAGCAATTCAAACAGATCGCGGGGCAGGCTGCGCAGAGAGGGACGGGAGTGTGTCTGAGTCGAATTCATGAAAAAAGGGGGGCCGCACGATCGGCTACCCCCCTCGTAGACAGCGCAGGACGGAAACAGGTTCCGTCATGCCCAGGTTGCGTGAACGCGGACCAGCCGCGCGCGTTGCCGGCGGGTGCTTACCGCAGGCCGGCCGCGTAGTCCGCCACGGCCTTGATGTCGGCATCCGACATCCGGTCGGCCACGGCGTGCATCACGTCGTTGGCGCGATCGCCGCTGCGGAACAGCTTGAGCTGCTCTTCGATATACAAGGGGAACTGGCCCGACAGGCGGGGATACTGGCCCGGAATGCCCGCGCCGTTGGCAGAATGGCATGCCGCACAGGCGGGAACATTGCGCTCGGGCAATCCACCGCGCCAGATCTTTTGACCCAGATCAACCAACTTCTCATAACCGGCGGTGGCCGGCTCTTTCAGCGGTTGCTGCGCCAGGTACAGCGCGATGTTCTGCATGTCGGCCGGCGTCAGGTTCTGCGCCATGGCGGTCATGGGGGTGGGATTGCCGCCCGGGCCGTTGCGCACCGGCAGCTTGGCGCCCTGCTTGACCTGGAAGTCGGTCAATTGCTTGACCAGATATTCGTGGGGTTGCGCAGCCAGGTTGGGATTCACCGGGATGGTGCTGTTACCCGCCGCGCCATGACAGGACGCACAGGCGATGATGCCGCGCGAGGCATCGCCCTGGTCAAACAGCTGCCCGCCCTTGGCGGCATCTGGCTTGGCCGGGCCCGCGGCGCCATCGGCGGCGAAACTCGTAGTAGATAAGGCGGAGGCGCCGAGCAACAGCCCGCTCGCAACCAACATCCGGGACAGCACACGCTTCATGAAGACCTCGACGATCACATCGATCAAGGCGCAAAAAGGCGCCCACGCCTGCCCGCACATCTGGAAAACCGTATCGAACCTGATTTGCCCGTTTGCCTGCTCGTCAAAGGCCGGGGTACCTGGAAAACCGGCTGGCCGGCTGGTACGAAATGCCCTCAACAGTAAGCAAAAGAGACGGCTCCGCGCACGGGGACCACTGTTGCAAACGCCGGATTATACAATAGGGCTCGAAACCAACTGTAGCCAAAGCCATCCGTGTCCCTCCTACATCGCGCCTCTTTCCTCACGTCAGCCGCTCGCCTCGACCAGTTGCCGCCCCCTGATGCGCCCGAGGTTTGCTTCGTCGGCCGCTCCAACGCCGGCAAGTCCACGGCCATCAACGTGCTGTGCAACCAGCGCCGTCTTGCCTTCTCGAGCAAGACGCCGGGCCGCACGCGCCTGATCAACATGTTCGGCCTGCCCGACCCGTTGAACCCGGAAGGCCACATCGGCTATCTCGTCGACCTGCCCGGCTACGGCTATGCGTCCGTGGCCCGCGATGAAAAGGAAAAGTGGGCCGACATCCTGGGCGGCTACCTGCGCGACCGCGAATCGCTAGCCGGCATCGTGCTGCTCATCGACATCCGCCGCGGCGTCACCGAACTGGACCGCCGCCTGGCCAACTTCATCGCCCCCACCGGCCGCCCGGTGCTGGCGCTGCTCACCAAAGCCGACAAGCTGCCTTACGGCCAGCGCGTGCGCACCGTGTTCTCGGTGCGCAAAGACCTGGCGGACATCGGCGCCCTGCACACCATCCCCTTCTCGGCGCCGGAGCGCATCGGCCTGGAAGAAGCTGGCGCGCACATAGAAAACTGGATTTCTCCCAAGGTCGTACCATGAACCCGCAGATCATCACCCCCGACTTCCCGGTTTCCCGCCCCCGCCGCCTGCGCCGCGACGACTACACCCGCCGCCTGGTGCGCGAGAACGCCCTCACCGTCAACGACCTGATCTATCCGGTCTTCGTGGCCGAGGGCAATGGCCTGAAGCAGGCCGTGCCGTCGCTGCCAGGCGTGGTGCGCTATTCGCTGGACACGTTGCTGCCGGTGGCCGAGGAATGCGTGGCGCTGGGCATCCCGGTGCTGTCGCTGTTTCCCGCCATCGACCCGGCGCTCAAGACGCCCGACGGCATCGAGGCCACCAATCCCGACGGCCTGATCCCGCGCGTGGTGCGCGAGCTGAAGAAGCAATTCCCGGACCTGGGCGTGCTGTGCGACGTGGCGCTGGACCCGTACACCAGCCATGGCCAGGACGGCGTCATCGATGAAAACGGCTACGTCATCAACGAGCCGACCGTCGAGATCCTCGTCAAGCAGGCGCTGACGCAGGCCGCCGCCGGCGTCGACATGGTCGCCCCCAGCGACATGATGGACGGCCGCATCGGCGCCGTGCGCCGCGCGCTCGAAGCCAACGGCTACATCCACACGCAGATCATGGCCTACTCGGCCAAGTACGCCAGCGCCTTCTACGGCCCGTTCCGCGACGCCGTGGGCTCGGCCACCAACCTGGGCAAGTCCAACAAGATGGCCTACCAGATGGACCCGGGCAACCTGGACGAAGCGCTGCGTGAAGTCGCCGCCGACCTGCAGGAAGGCGCCGACATGGTCATGGTCAAGCCCGGCATGCCGTACCTGGACGTGCTGCGCCGCGTCAAGGACACCTTCCGCGTGCCGACCTTCGCCTACCAGGTGAGCGGTGAATACGCGATGATCAAGGCGGCTTCGGCCAATGGCTGGCTGGACCACGACAAGGTCATGATGGAAGCCCTGCTGGCGTTCAAGCGCGCCGGCGCCGACGGCATCCTGACGTACTTCGCGATCGAAGCGGCGCGGCTGCTCAAGCAGCAGCGCTGATCCTGGAGGGCGAGGCCGCCACGGCCCTGCCCCGCTTGTCATCCGCGCGCATCGACATGATGCGCGCGTGCCAACGGCGGGCCCTTGCGGCCCGCCGCGTTTTCAGCGCGATGCCGGCGCGCCACGGCGCAGGCCGAGCCACGTGCCGCTGAGAATGCAGGCCAGCCCCGCCACGTGCACCAGCGTCACGTGCTCGTCCAGGAACAGCGCGGCGAACAGCAGACCGAAGATCGGCAGCCAGTTCACGAACAGCGCCGCGCGGCTGATGCCCAGCCTGGCGATGCCGGCGTTCCACAGGATGTTGCTGACGCCCGAGGCGATCACCGCCGAGAACAGCAGCACCAGCCACGGCCACCAGGTCATGCTCCAGTTGTCCGCGTCATACGACGATGGCGTCATCGCCGCGTGCACCATCAACATGAGGCCGCCGGCCAGGTACATGTACCAGAGCATCGCCAGCGGATCGAGCGTGCGCGAGATGCGCTGGATCACCAGCCCGCCGAACACGAACACCGCCACCGCCAGGAACACGATGGCGTCGCCCCAGCCGGTCAGCCCCAGCTGCGCGCCGCTGCCCACCACCACCATCGCCACGCCGGCCAGGCCCAGCAAGGCGCCGGCGATCCGCAGCCACGTCAGCCGCTCGCGATAGAACAGCGCCGCCAGCAGCGCCGACAGCAAAGGACTGGTGGCCATCAGCAGCGTGCCATTGGCGGCCGACGAGAACTGCAACCCGTACACCAGCGCGGTCTGGTGCGCGTACACCACCAGGAAGCCGGCCAGCGCCACCCAGGCCAGTTCCACGCGCCCCAGCTTCGGAATGCGGCCGCGCCGGGCCTTGACGATGAGCGTGACGGCGACGAACGCCACGGCGATCCGCAAGGCCGCCAGGGCGCGGATATCCATGTGCTGCGTCAGGTACTTGATGGAGACGATGTTCAGGCCCCAGGTGGCCATGACGAACATCAGTTGCAGATAGATCAGACCGGTGCGGTCCTGGCTTGCATCGACTGTCGGAGACGTCACGGGCGCCGGCCTGAGGGAGTGGAGGCGCCGCCCACGCGGCGCGAGCCCTCATGGTAGCGGCCGGCCGCCGCTCAGCGCAATAGCACGCGGTCCAGCGACTCGGTGAAACGCTTGGCGTCCTGGAAGCCCACCACGCGGGCCTCCGGCAGTTCCTTGCCACCGGGTTCGAAGAACATGATCCCCGGCGGGCCGAACAGGCGGAAGCGCTTGAGCAGCGCGCGATCGTCGGCATTGTTGGCGGTCACGTCGGCCTGCACCAGCAGCATGCCGGCCATGCGTTGCGCCACGCCCGGATCGGTAAAGGTGAAACGCTCCATCTCGCGGCACGACACGCACCAGTCGGCGTAGAAGTCCAGCATCACCGGCTGCTGGCTCTGCGCCAGCAGCGCATCCAGTTCGGCGTTGTTGCGCACCCGCTTGAACTGCACTTCGCCGGCATGCGCCGCGGCGCCGGCCGCGGCCGGGCCGCCGGAAGCGAAGTGCGACAGCGGCTGCAGCACGTCGCGGCCGCCGCTGGCCGCGCCGATCAGCCACGCGGCGGCGGCCAGGGCCAGCAACAGGCCGATGCCCTTGCCGAACATGCGCGCCGAGCCGGCGCCGGCCGGCAGCGCGTCGAACGCGCGCAGCATCACCGCGCCGACGATCGCCAGGAAGGCCCAGCCGGTCATCTGCACCCAGGTCGGCACCACCGGAATCAGCATCCACCAGGCGGTCGCCAGCAGCAGCATGCCGAACAGCCGCTTGACGCCATCCATCCACGGCCCCGCCTTGGGCAGCAGCGCGCCCGACGAGGCGCCGACGATCAGCAGCGGCACGCCCATGCCCCACGCCATCGCGAACAGGGCCGAGCCGCCCAGCACCACGTCGCCGGTCTGCGAGATATACAGCAGCGCGCCCGCCAGCGGCGCGGCCACGCACGGCCCGACGATCAGCGCCGACAGCGCGCCCATCAGCAAGGCGCCGGTATAGCGGCCGCCGGGAATGCGCGACGAGCGCTCGGCCAGCCGCGCCTGGATGCCGGACGGCATCTGGAAGGTGAAGGCATCGAACATCGCCAGCGCCAGCACCGCCAGCAGGATCGCGAACAACGTCAGGATCCACGGCGTCTGCAGCCACGCGGCCAAGCCCGCGCCGCTCAGGCCGGCGGCCACGCCCAGCGCGGTGTAGACCACCGACATGCCCAGCACGTAGGTCGCCGCCAGCGCCAGGCCGCGGCCGCGCGTCGGACGTTCCTGGCTGGCGCCGCCCAGCACGATCGAGGACAGGATGGGAATCATGGGCAGCACGCAGGGCGTGAACGCCAGCAGCAGGCCCAGCACCAGGAACACGCCGGCCGTCTTGATCCAGCCCAGCCCACCCAGGGCATCGGCCAGGCCGGTGTCGCCCGCGTTCACCAGCGCGCTCAGGCCACCGCCCGAAGCCGCCGGCGCGGCCGAGGCGCCGCCGCTGCCCGCCAGCGCGTAGCCGCCCGCCACCGGCGTCAGCTTCACGCTGCTGTCCATCGGCGGATAGCACAGGCCGGCATCGGCGCAGCCCTGGCCGGTCAGCGTCAGCGTGAACGGCTGGCCGCCAGGCGTCACCGGCACGCGGATCACCACGTCCTGGTGATAGACCTCCATGTCCTTCTCGAAGGTCGGGTCGTATTTGACGTCGCCCTTGGGATAGACCGGCTCGCCCAGCGTGGCCGCGCCCAGCGGGCTGATGCTGATGCCGAAGCGCTCGCGGTACATGTAGTAGCCCGGCGCCACGCGGAAACGCAGCTCGACGGTATCGGGCGTGGCCATCGCCGCGCTGAAGACGAAGGCTTTTTCGGGCTCGAGAAACTCGGCCTCGGCGCGCGCCGGCGCGTTCCAGGCCAGCCACAGCATGGCCATGGCCAGCAACGCCAGCAACTTGGGGAAAAAGGCACGCATCGGTGCGCCGGTTCGGACCGCGGGTTGCAACATCAGTCTCTCTTGTTCTGCACGACGGCCGTTTGCTGGCGCACCCAGTCGAGATAGGGCGCGGCGCCGCCGATGACCGGCAGCACGATGATTTCGGGCACGTCGTAGGGATGCATCTGCGCCAGGGCCTGGACCACGGCCTGGTGGCGCGCGTAGGTGGTCTTGATGTGGATGGGGATTTCCTCGGCCCCTTCCACCTCGCCTTGCCACTGGTAGATGGACAGGCCCGGCGCGCCAAGGTTCACGCAGGCGGCCAGGCCATCCTCGACCAGCACGTGGGCGATGCGCTTGGCCAGCAACAGGTCCGGCGCATTGCTGATGACCAGCACGACGTCGTCATCGCGCAACATGGAGCCTCCTGGGAATACCCGTGTGGGATGTAACTCGGGGTATTTTATCGGTATCGCCGCCCGCGTCCGCCGACAATCAGACCCGTGGCCATCGCGCACCCCATCCCACCGAGACAAGCATGTCCGACAACTGCCTGTTCTGCCGCATCGCCCGCCACGAGATCCCGGCCCACATCATCCACGAAGACGACCGCCTGATGGCCTTCCTGGACATCCAGCCGGTGCGCCCCGGGCACACGCTGATCATCCCCAAGCAGCACTATCCCTACTACGAGGACATGCCCGCCGACCTGGCCGGCCACATCGTCAACCTGGGGCAGAAGCTGGGGCGCCACATGAAGCGGCTTTACGGCGTGGACCGCGTCGGCTTCGCCTTCACCGGCATCCACGTGGCGCACACCCATGCGCACGTGATCCCCATGCACCATCCGCAGGACGTGACCTCGACCCAGTACATCGAGCAGCAGGACCTGACCTTCCGCATGCCGCCGCAGGCGCCCCAGGAGGCCCTGGCGGCCACCGCCGCGCAATTGCGGGGAGAACTGCACGCCTCGTAGCGATCGGCCCGCCTGCGCCGTCTGGGCGATCCGCAAGCGTCGCGCAAAAAAACAAGGGCGGGTCCGAAGACCCGCCCTTGTCGCTTATCTAGACACCGAAACTTATTCGGCGCTGTCCTCAGCGGCCTCATCGACTTCCGGACGGTCGACCAGCTCCATGAAAGCCATGGGAGCGTTGTCGCCTTGACGGAAACCCATCTTCAGCACGCGGGTGTAGCCGCCGTTGCGGGCCGCGTAGCGCGGGCCGATTTCGGCGAACAGCTTCACCACGGCGTCGCGATCGCGCAGACGGGCAAAAGCCAGACGCTTGTTCGCGAGGGTGGGTTCTTTACCCAGCGTGATCAGGGGTTCGATGACGCGGCGCAGTTCTTTCGCCTTGGGCAGCGTGGTCTTGATGGCTTCGTGGGTGATCAACGAAACGGCCATGTTGCGGAACATGGCAAGACGGTGACTGCTGGTGCGGTTGAGCTTACGCAAGCCATTACCGTGACGCATGATAAGTATCCTTTGAATCTAATGAAGGCGTTTCCGCCATCGGGTTATCCGGCTCTTCTATCAACCTGCAATCAGGCCGCGGTCCGGTGGAAAACGGTGCATTTTACGACGGTTTCGCAAACCGCCCGGCGGTGAGGCCGGGCGCCGCGGGAAACGCCCCGCGAGAGGGGCGCCACCCTGCAAGACTTACGGACGCTCCAGGCCCAGCGGGGGCCAGTTTTCGAGCTTCATGCCCAGCGTCAGGCCGCGTGCGGCCAGGACTTCCTTGATCTCGTTGAGCGACTTGCGACCCAGGTTCGGGGTCTTGAGCAGTTCGTTCTCGGTGCGCTGGATCAGGTCGCCGATGTAGTAGATGTTTTCGGCCTTCAGGCAGTTGGCCGAACGCACGGTCAGTTCCAGGTCGTCGACCGGACGCAGCAGCACCGGGTCGATCTGCGGCGTGCCGCGGACCGGGGCTTCGTACGAATCGCCAGCGCCTTCCAGGGCGGCGAAGACCGAGATCTGGTCCATCAGGATGCGAGCCGACTGGCGCACCGCTTCCTCGGGCGAGATGACGCCGTTGGTTTCGATGTCCAGGACCAGCTTGTCCAGGTCGGTGCGCTGTTCCACGCGGGCGCTTTCAACCGCGTAGCTGACGCGGCGGACCGGGCTGAACGAGGCGTCCAGGACGATGCGGCCGATGGTGTGGGTGCGGTCTTCCGACAGCGCGCGCACGTTGCCCGGCACGTAGCCGCGGCCCTTTTCGACCTTGATCTGCATTTCCAGCTTGCCCGCGTCCGTCAGGTTGCAGATGGCGTGGCCGGGGTTGATGATCTCGACGTCGTGCGGCAGCTCGATGTCGCTGGCCAGCACGGTGCCGGCGCCGGTCTTGCGCAGGACCAGGGTGACTTCGTCACGGTTGTGCAGCTTGAAGACCACGCCCTTCAGGTTCAGCAGGATGTCGACGACATCTTCGCGAACGCCCGGGATGGTCGAGTATTCGTGCACCACGCCCGTCATCTGGACTTCGGTCGGCGCGTAGCCGGTCATCGAAGACAGCAGGATGCGGCGCAGGGCGTTGCCCAGCGTATGGCCGTAGCCGCGCTCGAACGGCTCCATCACGATCTTGGCATGGTGGGTGCCGACCGGTTCGACTTCAATGGAGCGCGGCTTCAGGAAACCTTGAGTGGACATGTACTGTGTTCCTTTTCAATACCCTCGGCTCGTTACACCGATAAGGCTGATGGACAGGTTGAAACGTGAAACGCGGGCAGCGCAAAAAGCCGCCCGATACTTACCGCAAAGCCCGCCCCGCCGAATGGCGGAAAGCGGGCTGCTGCGAGACTTGCAAACCGGTCGCGAAACCAGCGTGCCAGCACCTTGCGAAGGAGGCGCCGGCAGGCGTGATTAACGCGAGTACAGTTCGACGACCATCGATTCGTTGATGTCGCGAGCGACGTCAGCGCGATCGGGGGCCGACTTGAACGTGCCGGTCAGCTTGGTCGTGTCGACTTCCACCCACTGGGGGATGCCGATGCTGGTGGCCAGGTCGAGCGATTCCTTGATACGGCCTTGCTTCTTGGCCTTTTCACGGATCGAGATGACGTCGCCAGCCTTGACCAGCATCGAAGCGATGTCGGCGGTGTGGCCGTTCAGCTCGATGGCGCGGTGGCTCACCAGCTGGCGAGCTTCGGCGCGGGTCGAGCCGAAGCCCATGCGGTAGACGACGTTGTCCAGGCGCGATTCCAGCAGCTGGATCAGCGTTTCGCCGGTGTTGCCACGGCGACGCTCGGCTTCAGCGAAGTACTTGCGGAATTGCTTTTCCAGCACGCCGTACATGCGCTTGAGCTTTTGCTTTTCGCGCAGCTGCAGGCCGTAGTCGGAAGTGCGGGCACCCGAAGTGCGGCCGTGTTGGCCAGGCTTGGAATCCAGCTTGCACTTGGAATCCAGCGAGCGACGGGCGCTCTTCAGGAACAGGTCAGTACCCTCGCGGCGCGAGAGCTTGCATTTGGGTCCAATATAACGTGCCATGTGGATTCCCTTTAGATACGACGACGCTTCGGCGGACGGCAGCCGTTGTGCGGAACGGGCGTGATGTCGGCGATGGACGAGATCTTGATGCCCAGCGCGTTCAGCGCGCGGACCGACGATTCACGGCCGGGGCCGGGGCCCTTGATACGCACTTCCAGCGTCTTGATGCCGTATTCCAGCGCGACACGGCCGGCCGTTTCAGCGGCGACCTGCGCGGCGAACGGGGTCGACTTACGCGAACCCTTGAAGCCAGCACCGCCCGACGTGGCCCACGACAAAGCGTTGCCCTGACGGTCGGTGATGGTGATGATGGTGTTGTTGAACGAAGCGTGAACGTGCGCGATGCCGTCCGAGACGTTCTTCTTGACCTTTTTGCGCACGCGCGAAGCGCCGCTGGTGGAAGCTTTCGCCATAATCCAGTTCCTCGATTATTTCTTCAGGGACGCAGCAGCACGACGCGGGCCCTTGCGGGTCCGGGCGTTGGTGCGAGTGCGCTGGCCGCGCACGGGCAGGCCGCGCTTGTGGCGCATGCCGCGGTAGGTTCCCAGGTCGATCAAACGCTTGATCGAGAGCTGCACTTCACGACGCAGGTCACCTTCGACCGTGAACACACCAACGTGTTCACGGACGCGTTCCAGTTCAGCGTCGCTCAGATCCTTGACCTTTTTGTCAAACGGGACGTTAGCCGCTTCGCAGATCTTGCGAGCGCGCGTACGACCGATGCCAAAAATGGCGGTCAGGCCGATCTCGGCGTGCTGATGCGGCGGAATGTTAATGCCAGCAATACGGGCCATGACTGTTCCTTGAATAAATCCGTTGCGTAGTCGCTAACCCGAGTTAGCCTTGACGCTGCTTGTGACGCGGGTCGGTGCAGATAACGCGCACCACGCCGTGACGTTTGATAACTTTGCAGTTGCGGCAGATCCGCTTAACCGATGCCATTACTTTCATGGTTGACTCCTAATTTTCCGTAATCCGGTTTCGCTCACTTGGAGCGGAAAACAATCCTGGCTCGCGTCAGGTCATAGGGCGTGAGCTCCACTGTGACCTTGTCACCCGGCAGGATCCGGATGTAATGCATACGCATCTTGCCGGAAATATGGCCCAACACCACGTGGCCGTTTTCGAGCTTGACGCGAAATGTCGCGTTCGGGAGGTTCTCAAGAACCTCGCCTTGCATCTGAATGACGTCGTCCTTGGACATCTTTTGCTTACCGCATCGGCAAACCCGCGCCCTTGAAGTTAGCCTTCTTGAGCAACGAGTCGTACTGGTGAGACATCATGTAGGCCTGGACCTGCGCCATGAAATCCATCGTCACCACCACAATAATCAACAGAGACGTACCACCGAAGTAGAAGGGGACGTTCCACCGCATCACCAAGAATTCCGGCAACAGGCACACCAACGTGATGTAGATGGCACCTGCGAGCGTCAAACGCATCAGGATCTTGTCGATGTAGCGGGCCGTCTGTTCGCCCGGACGGATGCCCGGAACAAACGCACCACTCTTCTTCAGGTTGTCCGCCGTTTCGCGGCTGTTGAACACCAGAGCCGTGTAGAAAAAGCAGAAGAAAATAATCGCGACCGAATACAGCGTGATGTAGAGCGGTTGACGAGGCGACAGGGCCGCAGCCAGGTCGCTAAGCCAGCGCATGTTCTCACTGCTGGAGAACCAGCTCGTGATCGTTGCCGGGAACAGGATGATCGACGACGCGAAGATCGGCGGAATCACCCCGGCCATGTTCAGCTTCAGCGGCAGGTGCGAGCTTTGACCACCGTAGACCTTGTTGCCGACCTGACGCTTGGCGTAGTTCACCGTGATCTTGCGCTGTCCGCGTTCCACGAACACCACAAAAGCGGTAACCAGCACCACCAGGGCCACGATGAACAGTGCCGACAGCACGGACATCGCGTTGGTGCGAACCAGGTCCAACAGTGCAGCCAGCGCCGCGGGCAGACCCGCAACGATACCTGCGAAGATCAGGATGGAAATCCCGTTACCGAGACCGCGTTCCGTGATCTGCTCACCCAGCCACATGACGAACATGGTGCCGGTGACCAGGGTCACGACGGTCGTGAAGCGAAACAGCATGCCCGGATCGATCACAAGTCCCTGCTGGGACTCAAGCGCAACCGAAATGCCCACAGCCTGCACCAGCGCCAGCACGACCGTGCCATAGCGGGTGTATTGGGTAATCTTCCGACGGCCGGCCTCGCCCTCTTTCTTGAGCGCTTCCAGCGACGGCACCACCACCGACATCAACTGCATGATGATGGATGCCGAAATGTACGGCATGATCCCCAGGGCAAAAATCGAGAAGCGCGAGAGCGCCCCGCCCGAGAACATGTTGAACAGGCCCAGGATCCCGCCCTGGTTCTGACGGAACAAGTCCGCCAGCGCGTCCGGGTTGATACCCGGAACGGGGATGTGTGTACCCAAACGGTAAACCACCAGGGCGAGCACCAGGAACACGAGGCGGCGCTTGAGGTCGCCGTACCGCGTTCCGGTTTTACCCAATGCCTGCGCGTTAGCCACTCGTCACCTCGTGATCAAGCAAGCGAGCCGCCCGCGGCTTCGATGGCGGCGCGAGCGCCGGCCGTCGCGGTAATGCCCTTGAGCACGACCTTGCGCGAGAGTTCACCCGACTTGATGACCTTGGCGTAACGAACCGCCTGGCCAATCACGCCAGCCGCCTTCAGCACTTGCACGTCGATTTCGTCGACGGGCACGGCTTGCAGGTCCGACAGACGGACTTCGGCGTACAGGTGCTGACCGAGCGGGGTGAAACCACGCTTGGGCAGGCGACGCTGCAGCGGCATTTGACCGCCTTCGAAGCCAACCTTATGGAAACCGCCCGAGCGCGACTTCTGACCCTTGTGACCACGGCCGGCGGTCTTACCCAGACCCGAACCGATGCCACGGCCGACGCGGCGCTTGGCGTGCTTGCTGCCCTCGGCGGGCTTCAGCGAATTAAGTTGCATATCCGACATGGTGATTCCTTAGGCTTCCGAGACGGAAACGAGATAATCCACCTTACGGATCATCCCACGCACCTCGGGCGTATCGACCAGCACGCGGCTGCTGTTGATACGGCCCAAGCCCAGACCGCGAACCGTGTCACGGTGCGATTGCTTGGTACCGATCACGGAGCGCACGAGGGTCACTTTGATCTGCTTCTGAGCCATGATTTACCCCAGGATCTCTTCGACGGTCTTGCCGCGCTTAGCAGCAACATCCGCCGGGGTCAGGGAGGCGCGCAGGCCGTTCAACGTGGCGCGAACCATGTTGTAGGGGTTGCTCGAGCCCAGGCTCTTGGCAACCACGTTACGCACACCCATCACTTCGAAAATAGCGCGCATCGGGCCGCCGGCGATGACGCCGGTACCTTCAGCAGCGGGCGAAATCAGCACGGTGGCGGCGCCATGCTTGCCGACCACGGTGTGGTGCAGCGTGCCGTTCTTCAGGGCCACCTTGAACATGCCGCGACGGGCCTGTTCCATAGCCTTCTGAACCGACACCGGCACTTCACGCGCCTTGCCCTTGCCCATGCCGACGCGGCCATCGCCATCGCCAACCACGGTCAGCGCGGCAAAGCTCATGGTGCGACCACCCTTGACCACTTTGCTCACGCGGTTGACCGCGATCATCTTTTCGCGGAGGCCGTCATCGTTCTCTTTTTCCGCGGCGTTCTTGCCTTGTACTTTAGCCATTTGACAGATCCTCGCTTAGAACTTCAGGCCGGCTTCACGCGCGGCGTCGGCCAGCGCTTTCACGCGGCCATGGTAACGAAAGCCCGAGCGATCGAAAGCGACCAGTTCGATACCGGCAGCCTTGGCCTTTTCGGCCACGCGCTTGCCAACCAGCGAAGCGGCGGCCTTGTTGCCACCTTGGCCGGTCTGACCAGCCAGCTGGGCGCGCACTTCGGCTTCCACCGTCGAGGCGCTGACCAGAACGCGATCGCCTTCCGGCGAAATGATATTGGCGTAGATGTGCTGGTTCGAGCGGAAAACCGAGAGGCGATGAACGCGCAGCTCGTTGATCTTCCGGCGGGTAGGAACCGCACGACGCAAACGGGAAACTTTTTTGTCCATGATTCGTCCTTGCGTGCGCCGTTATTTCTTCTTGGTTTCTTTGATGACGACGCGTTCGTCCGAGTAACGCACGCCCTTGCCCTTGTAGGGTTCGGGTTCGCGGTACGCGCGGATTTCAGCGGCCACCTGGCCGACGACTTGCTTGTTGGAGCCCTTGATGACGATTTCCGTCTGGGTGGGGCATTCGGCCTTGATACCGGCCGGCAACTTGTGCAAAACGTCGTGCGAGAAACCGAGCTGCAGCTTAACGGCGTCGCCTTGAATCGAGGCGCGGTAACCCACGCCAACCAGATTCAGCTTGCGCTCGAATCCCTTGCTCACGCCGTTGACCATGTTGGCCACCAGCGCGCGCACGGTACCCGACATGGCGTTGGCGTGGCGGGTTTCGTTGGCGGCAACAAACGTCAGCTTGCCGTTGTCCAACGCAACCGTGACGTCGCCAGTCAGGGCTTGGGTCAGGGAGCCCAGCGGGCCCTTGACGGTGATCTGATCCTGCTTGATGTCAGCTTCGACACCCTTGGGCAGGTCGACCGGATACTTAGCGATACGTGACATTCGAATTTCTCCTTAGGCCACGTAGCACAGCACTTCGCCGCCGACGCCGTTGGCGCGAGCCTTACGGTCGGTCATGACGCCGCGCGAGGTCGACACGATAGCCACGCCCAGGCCGTTCATGACCTGAGGAATGCTGGTACGGCCCTTGTAGATACGCAGACCGGGGCGCGAAACACGTTCGATGCGCTCGATGACCGGACGGCCAGCGTAGTACTTCAGGGTGATCTCGAGCTCAGGCTTGGCCTGGGTGCCCTTGATTTCAAAGCTGTCGATGTAGCCTTCGTCCTTCAGCACAGCGGCAATGGCCGCCTTCAGCTTCGAGGAGGGCATGTTCACCGTAACTTTGTCCACTTGCTGCGCATTGCGAATGCGGGTCAGCATATCGGCGATGGGATCGCTCATGCTCATATTCGTTCTCCTACCAGCTGGCCTTGGTGATGCCGGGGATTTCACCCTTCATCGCCATTTCACGCAGTTTGTGGCGCGTCAGGCCGAACTTGCGGAACACACCGCGCGGACGACCGGTGACCACGCAACGGTTACGTTGACGCGTCGGGTTGGCATTGCGCGGCAGCTGTTGCAGCTTCAGCCGAGCTTGGTAACGTTCTTCGTCGGTCTTCGACTGGTCGTCGATGATCGACTTCAACTCAGCGCGCTTGGCAGCGAACTTGTCAGCCAGCTTGGCGCGCTTGATGTCGCGATTGATGAGGGAAAGTTTAGCCACGTCATCAGCCCCTTAGTTACGGAACGGGAAGCTGAAGGCCGTCAACAGCGCCTTGGCTTCTTCGTCGGTCTTCGCGGTGGTGGTGATGCTGATGTTCAGCCCACGCAGCGCGTCGATCTTGTCGTACTCGATTTCGGGGAAAATGATCTGCTCTTTCACCCCGATGTTGTAGTTGCCACGGCCGTCGAAAGCACGACCCGAGATGCCGCGGAAGTCGCGCACGCGAGGCAGCGCAACCGCCACCAGGCGATCCAGGAATTCGTACATGCGTTGACCACGCAGCGTGACCATGCAACCGATCGGGTAGTTTTCGCGGATCTTGAAACCGGCGATAGCCTTCTTGGTCTTGGTCACGACAGGCTTTTGGCCAGCGATCTTGGTCAGGTCCGAGACAGCGTGCTCGATGACCTTCTTGTCGGCGACGGCTTCCGAGACACCCATGTTCAGGGTGATCTTGGTGATGCGCGGCACTTCCATGGCGCTCTTGTAGCCGAACTTGGCCTGCAGGTCGCCAGCGACCTTGCTCTTGTAGAAATCTTGCAAACGAGACATGTCTATCGCCCCTTACGCCTTGGCGCCGACAACGGCACCATTGGAACGGAACACGCGAACCTTGCGGCCTTCGACTTCTTGCACGCCGACGCGGTCGCCACGACCGGTAGCGGGGTTGAAGAGCGCCACATTCGAGATGTGGATCGGCATGGTCTTTTCGACGATGCCACCCGGGTTGTTGGCCATCGGGTTGGCTTTCACGTGCTTCTTGACGACGTTGACGCCTTCGACCAGAACGTGGTCGGCATCGACGCGCGCCAGCACGGTACCGCGACGCTTCTTGTCGCGGCCGGTCAGGACGATGACTTCGTCGCCTTTACGAATGTTGTTCATCGTAGGGCTCCTTACAGCACTTCCGGGGCCAGCGACACGATCTTCATGAACTTCTCGGTACGCAGTTCACGCGTAACGGGTCCGAAGATGCGGGTGCCGATGGGCTCCAGCTTGGCATTGAGCAACACGGCGGCATTGCCACCGAAACGAATCAGCGAACCGTCCTTACGGCGCACGCCCTTGGCGGTACGAACCACCACGGCATTGTAAATTTCGCCTTTCTTGACGCGTCCGCGCGGAGCCGCATCTTTGACGCTCACCTTGATGATGTCGCCGATACCGGCATAACGGCGCTTGGAGCCACCGAGCACCTTAATGCACATGACATGACGCGCACCAGTGTTATCGGCCACGTCCAGCGTGGTCTGCATTTGGATCATGATTTTTCCTGTTCCAACTTAACTGGAAATACGGTTTTCCCCAAAAAAGGGAACACTGCAATTCCTGCCAGTTTTGGTCCCGTCAGGTCAGCCGCCCTGCTTTATTGTTGGCTGGCGCATCGAGCTTTCGCATCGAACGCCATCAACTGGTGGCAACGCAACGACCCTGGGTTGAAATCCTGCGGGTATTCCCCCAACACGTTGGCCCGGCTAGTTCCTGGCCAATCGACAATCTGGGAAAGCTGACCATTCTATCCTGGTTAGATTTTGAGCGCAAGGCCTTTGTTGAGAGAGTGAGCAAATACGCGACAGTGCCTGTGGACAACTGTCTCTTTTCCACCCTCCCGGGGGTCGATTTAGTCAGACCCCGTTTTATTTCGGTAGTAGTTGCGCTCCCAGGCGTCGTGGTTGGCCTTGCCGCGCCGGATCTCGTCGGTGAACGGCGCCGCCATCAGCACCAGCCGGTTGAGCCAGCGGATCGGCGCCCGGCAGGGACGCTCGAAGTCGATGAACAGCACCGCGCGGGTGCCGTCCGTGTCGTTGTGCACCTGGTGCGGGTAGAGATCGTCGAACACCACGGCCTGGCCTTCCTTCCAGTGGTAGCGCTCGCCGCCCACCTCGATCCAGCAGCGTTCCGCCGGCTGCGGCACCAGCAGCCCCAGGTGCAGGCGCAGGACGCCGTTGTACGGGCCGGTGTGCAGGGGAATGCGCTTGCCCGGTTCGAGGATCGAATAGAACGCGGTGCGCAGGCCGGGAATCTCGCGCAGCGCCCGGGCGGTGGCTGGGCAGCGCGCCAGGTTGCGGTCCGAGCGCAGGCCGTAGCCCATGAAGACGAAGGTCTTCCACTGGTCGTCGGAGGTGATCATGCCAACATCCGGGGACAGTTCATGGAAGGACGGCAGCTGCTCGCGCTCGGCCAGCAGGGCCATCAGTTCGGCGCGGATGGCGGGCGCCTGGGCCTCGAGGCGGGCGATCCAGGGGAACTGGCTGTTCTGGAAGATCGGGTGGTCGCCCACCAGGGAGGACTGCGCGATACGGTGGCGCAACCAATCGATGAAACGGAAAAAGACGCGGGAATAGACACTGGGCTGGCTGGGCGGACGCGTATCGACGGGTTGCACAATAGTTATCTATATAGACAGCCAAAGATGCACCATTTTGTCCATGGCGCCCCCGGGGCGCAAGTACCGGCCATTGGCTCCTAGCCGGCGGCGGGGATTGGACCTCCCCGCGGCGGACAAGCTGGTTTAGACTGGCACGGGCGATTGCGATCGCTACCCACTCCTATTTCGCAAGGAAAGACAGGCATGTATGAACAGTTGGCGCTGTATATCGACGGCGAATTCGTCGCCGGCGAGGGCAGGCGCACCCAGGACGTCATCAACCCGGCCACGCTGGAAGTGCTCGGCCAGCTGCCTCACGCCACCGAAGCGGATCTGGACCGTGCGCTAGCCGCCGCCCAGCGCGCGTTCGAATCCTGGAAGAAATCGTCTCCCATGGATCGTTCGGCCATCCTGCGCAAGGTCGCCACCCTGTCGCGCGAGCGCGCCAAGGAAATCGGCCGCAACATGACGCTGGACCAGGGCAAGCCGTTGGCCGAAGCCATCGGCGAAGTCACCTCCTGCGCCGAGCACGCCGACTGGCACGCCGAGGAATGCCGCCGCATCTACGGCCGCGTGATCCCGCCGCGCAACCCCGACGTGCGCCAGATCGTGGTGCGCGAGCCGATCGGCGTCTGCGCCGCCTTCACGCCCTGGAACTTCCCCTACAACCAGGCCATCCGCAAGATCGCCGCCGCCCTCGGCGCCGGCTGCACGGTGGTGCTGAAGGGTCCGGAAGACTCGCCCAGCGCCGTCATGGCGATCGCCCGCATGTTCCACGACGCCGGCCTGCCCAAGGGTTGCCTGAACATCGTCTGGGGCGAACCGGCCAAGATTTCCGACTACCTGATCCGTTCGCCGATCGTGCGCAAGGTCTCGTTCACCGGCTCGGTGCCGGTGGGCAAGCAGCTGGCCGCGCTGGCCGGCGCGCACATGAAGCGCGTCACGATGGAACTGGGCGGCCACTCGCCGGTGCTGGTGTTCGACGACGCCGACATCGACCGCGCCGCCACCATGCTGGCCAAGTTCAAGGTCCGCAACGCCGGCCAGGTGTGCGTCTCGCCGACCCGCTTCTACGTGCAGAACGGCGCCTACGAGCAGTTCCTGGCGCGCTTCTCCGACGTGCTCAAGAACATCAAGGTCGGCGACGGCCTGGAAGCCGGCACCGACATGGGCCCGCTGGCGCACGAGCGCCGCGTGCCCGCCATGAGCGCCTTCATCGACGACGCCAAGAAGCATGGCGGCAAGGTGGTGGTGGGCGGCGGCCCGCTGGACCGCAAGGGCTTCTTCTTCGCCCCCACGGTCGTGACCGACCTGCCCGACAACTCCATGCTGATGACCGAAGAGCCCTTCGGTCCGGTGGCGCCGGTGGTCCGCTTCACCGACACCGATGAAGTGCTGGCGCGCGCCAACAGCCTGCCGTTCGGCCTGTCTTCCTACGTCTTCACCAACTCGCTGCAGACCGCCACCAAGGTCTCCAACGGCCTGGAAGCCGGCATGGTCAACATCAACCACTTCGGCAGCGCGCTGGCCGAGACGCCGTTCGGCGGCATCAAGGACAGCGGCATCGGCAGCGAAGGCGGCCTCGAAACGTTCGATGGCTACCTGGTCACCAAGTTCATCACGCACATCTGATCGCTGTTGCATCAGTCCCGAAAAGCCCCGCAAGGGGCTTTTTTTTCGCCCTCGCCGCGCGATTGTTTCTCACTTTGGCGCCATTCTTTCATGTTGCTGTAATCCTGGCCGGCGAGGATTGCGCCTCACTCGCGGGCGGCACCTCCCAGGAACAGGGAAAACGCGCCTGAAGAAAAATCCGTTCCAATCAGAGAAGCACAATGCATCGATATCAGCAAAGCGCGCGCGCGCTGGGCGCGGCCGCGCTCATGGGTCTGTTGGCCGCCTGTGGTGGCGACAAGGATGACGACGACAAATCGCCGACCGCCGAAACGCCGGTGGTACAGCCGGCCGCGATCCAGGTCGCGTTCATGCCCGACATCCACTTCCACGACATCTACGCGGACTTCAAGGACGGCTCGTTCCCGGGCATCCCGAACCCCAAGCGCGGCGACAACGCCACCATCCGCACGATGTACGCGCAGCTGACGTCGACGCGCCTGTTCAACGAGAACTACTTCGCCTTCCTGGCCGCGCTGGACGACGCGGTGGCGCGCGGCGTGAAGTACATCGCCCTGCCCGGCGACTTCTCCGACGACGGCCAGCCGGTGCACATGCGCGGCCTGGTCAAGATCATGGACGAGTACACGCGCAAGCATGGCATCCAGTTCTTCGCCGCCCCCGGCAACCATGACCCGGTGCGGCCCTTCAACCAGGCCAACGGCAAGAGCGACTACCTGGGCCTCGATCCGGTGACCGGCGACATCGGCTTCTCGCAGCCGATCTACAGCCGCGGCGGCAACGCCGCCTGCAGCACGCCCTATGCCGGCGACTGGGCGCGCGTGGGCGATACCTACTGCACCGAGGAAGTGCTGCACATGGGCTACGCGGGCATCACCGACGCCCTGACCCAGCACGGCTTCATGCCCAAGCCCGAATACCTGTACTACGAGACCCCGTACAGCAGCTACAAGTACGAGGACTACAACTACAACACCGCGTTGTCGCAGGCCAGCTGGATCAACCGCCAGTACGAGATCTGCGCGCAAGGCACCGGCGGCCCGAACAAGCCGGCCAACTACACCTTCTGCAAGATGGTGCCGGACACCTCGTACGTGGTCGAGCCGGTCAAGGGCGTGTGGCTGGTCGGCATCGACGCCAACGTCTACGTGCCGACCGGCAACGGCGCCAACGACTTCACCGGCTCGGGCGACCAGGGCTACAACAAGATGCTCACGCACAAGGCGCACGTCATCAAGTGGCTGGCCGATGTGGTGGCGCGCGGCAAGGCGCAGGGCAAGCAGGTGGTGGCGTTCAGCCATTTCCCGATGACCGAGTTCTTCAACGGCGCGTCCGATGACATCGAGGCGCTGCTGGGCGCCAACAAGATGCAGATGGTGCGCCGCCCGGCCGAGAACACCACGCGCGCGCTGGCCGACACCGGCCTGAAGGTGCACGTGGGCGGCCACATGCACTTCAACGACACCGCGTCGCGCAACTACGGCGGCGACAAGGCGCTGTTCAACATCCAGGCGCCGTCGATGGCGGCCTACGTGCCGGCATACAAGCTGATGACGATGCAGGGCGCCGACCAGATCGAGCTGCAGACCATCCGCCTGGACAAGGTGCCGCGCTTTGACGAACTGTTCGATCTGTACCGCGCCGAGCACGCCTACAACGTGCCGCCGCGCTGGGACGTGTCGATCCTGGATGCCAAGGACTACGGCGACTTCAACTACCGCTACATGAGCGAACTGGTGCGCCTGCGCCTGCTGAACGATGACTGGCGCTGCGAAATGCGCGAGCTGGTCAAGAGCCCGCTGACCGGCGCCGACCTGCTGGTGCTGTCGCAGCTGCGCACTTCGGTGACGCTGGGCGAACTGCAGAACACCGGCGACCGCGCCCAGCTGACGCCCGAGTTCTTCAACTGCCTGTACGTCGCGGGCGGCCCGACCGCCAGCAACCCGGCCTTCGCCGGCGACATGGCCGACGCCACCACCCGCGCCCGGGCGCTGGCGCAGGCCAACGGCATGCAGCTGGCCGACTTCGCCAAGTGGAAGGCGCTGGACATGGCGGGCGACTTCGTGCGCCTGGCCAACGCCGGCGACCTGGCCTACGCCGACATCCCGGCGCAGCGCGCCAGCCAGTACAAGCTGCTGGCCCAGGCCCTGAGCCAGACCAACGCCAGCATGCAGATGAACGGCGACCGGGTGAGCGACGCCAACACCCCGGCCGACATGTTCAAGGCGCGCTTCAAGCCGCTGATGGCGATCATGCTGAAGCTGGCCGATGGCCTGCCGTCCGAGCACATCCGCCTGGACCTGAAGACCAACAGCCTGGTCAACCTGTCGACCACGCCGTCGCCGTTCTGATCGAACCGCGGGCCGCCGGCCCGATGCGACAAGGCCCGCGCGAGCGGGCCTTTTTCATTGCGCGGCGCGAACCTAGCCGCGCGCGCGCCATTCGCGCGGCGACACGCCGAAGCGGCGCTTGAACAGCCGGCTGAAATGCGAGGGATGGGCGAAGCCGGCCTGGTACGCCAGCTCGGCGATGCCGCGGTGGCGTTGCGCCGGGTTCAGCAGCAGTTCGCGGCAGCGCTCCAGGCGCTGGTCGAAGACGAAGCTTTCCACCGACAGGTCGCCCGCCTGGAAGATGCGGTGCAGGTAGGCCACCGACAGGCCGCAGCCCTGCGCCACCCGCTGCGGCGACAGCGCCGGGTCGGCCAGGTGCTGGCGGATGTAGGCCATGGCGCGCTGGCGATGCGCCATCGTCACGCTGCTGTCGGCTTCCGAGGCGTGGCCCTGCCCCGGCTGCACCAGGAACAGCACGATCAGGTCGATCAGCCGTTCGCCCAGCTCGGCCGCCTCGGCCGGCGACCAGCCGTCCAGCCCTTTGAAAAGGTGGTCCATGTAGCTGGCCAGCATCGCGCCGCGCGGCGACCCGTCGTCGACGCGCAGTTTGTAGAAGGGGCCGATGCGCGAATCGCGCTGCGACAGCGCGCTGCGCGGGAACGACACGCTCAGGCTGCGGTAGCCGTCGGCGCCGAGCGCGGTGGCCTGGTAAGGCAGGCTCTGGTTCATCAGGTAGACGCAGCCGGGCTCGACCTGGAACTCGCGGCCCTGCTGCACCACGGCCAGCGGCCCGGCCAGCGGCAGGCCGAAGGTGTAGAACTCCTGGTCCAGCCGCGAGGCATTGCCGGCGGTGCGCTCGATCTTCTGTCCCTGATAGTGCAGGTCGTTGAACTGCAGGCTGGCGCGCCGCACGTAGCGCACGTGACCGGCGAACTGGCCGGCCTGGCCATGGTGCACCTCGAACGGCCCGAAGGCATCCGACAGGGCCGCGCGCCATTGCTCGTACCGCTCGGCGCCAGCGATGGCCGAAGTGGCGAATTCCGTGTCGGGCATGGCGCGGTCTCCTGGTTCGCGGGGGTCGGCGGGGGCTCGTGACCCTGCGTCTACATATTCTTGACTCACCCTGCCGCGGGTGGTCCGGCGCATTGTGGCCGCGCCTTGCGCAAGTCTATAGTCAGCGCCACAAGCATACAACCTGGACGACCCGGGAGGAGACGCATGGCCAACGCGCCCGCACAGGCCGCTCGCCACACGCCGGCTTCGCGCTATCTGCGCTGCGAAGGCCGCGAGCTGCATTACACCGAATGGGGCCGTCCGGACGCCCCCGCGCTCATCATGTGGCACGGCCTGGCCCGGACCGGCCGCGACTTCGACGAGCTGGCGCAGGCGCTGGCCGGCGACTACCGCATCATCTGCCCCGACACGATCGGGCGCGGGCTGTCGCAATGGAGCCCCGATCCGGTGGCCGAGTACCAGCTGGACTTCTACGCGCGGCTGGCGCGCGCCCTGCTCGACGGCCTGGGGCTGGACCGGGTGCGCTGGGTCGGCACCTCGATGGGCGGCGCCACCGGCATGTACGCCGCCGCCACCACGCTCAAGGACCGCATCACGCACCTGGTGGTCAACGACATCGGGCCGTCGCTGCCGCAGCCTGCCATTGACCGCATCCTGGCCTATGCCGGCAATCCGCCGGCCTTCGACACCGTCACCGAACTGGAGACCTGGCTGCGCGCCGCCTACAAGCCGTATGGCTGGCAGAGCGACGAGCAATGGCGCCGCATGGCCGAGACCTCGGTGCGCCGGCTGCCCGACGGCCGCGTCACGGCGCATTACGATCCGGCCATCGTCGGTCAGTTCCACCACCACCCGGCGGACTATGAACGCTGGGCCGAATACGACAGCCTGCGCATGCCGCTGCTGCTGCTGCGCGGCGCCGATTCCGATCTGCTGCTGCCCGAGGTCGCCGAGGCCATGACCCGCCGCGGCCCGCGCGCGCAGCGCATCGACTTCCCGGACTGCGGCCATGCGCCGGCCTTGAACGTCGCGCCGCAGATCGACGCCGTCCGCCAATTTCTCGCCACGCCGGCCGCCGACGCAGCCGCCGGCGCCCTCTGAACAAGGAGACTCCCATGAAACGCATCCTGCTCGCCGCGCTGGCCGGCCTGTGCCTGAGTTCGGCCGCCATGGCCAAGGACTTCGTCGTGGCGCACGTCTACGACAAGACCGGGCCGCTGGAGGCCTATGCCAAGCAGACCCACAACGGCCTGATGCTGGGCCTGGAATACGCCACGCAGGGCACCATGACGGTGGCCGGACGCAAGATCCGCGTGATCGAGAAGGACAACCAGGGCAAGCCCGACGTCGCCCGCGCCCAGCTCGCCTCGGCCTACGCCGATGACAACGCCGACATCGCGGTGGGGCCGACCTCGTCGGGCGTGGCGCTGGCCATGCTGCCGATCGCCGAGGAATACGAGAAGATCCTGCTGGTGGAACCGGCGGTGGCCGACTCGATCACCGGCGACAAGTGGAACAAGTACATCTTCCGCACCGGCCGCAATTCGTCGCAGGACGCCATCGCCAACGCCGTCGCCTTCGACCAGCCGGATACGTCCATCGCCATGCTGGCGCAGGACTACGCGTTCGGCCGCGACGGCGTCAAGGCCTTCAAGGGCGCGCTCAAGCAGGCCAAGATCGTGCACGAGGAATACCTGCCGGCCAACGCCACCGACTTCACCGCTGGCGCGCAACGCCTGTTCGACGCGCTCAAGGACAAGCCGGGCCGCAAGATCATCTTCATCCTGTGGGCCGGCGCCGGCAATCCATTCAAGATCGCCGATCTCGACCCCAAGCGCTTCGGCATCGAGATCGCCACCGGCGGCAACACGCTGGCCGCGATGACGCCGCTCAAGTCGCTGGCCGGTATGGAAGGCGCGACCTATTACTACTACGGCATCCCCAAGAACCCGATCAACGACTGGCTGGTGGCCGAGCACCAGAAGCGCTACGGCCAGCCGCCGGACTTCTTCACCGCCGGCGGCATGTCGGCCGCCATCGCCATCGTGACGGCGCTGAACAAGAGCGCCGGCAAGAGCGACACCGACACGCTCATCAAGACGATGGAAGGCATGAGCTTCGACACGCCCAAGGGCAAGATGACCTTCCGCCCGGAAGACCACCAGGCCATGCAGTCGATGTACCACTTCCGCATCAAGAACGACGCCTCGGTGCCGTGGGCGGTGCAGGATCTGGTCAAGGAAATCACGCCCGACCAGATGGCGGTGCCGATCCAGAACAAACGCTGAGCCCTGCCCTTCATGCTGGAAACCCAATCGCTCACGATCCGCTTCGGCGGCCACGTGGCCGTCAACGCGGTGAGCTGCCGCTTCGCGCCGGGCAGCCTGACGGCCATCGTCGGGCCCAACGGCGCGGGCAAGACCACCTATTTCAACCTGATCTCGGGGCAGCTGCGCGCCAGCGCCGGTTCGGTGCACCTGAACGGCCGCGACCTGACCGGTCTGTCGGCGCCGGCGCGCATGCATGCCGGCCTGGGGCGCGCCTTCCAGCTGACGCAGCTGTTCCCGCGCCTGTCGGTGCGCGAGAACGTGCGGCTGGCGCTGCAGTCGCGCCAGCAGGGTCTGGGCTGGCGCCAGATCCGCTTCTGGCGCACCTGGGACGATGACCGGGCGCTGCTGGCGCGCGCCGACGCGCTGCTCGAACGCACCCGCCTGACGGCCCGCCGCGGCCAGGCCGCGGCCGACCTGCCGCACGGCGACCAGCGCAAGCTCGAGATCGCCATGCTGATCGCGCTGGAGCCGCAGGTGTTCATGTTCGACGAGCCCACCGCCGGCATGAGCGTGGATGACGTGCCCGTGGTGCTGGACCTGATCCGCGAGATCAAGGCCGACGCGTCCAAGACGATCCTGCTGGTGGAGCACAAGATGGACGTGGTGCGCGAACTGGCGGACCGCATCGTGGTGCTGCACAACGGCGAATTGATGGCCGACGGCGAGCCCGCCGAGGTGATCGCCTCGCCGATCGTGCAGCAGGCCTACCTCGGCGCCGCCCTGCCGGAGAAGACGACATGAGCGCGGCCACCTTGCTGGAACTGAAGGACGTGCACACGCACATCGGCGCGTATCACATCCTGCACGGCGTGGACCTGTCGGTGCCGGCCGCGGGCGTCACCATGCTGCTGGGCCGCAACGGCGCCGGCAAGACCACCACGCTGCGCACCATCATGGGCCTGTGGAAGGCCACGCAGGGCCACATCGGCTTTGACGGCGCCGCGGTCGGCGGCCCGGGCGTGCGCACCTCGCCGCCCGACATGGCGCGCCAGGGCATCGCCTACGTGCCGGAGAACATGGGCATCTTCGCCGACCTGTCGGTGAAAGAGAACATCCTGCTGGCCGCGCGCCAGGCGCGCAGCGCCGCGCAGCTGGACACCGCGCGGCTGGAATGGATCTTCGGCTTCTTCCCCGCGCTGCGCAAATTCTGGCTGTACCCCGCCGGCAAGCTGTCGGGCGGCCAGAAGCAGATGCTGGCGGTCGCGCGCGCCATCATCGAGCCGCGCCGCCTGCTGCTGGTCGACGAGCCCAGCAAGGGCCTGGCGCCCGCCATCATCCAGAACATGATCGACGCCTTCATCGAACTCAAGCAGGCCTCCACCACCATCCTGCTGGTGGAGCAGAACTTCAATTTCGCGCGCCAGGTGGGCGACCACGTCGCGGTCATGGACAACGGCCGGGTGGTGCACGCCGGCGGCATGGCCGAGCTGGCGCACGACGACGCGCTGCAGACCCGCCTGCTGGGCCTGTCGCTGGGAGCGCACCAATGAGCGCCGCCGATATCGATACGCCGCTGCCGCAGACCCGCGCCGATCTGCGCCCGGCGCTGCTGGTGCTGGCGCTGGCCGCCATCGCGCTGCCGCTGGTCGGCTCGTTCTCGACCTGGGTGACGCTGACCTTCGCCGGCCTGGCGATGGGCATGATCATCTTCATCGTGGCCTCCGGCATGACGCTGGTGTTCGGCCTGATGGACGTGCTGAACTTCGGCCACGGCCTGTTCATCGCCATCGGCGCCTACATGGCGGCCACGGTGCTCGGCGCGATGTCCGACTGGACCCAGACCGGCAGCCTGTGGCTGAACCTGGCCGCGGTGCTGCCCGCCATGATCGTCGGCATGCTGGTGGCCGGCGCGGTGGGCGTGGCGTTCGAGCGCGTGATCGTGCGGCCGGTCTATGGCCAGCACCTCAAGCAGATCCTCATCACCATGGGCGGCATGATCATCGGCGAAGAGATCATCAAGATGCTGTGGGGTCCGCAGACGCTGTCGCTGCCCCTGCCCGAGGCGTTGCGCGGCGCGCTGCTGGTCGGCGACGCCGCCATCGAGAAATTCCGCATCGTCGCGCTGGTGGTGGGCCTGGCGGTGCTGGGCGGCATGCTGTGGCTGCTGAACCGCACCAAGCTCGGCCTGCTGATCCGCGCCGGGGTCGAGGACCGCGAGATGGTCGAGAGCCTGGGCTACCGCATCCGCCATCTGTTCGTCGGCGTGTTCGTGGCCGGCTCGATGCTGGCCGGCCTGGGCGGCGTGCTGTGGGGGCTGTACCAGCAATCCATCGTGCCGCAGCTGGGCGCGCAGGTGAACGTGCTGATCTTCATCGTCATCATGATCGGCGGACTGGGCTCGACGGTGGGCTGCCTGATCGGCGCGCTGCTGGTCGGGCTGATGGCCAACTACACCGGCTTCCTGATGCCCAAGGCCGCGCTGTTCTCGAACATCGCGCTGATGGTCGCCATCCTGCTGTGGCGCCCGCAGGGCGTGTATCCGGTCACGAATCGCTAGGAATCGCCCTTATGTCCTTCCGCCTGCTTTCCGGCGATCCTCCGCGCAGCACGCTGCTGGCGGTCATGCTGGTCGCCATCGTCATCGCGCTGGCCGCCGCGCCGTTCCTGTTTCCCGGCCCCAAGTCGCTGGCCGTGGCGGCCAAAATCCTGGTGTTCGTGATCCTGGTCGCCAGCTATGACCTGCTGCTGGGCTACACCGGCATCGTCAGCTTCGCCCACACCATGTTCTTCGGCATCGGCGCCTATGGCGTGGCGATCGCCAGCCTGCGCATGGACGCCAGCTGGCTGTCGGTGCTGGCGGGGACGGCCGCGGGACTGGTCGTGTCGCTGGTGTTCGCGCTGGTGATTGGCCTGGCCAGCCTGCGCGTGCGCGCCATCTTCTACGCCATGATCACGCTGGCGGTCGCGGCGGCGTTCCAGACGCTGGTGTCGCAGCTGTCCGACCTGACCGGCGGCGAGGACGGCCTGAACTTCAAGGTGCCGCAGATGCTGCGCCCGGCCTACCGGCCGTTCGCCGAGCCGCTGTTCGGCGTGACCATCGACGGCCGCATCATCACCTACTACCTGATCGCCGCGGTCTGCGTGGCGCTGTTCCTGATGCTGCTGCGCATCGTCAATTCGCCGTTCGGCCGGGTGCTGCAGGCGATCCGCGAGAATCCGTTCCGCGCCGAGGCCATCGGCTACCGCACGGTGCTGTACCGCAGCCTGTCGAACCTGCTGGCGGCGGCGTTCGCCACGCTGGCCGGCGCGCTGTATGCGCTCTGGCTGCGCTACAACGGCCCGGACACGTCGCTGTCGTTCGAGATCATGCTCAACATCCTGCTGATGGTGGTGATCGGCGGCATGGGCACGATGTACGGCGCGGTGATCGGCGCCAGCCTGTTCGTGTTCGCGCAGAGCTATCTGCAAGACGGGCTGCACGTGATCCATGACGCCGTCGCCGGCGTCGCGCCGCTGGCGCTGCTGTTCGAGCCGGACCGCTGGCTGCTGTGGCTGGGCATCCTGTTCGTGCTGTCGGTGTACTACTTCCCGACCGGGATCGCCGGGCGCTTGCGGGAGCTGGCGCGGCGGGGCTGACCGCCCGACAGGCGTGGCGGGTTCACCGGCGGGTTCAAACGGACGGCGCGGCGCATCGCCACGCGGACAGAACGCCTAGCGTCCGCCCTGCCGCATCGTGTCGGCGTCGCGCCGCAGATCATCGACCCGACGCTGCATCGTGTCCACGCTGCGCTGGGCGGCGCCGCCCAGCTGCGAGCCCGACGGCGTCGGGGCGAGCGGCGCCATGTTCATCGGCGCGCCGTTGTTCAGGGGGATCATCGCCGGCGGATAGGGGTCGACCGCGGCCGGCTTCTGCGTCAAGAGACGCTCCAGCACCTGCAGCTGATCGCGCTGCGCCTGCAACGCGCGCTCGTTGTCCAGCACGGCCTGCTCGCCTTCATCGTCGGTGCCGAAAATGGCGGCGTGGTCGAGCGACAGGCCGTCCTGGCGCACGCGCGGGTCGGGACCGGCATTCAGGACATTGCGGCCGATCGCGGCGGGATCGGTGGCCGGCGTGATGCTGCCCGCCGGCTTTGCCGGCGTGGCGGTGGAGCCCTCGGCCGTGGCCGGCGGTTCGACCCGGCGCTGGCCCTGCCCTTGCGCCAACACGGGCATCGCGGCCAGCAACCCCAGCGCGAGCGCGTTCCTGAAACCTCGCATGATGTCCTTCGTCTCCCGGGCACCACGGCTTGACGCGATGATCGGCGCCAACCTGCCCCTGCCGCCGATATATTACTGCCCGCCACTGGGCCGGGCTGTCGCGGGCGGGACGCCGCGACGCTCAGAACCCCACGCGGTCCTCGGCGGCCAGGGGCGCGCCCAGGTCGCGTTCGTCCATCTCCCAGATCAGCAGACGCGGCGGACTCTGCTTCCACGCGGGACTCTTGAAGTACGCCTGCGCCGCGCCGCCGAACTTGCCGCCGTCGCGGGCGAAGTTGCCGACGGCCACGCCGAGATCCCGCGACAGCTGCGGCAGGAACTCCGAGGTGCGCGAGAACGAGGTGCCGACCAGCGCCAGCGACGGCAAGGCGCTGTCGCCGAACAGGTCATCGGCGTCGCCGGCCGAGGCGGCGGCTTCCGGCGTATACGTATGCAGCGCGACCACTTCGGCGCGCGGCTGCCAGGCCAGCGGCAGCCAATCGACGCCGGCCAGCCGCACCAGATCGCCCGGCCGCGGCGCGGGCGGCTGGGCGGTGACGCGCCAGCGCTGCGGCGCCTGCAGCGCAACACCGCTGGCGCGCACCTGCTCGGCGACGGCGCGCGCCGCCGCGCCGGCGCCGGCCTCGGTCCAGTGCGAGTCGTTGCGGTAGTAGGCGTCCTGCGGCACGCCGCGCAGCGCGGCGCTCAGGTCGACCGTCGCCACGCCCTGCGCGCGCAGCACGCCGACCCAGCTCGACAGCCGGTCCTCGAAGCCCGCCGACCGGTGCAGTCCGCACAGGCGCGCGGACTCGATGCGGCTCTTGTCCGGCACCACGGCCACCAGCAACTGGATGCCACGGACGGCCAGCGCGTCGCGCAGCGACACCACGATGCGGGCGCGCTCGGCCTGGTTCTCGCGCGCGCCGGGATGGGGCTGCAATTCGTCGCCCAGGAACAGCCAGCCATCGCACCCCTGCCGCACCCGCGCGCCCAGGTCGCCGAGCGTCAGCCAGCCCAGGCCGCGCTGCAGGCGCGCGGCCTCGCTGCTGAATGTCATGTCGGCCAGCCGCAACGACAGGTCGTGCGTGACGCCACCATCGAGCACCCGCGGCAGCGAAGTGTCGTCCGGCAGCACGTCGTGGTCCACGCTCCACCAGATGTTGCTGAGCATGGCGCCGGCCATGAAGAGCACCAGCGCCACGCCAGCCAGCTGGCTGGCGCGGCGGTTGGCCACGGAGGCATGGGCAATGGGCGGCGGGGCCGGGGTATCGTGATGGACGCTCATCGTCTCCGGCCTCAGAACTGGAAGTAGAGGAAAGGCACGGCGCCGCGCGCCGCGATCAGCGCGTAGGCCAGCAGGAAGCCGGCCACCGGCCACACCGCGCTCCAGGCCGTGCGCAACATGCCCGCCGGCCGCATCGACCACCACGGCTGCCAGGCGGGCAGGATGACGCACACAATGCCCAGCGCGGCGGCCAGCCAGTGGGTCGGCCGCAGCACGTACAACATCGAATCGCCCAGGCCGATGCCATTCAGGCCGAACTGGCCGCGATACATGGCCAGCGCGGCATGGAAGTCGACCGCGCGGAAGATGGTCCAGGCCAGCATCACGAACAACAGCGTGGCGATGCGCGACAGCCAGCCCGGCAGCGCCGGCAGGCCATTGCCGTTCCAGGTGCGCGCCACGGCCAGCGCGGCGCCATGCGCCAGGCCCCACAGCAGGAAGTTCCAGCTCTCGCCGCCGTGCCAGAGACCGGCGATGCCCATGGTCAGCAGCAGGTTGCGGTAGGTCTTCCACACGCCCAGGCGATTGCCGCCCATGGGGATGTACAGGTAGTCGCGGATCCAGCTCGACAGCGACAGGTGCCAGCGCCGCCAGAAGTCCTGGATGCTGCGCGCCAGGTACGGATTGTTGAAGTTCTCCGGCAGGTGAAAACCCATCATCAGGCCCAGGCCGATGGCCATCGCGCTATAGCCGGCGAAGTCGAAGAACAGCTGCAGGGTGTAGGCGCCGCAGCCGATCCAGGCGTCGGCCAGCGATGGCGTGCGCAGCGCGAAGGCGGCGTCGACCACGGGCGCCAGCGTGTCGGCCACCAGCACCTTCATGCTCATGCCGATCATGAAGCGCCGCGCCCCCAGGCAGAAATTGCGCCAATCCATGGTGCGATGGGCGATCTCTTTCTCGACCCAGGCCCAGCGGATGATGGGGCCGGCGATCAGCTGGCCGAACATGGCCTTGTAGGCGGCGAAGTCGATGAAGTTGCGCTCGGCGCGCACGTCCTGGCGATAGACGTCGACCAGGTACGAGATGGCCTGCAGCACGAAGAACGACAGGCCCGCCGGCAGCGCCACCCGTTCCCAGGCCAGCGGCACGGCGCCCGCCATGGCGGCGATGTCGTTGAACGTCGTCACCAGGATGTTGGCGTACTTGTACCAGCACAGCGCCGCCACATTGGCCGTCAGCAGCAGGGTCAGCAGCACCTTGCGGCGATGGCCGGCGCGCAGCTGCTCCAGCATCAGGCCGCCGGCCCACGCCACGACAGTCACCGCGACCAGCAGCAACAGGTAGATGGGCTTGAGCCAGCTGTAGAAGATCCAGCTGCCGACCAGTAGCACGAAGTTGCGCGCGCGTTGCGGCGTCAGGGCGTAGACGACGAGAAACAGCGGCAGGAACAGCGTCAGGAATTCGAGGGACGCGAAGACCATGGCGGAGGGTGGCCGGAGATATTGTTATCGAAGCGGGGGCCGCGCCCCCGCCGGTCATGGGCCGGATCAGCGGGCCGTCTGGTCCGCCGCGTGCAGCAGGCGCGAACCCTGCGCCGACGGCAGCAGGAACACGGTATGGCGCTCGCCGGCCTGCAGCGCGCCCAGATCCAGCTCCTGTCCCGCGGGCTGGCCGCCGCAGCTGGCGCGCACCTTCAAGGACACGGGATTGACCAGGCGCCGGGCGACCGCGCCATCGGCCACGTGCTCGAACATCGCCAGGTTGCGCGGCACGGCCAGCAGGCCGGCGTCCGCGCATGACGGATCGAGGTTGTAGAAACCCACCGAGACCTTGAGCGCGTTGAAGTCCTCGGGCTGCTCGCGCACGATGCGCGCCTGCAGGCCGTCCTTGCCGGGCAGGCCGACCACCGAGGCGAATTCGCCGGGCTGCACCGAGATGTCCACCTCCTGCTTGCGGCCGCCGCTTTCGAGCAGGCCCTGCATCTTCGCGCCCGCCTTGACCGGCATGAAATCCGACGCGGGATGGGCGGCGTCGAGCTGGATGCGCGCCTGCGATCCCTTGGCGCTCACCGCCATCGGCTCGGCGCCGGCGTTGACGAAGCGCACGAACGACGCGTCTTCGGCCGGGCCGGTTTCATAGAGCTGGATCTGCGCCGCGCCGGCAACGCCGGCGGCCAGGGCGAACGACAGGGCGGCCAGGCCGCGCGACAGGAAGAGGCTCATCCGTTGTCCTTTGGTAGCGGGGATCGCGCGCGTCATTTCTTCTGCAGCGCCTTGACCTGCGGCAGATCGCCCAATTGCTTGGCAATGGCATCGCCCCAGGCCTTGTAGCCGGTGTTGGTGTAGTGCTGGCCGTCGGTGGTGGGCCACTGGCCGGGCGTCGAGAACTGGGTCGAATCGATGTACGCGCAGGGCGCCACGTTGCTGCCCAGGAAGGCCGACACCTGCTTGACCCGCGCGAAATTCTTGTTGTACTTGCCGCCCTCGGTGCCCCAGCTGGGGCCGATCCAGACGCAGGCCGTGCCGGTGCCCGAGATGGCCTTGGTCAGCGCGGTCGTCTGCTGCCAGGCCCAGGTCTTGGGAAAGGACGGATTGGTGTAGCCAGCCATGGTGTCGCCCAGCACGATCACCACCAGGTTGGGCTTCTTGGCCGCGATCAGGTCGGTCACCGGCGTGGTGCTGGCGTCCTTGCCCTTGAGCACGATCTGGCCGCCGTTGAGGCGCTCGGCGCCGCCGCAGGTGCTGGGCGTGGTCTTGAGCCAGTCGCCGGCATTGCTGCCGCACACGCCGATGGTCTGCACCACCGCGCCCTGCTTGACCAGGTCGTCCTGCAGGGTCGTGATCAGGTAGCCCGGCGCGGCCAAATGGCTGTCGCCGATCAGCAGGATGCTCATTCCGGCAAAAAGAGAGGTCAGCATGGCAATACTCCTTGATGAAACGTCCCTAGCGGGCGTACGGCGACTGATAGGGATTGACCGGCAGGTCCAGCGGGCGCGTCTGCGGATAGAACGCGTAGCGCAGATAGAGCCCGCCCACGTACTGGCGATAGTCGGTGGCGTTGTCCATGGCCATGGTGCCGCCCAGGAACAGATTGGGCGACAGCTGGTACTCGCCCGCGGCCGCGAGGTTGTAGCCCACGCCGGTGCGCGACTGCCCCTCGTAGGTCGCCGAGGTGCCGTAGACGGAGCGGTTCACCGCGTTGGCCGCCGCCTGCATGCCGCCGTTGGTCGGGAAATAGTCGGCGCCGTCTTCCTTGAAATGACGCAGGCCGACCGAGCCTTGCAGCTTGTAGGTGAAGCGGCCGTCACGCTGCGCCCAGGTCACCGGCACGCTCAGCGCGTAGAACTGCTGCGGGCTGAAATAGCCGCCGTTGCCGTAGGTGAAGAAGCGCTGATTGTTGTCGTAGAAGATGGCGCCCAGGTTCAGGCCGGCCGTCAGCATGCGGTTGGTGTCGCGCGTCAGGTTCCAGTAGATGCCGGTGCCGACCTCGGTGCGGCTGTTGGACTCGACATTGTGGCCGTCCAGGCTGCGCCACGAACCGTAGGCATAGACGCCATAGTCCTTGTTGTCCATGCCGATCTGGCCGCCCACGCCGGTGGCCGTGACCGCGCCCCAGCGCTGGCCGGTGCGATCGTCGCGCGCGCCGGCGAACGACACCAGGCTGTCGGTCACCGCGCGGCGCGACAGGTCCACGCTGTACCAGGTGCCCGCGCTGCGGTCGATGGGGCCGTTCAGGCGCACGCCGCCGACCACGTTGGAATACTCGAAGCCCAGCGGCGTGGTGCCGATGTCGGCGCTCAGGCCCTGCATGGTGTAGCCGACCGACAGGCCCACGCCCGAGTCGCGCTGCTTGCCGGCTCCGCCCACCAATCCGGCCTGCTGTGCCGCGGCCGCCACCGGACCGCCGCCAAAGCGGCTGTTGCTGGCGTAGTCGTCGCCCAGGCGGCCGGCGTCCAAGGTGACCGGCGTGGCGCGCAGCGAGATCTTGCCGTCGCCGGCCGGGATCAGCGCCTCGATGGGCGCGTCGATCTCGGTCATCTTGCTCATGCCGGCCTCGCCGTTGTTGGAACGGACGAAGCCGCCGACGCGGACCTCGGCGCTACGCTCCTGCATGACCTCGTCCAGTTCCCGCTGCAGGGAGGGCGACGCCGCGCCGCTGCCGCCGCCATAGGCCGCGGGCGGGTTGGCGGCCGCGCGCGAGTCCTGCGCGCCGGCGATGACATACGGTTCCTGGCGCGACGCCGCGGGCGCGCCTTCATAGCTCGCGCCGTAACCCGCGGCATAGCCCGTGCCGTAGCCGGCGCCATAGGCGGGGGCCTGCGGGTCGTTGAGGGCCTCTCCCATGACCTGCGTCACGCGGGTGGACCGCGAACGCTGGCCCGGCAGGCCGACGAAGGGGTTGCCGTCGGCATAGTTGGCGGGCGCCGCGCCGCTGGCCACCATGGTGCCGCCGCCGCGCGCCTGCTGGGCGGCGATGGCCTGCTGGTACAACTCGGCGGCGCGCCCGGTCTTGCCGCGCGAGCGGTAGATGCGCGCCGCGCCGGCCAGCACATCGGGATCGTTCGGCGCCAGCGCCAGCGCCTTGTCCATCGAGGCTTCGGCCGAGCGCCAGTCATCGGCCTCGGCGGCGATGCCGGCCACGGCGATCTGCAATTGCGCATTGTCGGGATCGCGCGCCTGCAGGCCACGGTAGATGGCCAGAGCCTTGTCGCGGTCGCCGGCGGCGACGTACATGCGCGCCAGCGCGCCCTGGGCCAGGGGATCGTCCGGCCGGCGCTTGAGCACCGGCTGCAGGATGTCGTAGGCCGCCACCAGGTCGCCGCGCTGGCGCATGGCTTCGGCCTGGCGCACGGTGTACAGGCTGACCAAGTCCTGGAAGCTGCGGTGCTGGTCGGCGTCCATGGGCTGCTTCTGCACCTGGCGCAACACGGCCGCGGTGCCCGCGTCATCGCCGCTCTTGAGCAGCACGCTGGCGTACGGGATCAACACATCCGGGCCGGCCGGCCGGCTTCCATCCACCAGCGGCCGCATCACGGCGAGCGCCTGCGGCGTATCGCCCGCGTCGATATAGGCCTGGGCGATGGCGCCAAGCAACTCGGGATCGTTGCCCGCCGCGGCCTGCAGGCCGGCCAGGCGCTGGCGCGCCTGCGCCACGTCGCCCGACTGCGCCAGGCGCGCGGCCTGGGCCGCCTGCTCGTGCACCCACACGTTGCGCTGGAAGCGCGTGATTTCCGGGGTGCGGCGGTTCTCGGGAATGCGCGCCAGGGTGTCGTAGGCGCGGCCCCATTCGCCGCGCTCGGACGCGAACAGCGCGCTGGCGTGCAGCGCGTCGGCCGAGTCCGGCTGCGCGCGCAGCGTTTCATCCATGATCTGTTGCGCGCGGACCGACTCGCCGCCGCGCAAGAGCAGCCGCGCCAGCTCGTAGGCGGTCCAGGGATTGCGCGGGTCGGTCCTGCGCGCGTCTTCCAGCATGCGGCGCGCGCCGGCCGTGTCGCCGCGCTTTTCCGCCTCGCGCGCCTGGCCCGCCATCACGGCGGCGCGCAGGCGGCTGACATCGCCCGCCTGCCCCGCCGGCAGCGCGTCGACCAGCCGCAGGGCCTCTTCGGCGCGGCCGGTCTGGGCCAGCACGTCGGCCAGGCCGCGAACCGCCTCGGGATCATTCTTGTGCCGGGCCAGCACGTAGCGATATGTCTTCTCGGCGTTGGCCATGTCGCCGGCGCTGGCATAGGCCCGGCCAATGGCGTTGTAGGCGCCGGTGGCGTTGCCGTCCAGGCGGATGGCCTGTTCCAGCAGCTTGCGCGCGCCGTCGGCATCGCCGCGCTGGCGCGCCGCCTCGGCCTGGTCCAGCAGGTTCCAGTAGCGCACGCCGGCCAGGGCGCGGGTCCAGTTGCGGCCAGCGCCCGGACGGGCCGCGGCGCGCGACAGCAGTTCCTGGGCCTCGGCATTGCGGTCCTGCTGCATGCGCACCAGTCCCAGGCCGCCCAGCGCGTCCGGATCGTTGGGGGTGGCGCGCAGCTTTTCCTGGAACGCGGCTTCGGCCGCGGCCAGGTCGCCGTTCTTCAGCGCCGCGAAGCCGCGCGCCAGGCGCGCATCTTGGCGCCAGACCGGCGCCGGCGCGCCGCGCCTGGCCGACGGGTTGTCGAGCACCGCGCGCACTTCCTTGTCGTCCGGATGCGCCGCCAGATAGGCCTCGAACAGCGGCTTCTCGCTGGCGTTCGGCGCGCCGAGCCAGATCAGCCCGGCGCGCCAGCTTTCGGTGGCGTCGGCGCCGACGTCCTTGCGTTGCGACAGCTGCGCCAGCATGCGCACGCCGTCGGCGCGCCGGTCTTCGTCGCGGATCAGGTGTTTGGCCAGGGCCAGCTGGACATTCGGATTGCCGGGCATCTCGCGCGAGAGCCGCTGCAGGCCGGTGATGGCGCGCGACAGGCCCTTGTCGGAATAGCCGAGGAAGCTGTAGTACTCGAGCGCGATCTCGCCCTGCGGCTCGCGCCCCTGCAAGGCCTGGTCGTAGGCCTGCATCGCCTTGTCGATCTCGCCCGAGGCCGCCAGCATGCGGGCGCGGTCCAGGTCGGCCGCGGCGGCGCCGCCGGCCAGGCCGATATCCTGCTGCAGGCGCTTGGTGAAGGTGCCGTTGGCGTTGAGCTGCTTGAGCCGGGTCAGGTAGCCCTGGGCGTCGTCCAGGCGCTTCTCGCGCACCGCCGCCAGCCCCAGGCCGTACATCGCCTCCTGCTGCGACGGATCGGACAGCAGCAGTTTCTCCCAGGCCTGCGCGGCGCGCTTGGCGTCGCCCTGGTTCTGCCAGTAGCGTCCCTGCTCCAGCAGCGAAGCGGTGGCGGCCGGTTGCGCCCAGCCACTCTGGTGCATCAGGGCGGCCAGAACGCCGATGGCCAGCTTGTGGCGGTTCAAGGACATTTCTTCTCCCACTCCAATGACACGCGGCCGGTGGCTCCGAACCGGTAACGCTGCTCGAACCAGCCCATTCCGAACAGGCTGAGTACGTAATCGTAATAAGGTGGCTGCTGAACCGCCAGCCGGGCGGGACTCTGGCTGGCGGCCCAGGCGTCGCGCACGCGCCGCAACTGGCCCTGCAGCAGGTCATTCTGCCCGCGCGCCTGGAAGTACGGCAACAGGGCGGCCGAGAAGCCGAACGGCCCCTGGCCCTGCGCCTGGCCGCTGTCCACGTCCACCGACTCGGGCGGCGCGCCCGTGGCCGCGACCGCGGTGGCCATGCCCGACAGCGCCGCCAGCAACGGCCGGGCGGCGGGATCGGCGGCCGGCGTCATGCCGGCCCACAGATAGGTGCGGATCGCATCGTAGCTGCCCTTGGCGCCATGCACCGGGTCATTCTCGTACCGGCCCAGGGCCCCGCCCTCGCGCGACACGTCGCGGTAGGCCACCCAGTCGGCCGCGTAGCCCTTGGGCGTGGTCGCCTGGATCACCCGCACCGTATTGTTCGCCACCTGGGTCCACGGCCCCTTCGCCGAAGCCTGCGCCAGCCGCCGCAGCACGGGAACCGGCAGGTAGCTCGGATTCAGGCGCCATAGATCAGGCTGCGCGAAGCCCTCGGGCGCCGGCAACAGCATGCTGCCCAGGCCCGGCAATTGGGCCACTTCGCGCCCCTCGATCAAGGCCAGCAACGCCTGCGCGTCGCGGGTGTAGGCCGGCTGGCGCCAGAGCCTGCCGGCCTCGAGCAGGGCGTAGGCGAACCACAGGTCGGCATCCGAGGCGGCATTGCTGTCCAGCACGCCCCAGGCGCCGTCGTCGCGCTGGCCCCAGGACCAGGCCGGCAGGCGCTGCGCGGTGTCGCCGCCCGCCAGGTTGGCGACGCTCCAGCGCCACAGCCGCTCGAAGGTCTCGCGGTCATTGGCGACCAGGGCGAAGAACATGGCGTACGACTGCCCTTCCGAGGTGCTCATCTTGCGCGGCGTGCTGGCATCCACCACCCGCCCGTCGGGCTGGACGAAGTGCCTGACGAAGGCCGACCACTCCGGCCAGGCCACCGCCGTGCAGGCCGGCGCGGCCCGCGCCGCGCCCGACGCCGCCACGGCCAGGCCGAGCGCCAGCAGCGCCCGCCCGGCACGCTGGTGCCAGGCGAAGCGGCGGCGGGCGGGCCGGGCCGGATGCATCAGGCTTCCTTCTTGCGCAGGCGGCGCAGCAAGGCGCACAGCACGGCCAGCGCCACGGCGATGCCGACCAGCCAGACCAGCGCCATCACCACCAGGCGCAGCAGGGTGTAGCCCGGCCACTGCGACGACACCCACCAGTCGATGCGCTTGAGCAGCGGCAGCTGGCCCAGCGTGTAGGTCTGGTCGCCGACCAGCGCGTCGATCTGCTTGCCGCGGATCACGGACAGGCTGCCTTGCACGCTCTTGTCGTAGCCCTCGCCGCCACGCAGCGCGGCCACGGCCGCGTCCAGCCCGTCGGGCTTGCTGCTGGCCAACAGCACCACGCTGCGCTTGGCGGCCAGCGGCGATTCGAAGCCGGCCACGATCGCGCTGACGCCTTCACTGGTGTAGCTCATGGCCACGCGCGGCTCGCGGCGATCGAGGCGCGGATCGGTGTGGAACCAGTCGGTCACGCGGTAGATCAGGTCCGACAGGCCGAAGTGCGCGCCCGACTCGTAGCTGCCCGGAATGTGCGGAGCCCAGGTCTTGAGCAACGGATTGGCGGTGTCGCCCGCGATCACCAGCAGATCCTTGCCGGCCTGCGCGCTGGCCTGCTGCGCCCGCGTCACGGTCACGCCGATGGCCGGATAGCCCGTGGCGTCGCCCAGGCGGCCCAGCACGTTCAGGTAGGCCGAATAGGCCGCCGCATTGGCGCGGTCATCCAGCACCACCGCCGTTTCCGACAGGTCGGCCAGGCGGGTGAAGGGGAAGCCCGCCTGCGCGAACGCGCGCAGGTCCGGCATTTCGATGAAATGCGGATAGCCCGACAGGTCGATGGTCGACTCGGGTTCGATCATGCCGCGCACGTTGTCGATGATGATGTCGCGGCACTCGCCCTGCTTGACGTAGTCGTACATGTAGCGAAACTGCAGCTGGCCGTCCGACTTCAGCAGGTCCAGCGGCACGTCCAGCTGGGCGCGCATCGGCAGGCTCTCGTCGGGCAGCACCTCGGCGCGCAGCTTGTCGCCGCCCTCGATGCGCTCCAGCGCGAACAGCGGCATCGACTTGACGAACTCGCCGTTGACGCCGAACAGCAGCGAGGAGTTGAGCGACGTCGGCTGCGGCGTGTAGCGATAGCGCAGGTCGATCGGCACCTTCTTTTCCTGCCAGCCGAACAGGTCGGGCGGCACGCGCACGTCGATGCGGATGGTGTCCGGGCTGAAGCCCGACACGTTCAGGCGCTTGGGATCGATCAGGTCGCCGAAACGCACCGGACGATCGGTGCGCAGCCAGCGCGGCGCGTCGTACGGCTGGCGCGGCTTGACGTCCGCCAGGCGCGTGATGGCGGCCGACTGGCCGGCCAACGTCTGGCTGCCGAGCGCCAGCGCGGCAGCGGCCTGCTTGAGGTCCTTGCCGTCGCGGCCCAGCACCAGCAGCAGCTTGCCGTCGGGATCGTTGGGGTTGGTGATGACGGCCAGGGTCGGGCCGTTGACGGTGGCCTGGGTCAGTCCGGCGGTGGCCGCGCCCATCGCGAACACCACGGCATTGCCGCGGCTGGGCAGCTGCGCCACCGAGGCCGGGAAATCCGAGCCGCGATAGCCCGCCAGCCCGCCGAACCACGAGGACAGCGCGCCCGCGGCTTCCAGCGTGGTGTTGTCCGGCTCGGCCTGGAACACGAACGGCAGCACCAGCTTGCGCATGTCGCGGCGGTCGAAGAACGGCAGCGGCAGGTTGGCCAGCTCGTTGGGCAGCGGCAGCGCCGCGGTCGCCAGGTCCAGCGTGCTCAGGTTGCTGATGTTGGCCCACAGGCTGGAATGCAGCGGGTCTTCGCAGTTCAGCGTGTAGTGGCCGATCAGCTGCAGGCGCAGGTCGTTGTAGGGCGTGATCAGGTACGGCGGGATCTCGATGGTCTGCCGCAGATTGCTGCCGGCCGTCTCGCGCGGCACGGCAATGGTGGCGGCCACCTCGTCGTTGACCAGCACGTTGATATGCGACAGGTCGGACAGCAGCGCCGGCGAATAGGCATAGCGCAGGTCGACCCGCGCGCCGGTCACCACGCGATCGTTGCGCACGCTGAAGTTCAGCGTGTTGCTGCCGTCCACGCCGCGCAGATTGAGCGGATACTGCGCGCCGAGCTGCTTGAAGGTGTAGGTCTGGTCGGCCACGAACGGCGCTGGCGCCGGCGCCGGCGTGGCGGCCGGCACGGTGCCCGGCGCTTCGGCCGCGCTGGCCAGCAGCGAGCAGCCGGCCAGCAAGGCCAGCGACAGGCGGCCCAGCGCATGGCCGCGGCGGCGCGGCGAGCGGGACGGCGCCGCTTGCGCGACCGGCGGTTGGGTCGAACGGATTTTCTTATGCATGATCACGATCCCAGGCGGCGCTGAGCGCGGGCGCGCAGCGACAGGTAGAGCAACACGGCGATGACTAGCGCGCTCAGGAGCAACGCCCCCACGAGCGTGAGCGGATGGCGCGCGAAGAACCACTGCAGGCCCAGCCAGGTCGGCAACGAACCCACGTAATAGTTCTGCTCATCCTGCAGGGTGTAGGCCTGCTTGCCGCTGATCACCGTCAGGCTGCCGCCGATGCGGTCCTGCGGGTTGTCGGCCTTGCTCTCGGTATCGCGGCTGGTCAGCAGCGCCTGCACGGCGCTGGCCAGGCCATCGGCGCTGGTGCCCGACACCACGACGGCGCTGCGGCCCGACTGCAGCGGCGATTGCAGGCCGGCCAGCGTGGCCGAGACGCCGCCGCTGGAGAAGGCCAGTTCGATGTCGGCCTGGCGCTTGCGGTCGCGCGGATCGTTGCCGAACCAGGACGCGACGCCATCGACCCAGCCCGACAGGCTGAAGCGGCGCTCCTTGCCATTGAAGCCGCTCGGCAGCGCGTCGCCCCACTGCGCCAGCAGCGGCTGGTTGTCGCCGGAGGCCAGCACCAGCAGATCCTTGTCGCGCTGCGCCGCGGCCTGCGCGCCCTGGGTGACGGTGACGCCGGTGGCCGGATAGCCGGTCGCCTGGCCCATCACGCCCAGCAAGGTCAGGTAGGCCGAGAAGTCCGACACGCCCGCGCCCTCGGGCATGACGACCGCGGTTTCCGACAGGTCGGCCATGCGCGTGAACGGGAAGCCGGCGTCGGCGAACAACGACAGGTCCGGCATGGCGGCGTACTTGGGCAGCCCGGAGATGTCGATGGTCGAGCCCGGATCGATCGCGCTGCGCACGTTGTCCAGGATGCTGTTCTGGCACTCGCCCAGCTTGGCGTATTCGTAGACGTAGTTGAACTGCAGCGCCGTCTGCGGCGGCAGCAGATAGGTCGGCACCATCACGCGCGCCTTGCCTTCCGAGGCCGGCATGCCGGTCAGGCGGTTGTAGATGCCCGGGCCTTCGTGCAGCGCGAAACTGCGGATCAACTGGTTGCCGGCCATCATCTCCATCACCGACTGCTTGGCGCCGGGACGCGGCGAATAGCGGTAGATCAGGTTCACCGGCACGCCATCGCTATGCCAGCCGAACAGGCCCGGCGGCACGCGCAGGTTGACCTGCACGGGCGGCGGCCGATGGCCCGAGACGTTCAGGTCGCGGGTCGGCACCAGCTCGCCAAACGCCACCGGCCGGTCGCTGCGCAGCCAGTTGGGCGCGTCGAACGGCTTGCGCGGCCGCGGCGTCTCCAGGCGCGTGATGCGTGCCTGCGGGCCGGATAGCGCTTCGCTGCCGAGCGCCAGCGCGGCGGCGGCCTGCTTCAGTTCCTTGGCGTCGCGCCCCATCACCAGCAGCAGCTTGCCGTGCGGGTCGCGCGGATTGGTCTGCATCGCCACCGACGGCCCCTCGATCGTCGGCGTCTGCAGTCCGGCGACCGTGTCGCCCGGCTGCAGCAGCACGACCGCGTTGCCGGTGGCCGGCAGGTCCTGCAGGCTGGCGTCGAACTTGGCGCCGCGGTAGCCCGCCAGCGCGCCGAACCACGAGGCCAGGACGCCCGCGCTCTCCAGCCGCGCCGCATCCGGACTGCGGCCCAGCACGATCGGCAGCGCCAGCTGGCGGACGTCGCGGCTGTCGAAGAACGGCACCGGCAGCAGCGCCAGGTCGTTGGGCAGGTCGACCGGCATCACGGTCAGCTCCAGCGTGCTGCGGCCGGCCACGTCGGCCCACAGGCTGGAATGCACCGGGTCTTCGCAACCCAGCGTGTAGTGGCCGATCAGCTGCACATCGAGCCGGTTGTAGTCGGCCAGCGCCGGCACCGGCAGCTCGACCGTCTGGCGGGTCGGCGTGGCCGCGGCTTCCTTGGGCAACGGCACGCTGCCCGCCACTTCGCCGTTGAGCAGCACCTTCAGGTGCGACAGGTCGGGCAGCAGCGCGGGCGAATAGCTGTAATCCAGGTTGACGCGCGCGCCGATGACCTGCTGGTCGCGGCGCGCGCTGAAGCCCAGTCCGTTGATGCCGTCCACGCCGCGCAACGGCAGCGCGCTCTGGCCGCTCAGGCGCGACAGCGGCACGGAGTAGGTCCGCGCGCCCGGCGGCAGGGCC
>NZ_CADIJR010000042.1 GCF_902859645.1 Achromobacter insuavis | reverse complement strand
CGGCTGCGCGCCGGGGACGGCCGATGAGCCCGCGCCGGCGCCGCGTCCTGGCGCTGCTGGGCGGCCTGGGCCTGCTGGCCGCGGCCGTCGCGCTGGTGCTCAACGCGCTGCAATCGAACCTGGTGTTCTTCTTCACGCCGACCCAGGTGGCGGCGCGCGAGGCGCCGACCCATGGCAGCTTTCGCGTCGGCGGCCTGGTGCAGGAAGGCTCGGTGCAGCGCGACGGGCTGAAGCTGCGCTTCATCGTCACCGACACCGCGCACGCGGTGCCCGTGACCTACCAGGGCCTGCTGCCCGACCTGTTCCGCGAGGGCAAGGGCGTGGTGGCCGCCGGCAAGCTCGACGCCGACGGCGTGTTCCATGCCTCCGAAGTGCTGGCCAAGCACGACGAGAACTACATGCCGCCCGAAGCCGCCGACGCGCTCAAGCGCGCCGCCGCCGGCGCCACCGCCAACACGGCGCGGGCGGACGCGCGATGATCCCGGAGATCGGCCTCTTCAGCCTGATCCTGGCGCTGCTGGCGGCGCTGGCGCAGGGCACGCTGCCGCTGGTCGGCGCGGCCACCGGCTGGCGGCCCGGCATGGCGGTGGCGCGGCCCGCCGCCGTGGCGCAGTTCGGCCTGGCCACGGTGGCCATCGGCTGCCTGGCCTGGTCATTCCTGAAAAACGACTATTCGGTGCTGTACGTGGCCGCCAATTCGCATGCCGACCTGCCCGCCGCCTACCGCTTCGCCGCCGTCTGGGGCGGCCACGAAGGCTCGCTGCTGCTGTGGCTGTATCTGCTCAGCGCCTGGACCCTGGCGGTGGCGCTGCGCAGCGGGCGCCTGCCGCTGGCCTTCGTCGCCCGGGTGCTGGCGGTGATGGGCTGGATCAGCGCCGGCTTCCTGCTATTCCTGCTGTTCCTGTCCAACCCCTTCGAGCGCCTGATGCCGCCGGCCATGGCCGGCCGCGACCTCAACCCGCTGCTGCAGGACCCGGGCATGATCGTGCATCCGCCCATGCTGTACATGGGCTACGTCGGCTTCTCGGTCGCCTTCGCCTTCGCCATCGCCGCGCTGCTGTCGGGCGAACTGGACGCGCTGTGGGCGCGCTGGGTGCGGCCGTGGACGCTGGCGGCCTGGACCTTCCTGACCCTCGGCATCCTGCTCGGCAGCGCCTGGGCCTACTACGTGCTGGGCTGGGGCGGCTGGTGGTTCTGGGACCCGGTCGAAAACGCCTCCTTCATGCCGTGGCTGGCGGGCACCGCGCTGATCCATTCGCTCATCGTCACCGAACGGCGCGGCGCGTTCCGCAGCTGGACCGTGCTGCTGGCCCTGTGCGCGTTCTCGCTCAGCCTGCTGGGGACTTTCCTGGTGCGCTCGGGCGTGCTGACCTCGGTCCACGCCTTCGCGGTCGATCCGGGACGCGGCCTGTACATCCTGGGCTTCATGACGCTGGTGGTGGGCGGCTCGCTCACGCTGTACGCCTGGCGCGCGCCCAAGGTCGGCCTGGGCGGCGGCTTCGCGCTGCTGTCGCGCGAATCGCTGCTGCTGGCCAACAACGTGGTGCTGACCGTGGCCGCCGCCTCGGTGCTGCTGGGCACGCTGTACCCGGTGGCGCTGGACGTGCTGGACTGGGGCAAGATCTCCATCGGCCCGCCCTACTTCGAGGCCGTGTTCGTGCCGCTGATGACGCCGGCCATCTTCCTGATGGGCGTCGGCCCGGTGGCGCGCTGGAAGCAGGCGCAGGCGCCCGACCTGGGCCGCCGGCTGCGCGTCGCCTTCGGCGTCAGCGTGGCCACGGCGGTGCTGCTGCCGCTGGCCATGCCGGGTCCGGCGCGGCTGGGCTCGCCGCTGGTGATCCTGGGCCTGTGGCTGGCGGCCTGGTCGATCGCCAGCGCCGCCGCCCACGCCTGGCAGCGCCTGACCGACGGCGACGGCCACTGGCTGCGGCGCCTGGGGCGCCAGCCGCGCGCCTGGTACGGCATGCTGCTGGCGCACGCCGGCATCGGCGTCTTCATCGCCGGCGCCACCCTGGCCAACGGCTACGAGGTCAAGCAGGAACTGCGGCTGGACCTGGGCGCGGTGCAGGAGGCCGGCGGCTACCGCTTCACCTTCGCCGCGCTGGCGCCGGCCACCGGCCCCAACTACAGCGCGCAGCGCGCCGAATTCCGCGTCACCCGCGCCGACGGCCGGCCCGTCACCACGCTGTATCCGGAGAAGCGCCTCTACACGGTGCAGGACATGCCGCTGAGCCAGGCCGCGATCGACAGCGGCTTCACCCGCGACCTGTTCGTGGCCCTGGGCGAACCGGCCGGCGGCAGCGCCTGGACGGTGCGCATCCAGGTCAAGCCGTTCATGGCGTGGATCTGGTCCGGCTGCCTGCTGATGGCGCTGGGCGGCCTGCTGGCCGCGGGCGACAGGCGCTACCGCCAGCAAGCGGCGCGGGCCGCCCACCCCCGCGCCGGCGCCGTGCCGGCCACGCCGCGCGAGGGCTACTGATGCTGCGATACCTGGTGCCGCTCGCGGTCTTTCTCGCCATGGCGGTGTTCCTGGCCATGGGGCTGTCGCGCGATCCGCGAGCCGTGCCCTCGGCCATGATCGACAAGCCCGCCCCCGCCATCGGCCTGCCGCTGCTGCACGCGCCCGGCGAGCGGCTGGACGTGCAGGCGATGCGCGGCAAGGTCTGGCTGCTGAACGTGTGGGCCTCGTGGTGCGCGCCCTGCCGCGAGGAACTGCCGGTGCTGCGCGAGGTGGCGCGGCGGCACAACGTGCCGCTGTACGGCCTGAACTACAAGGACAAGCCGGAGGACGCGCTGGCCTGGCTGGGCCGTCATGGCGATCCGTACATTGCGTCCGCCAGCGACGTCGACGGCCGCGTCGGCATCGAATACGGCGTCTACGGCGTGCCCGAGACCTTCGTCATCGACAGCGCCGGCCGCATCCGCTACCGCCAGTTGGGCCTGATCACGCCGGATATCTGGCGCACCCGGCTGCAACCGATGATCGAGGCGCTGCAATGATGACGCGGTCCCGCCATCCCGCGCCCGCCCCGGCCTGGCGCCCGGCGCAATCGCCGGGCATCCAGGAGGGTCACGGCGGCCAGCCGCCGCGGCGCCGCCCGGGCCATGGCCTGGCCGCGCCGCTGCTGGCATTGCTGCTGGCGCTGGGGTCGCTGGCGCCGGCCCGGGCCCAGGTGCCGTCGCCCCCGCTGCCGCCAGCGCTGGAGCAGCGCGCCGAGCACCTGGCCCATGGCCTGCGCTGCCTGGTGTGCCAGAACCAGTCGCTGGCCGAATCCAACGCGCCGCTGGCGCACGACATGCGCAACCTGATCCGGAGCCAGCTGGCCGAGGGCCGCAGCGACGCGCAGATCATGCGTTTCTTCGAAGACCGCTACGGCGATTTCGTGCGCTATGAGCCGCCCTTCAAGCCCATCACCTGGCTGCTGTGGCTGGGCCCGTTCGCGCTGCTGGCGCTGGGCTTCGCGGTGCTGTGGCGCACCGTGGCGCGGCGGCCCCGCAGCCGGCCGCCGCTGACCACCGACGAACGCGCCCGCGCGGCGCGCTACCTGGATAGCGGCCCATGACCGCGCTCTGGCTATCCGTACTGGTACTGTTGCTGGCCACCCTGCTGTGCCTGGTGCCGCCGCTGCTGCGCCGTCCGCCGCCGGCCGAGGACAACGCGGCCGATGCCGGCCTGCGCGCCTTCTACCTGGCGCAGCGCGAGCAGTTGCGGCGCGACCAGCGCGATGGCGCCCTGAGCGCCGACGCGGCCATGCGCGCCGACGAGGAACTGCAACGCGACCTGCTGCAGGACCTGGCCCGGCGCGGCACGGCGGCGCCGTCGGCCGCGGGCCAGCGCGCCGGCATCGCCGTCGCCTGCCTGTTGAGTCTGGCGGTGCCGCTGGCGGCGGCCCTGCTCTATCAGCACCTGGGCAACCCGCGCGCCGCCGCCACCGTGGCCACGGCCGGCGCCGCCGAACCGCATGCCGGCGACGACGGCGACGCCATGGCGCTGGCCATCAACGCGCTGGCCCAGCGCCTGCGCGCCGCGCCGGATGACGCCGAGGGCTGGTACACGCTGGCGCGCTCCTACGAAACCCTGGGCCGCTACACCGACGCGGCCGCCGCCTACCGCGAAGTGCTGCGGCTGGCGCCGGCGCAGCCGCAGGTGCTGGCCGACCTGGCCGACGCGCTGCTGTCCGCCAACCAGGGCGCGCCGGACGCGGCCTCGATCGCGGCGGTGGCGCAGGCGCTGGCGGTCAACCCCGACCAGCCCAAGGCCCTGGCGCTGGCCGGCATGATGGCCCTGCGGCGCGGCGACGCCGCCCAGGCGCTGGAATACTGGCAGCGCCTGCAAAGCTTGCTGCCGCCGGATTCCGAGGCCGCGCGCCAGATCGAATCCAACATCGCCCAGGCCCGCGCGGTCGCATCGGCTGGCGGCGCGCAGCCCGCGACGCCGGCCCAGGCTCCGGTGACCGCCCAATCCTCGCCTTCGCAAGCGTCCGCCGCCACGCCACCGGCGAGCCAGGCCGCCGCCCCGGGCCGCCTCAGCGGCCAGGCGCGGATCGCCCCCGCCCTGATGGCCCAGGTGCAACCGACCGACACCGTCTTCATCCTGGCGCGCCCCGCCTCGGGTTCGCGCATGCCGCTGGCCGTGTTGCGGCTGCGCGCCGCCGACCTGCCGCGCGCCTTCACGCTCGACGACAGCAACGCCATGTCGCCGCAGGCGCTGTTGTCCAGCGCCGGCCGCGTGCGCGTCGAAATCCGCGTCAGCCGCTCGGGCACGGCGATGCCGCAGCCCGGCGACGTGGGCGGCACGCCGGTGGAAACCGACGTGCCGGCCAGCGGGCTGGAACTGGTGGCCGACACCGTGCTGCGCTAGCGTCCCAGCGCCGTCGCCCATCGCGGCGCCGGCGTTGCCCGGCGCCGCGACGCAGCCTCAGGCCCGCTCGATGCGCGCCGGCAACCCCTGCCGCACCGCCGCGCCCGAGACCCAGTCGATCCAGACGTTGGCATGTTCGCCGCGCGTCGCATCGCCGAACCCCAGGTCGTTCAGGTTCACGCCCGCCGCCAGCGCCGGATCGTGCGGCATCGGCTGACCATCCACCAGATGGGCGCGCGCGCCCAGCTCGGTATGGCCGTAGCCATGCTCGATGCCGACCGCGCCCGGCTGGATGCCGTCGCGCAGCAACGCCAAACCGGTCACCGCCCCGCCCGGCGTGACGATGCGCACCCGGTCGCCATTGCGCAAACCCATCCGTTCGCCGTCCTGGCGGTTGATCGACACCGGGTTGTGCGGATGCACCTGGCGCAACCGGTCCACCCCGATCGACATCGAGCTCATCAGGTTGGACTTGAACGAACTCAAGAGGAACGGCCAGTCCGCCCGCGGATACTGCTGGCGCACATCGCGCCCGTCGGCCAGCCGCGCCGGATACCAGGTCGGGCAGCCGCTATAGCGCTCGCCCGTCATCGCGTGGCGAAAGCCCGCCAGTTCCTCGCTCCAGACCTGCAGCGGCTTGGCCCAGGCCTGACGCGTCTGGCCGGCATCGTTCCAGGCATCCGGCATGCGGTCGAAGCGTCCGCCCCGGCTCATCACCATGGCCACGCGCCGCCATTCCTCGGGCTTGAGCTTGCCTTGCAGCGTATCGCGATAGCGCGCCACGCCGGTCAGTTCCAGGTCGTCATCGCTGGCCTCGGGCACCGGCCGCCCCGCGCCGAAGGCGATGTTGGCGATGCCGCGCAGGAAGAAGTCCTCGGCCGTGTCCAGCGGATAGCGGTTGCCATCCTGGTCGGCGATGGCGTTGGCGCCGAAGCCCGGCATGCCGATGCGCTTGGCGCAGGCGATCAGGAACGACTCCAGGCACACCGGCGCGCCGTCGGCGCTGCGCGCCACGCGCGGCTCGACCGCCGGCCAGCGCACCGTCGACGCCTTGGCCACCACGTCGGCCCACGGCGCCGACACGCCCCAGCTTTCATAGGTGACGGTGTCGGGCACGATGTAGTCGGCCAGCGCGTTGGTCTCGTTGATGAACGGATTGATCGACACCGACAGCGGCAGGAGCTTCGGATCCTTCAGCTTGTCCAGCAGCACGTTCTTCAGCCCGGCGATGCCGTAGACCGGGTTGCTCATGTGGTTGAACCAGACCTTGGCGCGGTACGGATAGCCCGCCAGCGCCGACGCCAGCATCTCGGAACTCAGCCCGCCGGTGGCCGGATACCAGGGCGCCGCGGCCGGATAAACCGGCTGGCCGGCGGCCTGCTTGCGCTTGAACTCGCTCGATTTCTCGTACGGGAAACGGTTGCGCGACAGGCCCACGCCCTTGGGCGTGGCGCGGTTGGCGAAGCCCGCGATGTTGTAGCGCGGCCCCGCGCCATACGGCGGGAACGGGCCGGCGTCCAGCACCAGGCCGCCCTCGACGTTGAGGTTGCCCACCAGCGTGTTGAGCATGGCGATGGCATACGCGGTGTAGAAGCCCGCCCCGCTCATGGTGCCGCCGTGCGCATCCGCCACGGCGCGCTTGCCGTGGCTGGTGAAACGTTCGGCCAGCTCGGCGATCTTGGCCGCCGGCACGCCGCACAGCGCGGCGTATTCCGCCGGCGACTTGCGCCGCGCTTCATCGCGCAGCAGCGCCAGCGCGCTGCATACCCGCAGCGCGGCCGGCGCGCCCGCCAGGCCCGGCGCCGCCACCGCCTCGTCCACGAACAGCGTGGCCGGCAGCGCGCCGGTATGCGGCGCCAGCGTGCCGTCCTCTCGCCGCACCACGTACACGTCTTCCCATTTCTCGCCGGCATCGGCCGGCCTGGCCCAACCCAGGTCGGCGCCGCGCAGGAAGCTGCCCAGGCGCGGATGACCAGGTTCGGCGATCACCAGGTGCGTGGCATTGGTCCACGCCGCCTCGCCCGCCGCCTTCATGGCCGCGGGACCCGGCTGCGCCAGCGCCCGCGCATCGAAGCGCTCGTTGTCCAGGATCCAGCGGATCAGCCCCATCGCCAGCGCCAGGTCGCTGGCGGGATTGACGGGCACCCACTCATTGCCGGAGCCCGCCGACAGACTGGACGAGGCCGGCAGCATCGGCGACACCACTACATAGGTGAAGCCGGTTTCCTCCGGCCGGGTGCGGGCCTCGGCCAGCTGGCGCGCCTGGCGCTGGAACGGGTTGCCGGCCTGCGCCGGCGCCGCGCCGATGAACAGGCCGAAGCGGGCGTTGTCCCAATCCGGCTTGCCGTGCGGCATGCCCTTCAGATCGCCCAGCGCCGCGCCCGCGCCGACGCGGAAGCTCTGGCCGCAGTACGAGCCGTGGTTGCTGAAGTTGACGGTGCCGAACGACTGGCCGGCAAAGCGCTGGATCAGCGGCGTGCGGCCTTCGTTGGACGCATCGGTGAACAGGAACTGGTTGACCTTGGCGCCGTACTCCGGGTTGGCCGGGTCCAGCGGCGTGTCGCGGTCGAAGATCGCGCGCAGGCCGTCCACGTGGCCCTCGCCGAACAGGTCGCCGCCCTCGCACACCTCCTGCACCAGCTGCTCGAACGAAATCGTCTGCCACTTGCCTTCGCCCCGGCCGCCGACGCGCTTGAGCGGCTGCAGCACGCGGTACGGACTGTGCATCTGCTCCAGCATGGCCGAGCCGCGCGCACAGGACGTGGCGCGCCCTTCCAGGCCGTTGTCGCCGCCCAGTTGCGCGTAGGTCTCGCGCACCGGCGTCTCCATCGCCGCCGGCCGCGTGGTGGCCAGCGGGTGGTACGGGTTGCCGGCCACCCGCAGGATGCGGTTGGCCGCGGTATCGACGCGCAGGCGCACGCCGCACTGCGTCCAGCAGCCCAGGCAGCTGGAGGGGCTGACGGTCTGGCCCGGCTGAGCCGACAGCAGCCCGCTGACCGGATCGATGCGGAATTCCGGCGTCAGCGAATTGCCGCGCACGGCGTGCGCGGTGGGCACGCCGGCCGTGCCCTGGGCCAGGCCTTTAACGGCCTTGGCGACGGTCTCGCCGTAGCCGGCCGCGAACGCGGCCATGCCGCCGGCGACCACGCCGCCGCGCGCGATCAGCTTGCGGCGCGCGGCGTTGTCGGGTTGATCGGGTCCGTCCGCGTGGGCGTCGGGCTTGTCGTCTTGGTGTCGCTTGTCCATGGTCATCTCGATGCGAATTCGTGTCGGGCCGGCGCCCTCAGGCGACCAGGCCGCGGGTGCGGGCCGGGAACAGTTCCAGCGCGTAGGTCACGGCGGCGACCAGCGCGGCGCACAGGCCCAGCACGCCGATCATGCCGAGCAGGCCGTCGCTGCCCCAGGGCATGTCGTACAGGTACAGGCCGGCGCCATACTTGGGCACGCCCTGCACGCTCATGAACACCACCCAGCGGAAGATCCAGGCGGCGGCCAGCATGGTCAGCGCCAGCGCCGCCGACGGCAGCGGCGCCGCCAGCGCGCGCGGCGCGCGTTGCAGCAGCGCGATCATGCAGAACCCGGTGGCCACGGCGCCGGCCAGGCTGGCGCGCCATACCGGGAATTCGCCGAACAGGCGCAACGCGGCATCAAACGAGGGGTCCTGGCCGAGCAGGCCCAGCAGCACCCAGGCGCCCGCGCCGATCAGCATCATCACCACCGCCGTCACGCTCAGGCGGCGCAGCAGCTCGACCGGCAGCGCCTTCAGGCCGCCCGGCAGCCAGCGCGCCACCAGGAACATCGCCCCCAGCGCCCCCAGCCACGCGGTCAGCGCGAAATTCAGCGGCAGGAACGGCGTGTGCCACAGCGGCCGCGCCCGCAGCACCATCACCTCGGCGCCGGTGTAGACCAGGATCGACACCGCCGACAGCGCCAGCGCGATGCCCAGCAGCCGCACCCAGACCATGCGCCCCCACCACCAGGCGGCGCAGAACAGCACCGCCAGTCCGGTGAAGACCGGCAGCAGCAACGCCCCCAGCCACATCCACGACCACGGCGTCAGCCGGGTATAGAAATGCCAGAACCGGCCCGGCTGGTGCAGGTCGGCCAGCAGCGACACGGGCGCCGCGATGGCGCACACCAGCAACACGGTGACCGCGGCCGGCAGCAGGCGGCGCGCCGGCGAGCCGGCCTCGCCGAAGGCGGCGCCGGCGGCGGTCAACGCCGCGGTCGCGGCAATCCCGATAAGGAAAAAGTACTGCACGGCCCACGGCAGCCAGGCGGCGTCGTAGACCGGCGTCAGCAATTCGGTGATCTGCATGGCGCTCCCCTTCTCAATGGCCACCGGCCAGCCGCACGCCGGCCTGGCCGTCGATCTGGTGCACGAAGGCATCGGGCAGGCCGATGTAATAGACGTGCGGATCGGTCTTCATCTCGGGCTTGAGCACCTTGATGTCGGCACGGTGCTCGGCCAGCCGTTGCGAGATGGCGCTGTCGGGGTCGTTCAGGTCGCCGATGACGCGGGCGCCGCCCACGCAGCTTTCGACACAGGCCGGCAGCAGGCCGGCTTCGAGCCGGTGCTCGCAGAAGGTGCACTTGTCGGCGGTCTGGGTGTCGTGATTGATGAAGCGGGCGTCATACGGACAGGCCTGCACGCAATAGCCGCAGCCGACGCAGCGCTGGTTGTCGACCAGCACGATGCCGTCCTCGCGCTGGAACGTGGCCTGCACCGGACAGACCGGCACACAGGGCGGGTTGTCGCAGTGGTTGCACAGGCGCGGCAGCATCACCATGGCGCAGGGGCTGCCGCTGTCGGGCTGGACTTCGTATTGCAGAACGGTGGTGCGGAACTGGCCGACCGGCGGCAGGTTCTCGAGCGAACAGCTGACCGTACAGGACTGGCAGCCGATGCATTTGCGCAGGTCGACGAGCATGCCGTAGCGCTTGCCGGGGATGCCGGGACGACGAGGGGGTTGCTGGTTGATGCCGGTGCCGGCTTCGGCACGGATGGGGATGATGGTGGCGGCGGCGCTCAGGCCGAGCAGGTTCTTCAGGAAACCGCGTTTGCCCGGGAGGGGGACTTCGGGTGGGGGGTGAGACACAGACTTCTCCGCGAATTGTGTTGTTGTGTCATTAACTTATCGCTTTTGGTTATATAGAGAGTTGATACGGGTCAATGGGGGACGGGTTTATTTAGGAATTGTCTTAGCCTGCGCGGTCGTGACCATCGGGTCCGGGAGGCGGGCGATCTGCGCGCGGACCCATTCAAGGTCCTCGTCGTCCAGGCCGCCCTGGGTCAGGACGCGCTCCCAGGTGCGCCGGGCAAGTCCGAAGTCGCCTCGCTCGTAGGCCGAGGCGCCCTTGAGCATCAGGGCGTTGGCGTGGGACGGGTCGGCCGCCAGGGCGCGCTGCAGGAGCTCATCGGGCTTGCCGGAAAAGCCGCCTCGGTAAATGGCGAGGGTGGCGGCGAACAGGGCCAGTTCGTCGGGGTCGTCCTGCACCAGGGGCCACGCCTTGCCGAAGGCGTGGACGGCGTCGGCATGGCGGCCCATGGCGCGATAGCCGTGCGCGAGCAGCCGCTGGGCGGCGTAGTCCTGCGGCGCCTGGGCGGTGCGTTGCTCCAGGCGAGTGACCGCGGCGATGAGCTGGGCGACGTCGCCGCTTTCACGGAAGGCGACGGCCGGGTCGCGGGATGACCAGAACTGCACCGCGCCATAGCAGGTCAACGCGCCGGCCACGAGCACGATGGCCACGCGGCGCGACGGCCGCGCCGCGCGCAGCATGCGCCGCGTCAGGCTCAGCGGAAGGTGTTCAGGCATTCCAGGTCCACGCGCACGAAGGCGGCCAGCAAGGCGCCCACGGCCGGGTAGAAACGGAAGGCCAGGCCATCGACCGCGTCCATCCGGGCCTGCCAGGCCGCCAGCCAGGACGTCAGGGCGGATTCGATGAATGCCGCCTGATCGCGCGCCTGCGCCGTGATGTCCGCGGCGCGGTCGCACGCCTTGGTCCACCACGACAGCAACGCCAGGATGACGGACAGGTGGTCTTCCGGTTCCTTGAACTGTTCATCGAGGCGCAACTGACTGGACGCCAGGAACGACCGCATCAACTGCGCCGGCTTGCCATAGAGCAGCCCCCCGTCGCCCAGGTAGTACGAGGCATAGGGGATCGGGCAATGCCGCCCTTCCAGCAGGAACAGCGCGGCAAAGTCGGCGGCGTTCTCCAGCAAGGCGTCACCGTGTTGCGCCCACTCCCGCAGCACGCCGTCCACCGCCTCGGCCTCCCGCGCCAGCCCCAGGTTCGAAAAGACGGACAGCAGCGGCTCGACGCCGCCCGCCAGGTAAAGCGCCATGGCTTCACGGCCCAGCTCCTTGGCGAAGACCGTCGAAAACCAGCCATAGATTTGCGACCGCGCATGGGAGATCGCGGCCCAATCCAGATCGATACGAGCGTTATCCAATTGATGCTCCAGGAAAACCGGGTGCCGGCCGGGCACGCGCGCGGATGGCGGCCCGGCGATTGCGTCAATGCCCCGCCAGGACCTTGCCGCCGATGTCCACCTCGATGGGGCCGCCGAACGCAGTCACCGCGGGCGCGGCTCCCTGGAACAGCTCGATTTCCACCAGGCAGGTATTGGCGCTCGGCGCCTGCGCCAGCTCGGAGGTGCCGATGTCCAGCGTCAGCGTGTTGGGATCCCCGTAGGTATCCAGCGCGCCGATCTCGGGGCCGGTGGGCCCGTACCAGGCCCCTTCCTGGATGCGGACGACGCCCGGCGGGAAGTTGGCGGAAATGGACGCCCCCGCCAGCAACTGGCCCCGGCCGTTGAAGACGCGCACCAGGTCTCCGTGCCTGATGCCGCGCCGCTTGGCATCCTCGGGGCTGAGGTAGACCGGCTCGCGCCCCTGGATCGTATAGGTCGCGCGTCGCGTCGGCGATTCGCAGGTCTGCGAATGCAGGCGGGTATCCGGGTGCGCCGATTGCAGCCAGAGCGGATACTTGTCCGAATGCGGCCCGTTGTGGGAACGCTCGGCCTTTTCCATCCAGACCGGATGCCCCTTGCAGTCGCGGTAACCGAACCCCGCGATCTTGCGGCTGTAGATCTCGATGAACCCGGACGGCGTGCCCAGCGCGTTGACCTCCGGGTCCTCGCGGAAATCGGCGTGCCGCACCCAGGGCTGGCCTTCGGGGAACAGCACATAGCCTGTCTCCCAGAATTCGGCGAACGGCGGCATCGCATACCCCTTGCCGGCGTTTTCCTTGCGGCAGTCTTCGTACAGCGATTCGACCCACTGCATCTCGCTCATGTTGCGGGTGTATTCGACGTTGCGCTGCATGCGCTTGCAGAAGTCCGTCCAGATGTCGAAATCCGAGCGCGAGTGATACAGCGGATCGACCAGCTTGTGCATGGCGATCACGCCGCGGTTCGAATATGAGCCATACGCGTCGATGTCATTGCGCTCGTACGGCGTGCAGGCCGGCAGCACGATATCGGCGAAACGGCAGGTGGCGGTCCAGTTGTAGTCGATGGCCACCACCGTCTCGAGCTTCTGGTAGGCCGCCTTCATCCGGTTGCGGTCCTGCTGCCGGTGCCACTGGTTGCACCCCGAGAACAGGGCCACCTTGTACGGCGGCAGTTTCACCTTGTGCCCGTTGAAGTTGATTTCCTTGCCCGGCTCCAGCAGTGCGTCGATGACGCGGGACACCGGCACGACGGCGCTGTATCCCTGGTAGTCGCTGTTCTCGTGGCGGGGCGTGCGCCCGGTATCCAGATTCAGGGGAAAGGCGCCAGGCATCGACGCGCCGGAGGACGACACGCCCACCGAACTGTAGTGATGCGAAAAGCTGATGCCGCCGCCGGGCAGGCCGATCTGGCCCAGCATCGCCGCCAGGATGGCGCCCATCCAGTAGGGTTGCTCGCCATGCTGCTGGCGCTGGATCGCCCAGCCGAACATCAGCTGGGTGCGATGGGCCGCCATCAGGCGCGCCAGTTCGCGTATCCGCGCCGCCGGCACGCCGCAGATGGACTCGGCCCATTCCGGCGTTCTTTCGATCTTGTCCTCGGTCTTGCCATCCAGGTAGGCGGTGAATTCGTCGAAGCCCACCGCATAGGTCTCGAGGAACTTCTTGTCGTGCAGACCTTCCTTCCACAGCGTATGGGCGATACCCAGCATGAAGGCCACGTCCGTCAGCGGGTTGACGTACTGCTGCTCGCACTCCAGGTAATTGCGCGTCTTGCTTTTCACCGGATCGACGCAGATCACCTGGATCTCGTTGTTGGCCACCTTCTGCTTCAACTGCTCGAAGTACGCGTAGGCCTCGTGCGTCTCGGTGTTCCAACCCACCTGCAGGTTCTTGATCGGATCGCTCGCCCAGAAAACCAGTACCTGGGTTTCCTTGAGGATGATGTCCCAGGACGTGCCCTGCGAATACACCTCGGTCGACCCCAGCACGTAAGGCAATATGGTCTGCCCGGCGCCGGTCGAGTAATCGCCCGCCGTCCCCACGCTGTAGCTGTGCATCCCCATGGCCCGCAGCATATGGTTGCCGCAGCTGTGCATCAGCCCCACCGAACGCCAGCCCACGTTGCCCACGTGCAGCGCCCACGGTCCGTAGTCCTTCTGGACCCGCTCGACCTCGCTATAGACCAGGTCCAGCGCCTCGTCCCACCCCACCCGGATGAAGCGGTTGTCGCCGCGCAGGCCGCCGGACTGGCCGCGCTTGCGGTACCAGTCCAGCCGCACCATGGGATAGCGCACCCGCGAGGCGCTGTACAGCACGTCGAGCGTGCCATCGAGGATCGGCGTCGGGTGCTTGTCGAACTCGAACGGCTTGATTTCGACCACGCGGCCGGCCACGACGCGCGCCCGGAAGGCGCCCCAGTGGGCGCCGGAAAATCGCCAGCGCCCGGGGCCGGCATCGCCCGAGCCCCCCTGCGCGGCGCGCACCACATTGCCATTGCGCAACAGCGGCGGGATGGCGAAAGAACCCAGCGAAGCGGCGATACCGCCCATGAACCGGCGACGGGAAATCTTCATGACTATCTCAGTGGGCCGAGGCCACACCGTCCTTTACAACGAAATCAGAGGAATGCAATTGCAGATACTTCAGGACCAGCTTCGCGGTCGGGTCGTCCATGTTGGTGAATCCGACCATGCCGCCAAACAGCCCGGGCCATTGGTTGGCGTCGTGCGAAGCCTCGTTCGGCTGGCGATGGCACACGCTGCAGCTTTGCGAATAGCTCTGCCGGGCCACGCCCCAGATCGGCTCGACGTTGTCGACCAGCCCGCCGCCGCGCAGCCAGACCGTGGCGGAAATCTTCTGCCACTCCAGGCCGGTGACCTTGTCGACCTGGGTCTCGAGCACGTGGATCAGGTCATCGTCCCGCGAGACCTCCTTGGCCAGCACGGCGCTGGTGATGTTCAGGCCGAAGCGGCCGTACAACACGCGCGCATACCCCTTGTTCTTCCGCCAGAGCTGCAGCTCGACCTGCACCGCGTCGTTCTTTTTCTGCAGCACCTTGGCGTCGGTGGCGATCTCGATGGCGCCGATCTCCCGCGTCAGTTCCGGGTCCGCGTAGAGCGGCTGGGGCATGACGCTGTAATAGCGCTTGCCGGTCTCGATGGCCGCGCCGCGGGCCTCGGATGTGAGCGCCGCCAGCGCCGGATTGCCCTGCGACTTGACCTCGGGCAGGTGGTGCGCGATGCCCTTGTGGCAGTCGACGCAGCTGGCGTTGCGTTCCGCCGCGCCATGCATGATGGTCTGCGACGTCACGCGCATCTTGTCGAAGTCCATGCTGGCGTAGTCATGGCAGTTGCGGCATTCCTTGGAGTTGTTGGCCTTGAAGCGGGCCCACTCGCGCGTGGCGAGCACGATGCGGTGCTCCTTGAATTTCTCGGGCGTGCCGATGGTTCCCATCAGATGCCCCAGCACCTCGCGCGAGGCCTGCATCTTGCGCGCCACCTTGGACGTGAAGTCGTGCGGCACGTGGCAATCGGGACAATGGGCGCGCACCCCCGAGCGGTTCTTCCAGTGCACCGTCTGCTTCAGCTCGGGCAGCACCGTGTCGCTCATCGAGTGGCACGAGATACAGAAGGCCTCGGAATTGGTGGCGTTCATGCCGGTATTGAACAGCGCGAGGAACGTCACGCCGCCGATGAATCCACCGATGACCAGGACGCCCAGTCCGATTCTGGTGGAGGGGCGCAGCAACAACGCGAGCACCCAGTGAATTGCAGTCTTGACTGCCTTGAAGCGATTTTTCATGTGTAGGCCCAACCGGCTGGTTTCTCGGATTTCGTTTTCAGGCCGGCGGGCCCCAAAACAGAATCTGTCCGAACCACACGATGAATCCAAACACGCAGATCATCAGGAAGGCCACGACGGGACATGCGACGAAGGCCAGCGACAGGAATTTCGCCCACTCCGCGGCCATGCCGGTTTGATGCTTTGATTTGTTTTTCACTGGATACGACTTTGCAAATTTCATCTACGACCGGCCGCGCGCCGTGCGCTTGCACGACGCGGGACCGCTACAACCAGCGCGGCCTGTGGCCAGACCGTCGCCTTTTTTTATTTGACGCGACGGTGCGACATTCATGTTGATCTCGGTCAATCGTCGACCCCGCAACACGGCCTCAGCGGAACAACTCGGACCGATCCGAATCGGCCACCCGCCAGCATTTGAATTCGCGCGAACCGCGGGCATTTTTGCCTACAGGTAAATCAGTCCGACAAAGTCGAAAAACGGCCTGAACGGGGCAAACCGGCGGCGCGGATTATTTAATATCCCACTCCGTTGTCGGCGTCGCGCCACCTTGGCCAAGCGGGGGTTGTTTACATGAATATCTGGATGGGCGCCGGCCATGCTTGAAGCGCGCGATCTCACCTGTTCGAAAGGGGACCGCCTGCTGTTCCCGCCCCTGTCGTTCCAATTGCGGGCCGGGCAGATGCTGCGCGTGGTCGCGCCCAACGGCCATGGCAAGACCAGCCTGCTGCGCACCCTGTGCGGCCTGGCCCGCGCGGATAGCGGCGCGGTGTGGTGGCGCGGCACGGACATCCAGCGCCTGGGCGCCGGCTTCCGCCAGCATCTGCTCTACCTCGGCCATGCCGATGCGCTCAACGACCTGCTGACGCCGCTGGAAAACCTGCGCCTGCTCTGCCAGGCCCAGGCCCTGCCCGCGACGGCGGCGGCCTGTCGGGACGCGCTCTGCCGGATGGGCCTGGAAGCCGGGCTCGACCTGCCCGTGGGCGTCCTGTCGCAAGGCCAGCGGCGGCGCGCCGTGCTGGCGCGGCTGCTGCTGCATCCGGCGCGTGCACTGTGGTTGCTGGATGAACCCTTCACCGCGCTCGACGCCGCCACCGTGGCGCACCTTGCGCGCCTCCTGACGCGTCATTGCGATGACGGCGGACGGGTCGTCCTGACCACCCACCAGGACGTGCCGCTCGAGCGCGCGCCGCGCGTGCTCGACCTGGCCGGGGGCACGGCATGAAGCCGTCCGCCCAGCCCGCCTCCCAGGCCGCGCCCGCAACCGCCGCGTCCCGGTCCGCCGCATCGCTGTGGTCCACCCCCTTCTTCGCCGTTCTGCGGCGAGACCTGCTGCTGGCCTGCCGGGCGCGGGCCGACCTCGTCGTCTCCCTGCTTTTTTTCGTGCTGGTCGCCTGCCTGTTTCCCCTGGCCGTGGGCGCCGACGCCGCGCGCCTGCGGGCGATGGCGCCCGGGATACTGTGGGTCGCCGCCCTGCTGTCGGCCTTGTTGTCGCAACACCGGCTGTTCGCGCAGGACCACGCCGACGGCGCGCTCGAACAATGGCTGCTGTCGCCCGAGCCCGCCGCGCTATGGGTGCTGGCCAAGATCCTCGCGCACTGGATCGGAACCGGTCTGCCTTTGGTGCTGATGGCGCCGGCCATGGGCCTGCTGTTTGACCTGAGTCAGTGTTCCCGCTGGACCCTGTCGATATCGTTCGCGCTGGGAACGCCGGTACTGGCGCTGCTGGGCGCCCTCGGCGCCGCGCTGACATTGGGACTGCGCGGCGGCGGCGTGCTGCAGGCCCTGCTGCTGCTGCCCCTGTTCGCGCCGGTGCTGATCTTCGGCGCCGGATCGGTCACGGCGTGCGCGGCGGGCCAGGTCCACGCAACGCCGTTCCTGCTGCTCGGCGCCGCGCTGCTGGCGGCGCTGGCCCTGGTTCCTCCCGCTTGTGCGCTGGCACTGCGGTTCGCCGTCGAATGATGAAGATGCACAGACCGCCCCCCGACCTTCCCGCCCCGCCGCGCCGACCCGCGCGCCTGCTGCGATTCGCCGCGCCGCAGGTCTTCTATCCGCTGGCGGGCAGGCTCATCCCCTGGTGCGCGGCCCTGGCCGCCCTGTTCGGCCTGGCGGCGTGCTGGACCGGCTTTTTCGTCGCGCCCACCGATGCGACCCAGGGCGAGGTCTACCGCATCATCTTCATCCATGTGGCCGCCGCCTGGATGTCCATGTTCGTCTATCTGTTGATGGCCTTCTGGTCGGCGCTCGGCCTGATCCTGCAGACCCGCCTGTCCTTCATCATGGCCCGCGCCCTGGCGCCCACCGGCGCGATGTTCTGCTTCGTGGCGCTCTGGAGCGGCGCGTTGTGGGGACGGCCGGCCTGGGGCGCCTACTGGGTCTGGGATGCCCGCCTGACCTCGCAACTGCTGCTGTTCTTCCTGTACCTGGGCTACCTGGCGCTCACCGCCCTGCATGCCGATCCGCGCCGCGGCGACCGCGCCGGGGCCCTGCTCGCCCTGGTCGGCGCCATCAACGTTCCCGTCATCTACTTCTCGGTGACGTGGTGGAACACGCTGCACCAGGGCGCTTCGGTCAGCCTGACCCGGGCGCCCTCGATGGCGACCACCATGCTGGTCGCCATGCTGCTCATGACGCTCGCCGCCTGGGCCTACACGGCGGCCATCGCGCTGATGCGCGCGCGCACCTTGATCCTGGAGCGGGACTGCCACGCCGGCTGGGTCCGGGACCTGATCGAGCCGCGCGGCATCCCGGACAGCAAGGACGCGCGCGCCCTCAAGCAAGGAGCGGCCTGATGCAATGGGAATCCTGGGCCGCGTTCTGGCACATGGGCGGCAGCGGCGCCTTCGTCTGGGGCAGCTACGGCGCACTGGCCCTGCTGGCGCTGGCCGAGTGCGTGGCGCTGGCGCGGCGCCGCCGCCGCGCGATCCGCCGCATCGCCGCGCGCCATCGCGCCCGCCGCGCCCCCGGGGAACCGCTTTGATGCCCACGCGCCGCAAACGCCTGTTCCTGCTGCTCGGGGCGCTGGCGCTGCTGGCGTCGGCCGTCGCCCTGATGCTGACGGCGATGCGCCAGAACCTGGTGTTCTTCCATACCCCCAGCGAGATCGCCCGCGGCGAGGCCCCGCGCGAACGGCTGCTGCGCATCGGCGGCCTGGTGCAGGCCGGATCGCTGCGGCGCCAGGCCGATGGCCTGACCGTCCGCTTCGTCATCACCGACACCGCCCGCAGCGTGTCCGTGACCTACCGCGGGTCCTTGCCCGACCTGTTCCAGGAAGGCAAGGGCGTGGTGGCCCAGGGCATGCTGGGCGGCGACGGGGTGTTCGTCGCCACCAGCGTGCTCGCCCGCCACGACGAAAACTACACCCCGGTCGAGGCGCAACATGCCCTCGACCGCGCCCACGACGCCGAAAAGACGCTACAGCGATGATTGCGGAACTGGGCCATTTCTCGCTGATGATCGCGTTCGCCCTGGCGCTGGTCCAGGCCATCCCGCCCCTGTATGGCGCCTGGCGCGGCCGCGCCGCGCTGATGGCGGTCGGCCGCGCCGCCGCGCGCGGGCAGTTGCTCTTCATCCTGCTGTCCTATGCCTGCCTGAACCTGCTGTTCATCGGCAATGATTTCTCGGTGCGGCTGGTCGCCGCCAACTCGCACACCCAGACCCCGCTGATCTACCGCATCACCGGCGTCTGGGGCAACCACGAAGGGTCCATGCTGTTGTGGATCGTCTCGCTGTCGCTATGGACGGCGGCGGTCACGCGGTTCAGCCGCCACCTGCCCGAGGCCTTCATGGCGCGGGTGCTCGGCATCATGGGCTGCGTCAGCGCCGGCTTCATCGCCTTCACGCTGCTGACCTCCAACCCCTTCGAACGACTGCTGCCCGCGCCCGCCCAGGGCAACGACCTGAACCCGATGCTGCAGGACCCGGGCATGATCATCCACCCGCCCCTGCTGTACCTGGGCTACGTCGGCTTCAGCGTCGCCTTTGCCTTCGCCATCGCCGCCTTGCTCACGGGTCGCCTGGACGCGGCCTGGGCGCGCTGGTCGCGGCCCTGGACCGTGGCCGCCTGGGTCCTGCTGACGGCGGGGATCGCGGTCGGATCGAGCTGGGCCTACTACGAACTGGGCTGGGGCGGCTGGTGGTTCTGGGACCCGGTGGAAAACGCCTCGTTCATGCCGTGGCTGCTGGGCACCGCCCTGATCCATTCACTCGCCGTGACCGAAAAGCGCGGGGCGTTCCGCAGCTGGACCGTGCTGCTGGCCATCGGCGCCTTCTCGCTGTCGTTGCTGGGCACCTTCCTGGTCCGTTCCGGCGTGGTCACCTCGGTGCACGCCTTTGCCACCGATCCGGCGCGCGGCCTGTTCATCCTGTGCCTGCTGGTCGCGGTGATCGGCGCGTCGCTGATCCTGTTCGCCTGGCGCGCGCCAAGGCTGCAGGGCGGCGGCAGCTTCCAGCTGATATCACGCGACGCCGCCTTGCTGGCCAACAACGCGCTGCTGGCGGTCGCCTGCGCCGCGGTGCTGCTGGGCACCCTGTATCCGCTGTTCCTGGACGCGCTGGACCTGGGCAAGATCTCGGTCGGTCCGCCCTACTTCGACTCGACGTTCGTGCCCTTGATGACGCCGGTGCTGGCGCTGGTCGTGCTGGGCACCTTCGTGCGCTGGAAGGCAGATACCGGGCAACGGCTGGCGCGGCGCCTGGGGCCCACACTGCTGGCGAGCGTCTTGATGGCGATGGGCCTGGCGGGCGGACTCGGGCATTTCACCTGGCGCACCTGCCTGGGCCTGTTCCTGGCGGCCTGGCTCGTCCTGGGCAGCGCGCAACTGCTCAGGGACCGCCTCGCCAGCGGCGCCCGAGCCGCGCTGGCGACGCGCCTGCGCGGCATTCCCGCGGCCTGGTGGGGCATGTGGCTGGCCCATCTCGGCCTGGGCGTGTTCGTCATCGGCGTCACCATGGTCAACAGTTTCCAGTCCAGCCTGGACGTGAAGATGCTGCCCGGGCAGACCGCGCAATTGGCCGGATACACCTTTACTTTCGACGGCGTGCGGCAGGAACAAGGCCCCAACTGGGTCGCGGCGCGCGCCACGCTCGAGGTCGCGCGCAACGGCCGCCACGTCGCGACCCTGCGGCCCGAAACGCGCACCTACGTGGCGCACGCCATGCCGATGACGCAATCGGCCATCGACGTCGGCCCGCTGCGCGACGTGTACACCGCCCTGGGCGAACCGCTGCCCGACGGCAGCTGGATCGTCAATCTCTTCCACAAGCCGTTCATCAGCTGGATCTGGGCCGGCTGCGGCCTGATGATCCTGGGCGGCCTGTGCGCGGCCAGCGACCGGCGCTACCGCAAACTGGCGCAACGGGACGTTGGCGGCGCCGCCCGGGCGGTCCCGGACGCGGGCACGGCGGGCGCGCCATGAAGCTCAGGTTCCTCATCCCTTTCCTGCTGTTCCTGGGGCTGGCCGGCTTTCTCGCCATGGGCCTGGGCCGCGATCCGCGTGAACTGCCATCGCCCCTCATCGCGCAGCCCGCGCCGCCATTCCGCCTGGCGCGGCTGGATGCGCCGGAGCGCCACTTCGGCCTGGACGACATGCGCGGCAAGGTGTGGCTGTTCAACGTCTGGGCCAGCTGGTGCGTCGCCTGCCGCGCCGAACATGCCGTGCTGCTGCGCGCCGCGCGCGACGGCCGCATCCCCATCATCGGCCTCGACTACAAGGACGACGCCGCCGACGCGCGCGCCTGGCTGGCCCGGTTGGGCACCCCCTACGACGTCTCGGTGGCCGACCCTGACGGCAGGGTCGGCATCGACTACGGCGTCTACGGCGTGCCCGAGACCTTCCTGATCGACGCCAACGGCATCATCCGCTACAAGCATATCGGCCCCGTCACCCAGGAGGTGCTTGACACCATCCTGATGCCGCGGGCGCGGGAGGCGCGGGATGAACGCTGATCGCGCCTTTTCACTGCGCCCCGGCCTGCGCGCAGCACCGTCCCGCCGGTCCAGTCCGGCACGCCACCGCGCCCGCGCCTGGGCGACCGCGCTGGCGCTGACCCTGGCCTTCGGCGCCCAGGCGGCCAACGAAGCCCCCGCCGCCGCGCCGGACCCGGCGCTGGAGGCTCGCGTCCAGGCCTTCACCCGGGACCTGCGCTGCCTGGTGTGCCAGAACGAATCCCTGGCCGATTCGCGCGCACCGCTGGCGCGCGATCTACGCCGGGAAGTGCGCGAGCTTTTCCTGGCAGGCCGCAGCGAGGCGCAGGTGCGCCAGTTCCTGGTGTCCCGCTATGGCGACTTCGTGCTCTACGATCCGCCGCTCAAGGCCAGCACCGCCCTGCTCTGGACCGGCCCCGGGCTGTTGCTGGCCGCGGCGCTGGGCGGCCTGCTGTGGCGCTTGCGACGCCATGCGCGCCATGCCGAGCCCCCCTTGGGCCAGACCGACGCCGCCGAGGCCAGGGCCCTGCTGGCCGATGAGGCCGCGCCGCGGGTCGATTGCCGTCATCGGGAGGGCCAACCTTGACGCTGTTTCTCATCATGGCGGCCGCCCTGGTCCTGCTCGCCCTGCTCTTTGTCCTGCCGCCCCTGCTGGGATCGGGCGCCCCATCCCCCCCCGAGGCGCCACGCCAGGCGCAGGCATCATTGCGGGTCCTGCGGGAACAATGGGCGCAACTGCGGGCCGACCACGCCGGCGGCCGCATCGCAGCGGCCGACTACGCCCTGGCCTGCGCCGAGCTGGAACGGCGCGCGCTACAGGAAGGCCGCGCCACCGCCACCGCCGTCGATGCGCGGCCCGCGCGGCGCTGGGCCGCGGCCATCGCGCTGCTGCTGCCCTTGATTACCGCCGCCCTGTACGGCGCGCTGGGCAACCCCGCCGGCATCACGGCCGGCGGCGATCCCATGGTCACCGCCAGCGCGGATCATGACGCCCCCGGCCAGATGACCGATCTGCTGGCCGGCCTGATCCAGCGCCTCGAAGCCAACCCCGCCGCCCCCGCCGGCTGGACCATGCTGGCCAACACCTACCTGACCCTGGAGGATTTTGCCGGCGGCGCGGCGACCTGGCAGCGCATCGGCGCCAACGCGCCGGACGACCCCACGGTGCTGGCCGACTGGGCCGACATCCTGGCCACCGCCGCGAACGGCGATTTCACCGGCGAACCCGACCGGCTGATCGGCCGCGTGCTGGCGCGCGCGCCCGATGACGTGAAAGGCCTGGCCCTGGCCGGCACCAGCGCATTCTTCCGCCACGACTACCCGGCGGCCATCGGTTACTGGGAGCGCCTGCTGACCCGGGTCGAACCCGACGACCCCGTCCGTGCCCAGATCCAGACCGGACTGGACGAGGCCCGGCAACAGCTCGACCGGGCACCTGGCACGGCGGCAACCCCGGACGGCGCACGCGCGGTAGAACCCGCCGCCCCCTGAACAAGAAGCCCCCGCGCGGCCACCGCCCGGCCGGCAGCCCCCCGCATCAATCGCCGCGCGCGCAACCGGGCGGCGTCAAAGCCTCGCGCCAGACGGCCAGCTTCTTCTCGAACGACGCGGCGGCATGAGCCGGACTGGTGGAAGGCAGGTCGACGTATTGCAGCGCCAGGCCCGGCAGCCCCGGCAGGACATGGCGCCGAAACAGCGCGGCGGCCTTGCCCCCGTTGAAGCAGATGCGGATCAGGCGCGGATGGGCCTGGAGAAAGGCGGCGAAGTCGTTGGGGACCAAGGTGTCGGCGCGGATGTCGGCGTCCAGGCTGCCTGGGCGCTCGCAGGCCTGTAGCACATCCCAGAGGGCGACGCCGGCCTGTTGCAGGGCTTGCAGGCGCGCGGGGTAGTCGGCGGCGGCGTCGAAGCCCAGGACCTGGGCGGCGATCGGCCAGAAGGCGTTGCGGGGATGGGCGTAATAGCGCGCCTGCCTGAGCGACGCGACGCCGGGCATGGAGCCCAGCACCAGGATGCGGGCGTCGGCGGCGGCGACCGGGGCAAAGCCCTGGACGTGGGAGGACTGCCCGGGGTCAGCGATATCGGATTGTCGTGGCATGGCGCAAGAATACCCCGGGGTCGACGCATCGCTTCTGCTGCGAGCCAGGGGCCCACCTGCAGGCGGCCGCGGCAGGCTCGGGCGGCAGCCGCGGATATCAGGACGAACAAGCCAAGGAACGACGCGCCGGAACTGATGCCGGTTGTCTCGCCGCCTCGCAAACTGGAACCAATTTGAATCTCACCTCCCTGTAGTGTCCTATTCATGGAACAGTGCTTATCAATCGCGGGGACTACCGAAAGCGGCCCCGCGCCCTTATCTTGATAGGTATGACCAACGGCCCCGCAGGGGCCGCGCAACAGGAATGACGATCATGAAGAAGATTCTGGGTGTGCATGCCAGCCCGCGTCCCCACTGGGTGGGCGACGGCTTTCCGGTGCGCTCGATGTTCTCGTACAACGACAAGGGCAAGAACGTCAGCCCGTTCCTGCTCCTGGACTACGCCGGCCCGGCGCAATTCGCGCCGGCCACGCAACCGCGCGGCGTCGGCCAGCATCCGCACCGCGGCTTCGAGACCGTGACCATCGTCTACAGCGGCGAGGTCGAGCACCGTGACTCCACCGGCAACGGCGGCGTCATCGGGCCCGGCGACGTCCAGTGGATGACGGCCGCCTCGGGCATCCTGCATGAAGAGTTCCACTCCCCCGCGTTCACCCGCAAGGGCGGCGAGCTGGAGATGGTGCAGCTGTGGGTCAACCTGCCGGCCAAGGACAAGAAGGCCCCCGCCGGCTACCAGAGCCTGCTGAATGCGGAGATCCCGGTGGTGTCGCTGCCCGACGATGCCGGCTCGCTGCGCGTCATCGCCGGCGGCTACGGCGGCCAGACCGGCCCAGCCCGCACCTTCACGCCGATCGACGTGTGGGACGTGCGCCTGTCCGCCGGCAAGACCGCGACCTTCGCGATCCCGGCGGGCCGCAACAGCATGCTCGTGATGCTGCGCGGCACGGTGCTGGTCAACGGCGAAGCAGTGGCGCGCGACGCGCAGCTGACGCTGTTCGCGCAGGACGGTGACGAGATCACGGTCGAAGCCAACAACGACGCCGTGTTCCTGGTGTTGAGCGGTGAGCCGATCGACGAGCCCGTGGTGGGATATGGGCCGTTTGTGATGAATTCACAGGCGGAGATCGTCGAGGCGATCCAGGATTTCAATGCCGGGAAGTATGGGCAGATGCATTGAAGGGGCGGGACCGGCGGGGGGTTGTCGGTCCTGGTGAATGAGGCCGCGTTTCCTGGGTTGGGGAACGCGGCTTTTTTTTGGGGCGATGGGGTGGCGCCCTGCCGTCACGTCCATGCCCCGTAAGCCTGAAGCGACCGGTTCAGGTCACGGTGGTGGGAAAGAGGGCTCCGAGGCTATATTCCGATAATCTATAACCGCTTCCATTCATGATGACCGCATCAGAATCTCCCATCACGGTATTAGATCGCCTTGAAGCTTCCTGCCAAGAAGGCGGATCGCTCGTGGTGCATGCTGGCATACATCGGATTCTGGACTCCTGCTATCTCGATCTGAATGAGTCCGCGTTTTTCACTGTACTCGCAAGGGAGAAACCGCCAACGGTGTTTGTGCAAGCCCGCCAGTACGATCCAGACGCGTTTATCCGTTCTGTAATGATTAGTGAAGGCTGGGATGCCTCATTCGAGGATGACCCTCAATCGGTTTGGCCATCCCCCGCGGATGTGGCAGAACAACTGAGCGAGCAACTCGCTGGGTGTGCGCACTACGCAGGCACCACTTGTTCGGTTCTTGCTACGTACGCCGTAGGCGGATTGAACAGGATTTGCTGGATTACAAGCGATTGGGCCAATGATTTATCAGACGCGATCATCTTGGCATGCGAACGACGCCATCTGATACAAGCGAGCAGGCAGCAAGCCACAGCCCAAGCCCTTGAAGGCCTGATCGAGGAAATTGCCAATGATCCAAAATTCCGCGCGATACGCGGAAGGCCAAAGCGGCTGCTTTACGTAGAAAAGGTCTATGGAGATCGGATTCCAACTGATCCCCGTGGACGGGTCTCTCGGCCTGCTCAGAACTGCTCGCTCGTGGACAACAACCTTGCGATAGTTTTGATCAAAGCGGATGACCGCACTTCCGTAGAAGATTTTTGACAGTGTTCTTTGGGTTGCCAACTGTATCAGCAAGAACACAATCTGCAGCGCTTTGTGCTTCCCCACCGGACCAACTGCATAGATAACACATTCGCGTTAACTACCGGAACAAAAAAAGCAGCCATGGAATATATGAAAACTACACGGAGTTTCCTGCGTACACAATGGCGTCCAACATCGCTGATCTAGCGCGCCAAAGCCTCGCTTGTTCCAAACCCGCGGGACGTTCCTCATTCCACCATGGGGTAAGCAGTATCGTCTCGACCACCGTATCCCAGTAATCCCTGGCATCCTTCAGCGCTTCCTTTGGCACGCCAAGCTGCTCCGACAGCCTCGTGACATTAGTGCTCGAAATAGGCACGAAATAGTCCGGTCTCTTCAAGCAGGCCAACCGTGTCGCTCCAACGATGCCAATCCCCCCCTCATCTCCTGCGGCGCGTTCCAGCGCTGCCCAATATTCCAACCAGTTCTCCCGTGTCGGAGGAAATTCAGCCGGAATGAGGTCTAGCGCAGACGCCACTTCGATGGGATTTTCCTTTTCTATTAAGTGGGCGTACGAATGACCGAAACGATGCGCAGAAGTCATGGCCCCAAAAAAATGCCAGTCTATGTCGTCAGCTTGTTTAGGCCGTGCTGTAGTCGTACCGGCAATTCGCTTTCGATCTTCAATGGACAACTTCAAGAATCCGCCGGGTTGCCTCAGCAACGTCTGCACTTGATCCAACATATCGAGCCGGCGAGAACAGCCATTATTCGGTGCGGCATTCACCTTGGCCAGCCAATCATCCCATTCCATATGAATAGGCGCATCAGTTCGCACCTTTTCTTCCATGCGGTCTGGTTCGGCTTGATAGAGTTCGTCGATTGTTTTCCGCTGACTTTGCGCAGCGCGATGGCTCGCTCGATAGTGACTGATGAATGCGGCCGTAGGGGTGATGCACGGCCCTTTCGCTGACTGTTCGACAAACTGGCGGAGAGCCAGGACGGTAGGATCGTTTTTTTCGAACTCAGAGGCGGTACTGAGCTCTATATTGTTTTGAAAAGCTCCTCGCGTCATGTTATGACTGCCCACGATCGCCGTGTATCGGTCACCATGCTCGAACAGGTAAAGCTTCGGATGAAAGAGCGGACCCTTCGCGCTACGAAATGAGACCCAATTGCATGTCGCCAACCGCTCTATACAGCTTGGCGCGGTAAGAGACCCGTGCGTGCCAATTACTACGACCTCAAGTTTTCTCTCTTGTTTTAGCAACTCATAAAAAACTTCATTCTCCGTAGCCCAAGCCACGGCTATCCAGGCTCGTTGACATGTCTGGAGCTGCTGAATGATCACGTTTGCCACCGTGCCAGACTGAGTCAAAATTCTCACCGGTCTCATCATCGCCTCTCTTACTCTATTAGAACTTTATCTATATTCTTGTATCGGCTGATAATTGGAGAACTTAAGTGCGAGACAACTGACATCAAAGCCAGTGGCTGGTTTCGAAATATCTTCGAAGACCAGCAATAGACTTTTCGTAACCGCGCCAGTCCGCCTCCGGCGTCAGACAAACCCGATTTCCCCCACCCCCCGCCCATCCCCCCACCCCATCGACTATAAAAACAAACCAATTCCCATTCGCACTTCACCCCCGCCGTCCCCACCCCATGAAAAAGTGCCTCGCCCCCACCGCCCACCAGGTCGGTGGCCTATACCGCGAGCATCACGGTTGGCTGCGCAACTGGCTTCGCACTAAAGTCCGCCGCGCCGAAGACGCCGACGATCTGACCCAGGACACTTTCGTCCGCGTGCTGTGCGCCGCCACTCCCCTCCATATCGACACCTCCCCCCTGCGCGAACCGCGCGCCTATCTGGCTACCGTGGCCGGACGGCTGGTGGCCAATTTCTACCGGCGGCAGGCGCTGGAAATCGCCTATCTCGAAGTCCTGGCCACCCTGCCGCCGCAGCACGTGCCTTCCCTCGAAACCCAGGCGCTGGTGCGCGAGGCGTTGTTCGAGTTCGATCGCATGCTCGACGGCCTCGACCCGAAGGTGCGGCAGGCACTGGTGCTGTCGCAGTTCCAGGGGTTGCCCTACACGCAGATCGCCTTGAACTTGAATGTCTCGCTGCGCACGGTGAAGAACTACATCGCGCGCGCCATGGCGCACTGCTGCCTGGCGGCCTTCTGATCCCCGGGCAGTTTGCATGGCCGAGTCCCGCCCGCCGTCGTCCGCCGAGGAATCGGCCGTACACGAAGCCGCCCGCTGGTTTGCCTGCCTCATGGCAGAGGACGCGACGCCGCGCGATCGCGTTGACTGGCAGGCCTGGCTCGACGCCAGCCCCACGCATCGCCAGGCCTGGGAACGGCTGCAGAAGATGCGGTGCGCCTTCAGCCGCGTGCCGGCCAATGTCGCCACGGCCGTGCTCACCCCGTCCGCGCGCCGGCGCGCACAGCGCCGCAGCCTGCTGTCGTTGATGGGGATGGGCCTGCTGGCCACCGGCGCCTATGGCGTCATGCGGTCAGGGGAGCCGGGCACCTGGCAGACCGCGACCGGCGAGCTGCGCCAATTCCAACTGGACGACGGCTCGCAGCTCTATCTGAACACCGCCACCCGCGTGACGCTGGATTTCAGCGATGCGCGGCGTCGGGTGGTGCTGCGTGCCGGCGAGATCCTGATGCAGGTCCATCAGGACCAGACCTCGCGGGCCATGCCGCGCCCTTTCGTCGTCAGCACGCCGCATGGCGACATCCTGCCGCAGGAGGCCCGCTTCACGGTGCGGCTGGATACCCGCGACACGCGGGTGCAGGTGTTGCAACAGTCGGCCACCATCCTGCCCGGCCAGACGCAGGATCACCCGTCGATCCGCATCCCTGCGGTGCTGCTGCGCGCCGGTCAGGCGGTGTCGTTCGATGCCAACGGCGCGGGGCCGGTGGGCGCCGCGTCCGTGGATGCGCAGGCTTGGCTGCACGGCCGCCTGGTGGTGGAGGATCGGCCACTGGCCGAGGTCGTCGCCGAACTGGCGCGTTATCGGCCCGGCATCCTGCGGTGCGATCCGGCGGTGGCCGATCTGAAGGTCTCCGGGGTCTTCTCATTGCGGGACACCGACGAGGCGCTGGAAGCAATCTCGGACAGTTTCCCTGTGCAGGTGCGGCGGCATACGCGCTACTGGGTGACGGTGCTGGCGCGCCCAGGAGCGTAGCCGGGGCGGTGGCGCAGGAGGCGGCCTCGTGCCTGACGCCACGGGTCAAGCGCAAAAAGATCACATAAGTATTTTTTTCAATCGCATTTGCACTTTCGTAGCACGTCGCGTGTCCTCAATGACGATGGCGCTCGCCATGGACGCGAACCGAACCGGTTCCGGCCATGGCCTCGCTTCCCGTTCAATCACTCTGCCGCGATATGTCCATGCACGATCACTCCTCCGCTTCGCCGGCCTGCGCGCCTGGCCGTTCCTCGCACCATGCCGCGCCGGGCGCGCGCCAGTTCACGCTGAATCTCACGCTCATATGCCTGTTGGCCGCCTTCACGCCGCTGCGCGCCACCCAGGCGCAAACGCCGTCGGCAGGCCTCACCGCCAGCACCTTGCAGGTCGACATCCCGGCCGGTCCGCTGACCACGGTGCTGAACCAGTACGCGCAGGCGGTCGACGTCAGCCTGTCGTTCGACGCCTCGCTGCTCGCGGGAAAGGAATCCGCCGGGTTGCGGGGAAGTTTTGAGGTGGAGGCGGGTTTCCGCCGCATCCTGCAAGGCAGCGGATTCGAAGCGGTGGCGCGTGCGCCGGGGCGCTACATGCTGCGCGGCTTGCCGAAGGCGGCAGGCTCGGACGCCACCGATGTGACCCAGCTGAACGCCGTCACCGTCAGCGGCTACCGCGAAGGCGACGCGCCCAACCGGGGCTACACCGTCAGCAGCACGTCCAGCGCCACCAAGCTAGACCTGGCGCCGAAGGAAACGCCGCAGAGCATCACCACGTTCACGGCGCAGCAGATTCAGGATCAGGGGTTGTTGACGCTGAGCGAGGTGCTTGACCAGACTCCAGGCATCACGTTGGTGACCGCTGGCGTTGAAGGCGCTGGCAGCCAACCGGTCTACTCGCGCACCTTTCCTGTCAGATCGGTGCAGATGGACGGAGTCATGGCCAGCAGCTATATCCTGTCCGGCTCGTCGAATGGCGACATCGGCATGCAGGATTCCTTTCTATATGAACGTATCGACGTGATTCGTGGCTCCACCAGCCTGACCGGCGGCGAAGGCGACGCTTCGGCCAGTCTGAACTTCGTGCGCAAACATCCCTATCTGGATCGTCACCTGTCGGCGAACCTGAAATACGGCAGCTGGAACAATCGCCGCGCCGAGCTGGACCTCTCCACGCCGATCAATGACAGGTTGCGCGTGCGAATCGCGGCCGCCGCACAAAAAGGCAATCACTGGGTCGAACGGGTCAAGAGTGACCGAAGCGCGGTATCGCTGATCGGCCAGCTGGATGTGACCGAAAACAATCGAATCACCGCGGGAGTAACGCAATTCGATTTCAAACTCGATGGCGCCTCGCCGCATGGCTTGGCGCGGTTTTCGGAAGTGTTTAACAGCCGGGTACCGAAAGATCTGCCGGAAGGCCTGCGCGATGTGCCAAAAGGCGTCACCGTGTTTCCCACCACGGGCATCCCACGCAGCTTCAACAACGCCACGCCTTGGTCGCATACGCATCGCAACTACACCAATCTCTTCCTGACCTGGGACCATGATTTCAACGATGACTGGTCTCTCAAGGCAAGCTACAACTATGCCAGCAACACGGACGACAAACTCTATGGGGAAATGGGCACCCGCTTTTACCTACCCCAGGCAGGAGTCGCCAGCTACGTTGCGAAACGCGACAATCAAGAGAACATCATCAATGCCATTGACGTGCATTTGAAAGGCAGTATCGAGCTACTGGGAAGACGGCAAGAGTTTGTCTTCGGGGCCAATGCCTACAACCTGCACCACATGGTCTATGGCGGATACGCCAGCACTGGCACATCCGATTCTTCCACCCTTTCATTTGATAGGTGCAATCCCCGTCGCGGCTGTCGTGCTCTTTTTCCTACCAATGCCGCCCCTATCGCGGATTGGACCAACCGCCCTCCCGAGACCTGGGAGGATTTGGGACAGGACATGTACACCGCCCGCGAGCGCTACACGACGAAAGCACGGCAGACTGGATATTATTTTTCCAGCCACCTGCGCCCGATTGATCGCGTGCATCTGATCATGGGTGGCCGCTGGGCCAAGGATACGGAAGCAGACCATGTCGAGACCGACTGCCTCGAAGGAAATTGCGGGCCAGGCTGGACCTTCCTGCCCAACAAAAGCAATCCCACAATGCGTCCGAAATTCCTGCCGTACGCAGGCTTGATCGTCGAGTTAACGCCTCAGATCAATGCCTATGGCAGCTATGCCACGTCCTATATCCGCTATCCGGATGAAAATGGCGGAACCAACATTATGACCGGCGATTATCTTCCCCCGGTGCGTTCGATCACCGAGGAGGGAGGCGTCAAAGGCGCGTTCTTCGACGATAGGCTCAATGTGGCTGCGTCGTACTTCAGAATGCGACAGAAGGACTTTCCTCACCAGACCAATGACCCTGCGGCTTCTGGCACCGATAACGACGGCTGGAGAGTCTATGGCTGGGAATTCAATGTTACGGGCGCCATCACGCCTAACTGGAACGTGTCGGCGGGCTATGTAAAACAAAAGCAGATCCCGCCTCCCCTGAAGGCAGGTGAAGTGCTGCTCGCAGCCCGCGACGATTACACCAATAGTTATCGCGCACCCGAAAAATCCCTCAAGCTATTTACGACCTACCGCATCAAGCGGCTCACGGTGGGCGCGGGCGTTCGCTGGCAGAGCCGCACACAGTCCACGTGGATTCCCGTGAACATCACTGCCCGGAGCCAAGACTATCTGATGCATCAGAACCCCTACTATGTGGTCGATCTGATGGCGCGCTACCAGATTGACAAGCGCTTCAGCATGCAGTTGAACATCAATAACCTGTTCGACAAGGTCTACTACCAACACGAAAGATCCTTCATTTCGGGCGCGCCGCGCAATGCGCTTTTGACGCTGGGTTATCGCCTGTGACGGTTCAACGGGCAAACCCCGCAGGGAGCCACTCTCGACCAGGAGTGCGTCCGATCTTCGGCGATACCGGTGCGGCTATGCCGTTTCGCTTTGCCCTTTAGGGGTGGGCAGCGTGTCTTCTTCATTGCCACCGTCCGAAACCAATCGCACACGGACACCCGGCGGGTCAATCTCGCCGGACTTGGCATCAAGCCTCTGAACCGATCAATTTTTCCCGCGAGGCTTGTTCACCCTTTCTATCAAGGAACGTCATCATGTCTATGCGCACGCTCAGCCACCTCTCCAGCGCGTTGCTGGCGTTGGGTTTTGCCAGCACCGCCTTTGCCGGTTGGAATCAACTGGACCTCAACGAACCCAGTAATCAGGATCCGGAAGTGTCCTATCTCGGATCGTTCAACTACAACGGCCAGACCTACGGCCCATCGACCGCCGTAACGGTACCGGGCCAGGCCGGCACCAGCGTCGCCGACCTGTTCGACCTGAAGGATTTGCAGCCTTTCACGCTGTATGGCAAGAACGGCAAGGGTGGCCAGGGCCACAACGATGACTTGAGCCTGACTTCCAACGATGGCTCGGCGTCGGCCCGGGCGCCCGTTGTCTACCGCGTCTATCGCCAGAACTACTCGGCAGCGGTGGTCAATCTCTCGCGAGGCACTGAAGCGCGCCACTTCGTAAAGAGCGTCGTCGGAGAACAGACCATGCCTGGCACGCTTGTAAATGGTACCTACAGCTATGCCGGCGTGACTTTCAGCAACTTCCCGCGCGGCATGTTCGACTATCAGGTGGCAGTAACCGGACCGAGTACTGCTACGGGTCAAGGGTCGTTCTCATTGAACGAACTCAAGATTCCGGCATCGCAGTCATCGACTGGCATGGACATCTTCTTCGATATCACCAACGGCAAGTTGGACCCCACCGCGCTGGCCACTACCAGCAACGGCCTGGTATTCGATGGCGATGTCACCATCACCAATGCTGACGTCAGTAATCCTGCGGCATGGAACGCCATCAAAGGTCCGACGAGCAACCCAACCTACAGCCTGACTCTCTTCGGCCCGCAGGGTGCCGAGATTGCCGGCTCCATCGAAGGGCTGCCGGAGCGCATCGGCTCCGTCGCTGTCATCGGCGCAAAACAGTAACCATCACGGAAAGATCCAACAGGCGACGTTTCAATATTGAATAGATATCACTTCAGTCGCACTTCTATTTGATACCGCCGTTGCTGAATTGCGATCGCTCCCATCACGGACTGCAGGGATTCCCCTGCAGTCCTTTTGCCTATTCAAGCCGCCGCATCCGGGAGGCCCGTGCCGCACCCTCTCTCGTCCGACCCCTCTCGCCGTCATTCACTGTTCACCGCAATCGTCATCAGCCTGCTGGTCACGAGCTATTCGCTTACGCTCCAGGCCCAACCCGCCACGCCGTCACCCGCCGTCCTGCCGGCTCCCGTCCGCCCCCTGGAGCCGGACACCCCGACGCTCCCCCCTCCCCCTCGCCCCACGCCCGCCATCACGCACCGCCCGCCCACCCAACCGGCCCAGCCGCCCGTCGAACTGACCGACCAGGACCTGGCCCACGACCTCAGGCTGACCGAACGCATCCTCAACCAGGCGATGCTGCAAGAGGACTGGAGCACCCTGCGCCGGGTGATGCGCTTCTACCCCTGGATGGCCGGCGTCGATCCGATCCTGCGCGACTACGTGCATGGCGCGCTGCTGCGCCACGACGGGCGGCTGGCCGAGGCCATCGCGTTGTACCGCCGGCTGGTGGCGCAGCATCCCGACCTGGGCTACGTGCGGCTGGAACTGGCCACCATGCTGATGGAGGATCGCCAATTCGCGCAGTCCGACGCCGAGCTGGCCGACCTGCGGCTGGGGTCGCTGGAGCCGGCGGCGCAGCGCAGCGTCATGCTTTACCGTCAGGCATTGGCGCAGCAGCGCCGCTGGAATTTCCGTCTGGGCGCGGGCACGGTCTACAGCAACAACGTCAATTCGGCCAACCGCGACCCGATGCTGTACCTGCCGGTCGCGACACGGCAAGGTCCCTTGTGGGTGCCGTTCGCGAAGGGCCGCGACGCGTTGCCCAAGGCGGATTGGGGGTTGAAATACAGTGGCAGCGCCAATGTCGAACGCAATCTCGGCGGGCATCACTACTACACGCTGGGCGCGGATATCGACGGCACCGCGTATCGCGTGCAACGCGACTACAGCGACCGCTCCCTGACCTTGCGCGGCGGCTACAAGTGGCAGGATGCCACGCGCTGGTTTGCCGCGACGCCCCAGGCGGGCCGCAGCTGGATGGGCAGCCGGCGCTATAGCCACAACCGCGGCTTGAGCCTGGAGTACGGGTGGCGGCCAACGCCGGGGTGGCAGTTGATGGGGGCCTGGCTGTGGCTCAAGCGCGGCTATGACGACCGGGCCTATGCCGCCTATGACGGCCATCTGGACGTGCTGTCGCTGACGGCGATCCGCGTGTTCTCGCCCGCGCTGTTGGCTTACGCCAGCGTCGGGCTGCAGCGCGAGGCGGTGGCGGCGGGCGAATACACCTATCGCTTTCCCTGGGCGCAGCTGGGCGTGGTCAAGACCTTCGGGCAAATGTTGGGCACGCGCTTGAGCGCCCGCTATGGCAGACAGGCGTATGAGGCGCCCTATGCCCTGTTCCTGAACCAGCGGCGGCGCGATCATGAGCTGCGCGTGGACGCCTCGGTCTGGACGCCGGACTTCAAGATCGCCGGGTTGGAGCCGAAGCTGAACCTCAGTTACCTCAAGATCACCAGCAATCTGCCCATGTATGCGCGGGACCGGACCGAGGTCAGCCTGATGCTGGAGAGGCGGTTCTAGAAGGCAGCCATGTCGGCGACTAACGCAAATCCGTCCATGCTCACGCCTTCTGGTCCTTTCTCACGGCCATGGACATCTCCTTGAGCATTCCGGCGAAAGTCGTCACGGCGCAAGACGCCCAGCCGCGCGAGCGCGTGCCCACCAAGACTCGAACGCCTCCCGCGTGGTTTCACGCTCGGCAAGTTCCGGGTCCCACAAGTCTTCCGGCGGATTGAAACACCAATCCTCGGGACCCGTGCTTTCCGCGTCGCCACTGGCCGACACAACGACCTGGCGCGTGCGATACCCCTTTTCGTCGTACTCGACGAAATAGGTCTCCTGATCTTCAGGAAATTCCTGCTTGATGTAGACGTTGCCTCGCCCGACCAGCGCGCCGAATTTCGGATTGGCGCGCTGGAGGCGGCGCTGCGCTTGCAGGTCGTCAAGGCCCGCGGGAGCGGGATCGCCGATGCGAATCGACGGAATGTCCGTAAACCTCCCCGGATCCACCTCGGTCTGGTCGACAACCACAACTTCGGCATAGGTCTGGACGATCGCCGCTTCCGAAGGCGCCTCTATCCACCACCACAGGGATCCCATGCCGTAATCATGGGCGACGAGGAATCGCTTCATTCGGAAACCTCATCCGGATACGTAATCAGGTCGGCCGCGTCGGAAACCCAGCCATCCTTGTCATTCCGATAGACCCCCAGCCGCTGGCGCATGTCTTCCGTCCAGCCAATCCGGGTCGACATTTCGCGCAGCAAGCCCAGGCCGATCCGCCGCATGCGGGCATTGCCCTCGGCCCCCAGCAATGCTTCGACCTGGATGAGTTGATCCGGGCGCGCACCAGCCGCCGTCTCTGCAAGCGAATCCAGGACATCCCCGACGACGCCGGGATGCAGCAATTCCGAAGAATCGAATTGCCGCGCGGTCGTCAACGCGGCCTCCGGACTCAATACCGAGAATGCGAGCCGCAGCGCCAGCCCCGGATGCCAGCGCCTGGCCAGCAGGGCCTCGACCAGCAGGTTCGCCGACGCGGCCAGTTCCAGCTGGCCACGGTGCAACTGCCACAGATACGCATCGACAACGGCAGCCAATGACTGCGCCCGCGTCAAGCCGGCGAAACCGCCTGCCAGCTCCCGCGGCAAGCTGCCCGCATAGATACCCAGCAGCGCGCGCGCCGCCAGTTCAACCAGCGCGACATCGACGTCATCGAGCCGCGCGGCCAGCGCTTGGTACAGCGTCGGCTCGCCTTCCCCCGGCGGCATCGCGATCAGTCTTTCCAGGGTTTCCTTGCGGATTTGCGCGTCGGGATGTCCAAGCAGCAATGCAAGATGCCTGCTCAATGCGCGCTGGCCGTCCGGGGCAAGACCCACCGGCGGAATACGGATGGTTGCGCGCGCGAGCGCAGGCTGCTCGTTGCGGGCGGCGGCGTGCAATCGCTGCCAGACCTCAGGGCGATCAAGGAAGTTCCAGTACGCCCGCATCAAGGCGATCACCACATCCGGATGCAGCCTGGGTTCAGCTTCGATCCGGGTCAGGAATGCGAAGGCGCCGTCCGTCCTCAGATCGCCAGCGAGCCGAATGATCTCCTTGGCCACGGTGATCTTGCCGCGCGGCACGCGGTCGAGCAGGTCCAAGACCCGCGCGGGGGGCAGGTTCATCAGGGATCGACGCAAGGCATAGATGGCGATGCGGGCCCGGCCGTCATCCAATGCCTGCATCAGCGCTGCCACGCCGCGTCCCGCATCGGCGCGCCCGAGCACTTCCAGCGTCTTGTCACGCAGTCCCTGGTCAGGCGCGTCCAGCCGCGCGAAGTCGAAGAGCGGCGCCAGATCGATGGACGGCATGGCCGCGTATCGCTGGACGCAACCGTAGAGTTCCCAGGCGTTGCGTTGCGGGCTCGTGAGGATATCGAGCAGTTCGCCGGCATAGCATTGTTGCTGGGCGGCCGTCCACCGGGAGAAGCCGCTGTCATAGGCGGGAAGAAACGCCGCCTTGCCGCTCGGAAACCGCCCCTTGTAGACGCGGGCGCTCAGGAACGGCGTCAGCAGGTCCTGCCTGCGCACATGCAGATGCGAGGAAACCGCCGAAACCTGGATCCAGCTCGGATCGTCTCCCACCAATTGGGGGACCAACTCGGCGACCCGTTTGCTGAGTCCGAGCCTCACCAGCGTCTCCAGCCCCGAACGCGCCACATGGCCACGCTTGTCCCGGGTCAGGCCGGCCAGCATGTCGACGAACAGATCCACGGCTTTGGCGCGACATCCGAAGCCCAAGACCAGTTGCAGCGCAATCTGGCCGCGATCGCGCCGGATCCATGTCTGGAGCAACCCCATCAGATGCGGGGCGATCTCAAGCAATTCGTTGTCGCTCATACGGGATTCCCAATACCCGTAGCGGAGATTTCCCATGCTGCCCATGCGCTCGACCAGGCGAGGCAGCGTCTCGACGACGAAAGCGGCATGGGTGGCGATGATGGCCATCAACCATTGCGTGGCCGCCAGCATGGTCTGGTGCGAGCAGTCCCTGGCACGCAGCGCGGCATCGATCAGCGCGGAGAACCCGGGCAGATGCCGGGTTTCCCAACGCGAAGGCGGCAGCGCCGCCAGGGCGGTCAGCATGGCAAGCCGCACCGGGTCTTGCTCGTTTTCACGGGCCCGGCAGAAGTCCAGGATGGCGGACAAGCTGGATGCCTCGTATCTCCCTGCCCCCACCACCGCCGCCACGGCCTGCGCGCGCAATTCGCCATCAGGCTGCGACAGGAAAGGCTGGGCCAGGGCCAGCGCTTCCTGAAACGGCAGGCAGGATAGATACGGCAAGCGGATCATCGGCTCGGCAGCCAGCAGCCGCAGCGAAAACGCATGGCGCGCTTCGGCCTGCCGGGCGGCGCTGGACAGCTCCCGCACGAACTCAAACGGCAAGGCCCCGCTGTCCCGGCGCCAGGCTTCGCCGCCATGGCGGTAAAGCGCGTCCCGCTGGCTTGCGCGCAGCTGCGGGAAGACCGCCTGCAAATTGGGCAGCGCGTCGACCGACAACAGCCTGCACAGCGCGGGCGCGTCCAGGCGCCGCAAGGCTCGCGGCGTGAAGGGAATGCGCTGCCTGCTTCCCAGGCCTTCGACAATGGCGCCGATTTCCTTCGGGAAGAAGGAGGCATAGCGCGTCAGGGGAAGATCACTCACCGGGAGTCGGGTAACCGCCACGCGCAACAGGCTCAACCCAGCCGCCCGGTCGCTGCGCAACATGCGATAGAGCGAAGCTCGGACGGCAAGCCGCAACACGTAGGAAGGATTGCCGGACGTCTCCAGCGCCTGCACCAGCTGGTCGCGCACGAATCCCGGCAAGCGCTGCGCCAATGCCGCCCACTGCGGCGCCTCGAGCGCGGCCAGCAGCTCCGCGTCCAGATTGCCGCGGATGAACGCATCGGTCGTCCACGGCAGAAGATGGCGGCGCGCCGCACCGTCAAGTGTCGGGTAGACGGCATCGTTCACCTGTCCGCGCCCGGCTCGCCAGAGCTGGCTGGAAAGATCCCGGCGGCACGCCTTCGTCATGTCCGGCATCAACCGGACCAGCAGCTCGTCGGGCACGACACGCGCCGCCAGCCGGGCGGCACGCAATGCCAGCATGGGCGACGGATCGGCGAGCATCGTGACGATCAGATCCGTCGCATGGGAGCCACTGACCGACATCAACGCCAACAGCCGCTCGTAGTGGACCTCCGATTGCGCCAATGACCGCAGGTCTTCAGCCAGAGGCGCACTCGTGAGGGATTCACGACCGAGCGCCACCATGCGTTTGTAGCGTTGATCATGGCTGAGGGGAGCAACATCCGCGAGAATGCGCCGCGCGGACGGGCGCTGTTCTTTCCGTGAGGGCGTCATGGTCATTCGGTAAGCGTGCGTAGGATTGGGCGCGGCGCCATTCACACAGCGCGGCCGGGAATTGTCAACGGCGATAGTAAAACGATTCGCTCAAGCGGTCTGCTTGCATCCGCCACCGATACTGCAATTCGCTGGAGAGGTGTTCCTCGGTCTATCCCCTCACGCTTTCTGGCCCTTTCTCACGGCCATGGACATTTCCTTGAGCATCCCGGCGAAAGTCGTCGCGGCGCGAGTCCGCCCTGCTCCCTTCGGCCACAGCAAGCCGAGTTGCCGGGACAATTCCGGCTGCGTGATAGGGATGAGATTGACGCGCTCGAAGCCCGTCGCCGCCGTTTCAGGGACGATGGTCGCAAGCTGCCCTTCCGCGGCGACCGCCAGGAGCGACTCCGTGCTATCCATTTCCACCGCTACCTGCAATTGCACATTGGCGGCCTTGAACGCGTCTTCGATCAGGATGCGCGTCGAGAATTTCGGCGGGAACAGGGCTAGCGGAATCGAATCGAGCGTTCTCCACTGAACCCGACGCTTCCGTGCGAACGGGTGCTCGCGGCCCACCGCCAGGACCAGCCGCTCAGAAAAAAGAGGTTCGGATTCGACGTCGTCGCGTGAGGCCGGATGAAAGGCGATGCCAAGATCGAGCATACCCAGCGCCAGTTTTTCCTCGAGCTGCGCCGCGAGCAGATCCTGGACCACGATCCGCACTTTCGGGTGTCGCTGGTTGAAGGCCGAGACCGTGCGCGGCAGAAATGCCAGGGGAAATACCGGGATGGCGCCCAAGGTGAAGGTACCCGCGTCGAGCTCGTTCAACTCCTGCATCGCCCGCTTGGCCCGCGTCGCTTCATTGCATGTTCGCGCCGCATAGTCGCGGAACACCCGACCGGCCTGAGTGAGGCGCATGGTCCGCCCTACCCGGTCAAACAACGCGATGCCCAATTCTTCTTCAAGTTGACGCAGGGCGTGCGACAGCGTGGATTGCGCAACGCACAGCTTCTCGGCCGCGCGCGACAGATTGTCGAGTTCGACGATGGTCAAGAAATAGCGAAGGTGGCGCAGTTCCATCTGTCTCTCATTGAATCCCGGTTCAAGGCAGCGCTATCCATCGACAGGATCGAACGATTTTATCGAATTAATTCATTTTTCAGATGATCGACATCTACGTACCATCATGCGCTGACCTCCCCTGAGCATTCCGGCGGTCCGATGAGCGGGCTATCAGCGGGCGCATCCCAGGTGGATGGCGCTCGTGGCAGGCGGTCAATTCACCTTTGGAGAATCCAATGAGCGACGCCATTGTGCGGCACCCTACCCCCAGGCGCCTCGAGGCATCGTGGGCTCGGGAATTCGCGGAAGCGATTGAAGTCCCCGCGAGCGCCCGGACCATCACGTTGAGCGGCGTCGGCGCACTGCCGTCGAATCTCGACGCCGAACCCCACTCGGTGGGCTATTTCGGCGACCTGCGCACGCAGACGAGAAGCGTGTTCGACCAGATTCAGGCCATCCTGGAAGGCAAAGGGTATGCGCTGGGCGATGTGATTGCCGTGCAAGCGCTTTTCGTCGTGGAACCCGCCAGGACCGGCCCGCCGGACTACGGCGCGTTTTCGAGCGTCTATGCCGACTACTTCGGCTCAAGCGCGCAACCCCATCTGCCCACACGGACTCGGGCGCAGGTGGTGGGCCTTGTCGAACCCGGCTGGCTGGTCGAAGTGACGGTGACGGCGGCGAGGGTCGTGAACGGGTGAGCCCGATGATCCGCACGCTTTTCCAAGGACAAAGAGACACACCGCCATCACTCGTTACACCGCCACGTCGCGCAGTCTCTAGAATGCAGGCTCGAATGGCAGGCATGCCGACCGGGAGCGCAACGCGACACCCGCCTGTGCGCCAGCCCATGGGTGTCTGTTTGCATAGCGATCGGGGGAGGTCACGGCGATGGCGGGTATTGGCGGGATCCAGGCGCATGGCCGCCTGAAAGGCAGGCTGGCCGGGATGGCGGCGATCATTGTCCTGTTGGGCGGCTGCTCGACGTCTTCGACGCTCTGCGACGCGCTCGGCCCCAGCCAGAGCGCCACGCTCCAGATTCCACAGAACGCCGCCACCGAGGACGTGTTCGCGTGCATCGACCGCGCAACCGCCGCGAGCACGGCGGCCGGGCGGGAATATGACCAGGGCCATGCCATCCGCGACGCCAAGACCGGGGTGCTCGAAACCACCCACTACAGCAGCCCCAACACCAGCGGCTTTCGCCTGAAAGCCGAGGTCTCGAAGCGCGCCTCCACGCTCGCGCTCTCGTTGCGCGGCGCCGGCGCCTATTGCACCGATCTCGGCGTCGACCAGGAAATGGCCCGACTGACCGAGTCGGTGTCCAGCTGCCTCAAGCGTTGATGGGCGGCCTGCCTGCCGGCCACGCCGCCGCGCCGCCTCAGCGCGCGTCAGTGAGCTGCTTGCCGGTCTTCATGTATAGCTTGGCGCGGGCGATGCTGTAGGCCAGGCCGTAATAGCCCTTGTCCGGATACTCGGTCTCGATCAGGTTCGAGGTCTCGGCCATCACGCGCCAGCGAGAATTGTTGGCGACATAGCAGATGTCGCGCTCCCACATCAGCTTGCACCCGGTTGCGCCAATTGCCGCCTATCCGTTCCCGGGTCCTCCAGTGCGCCATCAACGTGGACATGTTGAGCACGGTATCCCTCACAAAGCTTGCCCATCTGCGCTACGTTTGCACATCAGCACTGGCCGCCTCACGCGACACGCGCAGGGGCCAACGTGGCCCCTTGGCCGCATTTTCGAGAATAGGACGAAAGCCTCGAGGAAATATCCACTCGGGTGCTTTAAATCATGCCCGAAGCGGGTACATTTAGGAACACTGATGAAACGCATCCTGAAGCGAAAACGCTTTGCCCGATGGCAGGCAGAGGAACGCCTGCCTGACGCCGCACTCTGCATGGCGGTCAGGGCAATGGAACACGGCTTGATCGACGCCAGCCTGGGAGGCCTGCTCTACAAACAACGAGTGGCCTGGCCAGGCGGGGGCAAAAGCCATGGATATCGCGCATTGCTTTCCGCTCGCCTTGGCCACCGCTATGTGTTTCTGCATGGCTTTTCCAAGAGCGACCAGGAAAACATAGCGCCGGAGGAACAGAAGGCACTGCAATTCGCAGGACGGGTATTCCTCGAACTATCCCCCGACGCCATCTCGAAAGCGCTCGGATCCGGCATCCTATTGGAGATCCATTGTGAGCAAGATCATTGAGGACATCCGCGACGATCTGGCCGCGTTGCACGACGCGGGCGCGGTCGGCAAGGTCACCCTGCGCGAATTCGACAGCCTCTGCCCTCCGCCGGTCCGTGACCTCGATGCGACGGACATCCGCCGCCTGCGCGAATCCCTGAACTTCAGCCAGCCGGTATTCGCGCTGCACCTGCACACCACCGCCTCGACCGTGCGCAAATGGGAACAAGGCCAGACCCGCCCCACCGGGCCGGCGCTCAAGCTGCTCAACCTGATCGCCGACAAAGGGCTGCAGGCCATCCTCTGAGGGCACGGGCCAGCCCGGCCCCCTGACGACAGCCGCCGGCCCCGGGGCCGCTTTCCCGCACACGACGGACAGCCAGCGCAAAAAACGGATAGTCCCATGCCCGCCGGGACGGGTTTTCCAGCAGTCCCGCGCGGGGCGCGGCGTTTTACTATGAGGACCATCATAAAGGCGCGCCACGGACGTGGCCGCCAGGGGAACCGGCGGCCGCTGCCCGCCGGACATCAGGACCTGAGCAAGGAATCCCGGCCATGCTGAACACGACGCAGTCCGATGCCGAGACATCATGGCAACCCGCCGAGCCGCGCCCGGCCGCCGGGGCAATGGCCGGCGCCGCGGGGTGGCGCATCGACACCATTCTGGCGACGCCGGCGCAACAGCTGTTCGCCTCGGGCGACCTGGACGAGGCGCGCGCGATGGTGGGCCGGGTGATGCGGCCGCACCACCTGGGCGTGGTCGGGTCGACGCAGCGCCTGAACGCGCGCATGCATCACCAGCCGCTGGGCGAGGTGTCGCTGAACCGGCTGCGCTACGGGGCGAATGTCGAGATTCGGCCGGGGCCGCTGGAGGACTTCTTCCTGGTGCAGATGCCGCTGTCGGGCACCGCGCTGATCGAGAGCGGGCCGCAGCGGGTGGATTCGACGCCGGACGTGGCGTCGGTGGTCAGCCCGGATGACGACCTGGCGATGCATTGGGCCGACGACAACGACCAGTTCATGTTGCGGGTGGGCCGCTCGCTGCTGGAGCGCACGCTGGTGGGCCACCTGGGCTGTACGCTGGATCGGCCGCTGCGCTTCCAGCTGGGGTTCCGCTGGCGCGAGTGTCCGGCCTGGCGCTGCCTGATGGCGTATCTGCTGGATTGTTCGTCGCAGCACGCCGACCTGGCCCAGCACAAGCTGATCGTGCACCAGATGGAACAGCTGGTGGCGGCGACGCTGCTGTCCACCCTGCCCCACAACTACAGCGCCGCGCCGGCGGGCCGCCGCGGCGCGGTGCTGCCGCGCCACGTGCGCTGCGTGCAGGATTATCTGCAGGCGCATGCGCACGAGCCGGTCAGCGCCGAGCAGCTGGCGCGCATCGCGGGGGTCAGCGTGCGCAGCCTGTATGCCGGTTTCAAGGAATTCCTGGGGATCAGCCCCATGCACTATCTGCGCGACCTGCGCATGGAACGGGCGCGCGCCGAGCTGGTGGCGGGTGAATGCCAGAACGTCGCGGGGGTGGCGCTGCGCTGGGGTTTCGCGCACCTGGGGCGTTTCAGCGCCGGCTACAAGGCGCGCGCTACGGCGAGAGCCCCAGCCAGAGCGTGCGGCGGCACGGCTGACGCGGCACGCGCGGCGGCACGGCGGAAGCGGCAACTTTGTCAGGACTGGCCAGGCCTTGCGTTCAAACAACCCTGGGGATGGCCAACCGCAAACGATCGTCCGCTCACGCTGATGGCGTTCATTGCGGCATTCAGTTCGGCATTCAACGTGGCGTTCAGCGCGGCTTCCAGGTCAGCCCGTCGGTCGACCGGTACTGCGGAGTGCCGGTGCAGCAGCCGCCGGCGCCGAACGCCTGGCGGCCGATGAAGGCCTGCACGAAGCCCTTGCCCGCCGTCAGTTCCTGGCGCACGCAGGCGGTGGGCAGCAGATAGAAATCGCCTTCCAGCACCAGCGTCCAGGCGACATTGCCGCCTTCCGCCGGGTCCACCTTGTAGACCTTGCATTCATGCATGAGCAGGTGGATGGGTTTGCCCGCCAAGGCGCCCTTGAACTGGAGTTCGGGCGGCGTTTCCTGGGTGGCCAGGGTCTCCGCCGTGAGCCTGGACCCGGCGGGCGACGGCGGCAGCGACGAGTCGCAGCCCGCCAGCGCCACGGCCGCGCACAGGGTCAGGAGAGCCAGGCGGCGGGCGGGGCGTGTCATGAGGCCGCCGCGTCAGGCCACGTTCGCGTAGCGTTGTTCAAGGTAGGCGATGATGTCGCTGGACTCGTACATCCAGCGCGTGCCGCCCGCTTCCTCGATGCGCAGGCACGGCACCTTGACCTTGCCGCCGCCAGCCTGCAATTCGGCGCGCGCCTGGGGATCCCCCTTGGCATCGCGCAGCGCAACGGGCACGTTCAGGCGGTGGATGGCGCGCCGCGTCTTGACGCAGAACGGGCAGGCATGGAACTGGTAGAGCGACAGCGCGGCCGCCTCGCGGTCGACGGCGGCCTGGCCTTGGGCCGAGCGTTGCTGCGGGCGCGGGCGCGTCAGCGCATCGCCCAGGACAATCAGTTGACCCACACCGACACGCAAGGCTTTGACAATCATGGATGGCTACTTGAAACGAAGAGAGCCTTGAGTCTAGCCCATTCGCGGCGACGGGCGGGCGGCGTCCGCCTTGCTGCCGCCCCCTTCCCCCGCGGCGGGCCCGCTGCCGGGCCGGCCCGCCGCACGCAGCCCCAGGGCCTGTCTATCCTGGAAGGAGCCAGGCGCGGGCCCTAGAACGGAATCGCCAGTTTGACGTACAGCTGCGCGCCCTCCGGCCGGTTCTTGACCTGGAATTCCTGCTGCCACTTGGCGGTGAACAGCCAGCCGCGGTCGTTCATGTAGCGCACCGACGGCCCCACGCCGAAGGCGCGGGCGCGGCCGGCGGCGCTGTTGGGGCCGTTGTCGTCGGTGACCTGCTGGAAGGCATGCCCGCCCACGCCCAGCACCCAGCCCTTGCCCACGCCCCAACCCACCGCGTAGTCGGCGTGGATGGCCTGGCCCGAGCGGGTGTCGGTGGCGGAGTTGCGGAAGTTGAAGTCGTACATCAGCTTCAGGTCGGCGTTGAAGCCGTCCGGGCTGATGCGGCTGAGCGCGAACACGGGCTGGGCGGTCCAGTAGTTCTTGCCGAGGCTGGACGGGTCCTTGCGGTCGTATTCGCCGGTGGGCGCGTACATGTCCAGGCCGACCACGTAGTGCAGCGATTCGGACAGGTGATAGCCCAGCGCCACGCCCAGCGTCATGTCGCCCAGGCCGGTGCTGCGGTAGCGCTGGCCGCCGGCCTTGAAGGTGACGTCCAGCAGCGGCGTGATGGCATGGAAGGCCAGCTGGCCGCCCAGCACCTGCTGCGGCGTGACCCAGATCAGGCGCGGGGCCAGCACGTTGACGTCGACCTTGAAGTCCGGCACCGGCAGGCGTTCGCCATCGTTGCCGCGCAGCTTGTCGTAGCGCGCGCCGCCGCCGTATACCAGCATGTGCACCCCGGGCGGCGGCAGCGCGCCCGACATGAAGTTCTCCAGGCCGTCCGGATAGATGCCCAGGCCGCCGCCTTCGGTGGCTTGCGCCACGCCGCCGGCCAGCGCCAATGCCGCGGCGCAAGCCAGCCGGCGTGTCAGGTGTCTGCTCATGTTCCGCTCCTGCCCCCGCGGGGCGCGAGTTGTTGTGCGACGAGATAGCCGGAACCGCCGCCCAGTCCGGGACCCGGGTGGGTGGCGGCGCCGATGTGGAAAAGGTTGCGCAGCGGCGTGCGGTGGCCGCGCGCGCCCTGGCTGCCGGCGAACGGTCGCAGCCAGAAGAACTGGTCGGGCGAACAGATGCCCGCGTACGGATCGCCGCCCACCAGGTTGCAGTTCAGCGCCTCCAGGTCGGCCGGCGAGTAGCTGCGACGGCCGACGATGCGTTGCGCCAGGCCGGGCATGACCGGTTCCAGCCGCGCCTGCACGCGGTCGGCGACGGCCTCGCGCAGGGCCTCGGTCCAGCGGCCGTCGGCGGGCGTGTCGATCAGGCCGGCGGCATCGCCCTTGACGCGCACCGGCAGCTCCTGCATCTGCACCCACAGGATCCAGCCGCCGGCCGGCGCGCGCGACGGATCGACGGCGACCGGCTGGCCGATGGCCAGCGTCGGCCGCGCCGGCAACAGGCCGTTGTTGGCTTCGGTGACCGAGGCGCAGACCTGCTCCATGCTCTCGGTCAGGTGCACCAGCGGCACGTGGCGCAGTTCGGGCGTGCGCCAGTCGGGCGGCGCGTCGAGCGCGAAATGGATCTGCATGCCGCCGCGGCCATGGCGGTAGCCGGCGGCGCGGCGCCGCAGCGGCTCGGGCGCGTCGGGCAGCAGCGTGCCGTACAGCTGGCCGGGCGTGACGTTGCAGACCACGGCCTCGCTGGCGCGGTACTCGCGGCCGGCGGCCATGACGCCGACGGCGCGGCGGCGGCGGCCTTCGCCATGCGTCAGGATGCGTTCGACGGCGGCGCCAGTCTGCAGCCGGCCGCCGTGGTGCTCGATGACCTTGGCCAGGGCGTCCACCACGCCCTGGCTGCCGCCCTTGACCACCGGCATGCCGCCGGCCACCACCGCGGCGAAGGTCAGCTTGCCGATCAGCGCCGAACAGGCGTCGTCCGGTCCCAGGCCGGTGTGCAGCACCCAGGGCGCGATCAGCGCGCGCGCCGCGTCGGATTGCAATTCACGGTCGGACCAGCGGCGAAAACTCTCCAGCGAATCGGCGGCGAACGCCATCAGCCCGTCCAGGCCGCGCCGGCGCCACTCGCCGAACAGCAGCTTGAGCATGCCGGCGCCATAGGGGTTCTGGCCCAGCAGGCCGAAGGTCAGCGCGGCGTCTTCGCCGAACAGGCGTTGCGCCATGGCGCCGAACGCGGCGCCGTCGCCCGGCGCCCACGCGTCCAGGCGCCGCGCGCTGTCCGCGATGTCCTGCTTGAGGGCGATGCCGCTGCCGTCGGGCAGCGCCAGGCCGGTGGTGTAGTCGCACTGGGCGAATTCCAGGCCGGCCGCCTGCAGGGCCGGCTTGAGGGCGGCGTAGGCGGGGCCGCCGACGAACAGCGGATACCAGCTCGACAGCACGTCGTGGCGGTAGCCGGGAAACAATTCCTCGGTGCGGATGCAGCCGCCCAGGCGGTCGTTGCGCTCCAGCACCAGCACCGATTTGCCGCGCTGCGCCAGCAGCGCGGCGCACACCAGCGAATTCATGCCGCTGCCCACCACGATGATCTGGGCGCCGGACGCGGAAGATGAGGGCATCATAGGGTCAGCGCCGTGAAGCGCCCCGCATGGAACACCAGCGGCGTGGCCTCCAGGCTGGCCACGCGCAGCACCCGGCCGAACAGCAGCAGGTGGTCGCCGGCCGGGCTCTGCTGGTCGTTGGCGCAGACCAGCGTGGCCACGGCGCCGGCGATGGCAGGCACGCCCTCGGGCACCTCGTGCAGCTCGGCGCCTTCGAACTTGTCCGGCACCGCCGGATCGGCGAAACGCCGCGCCAGCGCCTCCTGGCCGCAGGCCAGCACGCTGATGGTGAAGTGGTCGCAGTCGCGGAACGCCGCCAGGTTGGGCGAGCGGTTCACCAGGCTCCACAGCACCAGCGGCGGATCGAGCGACAGCGAGGCGAAGGAGTTGATGGTCAGCCCGACCTTGCGGCCGTCCGGACAGCGCGTGGCGACGATGGCCACGCCGGTCGGGTAGCTGCCCAGCACGCCGCGCAGGACCTTGGGGTGCAGGTCGGTGCTGCCCCAGTCCAGGGCCGCCATCACGCCGCCGCCCGGGTGGATTTGGCGGCGATGAAGGCCTCGCAGGCGGTGGCGTCGGTCCACCACGGGAAGAAGTTGGGCGGATGGTTGAAGCCGTTGGCGACGGCGCTGGCCAGGGCGGGCGCGTCGCCGGCGGCCTGCAGCAGGTGCAGCAGATGCGGCGGCGGCGGCAGCAGCATCGAGTTGGTCCAGTCGACCACGGCGCTGGCGTAGTCCCAGAAGCGCTCGAAGGTCTGCTGCATCCACTCGGCCGTGAAAGCCTGGTCGCCGCGCGCCAGGATCGCCTCCAGATAGACGGCGCAGGCCTTGGTGGCGTTGTTCGAGCCCTGGCCGGTGATGGGGTCGTTGGTGACCACGGCGTCGCCCAGGCCGAACACCAGGCGGCCCGACGGCAACGTCATGACCGGCTTGCGCACCGTGGGCGCGAAGCTGCCGGCCAGGATGCCGTTGGCATCGGTCAGCTCGACCGACGCGCAGCGCTCGGCCTCCCAGGGCAGGAAGGTGCGCAGGATGTCCAGGCTCTTGGCCAGGTGGTCCTGCGGCGTCTTGATATCGCGCCAGCAGTCCATCGGGCCGCCCGGCACGCCTTCGAACACCATGATTTCGCAGGGGCCGGTGGTGGTGAGCGCGGGGAACACGAAGTACTCGCCGACGCCGGGGATCAGGTTGAAGGCGACCCGCGAGAACACCGGCGCCGGGCGCATGCCGTGCACGTAGGTCAGGGCCAGCGCGCGCTGCGGCTTGTCGAAGCGCGAGCGCGCGGTGTCGCGCTCGAACAGCTTGACCACGTCGCCCTTGCCGGCGGCCAGCAGCACCAGGTCGTGCGAGGCGGCCAGCAGCTCCAGTTCGGCCACGCCGCCATCCTGGATCAGCAGGCGGCCGCCGCGGGCGGCGAACAATTCCATCCAGGCCGGCATCTTGATGCGCTGGTCCACCGCCTGCGCCGGACGGTCCAGGCGCGCGGCCCAGTCGATCAGCTTGTGGCCGGGGCGCTCGGGATGCGGCACGGCCAGGCCGATGCCTTCGACCGGCGGACAGTCGGCTTCCCACTGGTTCAGGCCCAGGTCGCGCTCGATCTGCAGCGAGGCATCGAACATGCACTGGCTGGACATGACCTTGCCGCGGCGGATGTCATCGGGCTCGCGGTTGGTGACCACGGTCACCTCGTAGCCCTTGTCCAGCAGGCCCAGTGCCAACGGCAGGCCGGCCTGCCCTCCTCCGACGATCGCGATTCGACGCATGATGGATCTCCTGTTTGGTGTGCGGGTCCGCCGGGTTCCTGGCGGCCCGATGAGCGGTAAGGCCGGCCTTATTCGGCCAGGCGCGGGATGGCGGGACGGGCCTGTTCGGGGCCCATGGCGGAATAGCCGCCGTCGACGGCGTAGTCGGCGCCGGTAACGAAGCTGGCGTGGTCCGACAGCAGGAAAGCGACCACCTCGGCCACCTCGGCCGGATCGCCGGCGCGGCCCAGCAGGTGGAAGTCGGCGGCGACGCGGTCGGTCTTGGCGCGGTCGCCATGGGTCAGTTCGTCCATCACGCGCGACCAGGTCCAGCCGGGCGAGACCGAATTGACGCGGATGCGGTCGCCGGCGTAGTCCATCGCCAGGCTGCGGGTGACCTGCAGCAAGGCGGCCTTGGAGACCGGATAGAGCCAGCGGCCGGTCTGCGCGACGCGCGACGAGATGCTGGTGAAGTTGACGATGGCGCCGCCGCCGGCGGCCACCAGGTGCGGATGCACGGCGCGGGCGGCCATGACGGCGCTGACGACGTTGATGTCCAGGGCGCGCAGCCAGTCGGCGCGGCCGGAGGCGGCGCCGTCGTCGAGGTAGGTGGCGGCGAGGTTGACGAGGTAGTCGATGCGGCCGAAGTGGGCGGCGACCTCGGTGACGGCGCGGGCCAGCTGGGCGTCGTCGGTAATGTCGAGCGGCCAGGCGCGGATGCCGTCGGGGTCGGTGGCGGCGACGCGGGCGGCGCCGTCGGCGTCGATGTCGAAGATGGCGACGCGCACGCCCTTGGCGCGCAGCGCGGCGACGACGCCGGCGCCGATCAGCGTGGCGCCGCCGGTGACGATGGCGGTTTTGTGGGCCAGTCCCTTCATTTGCTTGCCTCTTGGGTTGCTGAGATCGTGAGGCGGATGTTGAGGGCGGGCGCGGGCGGGGCGGTAGCCGGATTTGGCGGCGGGTATCCGGGGAGTGCGGGTATTGCGGGGTGGGTTGACGGGGATCCAGGGGGAGTGGCCGGTGGCTGCGGTGGGTATCCGGTTTTTGCTTTGCTTTGTTCGCCTGGGGAAGGGGGTGATCGGGGTGATGGGCTTTGTAGGCTGGCTCTGCTTCGTAGGCTGCCCCTCGGGCGGGCGCAGTCGGTGGCGGGCGCCCACGATTGCGGTCCGGAGCGTTCGCTCCGGACTTGCCTAGGCGGCCCCCCCCGTTGTCATCTTCGTTGTCGCCTGCGGCGACTGCCTTCAGATTCCCTCGGGCGCATCGAGGTTGCCCGCCACCGACTGCGCCCGCCCGAGGGGCTACGTGCGTCTTGGCTTGTCGCGCTGCTGGACCTGTGATCGGGGAAGGGAATTTTCAGGGCTGCCCATCGTGGCCGCGCAGGCGGCCGCGATGGGCGTCTGGGTGTGTGAAGGCGGGAGGATGCGCTGCGCGCGGGTGATGCGTGTATCGCGTCGTGCGGTCAGTCCGCCCTTCTCCACACACTGGCGAGCCAGGGTTGTTGTTCGCGTGGCAGGCCGTCGGGGCGGTAGTAGTGTTCGAGTTCTTCGAAGCCTGCGGCTTGCAGCAGGGTGCGCCAGCCGTCCAGGTCGTGGTAGGCGCCGTAGCGGCCGCGGTTCCAGCCTTCCTGGTTGCCGCCGCGGGGGTTGGAGCTGAAGAGGACGCCGCGGGGTTTGAGGGTGGCGCGCAGGTCGCGCAGGACGCGGGGCAGTTCCTGGGTGGGGACGTGGAACAGGACGGCGTTGGCGAAGATGCCGTCGAAGCGGGCGGCGGGCAGTTGCAGGTGCAGGAAGTCCTGGTGCCAGACGTCGCAGCCGCTGGCGGCGCGGGCCATGGCGACGAAGCTGGGGGTGCCGTCCAGGCCGACGGGGCGGTGGCCGAGGGCGGCGAAGGTCTTGAGGTCGCGGCCGGGGCCGCAGCCGAGGTCGAGGATGTCGCAGGGGGGCTCGCCCTCGATGTGGCGCAGCAGCGCGGCGATGTTCTGGCTGACGTCGTGGTCGCGCGTGCCTTCCTCGAAGGACCGGGCGCTTTCTTCGTAGTGGGCCAGGGTCAGTTCGGTAATCTTGGCGAGGTCTTCGGCGTCGAGTTTCATAGAACGATTGTGCCGTAAAAAAACCCGCGCACGTCACGGTGCGCGGGTTTGTGATCGAGCGCGGCCTCAGGCGGCCAGGCGGCCTTCGATCTTGACCTTGGTGGCGGGCAGGTCTTCGGGCAGGCCCTGGGCCAGCTGGCCGAACAGCTCGTCGTGCAGCGCCAGTTCGTCGCGCCAGGCGCCGGCGTCGACCGACATGACCTGTTCGAACTTGTCAGGGCTGAACTCCAGGCCGGTCCAGTCGATGTCCTGGTAGCTGGGCGAGACGCCGAACACCTGGTCGACGCCGCTGGCCTGGCCGTCGATGCGGCCCAGCATCCAGCGCAGCACGCGCATGTTCTCGCCGAAGCCGGGCCAGACGAACTTGCCGTCGGGGCCCTTGCGGAACCAGTTGACGCAGTAGATGCGCGGCAGCGTGGCGCCGGCGGCTTCGAGCTGCTTGCCCAGGTTGAGCCAGTGGTTGAAGTAGTCGCTCATGTTGTAGCCGCAGAACGGCAACATGGCGAACGGATCGCGCCGCACCACGCCCTGCTGGCCGACGGCGGCGGCGGTGGTTTCCGAGCCCATGGTGGCGGCCATGTAGACGCCTTCGACCCAGCTGCGGGCCTCGGTCACCAGCGGCACGGTGGTGGAGCGGCGGCCGCCGAAGATGAAGGCGTCGATCACCACGCCCTGCGGGTTCTCCCACTCGGGGTCGATCGACGGGCACTGCGCCGCCGGGGCGGTGAAACGCGCGTTGGGATGGGCGGCCTTGCGACCGGTCTCGCGGGCGATGGCCGGGGTCCAGTCCTGGCCCTGCCAGTCGATCAGGTGCGCGGGCGGCGTGTCGGTCATGCCTTCCCACCAGACGTCGCCGTCGTCGGTCAGGGCGACGTTGGTGAAGATGACGTTGGCCTTGAGCGTGGCCATGGCGTTGAAGTTGGTCTGCTCGCTGGTGCCCGGGGCCACGCCGAAATAGCCGGCCTCGGGGTTGATGGCGTGCAGGCGGCCGTCGGCGCCCGGCTTGATCCAGGCGATGTCGTCGCCGATGGTGGTGACCTTCCAGCCGTCCATGCCCTGCGGCGGGATCAGCATGGCGAAGTTGGTCTTGCCGCAGGCCGACGGGAACGCGGCGGCGACGTGGTACTTGCGGCCCTTGGGCGAGGTCACGCCCAGGATCAGCATGTGTTCGGCCAGCCAGCCCTGGTCGCGGCCCATGGTGGAGGCGATGCGCAGCGCGAAGCACTTCTTGCCCAGCAGCGCATTGCCGCCGTAGCCCGAACCGAAGCTCCAGATCTCGCGGCTCTTGGGGAAGTGGACGATGTACTTGGTGGCGTTGCAGGGCCAGGCCACGTCGGCCTCGCCGGCGGCCAGCGGCTTGCCGACCGAGTGCACGCACGGCACGAAGTCGCCGTCGGCGCCCAGCACGTCGTAGACCTGCTTGCCCATGCGCGTCATGATGCGCATGTTGACCGCGACATACGGGCTGTCGGACAGCTCGACGCCGATGTGGGCGATGTCCGAACCCAGCGGCCCCATCGAGAACGGCACCACGTACAGCGTGCGGCCGCGCATGGCGCCGTCGAACAGGCCGTTGAGCGTCGCGCGCATCTCGGCCGGGTCGGCCCAGTTGTTGGTCGGACCGGCGTCCTCGGGACGGTCGGAGCAGATGAAGGTGCGGTCTTCGACGCGCGCCACGTCCGACGGGTCGGAACAGGCCAGGAAGGAATTGGGCCGCTTGGCCGGGTTGAGCCGGCGCATGGTGCCGGCCTGCACCATGAGTTCGCACAGGCGATCGTATTCTTCCTGCGAACCGTCGCACCATTCGACGCGATCCGGTTTGGCCAGCGCCACCACACTGGCGACCCAGTCGATCAGGCCGCGGTGCTTGACGTACGCGGGTACGTTCAAGGCCGCCAGGCCCCCGTCCAAGGGCTTATTCATTAGGGTTATCTCCATACTAAGGCTAATGGCGATACGGCCCCTTTTGAGTGGGGCCGTATACATGTTTGCGCCATCATACTTGCAGCGGCCGGTCGGCCGTCAACCCGACCAAACGGACGAGTTTGTCACCGGGTTTGTCATCGCTTTTTTCAATGGCCGGCGCGGCTCAGGCATAGCTGCCGTCACGCAATGCGCGGCGGATGATCTTGCCGGTGGCGGTGCTGGGCAAACTGGTTACAAAGCGGATGCGGCGCGGGTATTCGTGCGCCGCCAGGCGGGTGCGCACGTGCGCCTGCAGGGCCTTGACCAGCGCCTCGTCGCCCGTCACGCCATCGTGCAGCACCACGTAGGCCATCACCACCTCGGTGCGCTCGGCGTCGGGCACGCCCACCACGGCGGCCATGCGCACGGCCGGGTGGCCCAGCAGGCAGTCCTCGATCGGCCCGGGGCCGATGCGGTAGCCGGCGCTGGTGATGACGTCGTCGTTGCGGCCGACGAAGCGGATGAAGCCGTCGGCGTCGCGCACGCCCATGTCGCCGGTCAGCAGGTAGTCGCCGGCGAATTTCTCGGCGGTGGCCTGCGGGTTGTTCCAGTAGCCCAGGAACATCACCGGGTCGGGCCGCAATACGCCGATGTTGCCTTCCTGGCCATCGGCCATTTCGGCGCCCTGCTCATCCACGATGGCGACCCGGTGTCCGGGCGCGGCGCGGCCGATGCTGCCGATGCGCGGCGCGAACAGCGACGAGCACGACGACACCAGCATGTTGCATTCGGTCTGGCCATAGAACTCGTTGATGGTCACGCCCAGCACGCGGCGGCCCCAGTCGATCAGCTCGGCGCCGAGCGATTCGCCGCCGCTGGCCACCGAGCGCAGCGCCAGCGCGCCGGGCGCGGGCGGGCTGGCCACGCCGCGCATCATCTTGAGCGCGGTGGGCGGCAGGAAGGTGTGGGTGACGCCATGGCGCGCCATCAGGTCGAAGGCCGAGGCGCCGTCGAATTTCTCGAAGCGCCGCGCCAGCACCGGCACGCCGTGGTGCCAGGCCGGCAGCAGCACGTCCAGCAGGCCGCCGATCCAGGCCCAGTCGGCCGGCGTCCACATCAGCGTGGCGTGCTCGGGAAAGAATTCGTGCGACATCTCCACGCCCGGCAGGTGGCCGAGCAGCACGCGATGGGCGTGCAGCGCGCCCTTGGGCTTGCCGGTGGTGCCGGACGTGTAGATGATGACGGCCGGGTCGTCGGCCGCGGTGGGCTCGGGCTCGAACAGTTCGGACTCGGCGTCGAGCGACGCGTGCAGCGGCAGCGCCCCGCCCTCGCCCGGGCCGTCGATGCAATAGACCGTCTGCAGGGCCGGCAGCGTCGCGCGGATCTCCTGCAGGCGGCGGCAGCCCTCGGCGTCGGTGACCAGCGCGGCGGCGCCGCTGTCGGCCAGGCGGTACTGGATCGCGTCGACGCCGAACAAGGTGAACAGCGGCACCGCCACCGCGCCCATCTTGTAGACGGCGATGTGGGTCACGGCGGTCTCGGGCGCCTGCGGCAGGTACACCGCCACCCGGTCGCCGCGCCGCACGCCCTGGCGCCGCAGCGCGTTGGCCAGCTGATTGGCGCGCGCCTTGATATCGTCGAAGCTGTAGCGCGTCTGGCTGCCGTCGCTTTTCTCGTGGATCAGCGCCAGGCGGCCGCTGCCGTCGGCCCACTTGTCGCAGGCGTCCACGCCGATGTTGTAGGCCGCCGGCACGCGCCATTGGAAGGAAGACGCCAACTGCGCGTAGGTCTCGGTTCTGGACAGCATGATGCTCAGGTCTCCGTGTCGCTGTTCTTTTGTTCGCTGTTCTTGTGTTCGCGGTTCTGGTGGTCGCGGGTCTCGTGTTCGCGTGTCTTTAAGGCGCGGCGCCGCGGGTCGTTATGATAGTAAGCCCCGGCCACTTCCCATCGCCCCGCCTCCACCTATGCAGAAAACCGCCGCCGTCCCGATGCGCCGCCCGCCGGCCAGCGCCAAGTCCGAGCAACGGATACGGGACATCCTGCGGGTCGCGCGGCAGGTGTTTTCCGAGGCCGGCTTCCAGGCCGCCACCACCACCGAGATCGCGCAGCGGCTGGGCGTGTCCGAAGGCACGGTGTTCACTTATTTCGGCGGCAAGCGCGAGCTGTGCGTGCGCGTCATCAGCGACTGGTACGACGAGATCATCGCCAAGGTCGAGGACAACCTGCCGCTGGTGCAGGGCACGCGCGCCCGGCTGCATTACCTGGTGCATGCCCACCTGCGCCACCTGCTGGCCGAGGGCACCGGGCTGTGCGCGTTCATCCTGTCCGAAGGCCGCGCCCGCAATGACGATTTCGGCGAGATCTACGCCGGCCTGCAACGGCGCTACACCGCGCCGCTGATGCGCATCCTGGCGCAGGGCCAGGCCGACGGCCATATCCGCCAGGACATGCCGCTGCGCCTGCTGCGCTCGGCGGTCTATGGCCCGATGGAGCACGTGCTGTGGGACGCCATCCTGGGCGGCGCGCGGGTCGACGTGGCCGCCACCGCCGACCACCTGGTCGACTTCCTGTGGCAGGCGCTGCAGCCGCCGCGGCGCGATGCCCTGGCGCTGGCGCAGTTCCGCGGCGAGGTGCAAGACGCCCTGCATCGGCTTCAGTCCGCCGAGAACAAGGACGGCGGCGCGTACTGAGGAAAGCCGTCGTAGGTGTCGCCGCGCGCGGCCGGCGGCAGGGTCCAGGAATGGCGCGCGTTGGGCACGCCGCCATCGACGCGGATGACGCTGCCGTTGATGAAGGCCGCCGCCGGCGACAGCAGGAACACCACCGCCGCCGCCAATTCGGCCTCGGTGCCGAAGCGCTGCAACGGCACCTTGGCGGCCAGGCCGCGCAGCACCGCGCGGTAGTCCTCGTCGTAGCTGTCCATGCCGCTGGAGGCGATCCAGCCCGGCGCCACCGCGTTCACGCGCACGCCGGCATGGGCCCATTCGCAGGCCGCCGTCTCGGTCAGGTTCCAGACGCCGGCGCGGGCCGCGCCGGAATGCCCCATGCCGGGCATGCCGCCCCAGATGTCGGCCAGCATGTTGACGATGGCCCCGCCGTGCTGGCGCATGTGCTGGGTGTAGACCTCGCGCGCCATCAGGAAGGTGCCATGCAGGTTGTTCTGCACCACCGCGTTCCAGCCGTTGAAGCTGATCTGGTCCAGCGGCGCCGGGAACTGGCCGCCGGCGCAATTGAACAGGCCGTCGATGGCGCCATGCGCGGCCAGCGCGTCGGCCACCGCGCCGCGCACGCCGGTTTCGCCGCGGATGTCGCAGGCGTGCAGCGTGATGCGGTCGGCGGCCTCGGGGTAGATGCGCGCCAGTTCATCGCGCGCGGCCTCCAGCTTTTCCGGCTTGCGGCCGACCAGCGCCAGGCGCGCGCCCAGCGAGGCCAGTTCGTGCGCGGTGCAGCGGCCCAGGCCGCTGCCGCCGCCGGTCACCATGACGGTCTTGCCGTCGAACAGGCCAGGCCGGAAGACCGACGCGTAGCGCGCCGCGGCGCCGGCGGCGTCGGGGAAATGGCTCATGTCTCGCTCCATCGTTATTTTTTTGAGGATAACTCAATATCCTCCAGATAAATATCCTGACTTGGCGTAATACCCTATATCTGCGCTCAATCAGTCCGGGTTATTAATTGAGTTGAAATCAATATCTGGAGACACGCATGACGCCGGACAGTCCGCTGCTGGAGACCCGCGATGGCCCCATCGCCCACCTGACGCTGAACCGCCCCGACCTGCGCAACGCCTTCGACGAGACGCTGATCGCGGCCCTGACCGCCGCGGTGCGCGCGGCGGCGGACGATCCGGCGGTGCGGGTGCTGCTGCTGACCGGGGCGGGCAAGGCGTTCTGCGCCGGCGGCGACCTGAACTGGATGCGCAAGATGGGCACGCTGACGGACGCCGACAATCGCGCCGACGCCGCCCGCCTGGCGGAGATGTTGCGCGTCATCTGGACCTGCCCCAAGCCGGTGGTGGCCGCGGTCAACGGCGACGCCTACGCCGGCGGCTTGGGCCTGGTGGCGGCCTGCGACGTCGCCATCGCCGCCGACCACGCGCAGTTCTGCCTGTCCGAAGCCCGGCTGGGCCTGCTGCCGGCCACCATCAGCCCCTACGTGATCCGCGCCCTGGGCGAACGCGCCGCCAACCGCTATTGCCTGACCGCCGAGCGCTTCGACGCCGCGGCGGCCTACCGCATGGGCCTGCTGCACGGCGTGGCGCCGGCGGCGCAATTGCAGGACGAAGCCGAGGCCGTGTGCCGCGCGCTGTGCGACAACGGCCCGCAGGCGGTGCAGGCCAGCAAGCGGCTGGTGCGCGATTTCGCCGGCCAGCCGCTGGATGCCGCGCTGATTGCCGATTCGGTCGAGCGCATCGCTACCGTGCGCGGCTCGGACGAAGCGCGGGAAGGCGTGAGCGCCTTCCTGGAAAAGCGCCCGCCGGCCTGGCGCGCGACATGACGCGCGGCGCACGCGCCCGTCGCGCACGCGCCGCCGCGATGTCCCGCCCGGGCCAGGGGAAATATCCGGGTTAACCCCGAACGACGTTTAAGATGCGGGCTTCGTCCACAAGAGAAGCCGCATGCCCGCCCTTCGCCGCGCCGCCTGGAAACGTGAAATCGTCGCCACCCTGCTGCTGAGCCTGCCGCTGGTGCTGACCAATCTCGCCCAGATCGCGATGACGGTGACGGACGTGATGTTCATCGGCCACCTGGGTTCGCAGCCGCTGGCCGCGAGCGCGCTGGGCGCCAATCTGTATTCGGCCATCGCCTTCTTCGCGCTGGGCCTGGTCAGCGCCACCGCGCCGATGGCGGCGCGGGCCGAAGGCGCGCGCCGCAATTCGGTGCGCGACGTGCGCCGCACCGTGCGCCAGGGCCTGTGGACCGCGGCGCTGGTGTCGGTGCCGGGCTGCCTGGCGCTCTGGTATGGCGAGCAGATCCTGCTGTTGCTGCGCCAGCCGCCCGAACTGGCGGCGCCGGCCGGCCAGTACCTGCGCGCCCTGCTCTGGGCCATGCCGCCGTTCCTGGGGTTCCTGGTGCTGCGTTCGTTCGTGGCCGCGCTGCAGCAGGCGCGCTGGGCCTTCATCGTGGCGGTCGGCGCGATCCTGTTCAACGTGCTGGGCAACTGGGTGCTGGTGTTCGGCAACCTCGGCTTTCCGGCGCTGGGCCTGATCGGCGCGGGCGTGGCCAGCGCGGTCGCCAGCCTGAGCCTGTTCGTGGGCATGGTCGTGGTGGTGCTGCGCGACCGGCGCTTCCGCCGCTATCGCCTGTTCGGCGACCTGCTGCAACCCGACTGGCCGCGCCTGAAGGCGTTCTGGAAACTGGGCCTGCCGATCGGCGTGGCCACCGCCTTCGAGGTCACCATCTTCAACGCCGCGGCCTTCCTGATCGGCTGGCTGGGCGAGGCCGAACTGGCGGCGCACGCCATCGCCATCCAGATCGCCAGCGTGACCTTCATGATTCCCTACGGCGTGGCGCAGGCGGCCACGGTGCGGGTCGGCTACGCCCAGGGCGCGGGCGACGGCGCGGGCGTGACGCGCGCCGGCTGGAGCGCCTTCGGCCTGGGCATCGGCTCGATGGTGATCGCCGCGGCCCTGATGCTGACCGTGCCGTACGCGCTGGTGTCGGTGTTCATGGACGTGCACGATCCGGCCAATGCCAAGGTGCTGGCCTTCGCGGTCAGCTACCTGGCGGTGGCGGCGGTGTTCCAGATCGTCGACGGCGCGCAGGTGCTGGGCGCGGGCATGCTGCGCGGCCTGCACGACACGCGCGTGCCGATGATCTACGCGGCCATCGGCTACTGGGGCGTGGGCCTGCCGTGCGGCGCCTGGCTGGCGTTCCGGGCCGACTGGCGCGGGGTCGGCATCTGGAGCGGGCTGGCGATCGGCCTGGCGGTGGTGGCGGTGCTGATGATGCAACGCTGGGCCCGGCGCGCGCCGCTGGGCCTGGTCGGGCGGCGCGTGTCCCACATGCCATAATCGCCGATGCATTTCCTGGAACTTCCATGCCCACCGCCTTGCCCGTTTTTCCCCTGTTGAACGCCGAACGCCTGTGGTCGCGTGTCGAGACCCTGTCGCGCTACACCCTGCCCGACCAGCCCTGGACCCGCCGCGCCTTTTCGCCGCTGTTCCTCGAAGCGCGCGACTGGCTGCGCGGTGAATTCGAGGCCGCCGGCCTGGCCACGCGCCTGGACGCCGGCGGCAACCTGATCGGCACCCGCGCCGGCCGCAACCCGCAGCGCAAGCCCATCGCCACCGGCTCGCACTGCGACACCGTCATGAGCGGCGGCCGCTTCGACGGCATCATCGGCGTGCTGGCCGGCATCGAGGTCGCCCACACGATGCGGGAACACGGCATCGAACTGGAGCATCCGTTCGAAGTCATCGACTTCCTGTCCGAAGAACCCAGCGACTACGGCATCTCCTGCGTCGGCAGCCGCGCCCTGAGCGGCCAGCTCAGCGCCGACATGCTGGCCGCCCGCAACGCCGACGGCGAGACGCTGGCGCAGGGCATCGCCCGCATCGGCGGCGATCCGACCGCGCTGGGCCAGCCCTTGCGTGGCCCCGACGGCACCGCCGCCTTCGTCGAACTGCACATCGAGCAAGGCCCCGTGCTGGAAAGCCGCCAGCTGCCCATCGGCGTGGTCACCAACATCGTCGGCATCCGCCGCGTGCTGATCACCGTCGAAGGCCAGCCCGACCACGCCGGCACCACGCCCATGGACATCCGCCGCGACGCCCTGGTGGGCGCGGCCCGCATCATCGACGCCGCCAGCCGCCAGGCCAGCGCCGCC
>NZ_CADIJR010000041.1 GCF_902859645.1 Achromobacter insuavis | reverse complement strand
CGGCGGCCAGCAGGCCCAGCTCGGCGAGGCAGCCGAGCAGGCCGTCGCGGCAGCGTTCCACCAGCGCGCGCGAGGTCTCGCCGCCGCCGCCGATTTCCGCGCTCAGGCGCAACACGCCCAGGCGGCTGGCGGCGGCCGGCATCGAGCCGGATTCGCCGCCGCGGAAGAACACGCAATGCGGCATGCCGAAGGCGCGGGCCAGGGCCGGCAGCCGTGCATCATAGGCGTCGTCGCCATAGCGGGTGATGACCGAGGACGGCAGGTAGCGCAGCGACGCGCCGCCGCTGTGGACGTCCACCAGCGCCTGGATGCGCGGCAGCAGCCGGACCTCCAGGGCGGCGGCCACGCTCTCGGTATAGCCGCGCGCCGGCGCGCCGAGGAAGGCGCGGTTCAGGTTGCCGCCGTCGGAAGGCGACAGGCGCGTGCCGGCCAGCGAGGCCTCGGCGTTGGCGGCGGGCAGCAGGTAGACCGTGCCGCGCTGCAGGACGCCCGGCAGCAGTTGCCAGAGCTGCAGGATGGCCGCCTGGCCTTCCCATTCGTCGCCATGCACGCCGGCCATCAGTGCCACGGCCGGCCCGGGGCCGGCCTCGATCTTCAATACCGGGATGGTGACGCGCCGGTAGGCCGAGGCGTTGGTCGCCGCGGCGCAGGTGAAGTCTTCGCGGCTCACCTTGATCATGGCGTGCCTTCCGGTTGCGGGCGATGGGGCGTCAATCCAGCGTGGTGCCGGCGGCCTTGATGAGGTGTTCCCATTTGGGCAGTTCCTTCTGAATCTGGGTCTTGACGTCGGCGGGCGTGCCGCCGAGCGGCTCCTGGGAGCGGCTGCGCAGTTCGCGGGCGACGGGCTCCGCGCGCAGCGCGGCATTCATCGCCGCGTTCAGTCGCGCGATGACGGCGGGCGGCGTGCCGGCCGGCGCCACCAATGCGCTCCAGGCCGATTGTTCGTAGTCGGGGTAGCCTTGCTCGGCCACCGTCGGCACGTCGGGGTTGGAGGCCGCGCGGGCCTTGGTGGTGACCGCCAGCGCACGCAGGCGGCCATCCTTCAGGTTGCCGATCAGGGGCGGCAGGTTCTCCATCATCGAATCGACGTGGCCGCCCAGCAGGTCGGCCAGTTGCGCGGCCGTGGCTTTGTAGGGAATCTGCCGCACCGCCGCGCCGGTCTGGGCGATGAACAGCTTGACGCCGACTTCGCTGGTGGTGCCGGGATCGGCCGACGTCATGGTCAGGCGGTCGGGCTGGGCGCGGCTGGCGTCGATGAAGCTCTTGAGATCGCGATACGGCGAGGCGGCGTTGACGACGATGACGTTGGGCGTTTCGGCCACCAGCCCGATCGGCGTGATGTCGCGGTCCAGGTCATAGAGCTGCTGCTTGAAGAGGTAGCGATGCAGCACCAGCGTGCCGACGTGGGCATAGCCGATGGTGTAGCCGTCGGCCGCGGCGCGCACCAGCGCCTGGGTGCCGATGCGGCCGCCGGCGCCGACGCGGTTTTCGATCACCACCGGCTGGCCCAGCACGCGGCTCATTTCCTGGCCGACGAGACGGGCGGTGATGTCGGCGTTGCCGCCGGCGGCGGCCGGCACGATCATCGTGATCGGCCGTTCCGGGTATTCGGCCAGCGCGGGCTGCGCGGTCAGGCAAAGCAACAGGGCGGCAAGGCTGGCGGCGCGTTTCATGACGGTTCCCGGAACGTTGAGGGCTGCGCTATTGTGCGGCGGCCGCGCCGGGAATCCGTTTGGCTTTCTAAGATGGTTGTTCGGTGAAATCTAAGGTTGGGACGGCGGCTGCCGGTCGGCCTTGCGTCCCAGGCCGTAGCCGAGCGCCGCTGCGGCCAGCGCGCACAGCGCGCCCAGCAGGGCGATCAGCGCCACGCCGTGGCCCAGCGCATCGACCCCGGCCTTGACCCAGCCGCTGGCCGCGTCGCCGGCGCGATAGACCACCGTGTCGATGACGTTCTTGGTCTTGTACTTGTCTTCGGCCGGGACCGCGGTGAACAGCATCTCGCGTCCCGGCTTGACCAGGGCGTACTCGCCGGCGCGCCGCAGGATCATGGCCACGGCCAGCACCGCGAACACCGGGTAGGCCGCCAGCGCCAGGAACGCCAGCGCCATCGCCAGCGGCACCGCCGCCATCAGGAAGCGCACGCCCAGCCAGGCGGCGACGCGGCCGGTGAGGAACAGCTGCGACAGCAACGCCAGGGCCTGCACGATGAAGTCCAGCGTGGCGAAGACGCGGATGCGCTGCGCCCTGTCCGGGAAGGTCTCGGCCACCAGCCGCGCCTGCTCCATGTACAGGAAGGTGCTGAGCGTGGCCAGCAGCAGCACCAGCACGGCGATGCCCAGCAGGTAGGGCGACTGGAACACCCGTGACAGTCCCGCCAGCATGGCGCCCGGGATCGGGCGCGCCAGTTCGGCGGTCTCGGCCTCGGGGCGGGTCGCGGCGCGCCAGCGCAGCAGCCAGCGCTTGAGCGGCAGCGTCGCCGTCAGCAGCAGCGCCGACAACAGCAGCAGGCCCGCCGCGCCGAGCGTGCCCGCCAGCAGGCCGCCCAGCAGGGGACCGCACAGTCCCCCGGCGCTGGCGCCGGCGGCGATGAAGGCGAACAGGCGCTTGGCCGACTCCATGCGGAAGACGTCGGCCATCAGGCTCCAGCCGAGCGAGACCACGAACAGGTTGAAGACCGACAGCCACACGTAGAAGCTGCGCGCGGCCCAGACGCCATCGGGTTGCCAGTGGAACAGCGCCGCGTAGCCGGCCATGGTGATGGCGAACACCGCGTAGGCCCAGGTCACCAGCGTGGCGCGCGGCACCCGGGCCGACAGCCAGCCGAACAGCGGCACCACCGCCAGCATGGCCAGGAAGGTGGCCGTGAACAGCCATTGCAGCTGGTCGACGCCGGCCTGGATGCCCAGGGTCTCACGGATCGGCCGCAGCATGAAATAGCCGCAGAACAGGAAAAAGAAGAAGGCGAAGCCGCAGGCGCCCGCCGCCACCTCGCCGGGCTGGATCCCCAGCGCTTGCGCCGCCCGCTGGCGCCAGGAGCCGGCGGCGCGCATGGCGTCAGCCCAGCAGGGCCGCGATGCGTTCGCGCAGCGCCGCGTCCGGTTGCGGCCCGAAGCCGGCCCGCGCGTTGTCCGCCATGTTGGCCGGCTTGGAGGTGGCGGGGATGACGGCGGTCACGGCCGGATGGCCGATGATGAATTTCAGGAACAACTGTGCCCACGAGGTGCAGCCGATTTCACCGGCCAGGTCCGGCAGCGGCCGGTCCCGGACCTGGCGGAACAGCGCGCCGTCCTGGAACGGGCGGTTGATCAGCACCGCGACGCCATTGGCCTGGCAGGCCGGCAGCAGGCGCTTTTCGGCATTGCGCGCGCCTACCGACAGATTGATCTGCAGGAAGTCGGGCTTTTCCTTTTCGACCAGCTCGGTCAGTTCGTCATGGGCGGCGTCGGTGTAGTGCGTGATGCCGAGGTAGCGCGTCACGCCCTGCTGCTTGAGTTCGCGCAGCAGCGCCAGCTGGTTGCGGGTGTCGATCAGGTTGTGGACCTGGATCAGATCGAGCTTCTGCGTGCGCAGCGCGCGCAGCGAGTTCTCGATCTGGCGCCGGGCCGCGTCGTGGCCCTGGGTGTTGATCTTGGTGGCCAGGAACACCAGCGGACGCCGGTCCGGCTCGCGCGCCAGCAGCGCGCCGGTGACGGCCTCGGCCTGTCCGTAGCTGGGGGCGGTGTCGATGAGCGAGCCGCGCGCCTCCAGCAGGGCGTCCACGACCTGCGCCAGCGGTGCCATGGCGGCCGCGTCCGAGGGCGACACATTGAAGGTGTCGGCGGTGCCCAGGCCGATCACCGGCAGCATGTCGCCGGTGGACCCGATCGGGCGGGCCAGCATCGGCTGCCGGGGGCTCAGGGCGCTTGCCGTCCACGACTGGGCCAGCAGCGGCGCGCAGGCGGCGGCCTGCAGGAATCGACGGCGATCAGGCATGGCTCGCTCCAATGAAAAAGGGCCTGCATTGTTCATGCAGGCCCTTGCGACTGTCACGGCAGCGCGTTTACTCGCGGTTGCCGCCGAAGATGCCCAGCAGCATCAGCAGGTTCGAGAAGACGTTGTAGACGTCCAGGTAGATGGCCAGCGTGGCGGACACGTAGTTGGTCTCGCCGCCGTTCACGACGCGCTGCAGGTCGACCAGCATGAACGCCGAGAAGATCACGATGGCCAGCACCGAGATGGTGAGCATCAGCGCGGGCAGCTGCAGGAAGATGTTGGCCAGGGCCGCCACCAGGATCACGACCGCGCCGATGAACAGGAATTTCTGCAGGCCGGACAGGTCGCGCTTGATGGTGGTGGCCAGCGTGGCCATGGTGCCGAACACGATCGCCGTGCCGCCGAAGGCCGTCATGACCAGTTGCGAGCCGTTGCTGAAGCCCATCACGAAGCCGAGCAGGCGCGACAGCATCACGCCCATGAAGAACGTGAAGGCGAGCAGCAGGACCACGCCCAGCGAGTTGTTCTTGTTCTTCTCGATGGCGAACATCATGCCGAAGGCGCCCACCAGGAACACGATGGCGGACAGGCCCGGGCTGGCGCCCATGACGCGGTTGATGCCGGTGTACAGGCCGACGGCCGCGCCCAGCACGGTCGGGATCAGCGAGAGGGCCAGGAGCCAATAGGTGTTGCGCAGGACTTTGTTGCGCACGACCTCGCCCGGCGCGCCGGCGAGGGTGCCGGAACGGTTAAAGGGGGACGGACGATATTCGTTCATGGAGGACTCCTGTGTACGGCAGAAATTGATTTGCCTAGAAGGCTTAGATGCCAAGGATACCTTACAGTTCCCTGAAGAATCCAGTTTTCGGAAGAATTAGCGCGCAGGGTGGGCAGGCATGACCCCATTATGGGGATGGTCATGCCGATTTCAACCGGGCCTGACGTCCTGCATCACCCGCGCCACGATACGCGGCAGTTCCTCGTCCATGCGGGCCTGGATCTGTTCGATGGCGTCGGCCAGGGCCTGGCGCATGACCTGTTCGACTTCCGCCTGCAGGCGGGCGGCCAGCACCGAGGCCTCTGGCGATGCCGTGGCCGGGGCGGCGGGCGCGACCACCGCGGCGGGGGGCGGCAGGGCGGGCGTATCGGCCGCTTCAGCCGAACGCGACGCGTCGGCGCCGTCCTGGGCGACATCCGTCAGCAACGGGAAGGCATCGTCATCCCGGGCGACGTCGGTCAGCAGCGGGAGGGCATCGTCATCCCGGGCGACGTCGGTCAGCAGCGGGAGGGCATCGTCATCCCGGGCGACGTCGGTCAGTAACGGGAAGGCGTCGTCATCCCGGGCGACATCCGTCAGCAACGGAAAGGCGTCGTCATGCCGGGCCACGTCGGTCAGCAGCGGGAAGGCGTCGCCGTCATGGGCGGATGCGCGCTCGGGCGCCACCTCGGTCAGCAGCGGGGCGTCCGGCGGCGGCGTGGACGGCGACAGGGTGGGTTCGGCCCGCTGGGTCAGGGTGGGGATGCCGGGGTCGGAGGGGCGGTGGGGCATGGGGGCTCCCGAGGGTCGAGATGGCGCCGCCTGGGGCGGCGCGGGAGGCGGGGAGGGCGGTCAGGCGCCCGGCTGCCGTTGGCTCAGGTCGTGGCTTTGCGGCGTGTGGCCGGCGCCCTGATAGACGCGCCAGCGCTGGCGCGCGGCCTGCTTGTCGTCGGGATCGTCCGAGACGATCTCGAGCAGCCGCTCGAAGGCCTCGAAGCCCGGCGGGCAGTCGTCGTCGAGATTGAGCAGCCAGGGCGAAGGGCCGTCGCCGGCGGCTTGCGCCGCCTGCTGCGGATCGCCGGCGGTCAGGACGACGGGCGTCTCGGCCGCCAGCGGATCATTGGCCAGCACATGCGGCACGAACGAGGTGTCGTCGAAGGCCCACAGCATGCGGTCGAACTGCGCCAGGCGCGAGCCCTCGCGGCAATACACCACCAGCCGCTGGCCCGCCAGATAGCGCTTGCGCACGACCTGGCAGGCCATGCGCAAGCGGTCGGGCGCGCCAAAGGCGAAGTCGATGCGGGTCATGCCGGGATCCGTGGACGGCCGCTCAAGCCTGGTCCAGCAGGAACTGCATCAGCAGCGGCACGGGACGGCCGGTGGCGCCCTTGTCCTTGCCGCTCTTCCAGGCGGTGCCGGCGATGTCCAGGTGGGCCCAGCGGTACGACTTGGTGAAACGCGACAGGAAGCAGGCGGCCGTGACGGCGCCGGCCGGGGGGCCGCCGATGTTGGCCAGGTCGGCGAAGTTGGACTTGAGCTGGTCCTGGTAGGCGTCGTCCATCGGCATGCGCCAGGCGGTGTCCAGGGCCTGGCGGCCGGCGGCCGACAGGGCCTCGGCGAGCGCGTCGTCCTTGCTGAACAGGCCGGTGTTGACGTGGCCCAGGGCCACCACGCAGGCGCCGGTCAGGGTGGCGATGTCGATGACGGCGGAGGGCTTGAAGCGTTCGGCGTAGGTCAGCGCGTCGCACAGCACCAGGCGGCCTTCGGCGTCGGTGTTGAGGATCTCGATGGTCAGGCCGGCCATGCTGGTGACCACGTCGCCCGGCTTGTTGGCCTTGCCGCTCGGCAGGTTTTCGCAGGCCGGGATCAGGCCGATCACGTCCAGCGGCAGTTCCAGTTCGGCCAGGGCGCGGAACGAACCGAGCACGCTGGCGGCGCCGCACATGTCGTACTTCATTTCGTCCATGGTGGCGGCGGGCTTGAGCGAGATGCCGCCGGCGTCGAAGGTGATGCCCTTGCCGACCAGCACGATGGGGCCGTCGGACGCCTTGGCGCCCTTCTTGGCGGGCTTGCCGGCATGGCGCAGGACGATGAAGCGCAGCGCTTCCTCGGAGCCGCGCGCCACCGACAGGAACGAGCCCATGCCGAGGGCCTCGACCTGCTTGCGGTCCATGACTTCGACCTTGAGCGACTTATATTCGCGCGCCAGGCGCTTGGCGGTGTCGCCCAGGTAGGTCGGGGTGCAGATGTTGCCCGGCAGGTTGCCCAGGGTGCGGGTCAGTTCCATGCCGTTGGCGATGGCGGCGCCTTCGCGCAGGCCTTTCTGGGCCTGGGCGGCGTCGGCGCGCTCGACGATCTGGACGATCTTCTTGAGCTTGGGGCGGGCGTCGCGGTCGGGTTTGCCGAAGCTGGCGTCGTAGTGATAGGTGGCGCTGCCGGCCGCGATGGCGGCGCTGCGGGCGCGGGCGATCAGGGCCACGTCGGCGATCGGGTTGGCGGCCAGGGTCGAGACCCCTTCTGTCAGCTGGGCCGAGACGCAGGCGGCGGCGAAGGCCTGTTCGGCCGAGGCGTGGGCGCGGGCCGAGTATTCGTCCTGCTTGCCCAGGCCCACCAGGACCACGCGCTGGGCCGACACGCCCGGCAGCGAGCGCAGCACCAGGGTGCTGCCGGCGCGGCCGCGGAATTCGGTTTTGGTGACGGCGCGCACGGCGCCGTTGGCGGCGCGGTCGATCAGGTCGGCGGCGGGGCTCAACACGCCGTCGGCGAAGACCCCGACCGCCAGGGCGGCGGTCTTGATCTGGTGCAGGGAAGCAGTGGTCTGTGTGCTAAATTCCATGAGGGTTTCCCGTGTGCGTCTGTATGATGCGGTCGATTATCCCGCATATTCTCCCATGTCTCTATTCAAACGCTCTGTCGTCAGCGAGATCACCAGTCACGCTGGCGTTGTCTTTTCCACGTTGCTCATCGTATGGCTCAGCGTGCTGCTGGTGCGCCTGCTCGGTGAGGCGGCGGGCGGCAACATCGGGGCGGACGTCGTGCTCGTGCTGGCCGCGCTGTCCACCATCACGGCGCTGCCGACCATCCTGGCCGTCTCGGTCTTCATCGCGGTGCTCACCACGGTCACGCGCAACTACCGGGAATCCGAGATGGTGGTCTGGTTCGCCAGCGGCCTGTCGCTGGCGGACTGGCTCAAGCCGGTGCTGCGCGTCGCCATTCCGGTGGCCATCGCGGTGGCCGGCCTGACGCTGGTGGCCGCGCCCTGGGCCTATCGCCAGATCGGCGAATACCACGAACGCTTCGAGCAGCGCTCGGACCTGTCCAAGGTCACGGCGGGCCAGTTCGCGGAATCGGCGGGCGGCAACCGCGTGTTCTTCGCCGAGGATCCGGCCAAGCCGACCGATGAACTGGGCAACGTGTTCGCGCGCGAAACCGGCCCGGAATGGCTCAGCGTCCTGACCGCCAGCAGCGCCCACAGCGAAACCCTGCCCAACGGCGACCGCTTCCTGGTGCTGGGCGAGGGCCATCGCTACGACCTGAAGCCGGGCACGCCCGAGATCCGCCTGGTGCACTTCGAGAAATACGGCCTGCGCCTGGAAAGCAAGGGCGGCGACGACCCGGTCGCCTCCGCGCGCGCCGCCGCCGAACGCTCGGCCAAGGCGCGCACCACGCCGCAGCTGATGGCCGACAACACCACCAGCAGCTGGTCGCAGGTGATGTGGCGCATTTCGCTGCCGCTGGCCGCGCTGAACCTGGCGTTGCTGGCGATCCCGCTGGGCGCCGTGAACCCGCGCCTGGGCCGTTCCGGCGACCTGCTGATCGCCGGCCTGGTGGGCCTGCTGTACATGAACCTGATCAACCTGTCGCGCGCCTGGATTTCCAACGGCAAGCTCAGTTTCGGCGTGGGCACCGTGGCGATCCACCTCGTGGTGGCCGCCTTCACGGCCTTCCTGTTGATGCGCCGCTTGCGCGTCAAGGCGCCCAAGAACAGCTAGCGCCCCGACCCGGGGGCGCGGCGGCATGCCGGGCGGGCGCCAGCCCCGGCGCCCGCTGCGGGGCGCGGCAGTCGGCGCGCCTGATCCGCGCCGCCGCCGCCGGCTTCAGGGCAGGTATTTCATCGTCCCGCGCTTGCCGGCCAGCAGGTCGGCATTCTTCAGCACCGACTTGCGGATGAACTCCCACAGCACCGTCACGCGCTTGAGCTTGCGCAGGTCCTCGTGGCAATACATCCAGAACGAGCGCGTGATCTCCACTTCCTTTTCCAGCACCGGCTTGAGCCGAGGGTCCTGCGCCGCGATGAAGCAGGGCAGGATGGCCAGCGACTGGCCCTGCAGCGCGGCATGGTATTGCGCCACCACGCTGGTGCTGCGCAACACCACCCGGCTGGCCGGCAGCAGGTCTTCCAGGTAGCGCAGGCGCTCGCTGAACAGCAATTCGTCGACATAGCCGATGAAGCTGTGGCCGGCCAGGTCGGCGCGGCCGCGGATCGGCGGATGGCGCGCCAGGTACTCGGGCGTGCCGTACAGGCGCAGCGTGTAGTCGCACAGCTTGCTGCACACGTAGGGCCCGCGCTGGGGGCGTTCGATCGTGATGGCCAGATCGGCCTCGCGCTTGGACAGGCTGACGAAGCGCGGCACCGGCAGGATGTCCAGCGTGATGTGCGGATAGCGCCGCTGGAAGTCGGCCGCCAGCGGCGTCAGCACGTAGCTGCCGAAGCCCTCGGTGGCGCCGATGCGCAGGTGGCCGGACAGGGCCTGGCCGATCCCGGACAGCGTCTCGCGGGCGCTGTGCACCGTGCTCTCCATCTGCTCCGCGTGCACGAACAGGCGCTGGCCGTCTTCGGTCAGGACGAAGCCGGCGCTGCGCGATTTCTCGAACAGCAGGGTGTCCAGCTCGCTTTCCAGCGCGCGGATGCGGCGCGACACGGTGGTGTGCTCGACCCCGAGCTTGCGCGCCGCGGCGCTGACCCGCTGGGTCCGCGCGACCTCCAGGAAATACCGCAGACTGTCCCAATCCAGCACGTTTTTCGCTCCTGACAGGCTTGTGCATTGATGCACAAGGAATGTGCATTTCTGGTGTTGCTTGTTGATTTTCACACATCTACACTGGGTCGGCAGCCCTGGGGGGAATGCTCCGGGAGCCGCGGGCCGCGAAGACGGCGCCATAACGCATAACACTCAGGAGACAAATCCATGGAATTGCACGCACGCGGGCTGGCCGCAGGCTTGTGTCTGGGCGCAGCACTGTTGGGTCAGGCGTACGCGGCGGATAAACCGCCAGTGAAGATCGGCATCCTGACGGACATGTCGGGCACCTATGCCGGCATGGGCGGACCCGGTTCGGTGGCGGCGGCGCAATTGGCCATCGACGATTGCCTGGCGGCCGAGTGCAAGGGCATGAAGATCGAGCTGGTGTCGGCCGACAACCAGAACAAGGCCGACGTGGGCGCGGCCAAGGCGCGCGAATGGTTCGACCGCGACGGCGTCACCGCCATCGCCGACCTGACCAATTCCGCGGTGGCGCTGGCGGTGCAGGGCATCGCGCGCGAAAAGAACAAGGTCGTGATGTTCTCGGGCCCGGCCACCACGGCGCTGACCAACAAGGAATGCTCGCCAGTTGGCTTCCACTGGATGTTCGACACCTATTCGCAGTCCGCCGGCGGCGCCAAGGCCACGGTCAAGGCGGGCGGCAAGTCCTGGTACTTCATCACCGTCGACTACGCCTTCGGCCACTCGCTCGAGGCCGACACGGCCAAGGCGGTCAAGGCGCTGGGCGGCACCGTCGCCGGCAGCGTGCGTCATCCGCTCAACGCGCCGGACTTCGCCTCGTACCTGCTGCAGGCGCAAAGCTCCAAGGCCCAGGTGGTGGCGCTGGCCAACGGCGGCCAGGACACGGTCAATGCGGTCAAGCAGGCGCGCGAGTTCGGCATCGTGGCCGGCGGCCAGCGCCTGGTGTCGCTGCTGATCTTCCTGTCCGACCTGCGCGCGCTGGGGCTGGAAAGCGCCCAGGGCCTGTCGTACGTGGACGGCTTCTACTGGGATTACGACGACGCCACGCGCCAGTGGTCGACGCGCTTCGAGAAGGCCTTCCGCGGCCTGAAACCGACCATGACGCAGGCCGGCGTGTATTCGAGCGTGCTGCACTACCTGCGCTCGGTGGCGGCCTCGGGCAGCACCGACGGCAAGGTGGTGGCCGACAAGATGCGCGCGCTGCCGATCAAGGATCCGATCATGCGCAACGCCTCGATCCGGCCCGATGGCCGCGTGATCCACGACATGTACCTGTACGAAGTGAAGAAGCCGGCCGAGTCCAAGGGCGGCTGGGACTATTCCAAGCTGGTGGCCACCATCCCGGCGGCCGAGGCCTTCCAGCCGCTGGCCGATTCGGCCTGCCCGCTGGTGCAGAAGTAAGGCGCGGCGCGCCGCCGGGCCAGTCCGGCGGCGTGCGCGCGAGATCCAAGAACGCGGATTCCATCCGCATCGACTATGCAGTGTGAGGAGCATCAAATGAGTGAAGTCCCCCGCGTTCCGCTATTGATCGGCGGCAAGCTCGTGCAGTCCAAGACCACCGAATGGCGCGACGTGATCAACCCCGCCACCCAGGAGGTCGTGGCCAAGGTGCCGTTCGCCACGCGCGACGAACTGGACGAGGCCATCGCCAATTCCAAGGAAGCCTTCAAGACCTGGCGCAACAGCGGCCAGGGCGCGCGCATGCGCGTCATGCTGAAGTTCCAGGAACTGCTGCGCGCCAACACCGGCAAGCTGGCCGAGATGATCACCCGCGAGCATGGCAAGACCCTGCCGGATGCCGAGGGCGAAGTCGGCCGCGGCCTGGAAGTGGTCGAGCACGCCTGCTCGATCGCCAACCTGCAGCTGGGCGAATACGCCGAGAACGCCGCCTCCGGCATCGACGTCTACACCCTGATCCAGCCGCTGGGCGTGTGCGCGGGCATCACCGCGTTCAACTTCCCGGTGATGCTGCCGTGCTTCATGTTCCCGATCGCGGTGGCCTGCGGCAATACCTTCGTGCTCAAGCCGTCCGAGCAGGATCCGACCTCGTCGCTGTTCCTGGCCCAGCTGGCGCTGGAAGCCGGCCTGCCGCCGGGCGTGCTGAACGTGGTGCATGGCGGCCCGGACACGGCCAATGGCCTGTGCGAGCATCCCGACATCAAGGCGGTGTCGTTCATCGGTTCGACCCGCGTCGGCACCGAGATCTACAACCGCGCTTCGGCCGCCGGCAAGCGCTGCCAGTCGATGATGGGCGCCAAGAACCACTGCGTGATCCTGCCGGATGCCGATCCGGAAGTCGCGCTGAACCAGCTGCTGGGCGCCGCCTTTGGCGCCGCCGGCCAGCGCTGCATGGCCTCGTCGGTGGCCGTGCTGGTGGGCGAGGCCCGCAACTGGCTGCCCGACTTCGTCGAGCGCGCCAAGAAGCTCAAGGTCAACTCGGGCATGGACCGCGCCGCCGACCTGGGCCCGCTGGTCTCGCCGAACGCCAAGAAGCGCGTCGAAAGCCTGATCCAGAAGGGCGTGGACGAAGGCGCCAAGCTGCTGCTGGACGGCCGCAACCTGAAGGTCTCCGGCTTCGAGCAGGGCAACTTCGTCGGCCCGACCGTGTTCGACGGCGTGACCGAGAACATGACCATCTACACCGAGGAAATCTTCGGCCCGGTGCTGTGCGTGGTGGGCGCGGAAACGCTGGAAGAGGCGGTGGCGTTCATCAATCGCAACCCCAACGGCAACGGCGTCGCCCTGTTCACGCAGGACGGCGGCGCGGCGCGCTACTTCCAGAACAACATCGACGTCGGCCAGGTCGGCATCAACGTGCCGATCCCGGTGCCGGTGGCGTGGTTCAGCTTCACCGGTTCGCGCGGCTCCAAGCTGGGCGACCTGGGCCCCAACGGCAAGCAGGCGGTGCAGTTCTGGACGCAGACCAAGACCGTCACGGCGCGCTGGTCGGCCCATGCCAAGACCGTGAACACCACGATCTCGATGCGCTGAAAGAGGGACGCCTTGTCCTAAGCTTATACAAATAAGTCATATAACAAGGCGTCCTTATTACTTATAATTGGCCCGTCTATCAGGGGCCAATTCATGAACCTGCAGCAATTTCGTTTCGTGCGCGAAACCATCCGGCGCGACTTCAACCTGACCGAAGCCGCCCGGATGCTCTATACCTCCCAGCCGGGCGTGTCCAAGGCCATCATCGAGTTCGAGGACGAACTCGGGATCAAGATCTTCGAACGCCATGGCAAACGCATCAAGGGCCTGACCAAGCCCGGCCTGGCCGTGTCGCAGGTGATCGACCGCATCATGCGCGAAGTCGACAACCTCAAGAAGGTCAGCGACGAATTCGCCCGCCGCGACGAAGGCGGCCTGGTGATCGCTTGCACCCACACCCAGGCGCGCTACCTGCTGCCGCGCGTGATTCCGGCGTTCCGCAAGCAATTCCCCAAGGTGCACCTGTCGCTGGCCGAAGGCAGCCCCGCGCAGCTGGCCGAAATGGTGCTGCACGAGCAGGCCGACCTGGCGCTGGCGACCGAGTCGCTGGCCCTGACGCCTGGCCTGGCGACGCTGCCCGTGTATGCCTGGGAACACACCGTGGTGGTGCGGCCCGATCATCCTCTGGCCGAGCTGACCTCCAGCGCCGCCAAGCGCCTGTCGCTGGCGCAATTGGCGGAATACCCTATCGTCACCTATGACCGCGCCTTCACCGGCCGCAGCACGATCGACGAGGTCTTCGCCAACCAGGGCATCCATCCGGACATCGTCCTGGAAGCCATCGACGCCGACGTGATCAAGACCTACGTCGACGTCGGCCTGGGCATCGGCATCATCGCCGGCGTGGCCTATGACCCGCGGCGCGATTCGAGCCTGGTGGGCCTGCCGGTGGGACACCTGTTCGGCACGCACACCACCCGCGTCGGCGTGAAGGCCGGGGTGTTCCTGCGCGACTATGTCTACACGTTCCTGGAAATGCTGGCGCCGTCCCTGACGCGCGCGGTCGTGACCGAGGCCGTGCAGGGAACGCCGAAGTAGGCCGGCCATGATGAGCGCCGCCCAAGTCGGATGAAAAGTAGCGGTTCCCCTGGCGGGGAGCCGCTTTTTTTTGGAAAGCGCGGGGGCGGGGAAGGGCGTGGACAGCGGGTCTCGCTATCCCTTTCCATAAGCTCATAAAAAATATTAAATAAGAACTGATCTCATTTGAGTTGACTAAAAAATAGGAATCATTATCATTACATCCAGTCTCAACGACCCAGTGAGGTTAAACATGACGGCAGGATTGAGTGCAGTGGTAGTGGGCGCCGACAGGCTCGGCAACATTCCGGATCTGCTTAAAGGACACAACATTTCGATCACGCACCACATCAGTGGCCGCGATCCCTCGCATCAGAAGAAGACGTTGCAACTGCCCTCGGGCACCCAGCTGGTCATCCTGCTGACCGATTTCCTGGGCCACAACGTCATGAAGACCTTCCGCAACGCGGCGCAGCGCGGTGGCATCCGTGTCGTGGCTTGTCGCCGTTCGGTGTGCAGCATGCAGCAGGCCCTGCAGCAATGCGGCCTGTGCAGCCGGGGCGCCGCGGTCCACTGACACCGCCGTGCCACGCCGCCACCAACACTGACAACTGGGGAGGCCGAAAAGGCCTGCGGCCCAAGGCCGCGAAGAGGAATGAAAAACGCCGCCGGACTGGAAAGTCCGGCGGCGTTTTGCTGTCTGTGCCGAATGGCGCGCGCCTGTCGCGCCGTTTGGAGGATGGCCGCGCCGCGGCCGGCGCGTCACACTGCGAGGTATCAGTTGGCCGCGCGGGCGCTGGCCACCAGGCCGTTGTCCAGGCGGCGGGCGCCGTTGTAGCGCTTGCTCCAGTAGGCCATGGTCATGTTTTCGACGCGCACCACGCCGCCGGCGCTGGGCGAGTGCACGAAGCGGTCGTCGCCCAGGTAGATGCCGACGTGGGAATAGCGGCGGCCCAGGGTGTTGAAGAAGACCAGGTCGCCGGCCTTGAGTTCGTTCTTGGCGACGGAAATGCCTTGCTGCGCGATTTCGGCGGCGTTACGGGGCAGCTTCAGGCCCAGCGAACGTTCGGCGGTGTAGGCCACCAGGCCGCTGCAATCGAAACCGGTGTCGGGGGAGTTGCCGCCGAAGCGGTAGCGGATGCCCAGGTAGTTCAGGGCTTCGCTGACCATGGCGTTGTCGCTGCTGACTTCGCTGTGGTTGCGCTGGCGTTCGCGCTTGAATTTCTGCACCACCAGCATGCCGATGGGATCATCGGCGGTGGCGACCCATTCCGTCTCGTAGGGATCGATCTCGGACGTATAGGCGGTGGACTTTTGAGAGGTGTTGGCACAACCCGCCAGACCCGCGACGCACGCCGCCAGCGCCAGCAAACGCAGACCGCGGTTTGCCTGGCCAGAGGATGAATTCAGTCGCGCGCTTTTGGAGTGTCGATGCATTCGCCTGGGGATGGTTGCGTCCTGTTTCGCGCATTTGGCGTAATAAAGCGTCAAAAACGCTAAAAAACACCTGAATAGCGGAAATCAAGCAGCGAACCAACAGATATGTTGTCTACAACTTCGCGGGGATTCTACCAAACTTTTAAGACTGGTTCGTTACTGTAACCAGCCCGGCGCCCGTGCGGCGTAGACGCGTGGCAGAATTTTTTGACCTGCGGCAAGCCTCGTGCAAGGTTTGCCCACCAGAATGACCGAAGGATTCAAAAAGAAAGCAATCAGCCTTAAGGCGTATGCACAATAACAGGAGACAAAAATGCAAAAAACCAGGGATTTCCATTACCGCTCGGTGCATGACCGCGATGCCTTCTGGCGCGAGCAGGCCGGCCGGGTGCACTGGGAGACGCCGTTCGAATCGGTCCTGGATTTTTCCCGGCCGCCCTTCGCCAAGTGGTTCGTGGGCGGCAGGACCAACCTCTGTTACAACGCCGTGGACCGCTGGTTGCCGACCCAGGCCGACAAGCCGGCCCTGATCTGGGTATCGACCGAAGTCGAACGCGAACGCGTCTACACCCGCCAGGACGTCTATGACGAGGTGAACGCGGCCGCCGCCATGCTGCAGGACCTGGGTGTGGGGCGCGGTGACCGGGTGCTGCTGTACATGCCGATGGTGCCCGAGGCGGTCTTCACCATGCTGGCCTGCGCCCGCATCGGCGCGGTGCATTCGGTGGTGTTCGGCGGCTTCGCCTCGGTCAACCTGGCGCAGCGCATCGACGATGCCGCGCCCAAGGTGGTGGTGTGCACCGACGGCGGTTCGCGTGGCGGCAAGGTGGTGCCCTACAAGCCGCTGCTGGACCGGGCGCTGGCGCTGTGCAAGACGCCGCCGGCCTCGGTGGTGGTGTTCGACCGCGGCCTGGCGCCCTTCGAGCCGGTGGCCGGCCGCGACCTGGACTACGCCACCCTGCGCGCGGCGCAGCGCGGCGTCCACGTGCCGGTGACGTGGCTGGAGTCGTCCGAGCCCAGCTACATCCTGTACACGTCCGGCACCACCGGCAAGCCCAAGGGCGTGCAGCGCGACACCGGCGGCTACGCGGTGGCGCTGGCCTCGTCGATGGAATACCTGTTCAACGGCAAGGCCGGCGACACGTTCTTCTGCACCAGCGACATCGGCTGGGTGGTGGGGCACTCCTATATTGTGTATGGCCCGCTGATCGGCGGGCAGGCCACGGTGCTGTACGAGGGCACGCCGGTGCGCCCGGACGGCGCCATCCTGTGGAAGCTGGTGGAGCAGTTCGGCGTCAACACGCTGTTTTCGGCGCCGACGGCGGTGCGGGTGCTCAAGCGCCAGGATCCGGCCCTGCTCAGGAAGCATGATCTGTCCACGCTGCGGGCGGTGTATCTGGCCGGCGAGCCGCTGGACGAGCCGACCGCGCACTGGATCTCGGAAGGGCTGGGCAAGCCCATCATCGACAACTACTGGCAGACCGAGTCCGGCTGGCCGATCCTGTCGGCCCAGCCTGGCGTCGAAAACGTGCCGACCCGTTTCGGCAGTCCGTCGTTCCCGGTCTACGGTTTTGACGCGCGCATCGTCAGCGAGTCCAGCGGCGAGGATCTGGGGCCGGACCAGAAGGGCGTGGTGGCCATCGTGCCGCCGCTGCCGCCGGGCGCCATGTCCACCATCTGGGGCGACGACGAGCGCTTCGTGCAGACCTACTTCACCTCGATTCCCGGCCGCCAGGTGTATTCCACCTTCGACTGGGGGCTGGTCGACGCGGACGGGTACTGGTTCATCCTGGGGCGCACCGACGACGTCATCAACGTCGCCGGCCACCGCCTGGGCACGCGCGAGATCGAGGAATCCGTCAACAGCCACAGCGGCATCGCCGAGTGCGCGGTGGTGGGCGTGGCCGATGCGCTCAAGGGCCAGGTGGCGATGGCCTTCGCGGTGCTGAAGAATCCGGCGGCGGCCGAAACGGCGGAGGGCGCAAAGCAGCTGGAAGCGGATATCATGCGGCTGGTGGAAGATCAGCTGGGCGCGGTGGCGCGACCGGCCCGGATCCGGTTCGTGGGCGCGCTGCCCAAGACCCGATCGGGCAAGGTGTTGCGCCGCGCCATTGTCGCGGTATGCGAAGGCCGTGATCCCGGCGACCTGACCACCATCGAAGACCCCATCGCCCTGGAACAGATCAAGGAGTCGCTGCAATGAACACCAAACCCGTGCTGAACGCCGAAGACGTCAAGAAAATCCTGGCCGCGGCCGAAGCACACGCCCTGCAGAACAAGTGGGCCGTGACCATCGCCGTGTCGGACGATGGCGGCCACCTGCTGGGCATGCTGCGCCTGGACGACGCGGCGCCCATTTCCTCGCACATCGCGCCGGCCAAGGCCAAGACCGCGGCCCTGGGCCGCCGTGAATCGCGCGTCTACGAGGAAATCATCAACAACGGCCGCTATTCCTTCCTGTCGGCGCCGCTGATCGAAGGCATGCTGGAAGGCGGCGTGCCGATCACGGTCAACGGCCAGGTGGTCGGCGCGGTCGGCGTGTCGGGCGTGAAGTCCACCGAGGACGCCCAGATCGCCCAGGCTGGCATCGCCGCGCTGGGCCTGTGAGCCAGGAAACGCCGCGGCAGGCGCCTGCCGGCGCCGCCGCGTCCGCCGGCGGGGAGGCGGACAGGAGTCCGCTGAACCCCGGCGTGGCCAAGCGCGAAGTCTGGGCCTGGGCCATGTACGACTTCGCCAATTCCGGCTACACCACCGTGATCCTCACGGCGGTGTTCAGCACCTATTTCGTCGGCGTGGTCGGCGGCCGCGCGCCCTGGGCCACGCTGGCCTGGACCGCGGCGCTGTCGCTGTCCTATCTGCTCATCATGTTGACGATGCCCACGCTGGGCGCGCGCGCCGACGCCCGCGCCGGCAAGCGGCGGCTGCTCTACGCCAGCACCACCGGCTGCGTGGCCGCCACCCTGGTCCTGACCCAGGCCGGGCCGGGCGACGTGTGGCTGGCGCTGGCCGCCATCGTCGTGTCCAACTATTGCTATTGCGTCGGCGAGTCCGTGGTGGCGGCGTTCCTGCCCGAACTGGCCAAGCCGGCGGCGCTGGGCCGGGTGTCGGGCTGGGGCTGGAGCTTCGGTTATTGCGGCGGCATGCTGACGTTGGGCCTGTCGCTGGTGGTGGTGAAGCTGGCCGAGGCCGACGGGCTCGATGCCGAGCATTTCGTGCCGCGCGTCATCCTGGTGACCTGCGCGGTGTTCGCGCTGGCGGCGCTGCCGTCGTTCTTCCTGCTGCGCGAGCGCGCCCGGCCTTCCGGCCAGGGGCAGGAAACGCTGGCCATGCTCAAGCGGCTGGCCTACGCCTGGCGCGAGACCGGCCAGCATTTCCCCGAGTTCCGCCGGCTGCTGATGTGCATCGCCTGCTACCAGGCGGGCATCTCGGTCGTGATCACGCTGGCGGCGGTGTACGCCTCCGAGGTCATGGGCTTCACCACGCCGCAGATCATGCTGCTGGTGTTCACCGTGAACATCGGCGCGGCGGCGGGCGCGTTCTCGTTCGGCTACGTGCAGGACCGCATCGGCCACAAGCCGGCGCTGACAATCACGCTGTGCGGCTGGATCCTGATGGTGCTGGTGGCCTATGCGGCCGTGACCGCGCCGGTGTTCTGGGTGGCCGCGACGCTGGCCGGACTGTGCATGGGCACGACCCAGAGCGCGGGCCGCGCCATGACCGGCGCGCTGGCGCCGGCCGGACGCCTGGCGGAATTCTTTTCGCTCTGGACCTTCGCGGTGCAACTGGCGGCGGTCATCGGCCCGCTGACCTACGGCCTGGTGACCTGGGCCACGCATGGCAACCATCGCCTGGCGATCCTGGTGACCGGGCTGTTCTTCGTCGGCGGCCTGATCCTGCTGTCGCGCGTGGACATGGCGCGCGGCCTGGCGCGCCGCACGGCGTAGCGGGGCCGTCGTGCCAACTGATATTCTTATGAAGTCCCGGACGCCGCCGCGCCGCCAGGCGGAGCGCGGCGTCGGGCCGTTTGCGTATTGCGCTGTCAGGTTGTCGGTGCCGTTGCCCGCCGTGGCCGGTGCGCGCTGTTGCGGTGATACGGGCCTGTGGCCCGTATTTTGCGTAAGGTGCCCGTAAGAGCGTGGCGATACGGTTGCGAGTGGCAGTCAGATAAAGCGGCATCAACAACAGAATCACAGATTGGAGACAAGATCATGTCGAATGCTATTGAGTCCGTACTGGTGGAAACCCGGGTCTTCCCGCCGCCCGAGCGCGCGGCGCAGGGCGCCGCGATTCCCAGCATGGACGCGTACAACGCGCTGTGCGCGCAGGTCGAAAAGGATTTCGACGGCTTCTGGGCCGGCCAGGCCCGCGACAACCTGCAGTGGACCAAGCCGTTCACCGAGGTGCTGGATGAATCCAACGCGCCGTTCTACCGCTGGTTCGGCGATGGCGAGCTGAACGTCTCGGCCAACTGCCTGGACGTGCACCTGACCAACGGCAACGCCGACAAGACCGCCATCATCTTCGAGACCGACGACGGCAAGGTCAACAAGGTCACCTACCGCGAACTGCTGGCGCGCGTGTGCCGCTTCGCCAACGGCATCGCCAAGCTGGGCTACAAGAAGGGCGACCGCGCCATCATCTACATGCCCATGTCGATCGAAGCCGTGGTGGCCATGCAGGCCTGCGCGCGCCTGGGCGTGACGCACTCGGTGGTGTTCGGCGGCTTCTCGGCCAAGAGCCTGCAGGAGCGCATCGTCGACGTCGGCGCCTCGCTGGTCATCACCGCCGACGAGCAGGTGCGCGGCGGCAAGACCATCCCGCTCAAGCCGGCGGTGGAAGAAGCCATCGCCATGGGCGGCTGCGAAGCCGTCAAGCGCGTCATCGTCTATCGTCGCACCGGCGGCAAGATCGCCTGGAACGAAAGCCGCGACCTCTGGATGCACGACGTCGAGTCCGGCCAGGCCGACAGCTGCGAACCGGTGCCGGTCAATGCCGAGCATCCGCTGTTCATCCTGTACACCTCCGGTTCCACCGGCAAGCCCAAGGGCGTGCAGCATTCGTCCGCCGGCTACCTGCTGTGGGCGCTGCTGACCGTCAAGTGGACCTTCGATGCGCGCAAGGACGACGTCTACTGGTGCACGGCCGACGTGGGCTGGGTCACCGGCCACACCTACATCACCTACGGCCCGCTGGCTGCGGGCCTGACGCAGGTGGTGTTCGAGGGCGTGCCGACGTTCCCCAACGCCGGCCGCTTCTGGGACATGATCGCGCGCCACAAGGTCACCACCTTCTACACCGCGCCGACCGCGATCCGCTCGCTGATCAAGGCCGCCGAAGCGGCGCCCGAGACCCATCCGTCCAAGTACGACCTGGACAGCCTGCGCATCATCGGCACGGTGGGCGAGCCCATCAACCCCGAGGCCTGGATCTGGTATCACAAGAACATCGGCCGCGAGCGCTGCCCGATCGTCGACACCTGGTGGCAGACCGAGACCGGCGGCCACATGATCACGCCGCTGCCGGGCGCCACGCCGACCAAGCCTGGCTCGTGCACGCTGCCGCTGCCGGGCATCGCCGCTGCCATCGTCGATGAGACCGGCGGCGACGTCGACCAGGGCAACGGCGGTTTCCTGGTGATCAAGCGTCCGTGGCCGGCGATGATCCGCAACATCTGGGGCGATCCGGAACGCTTCAAGAAGAGCTACTTCCCGCCCGAGCTGCGCGGTTACTACCTGGCCGGCGACGGCGCGCAGCGCGATGCCGATGGCTACTTCTGGATCATGGGTCGCATCGACGACGTGCTGAACGTGTCGGGCCACCGCCTGGGCACGATGGAAGTGGAATCGGCGCTGGTCGCGCACGAGCTGGTGGCCGAGGCCGCCGTGGTCGGCCGTCCCGACGACACTACCGGCGAGGCCGTGGTGGCCTTCGTGGTGCTCAAGAGCGCCCGTCCCGAAGGCGCCGAGGCGCAGGCCATCGCCAAGACGCTGCGCGACTGGGTCGCCAAGGAAATCGGTCCGATCGCCAAGCCCAAGGACATCCGCTTCGGCGACAACCTGCCCAAGACGCGTTCCGGCAAGATCATGCGCCGTCTGTTGCGCGTGGTCGCCAAGGGCGAGGAAGTGACGCAGGACGTGTCGACGCTGGAAAACCCCGCCATCCTGGAACAACTGTCCAAGCCGTTGTAATGCGGCGCGCGCCGTCCGTCATGCGGACGGCGTGGACGGTTCCCGGCCCGACGGGAGCATAATGCGAGATGCCCATGCCGGTTTGCCGGCATGGGCATCGTCGTTTTTTCTTTCCCACTTCCACTGGAGACGCCGCCGTGAGCCGCAGCAGTTTCGATCGCGCAGGGCTAGCCCTGATGTTCAGCACCATCCTCGTGTGGGCGGGCAGCTGGATCGCGATGAAGCTGATCGTGCCCTACATCGGCCCCTTCGATTTCGTGGCGCTGCGCTACGTGACCGGCGCGCTGGTGCTGTTCGCGCTGGCGGCCGCGACCCGGCGGCCGCTGGCCCTGCCGCCCTGGAAGCTGACCCTGCTGATCGGCCTGACCCAGACCGCGGGTTTCCAGGGCTTCGTGCAGACGGCGCTGGTGTCGGGCGGCGTCGGCAAGGTGTCATTGATGGCCTACACCATGCCGTTCTGGGTGGTGCTGTTCGCCTGGGGCCTGCTGGGCGAGCGGCCGACGGCGCGCCATGGCATCGGCATCGGCCTGGCCGCGATCGGCCTGGTGCTGTTCATCGAACCCTGGCATGGCGTGGGCGAAATGCGGCCGGTGCTGCTGGGGCTGGGCAGCGGCCTGTGCTGGGGCGTGGGCACGGTGCTGTCCAAGCGCATGTTCGAGCGCCACGCGCCCGACGTGATGACGTTCACCGCCTGGCAGATGCTGTTCGGCGGGCTGGTGATGACGCCGGTGGCCTGGCTGGTGCCGCAGATCGCGCCGCAATGGGGCTGGCAGCTGTGGACCGGCATGACCTACATCGTGCTGATCGCCACCGCCGCCGGCTGGCTGCTGTGGCTGCAGGTGGTGCGGCGCGTGCCGGCCTCCATCGCGGGCCTGTCGAGCCTGGGCGTGCCGGTGGTGGCGATGCTGATGGCCTGGGCGGTGCTGTCCGAACGTCCGTCGCCGGTCGAGCTGGGCGGCATGGCCCTGATCCTCGCCGGCATTTTTGTCGTGAGCCGCGCGGCGCCCACCGCGCGCGCGGGCTGACCGGCCCGTTTACCGGATTCCGTTTTCCTTCAAGGAAGCTTCATGATCGATTTGCGCAGTGATACCGTCACCCGGCCGTCCCCGGCCATGTTGCAGGCCATGGTCAGCGCGCCGCTGGGCGATGACGTGATGGGCGACGACCCCACCGTCATCCAGCTGCAGCAGGCGGTTGCCGAGCGCGCGGGCAAGGCCGCGGGCCTGTTCTTCCCGTCTGGCACGCAGAGCAATCTGGCCGGCTTGATGGCCCATTGCGAACGCGGCGACGAGTACCTGGTGGGCCAGCAGGCCCACACCTATAAATACGAGGGCGGCGGCGCCGCGGTGTTGGCCAGCATCCAGCCCCAGCCCATCGAACACGCCGAGGATGGCTCGCTGCCGCTGGACAAGCTGGCGGCGGCGCTCAAGCCCGAAGGCGACCCGCACTTCGCCCGCACCCGTTTGCTGGCGCTGGAGAACACCTTCCACGGCAAACTGATTCCGGCGGATTACGTGCGCGCGGCGACTGACTGGGCCCGCGGCCATGGCCTGGCCACGCACCTGGACGGCGCGCGCGTGTTCAACGCCGCCGTCGCCAGCGGCAAGCCGCTGGCCGAGATGTGCGCGCCGTTCGATTCGGTGTCGATCTGCTTTTCCAAGGGCCTGGGCGCGCCGGTCGGTTCCGTGCTGGTGGGCAGCGCCGAGCTGATCGCCCGCGCGCGCCGCTGGCGCAAGGTGCTGGGTGGCGGCCTGCGTCAGTCGGGCGTGCTGGCCGCGGCCTGCCTGTACGCGCTGGAACATAACGTCGAGCGCCTGGCGGAAGATCACGCCAACGCGCGCCTGCTGGCCGACGGCCTGCGCGGCATCGCCGGCGTGCGGGTCCTGAGCCAGGACACCAACATGGTGTTCGCGGAATTCGAGCCGGCGCGGTGCGAGGCCCTGACCGCCGCGCTGGCGGCCGACGGCATCCTGATGCGCGCGGTCTACGGCGGTCCGACGCGCCTGGTGACGCACCTGGACGTGTCGGCGGCCGACGTGCGCCGGGTGGTCGAGGCCGTGGCGCGCCACCTGGGTTGACCGGCAGCGGGGCCGCGGGTCCGCAAGGGGCAGCCCATGCCGCCCTGACCCCGCAGCGCCGCGTCAGTCGCCGGCGCGCAGCACCTGCGCCAGCACGGCGAACAGTTCGTCGATCTGCGCGGGTTCGATGATGAGCGGGGGCGACAGCAGCATGGTGTCGCCCGCCGAACGGATCAGGCAGCCGCGTTCCAGGCAGGCCTGGTGCACGGCATAGCCGCGCTGCCCCGGCTTGCCCGCCAGCGGCGCCAGTTCGATCGCGGCCAGCAGGCCGATGTTGCGGATGTCCACCACGTGCGGCAGGCCCTTGAGGCCGTGGGCCGCGTCTTCCCAATAGCGCCACAGGTCGCGGCTGCGCTGGAACAGGCCGTCGCGGCGGCAGATGTCCAGCATCGCCAGCCCGGCCGCGCAGGCCACCGGGTGGCCCGAGTAGGTGTAGCCGTGCGCCAGTTCGATGGCGCTGTCCGGGCCCTGCATGAAGGCATCGTAGACGTGCTGGCGCACCAGCGTCGCGCCCATCGGGATGGCGCCGTTGGTCAGCCCCTTGGCGCTGGTGATGAGATCGGGCGTGACGCCGAAATGCGCCGAGGCGAAGGCGCCGTCGATGCGGCCGAAGGCGCAGATCACTTCGTCGAAGATCAGCAGGATGCCGTGCGCATCGCAGATCTGCCGCAGCTTCTGCAGGTAGCCGCGCGGCGGCACCAGCAGGCCGGTCGAGCCGGCCACCGGTTCGACGATGACGGCGGCGATGGTGGAGGCGTCGTGCAGCGCGACGATGCGTTCGAGCACGTCGGCCAGGTGCGCGCCCCAGTCGGGTTGGCCGCGGGTGTAGGCCATCTGCTCGCGGTCATAGGTATGCGGCAGGTGGTCGACATAGGGCAGCAGGTTGCCGAACGGCTTGCGGTGGCCGCCGATGCCCGAGACCGACAGGCCGCCGAACCCCACGCCATGATACGAACGCTCGCGGCCGATCAGGCGCACGCGCTGGCCCTCGCCGCGCGCGCGGTGATAACCCAATGCGATCTTGAGGGCGGTATCGACGGCCTCGGATCCGGAGTTGGAGAAAAATACATTGGAAAACCCGGCGGGCGCCTCCTCACACAGCTTTTCGGCCAGCTCGAACGCCAGCGGATGGCTCATCTGGAACGACGGCGCGTAGTCCAGCTCGTAGGCGGTGCGCGCGATGGCCTCGACGATTTCGGGCCGGCGATGGCCGGCGTTGACGCACCACAGGCCGGCGATGCCATCGAGCACGCGGCGGCCGTCCGGGCGGATGTAGTGCATGCCCTCGGCCGCGCTGAACAGCACCGGGTCGCGCTTGTAGCGCCGGTTGGCGGTGAACGGCATCCAGAAGGCATCGGCGTTGATCGGCGTGGCGGGGGCGGGCGAAGTCATGGGCGTCCTGTCGGGAGGAGTTGGGGTTTGCCTATTTTGTATTAATAAAAAGAAAAATACAATTTGAGGCGAAACCCGCCCAGACCGATGGGCGCGTGAAAGCGACCCCAATCAACGGGCATGCCGAGGCAAAGGCAGGGAAAGTCGCCGCGTGGCGGCGGCGCGGATCAGGATTGCTGCTGCGAGGTCTTCAGGTGGCGGCGCATGAGCTGCGAGGCCCATTCCTGGTCGCCGGCTTCAAGGGCCTCGATGATCCGCAGGTGCTCGTTGCTGGAATTGACGAAGCGGGCATCGCGGTAGAACGCGGCGTGTTCTTCCAGGCGGCGCAACTGGTTCTGCTGCTGCACCGCCTGCAGGATGTAGCGGTTGCCCGAGAATCGCGCCAGCATTTCATGGAACGAGGCGTTCAGGCTGAAGAACTCGGTGGCGGAGATGTCGGCGTCGTCGCGCTGGATCAGCGTTTCATGCGCGGCGCGCATGCGCGCCAGGGCGTCGCGGTCGAGCTTGAAGGAGGGCTCCAGCAGGCCGGCGCACTCGATCGTCATGCGGAACCGGTAGCTCTCGTTGAGCGCCTCGCGGTTCTCCAGCGACGGCGCGAACTGCCAGCCGTGGCCCTTGCGCTTCTCGATCAGGCCGTCGGCCGACAGTTGCAGCAGGGTCTTGGCCAGCACGCTGCGCGGCGCGGGATAGCGTTGCAGCAGTTCGCGCTCGGTGAACTGGTCGGGCAGCGCGCGCGTGGCGCGGTCGTCGATCAGGCGCCGATAGAGTTCGTTCTGGGTCGGCCCGGCGCCGGCGATGGCCGGCGTGGCCAGGGCGGCGTTCTCGGCCACGGTGTAGCCGCTGTTGGGCCGATGCGTAATCAGGCCCTGCGTCGCCAGCAGCCGCAGGGCGCCTCGCACCGGCGTGCGCGAGACCTCGTAGCCCGCGGCCAGCGCTTCCTCGGACAGGTGGGCGCCGGGGGCGTAGCGCCGGGCCACGATGTCCTGCGCAATCAGGCGCGCCAGATCGACTTGCAGCGGGGTGGGGCGGGCGTGGGCGGCGGTGGGCATGAATGGGCGCGAAAGCGGCGGTGGAGCAATGGTAACGGACAGCCGGGCCGCCGTAATCGGCCCAACTGTAACGCGGCGCGCCTGCCCGCGGTCGCCGCGAGACCGGTCCGGGCGGGACCGGCGCCCGCTCAGCCGTGGCGCGCGCGGCTGTCTTGCGGCGCCTCGTCGCGCGCCTGCATGCCGTAGTCGCGCAGCACCTGGGCGACGCGCAGGCGGTAGTTGGCGAACACGCCTCCCCGTCCCGCCTCCTGGGCGCGGCGGTGCGAATCCAGCGTGCGCCAGCGCCGCACCGCGTCCTCGTCGCGCCAGAACGACAAGGACAGCAGCTTGTCCGGCGTGCTCAGGCTCTGGAAGCGTTCGACGGAGATGAAGCCGTCGATGGTCTTGAGTTCGTCGATCAGCCCCGCGGCGATGTGCAGATAGGGCGCGGGGTTGCCGTCGGTGGGCTCGACTTCGAATATCACGGCGATCATGGGGTGGGCTCCTCGGTGAAATCAAATTGGGGAATGCGGGCGTTGGGCAGCGGGCGATAGCGCGGGCGCGCCGCCAGGGCGCGGCCATCGACGCCGGCGCGCAGCAGGTGGACCAGCGCGCCCGCCGCGTGCCGCCGCGCCAGCTCCCGACCGGGGCAGGCGTGGCCCAGGGCGCCGAAGGTCCAGTGCGCGTCGGGTTGCGCCGTGGCCGCGGCGGCCAGCACTAGCAGCACCGTGGCGCCAGCCTCGAGGTGTTGGCCGTCGACGTCGATGGCCTCGGCCAGGAAGCGGCGGGTGTTGTGGATGGGCGGATCGTCGCGCAGCGTCGCGTCAACCAGCGCCAGCGCATCCGCGAAAGCCAGGTCCGTCGCGATGGCATGGCGGCCGGCTCGCAGCAGCGCGTTGCCGAGCAGCCCGGCGCCAGCGTCACAGGACTGGAACAGCAGCCCCGCCAGGTTGGCGGCCAGCAGCGCGGGATCCAGGCCCGCGTCGATGCCCTGGCGCCGCAATTCGCGCAGCGCCGGGGCGGCGTCGGGATCGTCCTGGTGGGCGCGCAGCCGCGCGGCCAGCCGTTCGGCGGCCGCGTGCCCGGCCGCGATCCGGTCGCCTGGCGCGGCGGGCGGCAACGCCGCCAGGAGGTCGCCGATATCGCGCGCGCAGTCAGCCGCGAGGGTATCGGGCAGGCCGATGAAACAGGCCTGCGCCAGCACCGGCGCGGCGGACAGGAAGCGGTCGATGGCGGCCGCGTCGGGGCCGCGCTTCGTATCCTGCCCCGCATCCAGCCGCGGCCACGCCGGATCGCGCGCGTGCCGCGCCTGTTGCGCGAGGAAGTCGCTCAGCAAGGGTTTGAGCAGGGCTTGCGAAGGCCCGTCGCGCATCCGCAGGAAGCGGCCGAACAACTGGCCGGCCGGACCCGCCGCGATGCCTTGCGGCACCGGCTCGGCGACGGGGCGCACGCGGGCGGCGGGATGGCGCATGAGCGCCAGGATCGCCTGCGGCCCGCTGGCGACCCACAGGCCCAGCCGCGTGTCGTGATACAGCGGACGCTCCCTGGCCAGCGCGGCGTAATAGGGGTAGGGATTGGCGTGCGTCACCGCCTGGAGCGGATCGAGCGGGGCAGGGATGGACATGGCGGCGCGGGACGGGTCTGGACAAGCCAGTATCGCCGCGTCACGCCGTCGACGATTCGGTGTGGGTCGAACTATGCCGGCGAGGCCGCGTCCGCCAGCAGCGCGGCGTAGCCGGCGCGCGAGTCGGGCCATTGCAGCGTCAGTCCGCTGGCGCGCAGCCGGGCGTTGCTGAGCTTCTTGCTGCCGATGCCGGCAGGCGCGGGGCCTTCGGCCGGGGCCGGCGCGCCGATCAGGCGCGCCAGGTCCGCATACAGTTCATGCAGCGGCAGCGGGGTGTCGTCGCAGCCGATGTAGACCGGCTGCGCCTCGGGCAGCAACGCCACGTGCGCGATGGCGGCGGCGGCGTCGTCGATGTGGATGCGGTTGGCCCAGTGCGGCGGCTGGCTCGGCGCGCGCGCGTCGCCGGCGCGCAGCCGTTCGATCAGTTGCAGGCGGCCGGGGCCATACAGGCCGGCGAAACGCAGGGTGGTGTGGGGCAGCGCCTGCGCGGCCAGCAGCGCTTCGGCTTCCAGCAGGATGCGGCCATTGAAGCCTTGCGGCGCGGTGGGGGTGTCTTCGGTGACCCAGTCGCCATGATGCTCGCCATACACCGCGCTGGAGGAGACGAACACGATGCGTTCGACGCGGGACGTGTCGAGCGCGTCCAGCGCGTGTTTCAGGCCGTCGACGAAGACGCCGCGGTAGGCCGCGGGATCGCGCGCGCCGGCGGTGGCGACGTGGACGACACGGGTGACGCCGGCCGGCAGGGCGGGCAGGCCGTCGGGCCGGGTGATGTCGCCTTGCAGCCAGCGGATGCCGCTGGCGTCGCCGGCGGGCGGATGGCGGCGCAGCGCGTGGACCTCGTCGCCGCGGGCCAGGAAAAGGCGCGCGGCGCGCTGGCCGAGATCGCCGCAGCCGATGAAGAGCACCCGTTCAGCCATTGCCCGCGAGCCTGCTACATGCCGCTGTAGACCGGGCCCTCGCCGCCCTGCGGCGCCACCCAGACGATGTTCTGGGTCGGGTCCTTGATGTCGCAGGTCTTGCAGTGCACGCAGTTCTGCGCGTTGATCTGCAGGCGGTCCTCGCCGTGGTCGTCCTTGACGAACTCATACACTCCGGCCGGACAGTAGCGCGATTCCGGACCGCCGTACTTGGCCAGGTTGACCTTCACCGGCACCGACGCATCCTTCAGCGTCAGGTGGATGGGTTCGTTCTCGTCGTGGTTGGTGTTGGAGATGAACACCGAGCTGAGCTTGTCGAAGGTCAGCTTGCCATCGGGCTTGGGATAGTCGATGCGGGCGCACTGCGAGGCCGGCTGCAGGCAGGCGTGGTCGGGCTTGCTGTGGCGCAGGGTCCAGGGCATCTTGCCCTTGAACACCAGCTGCTCGATGCCGGTCATCAGCGTGGCCACGGTGCGGCCCTTCTTGAACCACTGCTTGAAGTTGCGCGCCTTGTTCAGCTCGGCATGCAGCCACGAATTCTTGAAGGCTTCCGGGTAGGCGGCCAGTTCGTCCTGGCGGCGGTCGGCCACCAGCGCGTCGAACGCGGCCTCGGCGGCCAGCTTGCCGGACTTGATGGCGGCGTGGCTGCCCTTGATGCGCGAGGCGTTCAGGAAGCCGGCCTCACAGCCGACCAGCACGCCGCCCGGGAATGTCAGCTTGGGCAGAGACAGCAGGCCGCCGGCGGTGATGGCGCGGGCGCCGTAGGCGATGCGCTTGCCGCCTTCGAAAGTGCCGCGGATCGCGGGGTGGGTCTTGTAGCGCTGGAATTCATCGAACGGCGACAGCCACGGGTTGGCGTAGTCCAGCCCGACGATCATGCCGACGGCCACCAGGTTGTTGTCCAGGTGGTAGAGGAACGAACCGCCGTAGGTGTCCGAATCCAGCGGCCAGCCGGCGGTGTGGATCACCAGGCCGGGCTTGGACTGGGCCGGGTCGACTTCCCACATTTCCTTGATGCCGATGCCGTAGGCCTGCGGATCGCGGCCGTCGTCGAGCTTGTAGCGCTCGATCAGCTGGCGGCCGAGCTGGCCGCGCGCGCCTTCGGCGAACACCGTATAGCGCGCATGCAGTTCCATGCCGGGCTGGTAGTGGTCGGTGTGGCTGCCGTCGCGGGCCACGCCCATGTCGCCGGTGGCCACGCCGCGCACCGCGCCGTTCTCGTCGTACAGCACTTCGACCGCGGCAAAGCCCGGGAAGATCTCGACGCCCAGCGCCTCGGCCTGTTCGCCCAGCCACTTGACGACGTCGCCCAGGCGGACGATGTAGTTGCCTTCATTGTGGAAACAGGGCGGCAGCAGCCAGTTCGGCGTGGCGCGCGCGCCGTTTTCGGACAGGAACAGGAACTTGTCCTGCGTCACGGGCACGTTCAGCGGCGCGCCCTTTTCCTTCCAGTCGGGGATCAGCTCGGTCAGGGCCAGCGGGTCCATGACGGCGCCGGACAGGATGTGCGCGCCCAGCTCCGCGCCTTTTTCCAGGACGCAGACGCCGATTTCCTGGTTCTTCTCAGCGGCCAGTTGCTTCAGACGGATAGCGGTGGCCAAGCCGGCGGGACCCCCGCCAACCACGACCACGTCATATTCCATCGACTCGCGTTCAGACATTGCAAAGCTCCCCGTATGTATTCCATATATGGCTGGAAGTATTATCGGCGATTGTATTGCAGGCGGAGACCTTGCACGTCTTCGCATTTCCATCAGCTATCAGGAGCAATTGGTGAACCCGGACACTCTGTCTGCGCGGATTCTGACGGTGGGGGATACCCATCATGTGGATTTGCCTTTGCGTTGGGGCGATTCCGACGCCTTGAACCATCTCAATAACACGCTGTATTTCCGCCTCATGGAAGAGGCGCGGATGCAGATCCTCTACGACGCGGGCTTCGAACTGCCGGCCGACGACGGCGCCATCCTCGCGCACGCGTCCTGCGATTTCCTGCGACCGCTGACCTATCCGGCGACCGTGCGGGTCACGCACAAGGTCACGCGCATCGGCCGTTCGAGCGCCGAGTTCGAATTGTTGCTCGAGAAGGTGGGCGACGACGCCGGCCCTTACGCCCGCGGCCGCAACGTGCTGGTGTGGATGGATTACGTGGCCAATACGTCCGCCCCGTGGCCGCCCGAAGTGCTGGCGAAAATGGCCACGCAGTTCCAGCCGGCGGCCTAGGCGCGCCGGCGGCGGGCGGTCCGACTTCAATGCGGCGTTTGAAACGGCGCCCGCATTTGCCGGCCATGCCGTTAAAATCCAGGACAGAACCACAATACGAATGACAGGGCGCGCCACCCTCGGCGCCGCGAACCAGCAGGCATCGGGCCACGCCGCGATGCCGCCGGGCCGCGAAACCGGCAGCCGCGCCCCAAGTACAAACAGGGTCCATCCAGGATCGCCGGCCTCCTTCGCGGGGCATGCGGTCCGGCAGGGCGGGCGGATCCTCTTCAGTTCGACCTTAACTAGGAGTTGGAGCGATGGACAAGGTTTTTGCAAGCGCCCAGGAGGCGCTGGCAGGCATCGTCAAGGACGGCCAGATGATCGCCGTCGGCGGTTTCGGCCTTTGCGGCATTCCCGAGGCCCTGATCGCCGCGCTGCGCGATTCGGGCGTCAAGGATCTCACGTGCATCAGCAATAACGCGGGCGTCGACGGCTTCGGCCTGGGCCAGCTGCTGAACACGCGCCAGGTCCGCAAGATGATCGCCTCGTACGTGGGCGAGAACAAGGAATTCGAACGCCAGTACCTGTCGGGCGAACTCGAGCTCGAATTCACGCCGCAGGGCACGCTGGCCGAGAAGCTGCGCGCCGGCGGCGCCGGCATCCCGGCGTTCTTCACCCGCACCGGCGTGGGCACCATCGTCGCCGACGGCAAGGAAATCCGCGAATTCGACGGCCAGCAATACGTGATGGAGCGTTCGCTGGTGCCGGACGTGTCGCTGGTCAAGGCGCACATCGCCGACCGCAGCGGCAACCTGGTGTTCCGCAAGACGGCGCGCAACTTCAACCCGAACGTGGCCATGGCCGGCAAGTTCACGGTGGTCGAGGTCGAGCAGATCGTCGACACCGGCAGCCTGGACCCCGACCAGATCCACCTGCCCGGCATCTATGTGCACCGGATCGTGCTGAACGCCAATCCGGAAAAGCGCATCGAACAACGCACCACTCGCCCGGCCTAAGGAGAACACAACATGGCATGGTCCCGCGATGAAATGGCGGCGCGCGCCGCGCGCGAGCTGCAAGACGGTTTTTACGTGAACCTGGGTATCGGCCTGCCGACCCTGGTGGCCAACCACGTGCCCAAGGGCGTCGAAGTCTGGCTGCAATCCGAAAACGGCCTGTTGGGCATCGGCCCGTTCCCGACCGACGCCGAGGTCGACGCCGACCTGATCAACGCCGGCAAGCAGACGGTCACGACGCTGCCCGGCTCGTCGATCTTCTCGTCGGCCGACTCGTTCGCGATGATCCGCGGCGGCAAGATCAACCTGGCCATCCTGGGCGCGATGCAGGTGTCCGAAAAGGGCGACCTGGCCAACTGGATGATTCCGGGCAAGATGGTCAAGGGCATGGGCGGCGCGATGGACCTGGTGGCCGGTGTCGGCCGCGTGGTCGTGCTGATGGAACACGTGGCCAAGAAGAAGGACGGCACCGAGGACGTCAAGCTGCTGCCCGAATGCAACCTGCCGCTGACCGGCGTGGGCGTGGTCGACCTGATCATCACCGATCTGGGCGTGATGGAAGTCACCGACAACGGCCTGAAGCTGCTGGAAACGGCGCCGGGCGTGACGGTGGACGAGATCCAGTCCAAGACGGCCGCCAAGCTGGACGTGTCGGCGGTCAAGTAACCTCGATCGACGCTGGAACGAAAAACGCCCCTTTGCGGGGCGTTTTTCATGCCGTCGGCAAAACACAAAACGCCCCGCAAAGGGGCGTTTTCATTGGGGCGGCGGCAACGCGCCTGGGGCAGCGCTGCCCGCCGCCGTGGCGTTCAGGCCGCTTCGCGCAGCAGCATGCCGACGTGCGGGATGCCGTCCTCGATGTACTCCTCGGTCACCGGCACGAAGCCGTGGCCGCCGTAATAGCCGCGCAGCCGGGCCTGCGCGCCCAGGTAGACCGGCTGGCCCGGCCACAGCCGCGCCACTTCGTCCTTGGCGCGGCGCATCAGGTCGTGGCCCAGGCCCGTGCCGCGCGCCGCCGGCGCCGTGATGACGCGGCCGATGACCGCCTGGCCGTCGTTCAGCGCCGGTTCCAGCAGGCGGCAATAGGCCAGCAGCGCGCCGTTGTCCCAGGCCATCAGGTGTTCGGTCTGTCCCAGCAGGTCTTTGTCGTCCATGTCCAGGAAGACACAGTTCTGTTCCACCACGAAGACTTCCGAGCGCAGGCGCAGGATGGCGTAGAGCTCGGCCAGGGTCAGTTCGGCGTGGGGTTTGCAGGTCCAGGCGGGCATTCGAAGGTTCCGGAAAACGGGAAACGGGAAGGGGCATTTAGCGTACCTCAAACCGGCCCCGTTTCTTTTGAAGCACTGTTACATAAATTCACGGGTATACCCTTAGTATGAAAATGAATTTTCTTATCTAAAATTTATGTGTAAACAGATTTACACAAACCTCCGCTACGTCTCCCCCCTTTTTTCGATGAACAAGGCCGCACTCACGATCGCTGATCGGATCGCCCGGGCCCAGCCCGCGCTGAGCCGCACGCAGCACAAGATGGCCGAATACGTCCTGGCGCACCAGTTCCGCGTGGCCACGATGACCATCGACGAATTCGCGACGGCGGCGGGGGTGTCGGTCGCGACCGCCAACCGCTTCGCGCGCGCCCTGGACCTGCCGGGCTATCCGCAGTTCCGCGCCGAGCTGGCGCGCGGCTTCGAGGCGGCGCTGGAGCCGGTCGAAAAGCTGCGCACCGAGCTGGCGCATTCGGCCAGCGCGGTGCAGATCTTCGCCGCGACCCTCGAAGAAGACATCCGCAACGCCCAGCGCAACCTGCAGACCCTGGATGCCGCCGCCTGTGAGCAGGCGGTCGACGCCATCCTGGCCGCCGACCGCGTGTTCATCATCGGCTTCGGCGCCAGCGGCTTCCTGGCCGGCATGCTGCAGCGCGGCCTGTGCATGCACCTGCATTCGGTCGAATCGCTGGCCGGCCCGGGCGGGGTGTCGCACGCGGCGCGCCAGATGTCGCGCATGACCAGCAAGGATCTGGTGATCGCGATCGGCTTTCCGCGCTACCTGGCCGACACCGTGACCCTGGCGGGCGCCGCCAAGCAGGCCGGCGTACCGGTGCTGGTGCTGACCGACAAGCCCACCTCGCCGCTGGCGCCGACCGCGTCGGTGGTGCTGTACGCCGTGTCCACGCGCCAGCTGATCCCCAATTCCGAAACCGCCGCGCTCGGCCTGATCGAGGCCTTGTCGGCGGCGGTGGCCTATCGGGCCAAGAATTCCGTCGCGGCCGCCGCTGGGGTGACCCAGTCCGTGATGCCGTGGCTCATCCATGGAGTAGGTAAACGATGATTCAACCCGTGATCGCGATTCACGGTGGCGCCGGCGCGATGTCCCGCGCGGCCATGTCGCCCGAGAAAGAGCAGGAATACCTGAGCGCGCTCGAATCCATCCTGACCGCCGGCCAGGCCGTGCTGGCCCGTGGCGGCAGCGCGCTGGACGCCGTCACCGAGGCCGTGCGCCTGCTGGAAGACTGCCCGCTGTTCAACGCCGGCCATGGCGCCGTGTTCACCAGCGCCGGCACCCATGAGCTGGACGCCGCCATCATGGACGGCGCCACGCTGCGTTCGGGCGCCATCGCCAACGTCAACTGCGTGCGCAACCCGGTGTTCGCCGCGCGCAAGGTCATGGAAACCAGCAAGCACGTGTTCTTCGTGGGCGAGGGCGCCGAAGCCTTCGCCAAGGACGCCGGCCTGGAACTGGTCGACCCGTCGTACTTCTCGACCGAAGCGCGCCGCGAGCAGCTGCTGCGCGTGCAGCGCGAAACGCCGGAAGCGGCGGTGCTGGACCACGACGGCCAGGCCATGGTCGCGCGCGGCCAGCCGGCGCCGGCCGATCCGCTGGATTCGGACAAGAAGTTCGGCACCGTGGGCGCCGTGGCCGTGGACGCGCAGGGCAACCTGGCCGCGGCCACCTCCACCGGCGGCATCACCAACAAGCAGGTCGGCCGCGTCGGCGACGCGCCGCTGATCGGCGCCGGCACCTACGCCAGCAACAAGACCTGCGCCGTGTCCACCACGGGCACGGGCGAGATGTTCATCCGCATGGTCGCCGCCTATGACGTGGCGGCCCAGATGGAATATTGCGGCGCCTCGCTGGAAACGGCGGCGGACCGCGTCGTGATGGAAAAACTGCCCACCATCGGCGGCAAGGGCGGCCTGGTGGCCGTCGACGCCCAGGGCAATGTGGCCTTGCCGTTCAACACGGAAGGCATGTACCGCGGTTACGCCCGCGTCGGCGAGAAGCCGGTCACCGCCATCTACCGCTGAGCGGCGGCGGGCTTCGTTTTTGTCAGTTTTGGGGATTACTAGAGATATGGTTGATCGCGCAAACAGCCTGGCGCTGCCGGATAACCGCGTGGTCCAGGTCGACGACCTGACGGTGCGCTTCGTGGGTTCGGAGCGCACGGTCGAAGCCGTGCGCAACTTGTCGTTCCATGTGGACCGGGGCGAGACCCTGGCCATCGTGGGCGAATCGGGTTCGGGCAAGTCGGTGACGTCGCTGGCGCTGATGCGCCTGGTGGAACATGGCGGCGGCCGCATCGCCCAGGGCAGCATGGCCCTGCGCCGGCGCAACGGTTCCGTGATCGACCTGGTCAATGCCAACCAGCGCGCCATGCGCAATGTGCGCGGCGCCGACATGGCCATGATCTTCCAGGAGCCGATGACCTCCCTGAACCCGGTGTTCACGGCCGGCGACCAGATCGCCGAATCGATCCGCGAGCACCAGGGCATGGACGCCGCGGCCTCGCGCGCCGAAGCCCTGCGCATGCTGGAGCAGGTGCGCATCCCCGAAGCCAAGTCGGTGCTGGACCGCTACCCGCACCAGCTGTCGGGCGGCATGCGCCAGCGCGTCATGATCGCCATGGCGCTGGCCTGCAAGCCGGCGCTGCTGATCGCCGACGAACCCACCACCGCGCTGGACGTCACGATCCAGGCGCAGATCCTGCAACTGATCCGCCAGCTGCAGGAAGAAATGCACATGGGCGTGGTGTTCATCACCCACGACATGGGCGTGGTCGCCGAAGTGGCCGACCGCGTGCTGGTCATGTACCGCGGCGACAAGGTCGAGGAAGGCCCGTCGGCGTCGGTGTTCGCCACGCCCCAGCATGCCTATACCAAGGCGCTGCTGTCGGCCGTGCCGAAGCTGGGCGCGATGCAGGGCACCGACCTGCCGGCGCGTTTCCCGCTGCTGCAGGTGGACGGCAAGGCTCAGCCGGTGGCCGAACCCGGCGCCACCAGCACCCAGGAAGTGCCGGCCGCGCGCCGCGAGCCGATCCTGAGCGTGCGCGACCTGGTAACGCGTTTCGACCTGCGCGGCGGCATCATGAGCCGCGTGCAGCGCCGCGTGCATGCCGTGGAAAAGGTCAGCTTCGACCTGTACCCCGGCGAGACGCTGTCGCTGGTGGGCGAATCCGGTTGCGGCAAGTCCACCACCGGCCGCTCGCTGCTGCGCCTGGTGGACAGCCAGGGCGGCGAGATCCGCTTCGGCGGGCGCGACATCGTGCGTCTGAAGACCTCCGAACTGCAAGCCCTGCGCCGCGACATCCAGTTCGTGTTCCAGGATCCGTTCGCCTCGCTCGATCCGCGCGTCACGGTCGGTTTCTCGATCATGGAGCCGCTGCTGGTGCACGGCGTGGCCAAGGGTAAGGAAGCCGAGCAGCGCGTGGCCGAACTGCTCGAACGCGTCGGCCTGCCGCCCGAAATGGCGCAGCGCTATCCGCATGAATTCTCCGGCGGCCAGCGCCAGCGCATCTGTATCGCGCGCGCGCTGGCTCTCAACCCGAAGGTCGTGATCGCGGACGAATCGGTGTCGGCGCTGGACGTGTCGATCCAGGCGCAGATCGTCAACCTGCTGATCGACCTGCAGCGCGACATGGGCATTTCGTTCCTGTTCATTTCGCACGACATGGCCGTGGTCGAGCGCGTCAGCCACCGCGTGGCGGTCATGTACCTGGGGCAGATTGTCGAGATCGGTCCGCGCCGGGCCATCTTCGAGAACCCGCAGCACCCCTATACCAAGAAGCTCATGGCCGCCGTGCCGATCGCCGATCCGGCGCGCCGCCACATGAAGCGCACCTTGCTGTCCGATGAAATTCCCAGCCCGATCCGCAAGCTCGGCGACGAGCCGGTGGTGCAACCGCTGGTGCAGGTAGGAACCGATCACTTCGTCGCCCGCCATGCGGTCGGCGGAGCGTATTGAGTCAGTTGTCGTACTTGTTTTTCTTCCACCAAACCCCCTAATTCCTCACGGAACCAGGAGTTGCAATGATGAAAGTTCTGCGCCCCACCAAGCTGATGGCCGCCGCCGCGGTGGCCTTCGGCGTGCTCACCTCGCCGCTGGCGCATGCTGCCAAGGACGTGACGTTTGCCGTCTCCATCGCGCTGGAAACGCTCGATCCGTACAACACCAACAGCACGCTGAACCAGGCGGCCGGCAAGGCCTACTACGAAGGCCTGTTCGAGTTCGACAAGGACCTGAAGGTCCAGAAGGTGCTGGCCACCGACTACACCGTCAGCGAAGACGGCCTGGTGTACACCTTCAAGCTGCGCGATGGCGTCAAGTTCCATGACGGCACCCCGTTCAACGCCGAAGCCGTCAAGATCAACTTCGACCGTCCGGCCAACCCGGAAAACCGCCTGTCGCGCTACATCCAGTTCAGCGTCATCGAGAAGATCGAAGTGATCGACCCGCTGACCGTCAAGATCACGCTGAAGAAGCCGTTCTCGGCCTTCATCAACGCGCTGGCCCACCCGGCCGCCATGATGATCTCGCCGGCCGCCCTGGCCAAGTACGGCAAGGAAATCGGCTTCCACCCGGTCGGCACCGGCCCGTTCGAATTCGTCGAATGGAAACCGGCCGAATACCTGAAGGTCAAGAAGTTCGACGGCTACTGGAAGAAGGGCTACCCCAAGGTCGACACCCTGACGTTCCGCACCGTCACCGACAACAACACCCGCGCCGCCGTGGTGCAGACGGGCGAAGCGCAGTTCGCTTTCCCGGTGCCGTTCGAGCAGGCCGCCGTGCTGGCCAAGAACGACAAGCTGGACGTGGTCGACCACAAGAACTCGATCATGGCCCGCTACCTGTCGATGAACGTGCAGCAAAAGCCGTTCGACAACGTCAAGGTGCGTGAAGCCATCAACTACGCCATCAACAAGGAAGCCCTGGCCAAGGTCGCTTTCTCGGGCTACGCCACCGTCGTCGACGGCGTCGTGCCGACCGGCGTGGACTTCGCCCACAAGACCGGCCCGTGGCCGTACGACATCAAGAAGGCCAAGGCCCTGCTGGCCGAAGCCGGCTACCCCAATGGCTTCGAAAGCCAGCTCTGGTCCGCCTACAACGACGGCACCTCGGTGAAGGTGGTGCAGTTCCTGCAGCAGCAACTGGCGCAAGTCGGCATCAAGGTGTCGGTCGAAGTGCTGGAATCGGGCCAGCGCGTGCAGCGCGTGCAACAGGTGCAGAAGCCTGAAGACGCCAAGGTCCGCATGTACTACGCCGGCTGGTCGTCCTCGACCGGCGAAGCCGACTGGGGCCTGCGTCCGCTGCTGACCACCGCCGCGTTCCCGCCGGTGCTCAACAACGTGTCGTACTACTCGAACAAGTCGGTTGACGACGGCATCCAGCAAGCCCTGGCGACGACCGACCGCGCCAAGAAGACCGAGATCTACAAGACCGTTCAGGAAACCATCTGGAAGGACGCCCCGTGGGCCTTCCTGGTGACCCAGAACAACCTGTACGTCAAGTCGAAGAACCTGTCGGGCGTGTACGTGGAACCGGACACCTCGTTCTGGTTCGGCGACATCGAACTGAAGCAGTAATCCGGCGGTAACTCTCGGGGCCGCAAGGCCCTTGCAAGGCCACATACGGCGGGGACGCGGTGTCCCCGCCGATGTTGCAGGAATTTCAATGCTGACCTACATCGTCAAACGTCTTTTGGGCATGATCCCCACGCTGCTGCTGGTGGCCGTGGTCGTGTTCCTGTTTGTGCACATGCTTCCGGGCGACCCGGCGCGACTGGCCGCGGGCCAGGAGGCCGACCAGCAGACCGTCGAACTGGTGCGCAAGGAACTGGGCCTGGATCTGCCCCTGCCGCAGCAGTTCGTGCGCTACTTCAGCCACATGCTGCAAGGCGACCTGGGTACCTCGCTGCGTACCAAGCGTCCCGTCTCGACCGAAATCGCCGATCGCTTCATGCCCACCATGTGGCTGACGATCGCCAGTATGGCCTGGTCCGTCACCTTCGGCATGATCATCGGGATCGTGTCCGCCGTCTGGCGCAACCGCTGGCCCGATCGCCTGGGCATGACGCTGGCGGTGTCCGGCATCTCGTTCCCCGCGTTCGCGCTGGGCATGATGCTGATGCAGATCTTCTCCGTGAACCTGGGCTGGCTGCCGACCGTGGGCGCCTCCAGCTGGAAACACTACATACTTCCGTCCATCACGCTGGGCGCGGCCGTGGCCGCGGTGATGGCGCGCTTCACCCGCGCTTCCTTCGTCGAAGTGGTGCAGGAAGACTTCGTGCGCACCGCCCGCGCCAAGGGCCTGAGCGAGCGCCGCGTGGTCATCAAGCACGCGCTGCGCAACGCGCTGATTCCGGTCGTCACCATGATGGGCCTGCAGTTCGGCTTCCTGCTGGGCGGCTCGATCGTGGTCGAGACGGTGTTCAACTGGCCCGGCCTCGGCCGCCTGCTGGTCGATGCCGTGACCCAGCGCGACTACCCGGTGATCCAGGGCCTGGTGCTGCTGTTCTCGTTCGAATTCATCCTGATCAACCTGATTGTCGACGTGCTCTACGGCGTCATCAATCCCAGCATCCGTTACAAGTGAGGCGGCCATGAGCAATACGACACCCGCCGCAACCGTCGCCACCGCCGTGCCCAAGAACGACGTGCGCACGCCCGCCACCGAGTTCTGGCGCAAGTTCAAGAAGCAGAAGCTGGCCGTGGGCGCCGGCCTCTTCGTCCTGCTGCTGGTCGTGGTGGCGATCCTGGCCCCCTGGATCGTGCCGTTCGACCCGGAGAACTTCTTCGACTACGACGCCCTCAATGCCGGTCCCTCGTGGACGCACTGGCTGGGCGTGGACTCGCTGGGCCGCGACATCTTCAGCCGCATCATCATGGGCGCGCGCATCTCGCTGGCCGCCGGCTTCCTGTCCGTCGCCATGGGCGCCGTCGTCGGCACCTTCATGGGCCTGATGGCGGGCTACTACGAAGGCTGGTGGGAGCGCATCACGATGCGCGTCTCCGACGTGCTGCTGGCGTTCCCCGGCATGCTGCTGGCGATTGGCGTGGTCGCGATCCTGGGCTCGAGCATGGTCAACGTGATCGTGGCCGTGGCCGTGTTCAGCGTGCCGGCGTTCGCCCGCCTGGTGCGCGGCAACACGCTATCGATCAAGCAGATGACCTACGTCGAGGCGGTCAAGAGCGTGGGCGCGTCCGACTGGACCATCATCATGCGCCACATCCTGCCCGGCACGATCTCGCCGATCGTGGTGTACGGCACGATGCGTATCGGCACCTCGATCATCACCGCGGCCAGCCTGTCGTTCCTGGGCATGGGCGCCTCGCCCCCCACGCCGGAGTGGGGCGCGATGCTGAACGAGGCGCGCGCCGACATGGTGATCGCCCCGCACGTGGCGATCTTCCCGGCGCTGGCGATCTTCCTGACCGTGCTGGCGTTCAACCTGCTGGGCGACGGCCTGCGCGACGCGCTCGATCCCAAGATCGATCGCAAGTAACCGCCAAGCGGATGATGGCCACCGCGCCGGCCGCCCCTCGGGGCTCGGCGCGCGGCATCGGATCCCTTGCCGCCGCCCGCGTCCGGGCGCCCGCCTCGCGGCGCGCGCCACGGCCACGCAGGACGGCGGCATTTTGCATTCTGGAGCGTGGCGACACGCAGCGACAAGCATGGACAAACAAGCGTTGGACCAACCCCGCATCGGCAAGCTGGAGGCCGGCCCGCTCGATTCGATCTGCGACGTGGGCGACATCAGCGTCGGCCACTGCACGCTGGACGACGGCGCGCGGCAGACCGGCGTGACCGTGGTGCGGCCGCACGGCGGCAATCTGTTCCTGGACAAGGTGCCGGCGGCCGCCACGGTGCTGAACGGCTTCGGCAAGAGCACCGGCCTGGTCCAGGTGCAGGAACTGGGCGTGCTGGAAACGCCGATCGCGCTGACCAACACCTTCGGCGTGGGCACCGTGGCCAACGCCCAGATCCGTTCGGCGGTGGCGGCCACGCCCGAGATCGGCCGCGGCATGTCGACGGTCAATCCGCTGGTGTTCGAGTGCAACGACGGCTACCTGAACGACATCCAGGCCATGGCGGTGCAGGAGTCGCACTACGCCCAGGCGCTGGCCGCCGCGGACAAGCGCATGGCGCAGGGCGCGGTCGGCGCCGGCCGCGGCATGTCGTGCTTTTCCTTCAAGGGCGGCATCGGCTCGGCCTCGCGCCTGGCATCGATCCAGCCGGGCCTGCGCTACACCGTCGGCGCGCTGGTGCTGGCCAATTTCGGCCGCCTGCCCAATCTGACCGTGGCCGGCCGGCCCTTCGGCCGGCGGCTGGCGGATCAACTGGACCGCGGCCTGGCGCAGGCGGGCGAGAACGCCGCCATCGTGCCGGAGAAGGGCTCCATCATCCTGCTGGTGGCGACCGACGCGCCGCTCGACGCGCGCCAGTTGCGCCGCCTGTCGCTGCGCGCCGGCGCCGGCCTGGCCCGCACCGGCTCGGTGTTCGGCCATGGCAGCGGCGACATCGCGCTGGCGTTCTCCACCGCGTACACCGTGCCGCAACAGGCCGAACAGCCGATGCCGGCGCTGGCCATGCTGCACGAAACCCGCATCGATCCGCTGTTCGAGGCGGCCGCCGAGGCCTGCGAGCAGGCCATCATCGCCGCGCTGTGGCAGGCCGAAAGCGTGCGGGGCCGCGATGGCCATCACCGCGCCGCCCTCCGCGACGCCGCTCCCGACTGGCGCCAATGGCTGGCGGACACCGAATTCTGAATCCCACCAAGGCACACCCCATGAAAATCCTGATTTCCACCGATATCGAAGGCGTCGCCGGCGTCTTCCACGCCGAACAAGTGCGCGCAGGCAACGGCGAATACGAACGCGCCCGCGCCTGGATGACCGCCGAGGCCAACGCGGCCGTGCAGGGCGCCATCGCCGGCGGCGCCGAAGAGATCCTGGTCAACGATTCGCACGGCGGTTTCCGCAACCTGCTGCCGGACGGCCTGGACGAACGCGCCCGCCTGGTGCTGGGCAAGCCGCGCTACCTGGGCATGATGGGCGGCCTGGAAGAGGGCTGCGACGCGGTCTTCATGATCGGCTATCACTCGCGCTCGCAGGGTCGCGGCATTCTCGCGCACACCATCAACAGCTTCGCCTTCTCGCGCGTCTTCATCAATGGCATGGAGCTGGGCGAGGCCGGCCTGTACGGCGCGCTGGCCGGTGAAATGGGCGTGCCCGTCATCCTGGCCACCGGCGACGACGTGTTCATCGCCGAGACCACCGACCTGTTCCCCGGCGCGCAGTGGGTGCAGACCAAGGTCGCCCACGGCCAGGGCAGCGGCGTGACGCTGTCGCCGGCGGCCTCGCGCCGCGCGATCGCCGCCGCCGCGGAGACCGCCGTGCGCAACCTGAAGGGAACGACCCCCACGCCGCGCCCGCAAGGCGGGCTTGCTGCCCCCCAGGGGGGCGTTTCCACCTCGGGGCGGCCCAGCGGTGGAAAGGCGGTTCCTTTCCGCATCCCCGCCCCTATAGAATGCCGGTTGCAGACCCAGAGCGCGGCGCTCGCCGACCTGTTCTGCATGTGGCCCACGCTGGAGCGCGTGGACGGCGTGACGCTGCGGTTCACCACCGACAGCATGCAGGCCGCCGTTCGCACCCTGAACAGCCTGGCCGCGATGTCCTTCATGTTGCGCTAAGGAAACCCATGTCCAGCACCGACACCCGTATTGCCCAACTGCGGCAGGCCATGCGCCGCCGCGGCCTGTCCGCCTATATCGTGCCGTCCTCGGATCCGCACCTGTCCGAGTACCTGCCGGCGCGCTGGCAGGGCCGGCGCTGGCTGTCGGGCTTCACGGGTTCGGTGGGCACGCTGGTGGTGACCGCTGATTTCGCCGGCCTGTGGGTCGACAGCCGCTACTGGGTGCAGGCCGAGGCGCAACTGGCCGGCACCGGCGTGCAGCTGATGAAGATCGCCGTCGCCACCACGCCGGGCCATGTGGACTGGCTGGCCGCCAACACCCGCGCCGGCGACGTCATCAGCGTCGATGGACAGGTGCTGGGCCTGGCCGCGTTCCGCGCGCTGTCGGTGGCCGCCGCCACGTCCGGCGCCACGCTGGAGATCCGCGCCGACCTGCTGGACGATATCTGGACCGACCGCGCCGGCCTGCCGCAGGCCGCGATCTACGAACACGTGGCGCCGCAGGCCTGTGTCGCGCGCGCCGACAAGCTGGCCCAGGTGCGCGCCGCCATGCGCGCCCACGGCGCCGACGTGCATTTCGTCAGCACGCTCGACGACATCGCCTGGCTCTTCAACCTGCGCGGCGCCGACGTCGACTACAACCCGGTGTTCGTCGGCCATGCGCTGATCGGCCCGGACCACGCCACCCTGTTCGTGGCCGACGGCAAGATCGACGCCGCCCTGCGCGACACGCTGGCCGCCGATGGCGTCGAGGTGGCCGATTACGCCCAGGCCGCCGACGCGCTGGCCTCGCTCGAACTGGACCAGAAGCTGCTGATCGATCCGGCCCGCGTCACCTGCGGCGTGTTCCACGCGATGGATCCGGCCGTGCCGCGCGTCGAGGCGATCAACCCGTCCACCCTGATCAAGTCGCGCAAGACCGACGCCGAACTGGCCAACGTGCGCCACGCGATGGCGCAGGATGGCGCCGCCCTGTGCGAGTTCTTCGCCTGGTTCGAAGGCGCGCTGGGCAACGAGCGCATCACCGAGCTGACCATCGACGAGCAGATCACCGCCGCCCGCGCGCGCCGCCCGGACTACGTCTGCCCCACCTTCGCCACCATCGCCGGCTTCAACGCCAACGGCGCCATGCCGCACTACCGCGCCACGGCCGAGTCGCACGCCACCATCGAAGGCGACGGCCTGCTGCTGATCGACTCCGGCGGCCAGTACCTGGGCGGCACCACCGACATCACCCGCGTGGTCGCGGTGGGCACGCCCAGCGCCGACCAGAAGGTCGACTTCACGCTGGTGCTCAAGGGCATGATCGCGCTGTCGCGCGCCTCGTTCCCGCGCGGCACGCCGTCGCCGATGCTGGACGCCATCGCGCGCGCCCCGATCTGGGAAGGCGGCGCGGAATACGGCCACGGCACCGGCCACGGCGTCGGCTATTTCCTGAACGTGCACGAAGGCCCGCAGGTCATCTCCTATCGCGCGGCTCCCGGCCCGCACACGGCGATGGAGCCGGGCATGATCACCTCCAACGAACCGGGCATCTACCGCCCGGGCCGCTGGGGCGTGCGCATCGAGAACCTGGTGGCCAACCGCGCCTGGCTGACGTCCGAGCTGGGCGAGTTCCTGTGCTTCGAGACGCTGACGCTGTGCCCGATCGACACGCGCTGCATCGAGCCGTCGCTGTTGCGTGCCGACGAAACCGCGTGGCTCAACGACTATCACAAGACCGTGTTCGAGCGCCTGTCGCCGCTGGTGGAAGGCGAGGCCCTGGCCTGGCTGGAGCGTCGCACGGCGGCCATCTGATCGTCGTTTCCGACCATGAAAAAAGGCCCCGAGGGGCCTTTTTTCATGGCATGCGCGCCATCGCGCGGCGCTCACGCTCAGGCCGACGCGCTCTCCGGCGGCGTCCCGCGACGGTGGTAGAGCAGCCGGGCGCCGAGGTAGCAGCTCAGCGCCAGCAGCACGCTGTAGATCAGCACCGACACCACCGAGGTCGTGTACGACGCGGCCGTGCGCATCAGCTGGCTCCAGGTCATTGACCAGATGATCAAAAGCGCCAGGCCGATTCCCAGCACCTGGGTCAGCCAGAAGGCGAAGGTGCCGTGGGCGATGGCGCGGCCCATGCCGGCTACGCCCAGCACTGGCGGCAGGCTGCGCAGGCAGACCCATGCAGCCAGCGCCAGCAGCAACGCGGGCACGATCCAGTAGCCGATCGCGTGTTCCAGCATGCCGGCCGATCCCGCATAGGTCATGAAGTACAGGCCGATCACCAGCGCGACATGCAATTGCCACAGCAGCAGCGTCAGCGCGGCGATCCACGCGGCGTGGCGCCGCTGCAGGGACGGCGCCTGCGCGGCGGCGACGGGCGTGACGCTCCAGGCCGCGATGCGCACCGCCAGCCAGCTGCCCAGGATGGTGAGCAGGATGGCGCACAGCTTGGGCGGCAGGGCCATCAGGAGCATGCGGCGGGCGCCGTAATAGCCGAAGGCCTGGTTCACCCATTCCTTGTGCTTGAAGATGAGCGTGTAGAAACCGTGCTGCAGCAACGCCAGCCCGGTCGAGATCAGCACGAACAGCACCAGCGAGACCGCCAGCAGCACGGCCACCATCCGGCCCGGGCGGTCGACGTCGCCCGCGTTGTGCCGGCGCAGCCAGCGCTGCGTGGCGCCCCAGGTGGTCAGGCCGACCAGGATGCAGCCGGCGACGATGTTCACTACCGTGCTCGCCACCATGTCGGGCCGGGCAAACGCCTCGCGCGTCAGCGCGGCCAGCGGTCCGGCGCTTACCAGGTAGAGCTGAACCAGGATGGCGCCCAGCAGCTGCAGGCCGACGGCGGCGGTGGTCAGGCGCCTGGCCAGCGCGTTCGGGTGTGCGGTCGGAAGGTTCATCGGCAGGGGCCTCGGGACGAGAAAATCGGGGACGACCATAGCATGATGGCCGCCGTCACGGCATTTCGGTCTTGCGCGCGAGTGCAGCCAAATGTTACGCCTGGCCGCTAGGGGAAAACCCAGACAAGTTCCGCCTCCCGGCTATAATCCAAATTTCCCGCACGCGCCCGCTCGTCCCGGGCGCTTATTACGATGACCAAATACGTATTTGTCACCGGCGGAGTGGTGTCTTCCCTGGGCAAGGGCATCGCCGCTGCGTCGCTTGCCGCCATCCTCGAGTCGCGTGGTCTGCAAGTCACCATGCTCAAGCTCGACCCCTACATCAACGTCGATCCGGGCACCATGAGCCCGTTCCAGCACGGTGAAGTGTTCGTCACGGAAGACGGCGCGGAAACCGACCTGGACCTGGGCCACTACGAGCGTTTCGTCTCAGCCCGCATGCACAAGGTGAACAACTTCACCACCGGGCAGATCTACGAATCGGTGCTGCGCAAGGAGCGCCGGGGCGACTACCTGGGCAAGACCGTCCAGGTCATTCCGCACATCACCAACGAGATCCAGGACTTCATCGCCCGTGGCGCTGACGCCGCCTGGAACGGCAACACCGACGTCGCCATCGTCGAGATCGGCGGCACCGTGGGCGACATCGAATCGCTGCCCTTCCTGGAAGCCGCGCGTCAGATGAGCCTGCGCATGGGCCGCAACAACGCCGCCTTCGTGCACCTGACGCTGGTGCCGTTCATCGCGTCCGCCGGCGAGCTCAAGACCAAGCCGACCCAGCACTCGGTGCAGAAGCTGCGCGAAATCGGCATCTACCCGAACGCGCTGCTGTGCCGCGCCGACCGTCCCATCCCGGACGACGAGCGCGCCAAGATCTCGATGTTCTCCAACGTCCCCCTGGATGCCGTCATCTCGGTGTGGGACGCCGACTCGATCTACAAGATCCCGGCCATGCTGCACAAGCAGGGCGTGGACAACATCGTCTGCGAAGCGCTGGGCCTGACCCCGCCGCCGGCCGACCTGTCCATGTGGGACAACCTGGTCTACGCGCTCGAACACCCCGAGCACCAGCTGACCATCGGCATGGTCGGCAAGTACGTCGACCTGACCGAGTCGTACAAGTCGCTGACCGAAGCCCTGGTGCACGCCGGCATCCACACGCGCTCGAAGATCAATATCGAGTACATCGATTCCGAAGACATCGAAACGCGCGGCACCGAGCAGCTCAAGCACCTGGACGCCATCCTGGTTCCGGGCGGCTTCGGCAAGCGCGGCACCGAGGGCAAGATCGCCGCGATCCGCTACGCCCGTGAAAACGGCGTGCCGTACCTGGGCATCTGCCTGGGCATGCAACTGGCCGTGATCGAATTCGCGCGCCACGTGGCCGGCCTGGGCGGCGCCAACAGCACCGAGTTCGATCCGTCGGCGCCGCATCCCGTGGTGGCCCTGATCACCGAATGGATGGACCGCGAAGGCAAGGTCGAGAAGCGCGACAACTCGTCCGACCTGGGCGGCACCATGCGCAAGGGCGCGCAGCGCGTGCCGATCAAGTCCGGCACCCGCGCCCAGTCGATCTACGGCGACGAAGTCAACGAGCGCCATCGCCACCGCTACGAAGTCAACAACGTCTACGTGCCGCGCCTGGAAGAGGCTGGCATGGTGATCAGCGCGCGCACGCCGACCGAGAACCTGCCGGAAATGATGGAACTGCCCGACCACCCCTGGTTCGTCGGCGTCCAGTTCCACCCGGAGTTCACGTCCACCCCGCGTGACGGCCATCCGCTGTTCTCCAGCTACATCCGCGCCGCCATCGAGCAGAAGGCTCGCCGCGGCCAGGGGGCGTAATGGGGGTCGGCGGCACCGAGCCGCGCTTTTGCGCCGCCCGGGCCGCCGGTCTTGTTCCCGCCTTCGCTCCTGGCGGACAATGCGCCGTGGCCCCGGGCCACGGCGCTGCTTTCGGATACAACCACTTAGCATCGGACAGGCACGGCCTGGCCGTGTTGCGAGACACTGCCCGAGTCATGCGGTCCGGCGCCGCGACCCCATCAACGCAACTGCTCTGAAGGAACCCCATGAGTGCCTACCTCATCGCCGACGTCACAGTGACCAAGCCCGCGCAGTACGAGGATTACAAGCGTCTGTCCACGCTCGCCATGCGCGCGTACGATGCCAAGATCCTGGTGCGCGGCGGCGAATCCCGGCACCTCGAGGGGCGTGAGCCCGGCCGCACCGTCGTCATGGAGTTTCCCTCCCTGGCCGCGGCCCAGGCCTTCTACGACTCCTGGCAGTACCGACGCGCCCGCAATGCCCGCGAAGGCGCGGCCGTGATGAATATGTTTATCGTTCAGGGAATGTAAAGTCATGAGTGCAATCGTCGATATCATCGGCCGCGAGATTCTGGATTCGCGCGGCAACCCGACCGTCGAATGTGACGTGTTGCTGGAGTCCGGCGCCATGGGCCGCGCGGCCGTGCCGTCGGGCGCGTCCACCGGCGCCCGCGAAGCCATCGAGCTGCGCGACGGCGACAAGGGCCGCTACCTCGGCAAGGGCGTGCTGCGCGCCGTCGAGAACCTCAATACCGAGATCTCGGAAGCCCTGATGGGCCTGGACGCCCAGGAGCAGACCTTCGTCGATCGCACCCTGATCGAGCTGGACGGCACCGAGTCCAAGGAACGCCTGGGCGCCAACGCCATCCTGGCCGCCTCGATGGCCGTGGCCCGCGCCGCCGCCGACGAATCCGGCCTGTCGCTGTACCGCTACTTCGGCGGCAGCGGCCCCATGAGCATGCCCGTGCCGATGATGAACGTCATCAACGGCGGCGCGCACGCCAACAACACCCTCGACCTGCAGGAACTGATGATCCTGCCGGTGGGCGCGGGCAGCTTCCGTGAAGCCCTGCGCTGGGGCGCCGAAGTCTTCCACATGCTCAAGAAGCTGATCCACGGCCAGGGCATGTCCACCGCGGTGGGCGACGAAGGCGGTTTCGCCCCCAACGTCCCCAGCCACGAAGCCGCGATCCAGCTGATCCTGAAGGCCATCACCGAAGCCGGCTACGAGCCGGGCACGCAGATCGCCCTGGGCCTGGACTGCGCCAGCTCCGAGTTCTACCGCGACGGCAAGTACACCCTGGCCGGCGAAGGCGGCATCTCGCTGTCCTCGCAGGAATTCACCAATCTGCTGGCCACCTGGTGCGACAAGTACCCGATCATCTCGATCGAAGACGGCATGGCCGAAAACGACTGGGAAGGCTGGAAGCTGCTGACCGACCAGCTCGGCAAGAAGGTGCAGCTGGTGGGCGACGACCTGTTCGTCACCAACACCAAGATCCTGCGCGAAGGCATCCAGAAGGGCGTCGCCAACTCGATCCTCATCAAGATCAACCAGATCGGCACCCTGACCGAAACCTTCGCCGCCATCGAAATGGCCAAGCGCGCCGGCTACACCGCCGTCGTCTCGCACCGTTCGGGCGAAACCGAGGATTCGACCATCGCCGACATCGCCGTGGCCACCAACGCCATGCAGATCAAGACCGGCTCGCTGTCGCGTTCGGATCGCATGGCCAAGTACAACCAGCTGCTGCGCATCGAGGAAGAGCTGGCCGAAGTCGCGTCGTACCCCGGTCTGGAAGCCTTCTACAACTTGCGTTAATGTAAGCGGGCCGCGGCGCGCGCCGCGGCCTTCTTCGCGCCACGACTGCTGAGGGTTCCTGCGTATGCGCCTGTTGTTCCTGGTGCTGTTCGTGCTGGTAGGGCTGATCCAATACCCGCTCTGGCTGGGTAAGGGTGGCTGGTTCAAGGTCTGGGACCTGCAACGCCAGGTGGCGGCGCAGCGCGAGACCAACGAAGGCCTGCGCGCGCGCAACGCGGCCCTGGAAGCCGAAGTCCGCGACCTGGAAAACGGCTCCGGCGCCATCGAGGAACGGGCCCGCGGCGAACTGGGCATGATGCGCGACGGCGAAGTCTTCGTGCACATCCTGCCGCAGAACACCCAGCCGCCCGCGGGCGGCGCATCGCTGGCCACCGAGGCCGCCACCCGTCCGGCCACCCCGGTGCGCGCCAGCGCGCCGGCCACGCCCGCCAGGCCGGCTCCGGCCGCGACTTCCGCCACGCGGCCGGCCAATGCCCGGCCCGCCAACGGCGCCGCCACGCCCCAACGCTGATCGCCACGCGTCCGGGCCATGCCCGGACCCGCCAACGGTCCCGTCATATTCCAGCGCTGATGTCCGCGCCACCTCGTCCGTTCACGGGCAGTGGAGGCCGCGGCACGCCCCGGCCACCATGCCGGGCGGATACGGTTGGCCGCCGCGCCAGTCCACGGGATGGCTGTGCATTTCCATGTCGAGTTCCATGCCGATCGGCGCCAGGCCGCTCGCCCTGGCTGCGTTCGCGTAGCTGCCGTCGGCGCCGGCCAGCCCCGCCAGCAGCGCGCGCAGCGGCGGCAACAGGGGACGGTACAGATAGGTCAGCCGCAGCCTGAGCGTATTGGCCAGGAAGATGCTGCGGCTGTCCGGCAGATCGGGCCGGCGCGCGTATTGCAGCGCCTGGTAGGCGTTGTCGATGGCCGGCAGGCCGGCGGGCGCGTCGGTGCGCAGCCCCGGCCGCGCATGATCGCGGAAGGCCTGGGCGTCGGGCCGCAGGATCTCGATGCGCCAGGCGGGCGCGCCCACCCGCGCGGCGATGCGCGCCTGGGCGTTGGCCTGGCGGCGGCGGGCGCCGGCTTGGCCGCCGCCGCCTGCGTGCAGCGGCAGCAGGGCCTGCTGGAACGCCGCGCGGATGCGGACCGGATCGGCGTGGGCGGTGGCGCCAGCGCGGGCCGCCTGCAACAGGGCCAGGTGGACGATCTGGCGGGTCAGCTGCCAGCGGACGGCCTCGACCGTGCCCAGCGCCAGCAGCAGCACCAGGACGGCGGCCAGGGTGAATTCGAGGGCGGCGGCGCCGCGCTGGGACGGGCGCGTGGCGGAAAAGCGCGAGGCGACAAAAAAGGCGGTCATGGCCGGCCAGTCTGGCGCGGGCATGACCGCCTGTCGATTCGTACAAGCCGAGGGGCGGGCCCCCGGCGCGGGTTCAATGGACGGTAGGCGGCGCGTCGTCGTTGGCCGGCTGGCTGGCGGTGAACAGCGCGGCGCAATCGACCGCGTCGAAGACGTAGGGCTTGCCGCAGAAGTCGCAGGCCACGTCGACTTGGCCGCGTTCGGCCAGGATGTCGTCGACCTCGACCTGGCCCAGCGAGCGCAGCATGTTGGCCACGCGCTCGCGGGTGCACGGACAGTGCCAGCGCACCGGCAGCGGATCGAACGCCACCAGCGTTTCTTCCCAGAACAGGCGGTGGATCAGGGTGTCGATCTCGGTGGTCAGCAGTTCATCGCGCTTGAGCGTGGTGGCCAGCGCCGTGGCGCGGTCCCAGGTCTCGGTGGCGGCCTGCTCACTGAGCGTCGTCGCATCCGAGCCGCCGTGGTGGGGCAGGCGCTGGATCAGCATGCCGGCGGCATGGTCGGCGTCGGCGCCCAGCCACAGGCGGGTGTCGAGCTGTTCGGAGGCCTTCATGTAGTGCTGCAGGGCCTCGGCGACGGTTTCGCCTTCCAGCGGCACGATGCCCTGGTAGGCCTGCTGGCCGGGCACCTTGTGCTGGGGATCCAGTACCACGATGAAACGGCCGTTGCCGCCGGGGTTCAGCAGGCTCTGCATGTCGCCATCGGCCGGCACGTCGTGGCCCTCGCGCACCTTGACGGTGGCGCGCAGGCTGAGGTCGGAACGGCATTCCACCACCAGCAGGGCGATCGGGCCGTCGCCCTGGATCTGCAGCACCAGCGAGCCGTCGAACTTGATGTTGGCGGCCAGCAGGGTGGAGGCCGCCACCAGTTCGCCCAGCAGGTGGGTGATGGCGGGCGGGTAGTCGTGGTTGGCCTGGACGGCCTTCCAGGTATCCGTGAGGCGCACCGCTTGGACGCGGACGCTGCGGTCTTCGAGGAGGTATTTCTTGAGCTGATCGGTCATGGCGGAATGTTAGCCGATCGGGCGGCCGATTCCCCCTGCCGGCGGCAGGGGTGTAGGCGGTTGCCGGGGTGTCCCCGGCGGCAGGCTCAGGCCAGCCGTTTCAGGGCCGTCTTGTAGTGTTGGCCGCGCGCCACGTAATGGGCGGTGTTCTTGTGCAGATTGGCGATTTCCTCGGCCGACAGCTCGCGCACGATCTTGCCGATGCCGATGACCAGGGAATTGTCCGGAATCACCCGGTCTTCCGGGATGATGGCGCCAGCGCCGATCAGGCAGTTGCGGCCGATCACGGCGTTGTTCAGCACGATCGCCTGCATGCCCACCAGCGCGCCTTCGTGGATGGTGCAGCCATGCAGCATGGCCTGGTGGCCCACGGTGACGTTCGGGCCGATGGTCATGGGACAGCCGGTATCCACGTGCAGCACGCTGCCTTCCTGGATATTGGAGCCGTGGCGAATCAGGATGGCGTCGTTGTCGCCGCGGATCGAGACGTGCGACCAGATGCTGACGCCGGCCTCCAGCGTGACGTTGCCGATGATGTCGGCGCTGTCGGCCACGTAGGCGGCGGGATCGATGCGGGGAATGAGGTCGTCGAGCTGGTAAATGGGCATGCCCTGTCTCCGGGTACGGCGGCGGGTCTCTGCGGACCCGCCCGCGTCATTGGGGCCTGGACGCCTGGGCGCGTTCTTCTTCGCGCTGGCGCAGGATGCGACGCTGGATTTTACCGGTGGTGGTCATGGGCAATTCGTCGACGAATTCGATTTCCTTCGGGTACTCATAGGGCGCCAGGCGCTCGCGCACGTGTTCCTGCAGGTTCTCGATGATGTCGCTGCGGTCGCGCTGGGCGAATTCGGGCGTCAGCACGACATACGCCTTGACCACCGCGCCGCGCTCGGCGTCCGGCTTGGGCACCACCGCGGCATTGGCCACGGCCGGGTGTCCGATCAGGCAGCTTTCGATCTCGCCGGGGCCGATGCGGTAGCCCGACGACTTGAATACGTCGTCGGCGCGGCCGGCGTACCAGAGGTAGCCGTCGGCGTCGATCCGGGCCAGGTCGCCCGTCAGGCACCAGTCGCCCTTGAACTTGGTCTGGGTGGCGGCGTCGTTGCGCCAGTAGCCCAGGAACAGGATCGGGTCGGGAAATCCGTGGATGTCATAGCGATTCACGGCTATCTCGCCGGTTTCTCCGGCCGCCACCGGCTGGCCGGCGTCGTCCAGCACCGCCACGCGATGGCCGGGGTAGGGCCGGCCCATGCTGCCCGCCTTGGCCGGCCAGCGCTTCTGGCTGTTGCCGACCACGTAGTTCATCTCGGTCTGGCCGAACATCTCGTTGGGCGTCACGCCCAGCGCCGAGCGGCACCATTCGAAGACGGTCTCGCCGACGCTTTCGCCGGCGCTCATGATCGACCGCAGGGCCAGCTGGTACTGATTGCGAGGCTCGGGCACGGCCTTCATCATCATCTTCAGCGCGGTCGGGAACAGGAAGGTGTTGGTGACCTGGTAACGCTCCATCAGCTCGAAGGCGCGCTCGACCGAGAAGCGGCCGCGGGTGCCGACGATGGGGTGGCCGAAATACAGCGTCGGCAGCAGCGCGTCCATCATGCCGCCGGTCCAGGCCCAGTCGGCGGGCGACCAGAACACGTCGGCGGGCCGCGGGAACCAGTCCTGCGAGGCCACGAAGCCCGGCAGGTTGCCGATCAGCGCGCTGTGCGGCAGCAGGGCGCCCTTGGGCGCGCCGGTGGTGCCGGAGGTATAGAGCAGGATGGCGGGGTCCGACGAACGCGTCGGCACCGGCTTGAATTCGCTGGGTTGGCGCGCCAGCAGGCTGCGCCAGGGCAGGACGCGCTCGTCGGCGAAGCCGATGCCGATGATCTGTTGCAGGTTGGGGCAGTGGTCGCTGACGGCCAGCAGGTTGGCGCTGGAGGCATGATCGACGATGGCGACGCGGGTTTCCGAATCGCACAGGCGGCTCTGCAGGGCTTCGGGGCCGAACAGCGCCGACAGCGGCAACACCACCGCGCCCACGCTGTAGATGGCCATGTGGGCGACCACGGTCTCCGGGCGTTGCCCCAAAACCACACCGACCCGGTCGCCCCGGCCCACGCCCATCTTCACCAGGCCATTGGCCAGCTGATTGGCGGCCTCGGCCAGCCGCGCATAGGTCCAGACCTCGCGGTTGCCGGCTTCATCTTCGTAGTAGATGGCGATGCGCCGCGCATCCGGACTACTGGATGCCCAGCGGTGGCAGCACGCTTCCGCTATGTTGAACTGGGTGGGAACCAGCCAGCGGAATGTTTGGTAGAGCACCTGATATTGGTCGTTCATGGCCCTATGTTGTAAGCATGTTGCAGCGTGAACGGGTCAGTTTTTGCCCGTTGCCCCAATTGCAAGCATGACCTAGAGGGCCGTGAACTGCAATATCCCCGTTGCGTAACGGGGACGTATAAGGGTTATCACGGGTGTTTGCCCTGGCGGCGTAGCGCCGACGGCAGCGCCGGCAGGGACAGCGAGCGGGGTTTGCGCTGCGCCGGGTCGGCCTGGCGCTCGGCCTGGATCGCGGCCCAGTCCAGCAACTGCAGCTGGCCGTCATGGGTCTCGGCCAGGGCCGACAGGCTTTCCACCCAGTCGCCGTCGTTGCAGTACAGGATGCCGCCGACGTCGCGCAGCTCGGCCTTGTGGATGTGGCCGCAGACCACCCCGTCCAGGCCGCGGCGGCGAGCCTCGCCGGCCAGCGCTTCCTCGAAGTCGGTGATGAACGACACCGCGTTCTTGACCTTGTGCTTGAGGTACTGCGACAGCGACCAGTAATGCAGCCCCATGCGGTGGCGCAGGCGGTTGAAATGGTGGTTGATCCACAGCGCCAGCTGATAGAGGCCATCGCCCAGGTGCGCCAGCCAGCGGCTGTGCTGGATCACGCCGTCGAACTGGTCGCCGTGCAGCACCAGCAGGCGCAGGCCCTTGGCGGTGACGTGCACGTCTTCGTCCAGGATCTCGATGTCGCCGAAGGCGTAGCCGGCGAACTCGCGCGCGAATTCGTCATGGTTGCCGGGGATGAACACCACCCGGGTACCGTTGCGGGCCTTGCGCAGGATGCGCTGGATCACGTCGTTGTGGGCCCGCGGCCAGTGCCAGTGCTTGCGCAGTTGCCAGCCGTCGACGATGTCGCCGACCAGGTACAGGGTGTCGGAATCGTTGTGCTCGAGGAAATCCAGCAGGAACTCCGCCTTGCACCCGGCGGTGCCCAGGTGAATGTCGGAAATCCAGAGAGCGCGCCAGTGCGTGGGGCGGATTTCGTTCACGGTGCTATCCATGGGGGCTGTCGTCATGCCTGGGAATGAAACCATCCCGCGATGACCGTGACATGAAAAAAAAGTGACGCTGTTGTGACGGCCGCGCCCGCTTCGGCGCTGGCGGCCGTCAAACAGGGGAGGTTCAGCCGCGCAGGTGCCCCAGCATGTCGTGCACGTCGTGCGCCATGATCGCCAGCACGCAGACCAGGCCCAGGTAGGCGCAGGTATAGGTCAGCTTGCTTTCCAGCGTGGTGCCGTAATAGGCCTGGTTCTCGGGCAGCGACGGGTCGTACTTGAAGGCCCGCAGCACGTTGGGAAAGGCCAGCACGGCCACCAGGATCAGGATCGGGCTGGGACGCCAAAAGAACAGGGCCACCAGCACCGGCACGCCCACCAGCCAGATGCGCGGCGACAGCACCGCGGTGATGCGGCCGCCGTCGAAGGGCGACAGCGGGATCAGGTTGAACAGGTTGATGAAGAAGCCCGCGTAGGACAGCGCCAGCAGCAGGTCGCTGCCGGTGCTGCGCGCCGCGAAATAGCAGGCCAGCGACGCCACCGTGCCCGCCAGCGGGCCGCCCAGGCCCACGTAGGCCTCGGTGTCGGCGTCGTGCGGCATGTCCTTGAGCTGGATCCAGGCGCCGACGAACGGGATGAAGACCGGCGCGCCCACATCCAGGCCGCGCTGGCGCGCGGCCACGTAGTGGCCCAGCTCATGCACCAGCAGCAACAGCACGAAGCCGGCCGCGTAGCGCCAGCCGAAGACGAAGGCATAGACCGCCACCGACAGCAGCATGGTGCCGCCGGTGGCGAACAGCTTGCCGAACTTCAGGTATTTCAGCCCTGAGAACAGCAGTAGCAGCAGCTTCATCGCTCAGGGCTGTTGCTGTTCGGCCTTCTTGCCGCGAAAGCGCTTCCACAGCCCGCCGCCCAGCGCCGCGGCGGCCAGGATGCCGACCTTGGCGAACTTGGCCAGGAACGCGGCGATCACGGCGAACAGGCCCAGCTTCTTGGCGGCGACGCCCGCGACCAGCGCGGCCAGGCCGTATTCGGCGACCTTGTCGGTGGACGAGTTGAAGTCGGCGTAGCGCTTGCCCTCGACGTACTTCAGGTTGTCCAGCAGGGTCAGCACCGCGGTCTTGTCCTTCGGCACCAGGTTCTTCTGCGTGATCAGGTCCAGCGTGATGTAGCCGTCGCGGCCCAGCGCGTAGGTGTTGTAGTTGACTGTGGGGTTGTCGTTGGCCGCTTCGCCCTTGTGCTTGACGGCGACCGACCAGACCAGGCGCTGGGTGTTGCTGTCGTACTTGGGCGCCTCGACCCAGCCGTCCATGACCAGTTCGGGGAAGCCGCGCTTCTTGCGCTCGACGTTGGACTCTTCGGTGCCGTCGCGCAGGCTGTCCAGCAGTTCGTTGACGTTCCAGTTCTTGGCGTCGTCGTCCTTGATGTAGCCGGCCTTGTCGAAGTTGACGGTGATGACCCAGTCGTCATCGTCGCCCTTGGGCATGACCACGCCCAGCAGCGACGGGTCCTTGCCGTTGCCGTAGGCGGCCATCAGGCGGTCGGCCTGGATGCGCGGCACGAAGAACATCGATTCGGGCAGGTGCACCACGGCCTGGTCGCCCAGCTTCACGTCGGCCGGGCCTTCCTGGGCGGCCGCGTAGGCCGCTTTCATCGCGGCTTCGATCTCCTGTTGCGCGGCGGCGTTCTGGGCCGAGGCGCCGAACGGCAGGAACAGGAGGGCGCTGGCGGCGGCCAGCGACAGGCGGGAAAGGAGTGCGCGCATGATTAGTTATTGGAGCGTCTATGAAAGGGGCCCCATTGTCTTTGCGCGCGACTTTCAACTTTCTGAAAGCCTGCACCAAATTCGCCGCACGATTTTGCCAGTTGTAAGCAGGTATGTTCAGCGCGCGGTCAGCCGTGCGCCACTGCCCGGTTCAACGCGCCTTCTTGCGCTGCGGCGCATTGCGCAGGCGGGTGCCGAGCAGGCGGTCGTGCAGGAACTGGCCGTCCGGGTCGACCCATGACCAGAGGAAGATCGCGAAGGGCGCGGCGACGATGAACATGTCCATCGACGGCCAGCCGGTGGCGATGGCGCCGGCCCACACCAGGGCGGCGCCGGCCAGCACCAGGGGCCAGGCCAGCACGTAACGCAGGATCAGGCGGGGCGTGGACGGCGTCTGGCCATCGCGGTCGACCAGGCGGATGTTCCAGGTCTTCATCGGCAGCGTCTGGCCGCGGCGGCGCCAGCACAGCACGAAATAGGCGCCGATCGCCACGAACAGCCAGGCCTGGCGCAGCGGCCGCAGTTCCAGCGCGTTGCGGCTCTGGGTCAGGGTGTCCATCAGGTAGCCCGCCAGGAAAACCACGCCGAACAGCAGCACGGCTTCGTACATCATGCAGGCGAACCGGCGCAGCCGGTTGGGGGTCTGGTCGAGGGAGGCGTCGGTCATGGGCCGGTATTATCCGACAAAGCCGCCGCCCGTTGGGTTGACGCTTTCCCGGTGCCGACCATAAAAAAAACCCGCCGGTAAGGGCGGGTCTATAAAAGGGGCTATGCAGCCCCCAAGGGGAAATCGTTCAGGCCCGAAGGCCTGGGTCCTGCTTCAGGCGGCGGAGTGCGCGTTCTTGGCGCTCGTCTTGCCAGCCAGGGCACGGACGCCGTGGGCCAGCTTACGCAGGCCCGCGGCCAACGCACGCATCGGGTGCGGGCGGAACTGTTCTTCAATGGCCTGGAGCATCAGTTGACGCTCGAGTTCGTCGGTCAGGCGGATGGTGTTGTTCGGGTTGATCACAATAGCCTCCACGGGCTTGCACTGTTGTTTAGCTACTAGGGATAACCCGAATTATAGGGTTAACCCTGAAACTGTGCAAGCACCTGGTGCGTATCGGCAACACCTTGGTGCTGATGATGCCCCAAATCGGCGCTGCGGGGCACCATAAGCAAAGATACGGGCGCGATGTTGCGGCGCTTTTACAACGCGCGGGCAGCGGGGAAGCAGGGTGAAAAGAGGGAGGCGCCCGGGGGAGAACCGCCCCGGGCGCGGGTGGCAGGGCGTCAGGCGTCGCGGTAGCCGGCGGCGACCAGTTCGAAGCCGAACAGGCGGCAGTCCAGGGCGCCGTTGTGCAGGGGCACACGGCGCTTGGGCTTGAGGCGCATCTGGTTGGGCAAAGTCAGGTCGCTGGTGATGATATGCAGCTGCCAGCCGGCGAAATTGCGCTTCAGGCAGGCGGCCCAGTCGCGCCACAGGTCGGCGTCCTGCTCGGTCGCCATGCGCTCGCCGTAGGGCGGGTTGGTGACGATCCAGCCATGGTCGGCCGGCGCCTGCACTTCGCGGGCGTCGCCCACCTCGAAACGGATGGAGTCGGCGGTGAGCCAGGCGCGCTCGGCGTTGTTGCGGGCGAATTCGACCGCCTGCGGGTCCAGGTCGTAGCCAACCAGCGGCGCGTCCAGCTGCGGCAGGATGCGTAAGCGGGCGTCGTCCTTCAGGTCGCGCCAGCGGTAGGCGTCGTGGCCGCGCAGGCGCTCGAAGCCGAACGGACGCGAGATGCCGGGAGGCACGCCCAGCGCGATCCAGGCGGCCTCGATCAGGATGGTGCCCGAACCGCAGAACGGGTCCAGCAGCGGCGCGGCCGGGTCCCAGCCCGCCAGCGCCAGCATGCCGGCGGCCAGGTTCTCGCGCAGCGGCGCGTCGCCCTTGTCCAGGCGCCAGCCGCGCTTGAACAGCGATTCACCCGAGGTGTCCAGGTACAGCGTGGCGGTGTGGCCGGTCAGGAACAGGTGCACGCGCGCGTCGGGGCGGACCGTGTCGATGCTGGGGCGTTCGCCTTCCAGCTCGCGCAGGCGGTCGCAGATGCCGTCCTTGGCGCGCAGGTTGCAGTACTGCAGGCTCTGCACCGGGCTCTTGATCGCCGAGGTGTCGACGCGCAGCGTCTGCTCGGCGCCGAACCAGCGTTCCCAGGGCGTGTCGCGGGCCAGGTCGAGGATGTCGTCTTCGTGCGAGATCTCGGCGTGGGCGACCTGCACCAGGATGCGGGTGGCCAGGCGCGAATACAGGTTGGCGCGCTGCACGCCGGCCCAGTCGGCGGTGAAGGAGCAGCCGGCGCGGCCGGCTTCGGCGTCGTCGTAGCCCAGGGCCTGCATTTCGGCGGTCAGGGCTTCCTCCAGGCCCTGCGGGCAGGGGGCGAAGACCTTGAAACGCTCGGCCTGGCGCGGCTCGCGCGGGCGGCGTTCGCGGATCTCGACGGCGGGCGCGTGGTCGCGCGGCGCGTCGGCGTCGCGGGCCGCGCCGGCGTCGATCGGCGCGTCGTCGTCGTAATCGGGTTCCGGCGCGAATTCGGGCGCGGGGCCGTCGTCCTCGAACGGATCGTAGAAGCGGCCGGCGGGCGTGGCCGGGGCGATGTACTGG
>NZ_CADIJR010000040.1 GCF_902859645.1 Achromobacter insuavis | reverse complement strand
GGGCCGGCGCGCGCGTCGCCGGCGCGGCCGGCGGCGGGGGCGGAACCTGGCGGGCCGGGATCTGCGCCTTGTGGGCCGGCGCGCCGATGCCGTCGAGTTCGGGCTGGACCAGCAGCTCGTCCTCGTCGTCGTCGGCCAGGACGGCCTGGGTGTTCGACCGCGCAGCGGCGGTCTTGGTGCTGCGGGCCTGCGCCCGGGCGTTATCGCCCGAGGGGAAGGTCAGGATGGCTGCGGGGCGGGTGGGCAACTTCGGAAGCGGCATATGCGTCACTCTCCAGTATGGGCCGGCTATGGCACCTGACGGGTATTCCTGTGCACGGCTTAACCGATGCTCTTGGCGGCCTGCAGGACTTCCTTGGCGTGGTTCGGGACCTTCACCCCGCGCCACTCCTGCACCAGCACGCCGTAAGCGTCGATCAGAAAGGTGCTGCGCTCGATGCCGCGCACCTGCTTGCCGTACATGTTCTTCTGCTTGATGACGCCGTACAGATTGCACACGGTTTCGTCGGCGTCGGAGATGAGAGGGAAAGGAAGCTCGTACTTGGCCTTGAAGTTCTCGTGCGACTTCAGCGAATCGCGCGAGATTCCGACCACCACGGCGCTGGCCGACAGGAAGTCGGCGTGCAGGTCGCGGAAATCCTGGCTCTCGGTGGTGCAGCCAGGGGTGTTGTCCTTGGGATAGAAGTACAGGATCACGGCGCGGCCCTGGCACTGCTCCAGGCTGATCGGCCCGATGGTGCTTTCAGCGGTGAACAGCGGGGCGGGCTTGCCGATGATGGGCATCATCATGTCTGGGATTCTCCGTTGGGGGGGATGAGGGCCACGACGACGCGCCGGCCCTCCGCCATCAGGATGTTGTAGGTGCGCGAGGCGGCGTGGGTGTCCATGATTTCCACGCCGATACCCGCCGCCAACAAGGGACGCAGCACTTCGGGGCGCAGGAACTGTTGCCGGCCGCCCGTGCCCACCAGCAGCACTTCCGGCGCATTGGCCGGGCGGCTGGGGGTGGCTTCGGGTTCGTCCAGGAACGCCAACGGGTCGCGGACGGGCTCGGACAATCCGGCCGCCTGACGCAAGAGGGTGGGGGTGATGTCGGCCGGCGACTCAACGGGCCAATGGGTAACTTCGCCTTCGGGGCCAAACGCGACCGAGGAGGAAAAACGTACCTGGTTGACCTCGATATAACCGTCACCGTAGGCGGTGACGGTATTCAGAGCGGCCGTCGCAGGATCGGTATGCAGCTTCAATAAATACTCCGGCTTTATGGCTCCGATAATAGCGCATCAGGATGGCCATATGTTGCATGGTTTCCACTGCGAAATTGGGGGCTTTTTCGCCCAATTTGCCGCCCAGGCGTCCTTGCGCTAGATTACAGGGTTTTGCTGCGCCGCAAACGTGTGCTGGCGCGGCTTTTGAGCCCGTTTCCCCTTCGCGCCCTCGCGCCCTGGATTTTTGCCCCTTCGCCCCCTAAGGATTCCCATCATGAGGAAGTTCTCTCGCATTGAGCGTTTGCCCCCGTACGTTTTCAACATTACCGGCGAGCTCAAGATGGCGGCCCGTCGGCGCGGCGAGGACATCATCGACATGTCGATGGGCAATCCGGACGGCGCCACCCCCAAGCACATCGTCGACAAGATGGTCGAGGCCACCATCCGCCCGACCACCCACGGCTACTCGGTGTCCAAGGGCATCCCGCGCCTGCGCAAGGCCATCTGTGACTGGTACCAGCGCCGCTACGCGGTCGAGCTCGACCCCGATTCCGAAGCCATCGTCACCATCGGCTCCAAGGAAGGCCTGGCGCACCTGATGCTGGCCACCCTGGACCGCGGCGACACCGTGCTGGTGCCCAACCCCAGCTACCCGATCCACATCTATGGCGCGGTCATCGCCGGCGCCAATATCCGTTCCGTGCGCATGACGCCGGGCGTGGACTTCTTCGAGGAACTCGAGCGCGCCGTGCGCGAGTCGATTCCCAAGCCCAAGATGATGGTGCTGGGCTTCCCCAGCAACCCGACCGCCCAGTGCGTCGACCTGTCGTTCTTCGAGCGCGTGGTGGCCCTGGCCAAGGAACACGACATCCTGGTGGTGCACGACCTGGCCTACGCCGACATCACGTTCGACGGCTATGTCGCCCCCTCGATCATGCAGGTGCCCGGCGCGCGCGATGTCGCGGTCGAGTTCTTCACCATGAGCAAGAGCTACAACATGGCGGGCTGGCGCATCGGCTACATGGTCGGCAACCGCGAGCTGGTCGGCGCGCTGGCGCGCATCAAGAGCTATCACGACTACGGCACGTTCACGCCGATCCAGGTGGCCTCGATCGCCGCCCTGGACGGCCCGCAGGACTGCGTGAACGAGATCGTGGCGCAGTACCAAAGCCGCCGCGACGTGCTCGCGCGCGGTCTGCACGAAGCAGGTTGGAATGTGGAAATTCCCAAGGCGTCCATGTACATCTGGGCGCAGATCCCCGAACCCTACCGGGCAATGGGCTCTTTGGAATTTGCCAAGCGCGTCCTGTCGGATGCGAAGGTGGCCGTTTCCCCCGGGATCGGCTTCGGCGAGTATGGCGACGAATACGTGCGCTTCGCTCTTATCGAAAACGAGCAGCGCACCCGCCAGGCGGTGCGCGGCATCAAGGATATGTTCCGCAAGGACGGCTTGCTGTAGGTCCACCCCCGAAGCGCCTGCGGCGCTTCCCCCTCGAGGGGGCATGCCTGCGGACCGGCGGAGCCGGATCCGCGGCATCCCGATACCGGGGGCAGCCGTTTTTTGCGTGGCTTGCGTGGCGTAGCGCCCGCATTATGGAGAACTGAAATGAATTCCCCTCAACGCCCGCCCGCCGAGGGCGCCGCGATGAATCCCATGAAAGTGGGCCTGCTGGGCCTGGGCGTGGTCGGCGGCGGCACCTGGACGGTGCTGTCGCGCAATGCGGAAGAGATCGCGCGCCGCGCCGGTCGCCGCATTGAAGTGACCCGCGCCGCCGTGCGCGACGTGCCCAAGGCGCGCGCCCGCGTCGGCGACACGCTGCCCGTGGATACCGACGTGCACGCGCTGGTGCGCGATCCCGAGATCGACATCGTGGTCGAGCTGATCGGCGGCGACACCCTGGCGCGCGAGCTGGTGCTGGAAGCCATCGCCAACGGCAAGCACGTGGTCACCGCCAACAAGGCGCTGCTGGCCAAGCATGGCAACGAGATCTTCGCCGCGGCTTCCGAGCGTGGCGTGATGGTGGCCTTCGAAGCCGCCGTCGCCGGCGGCATCCCCATCATCAAGGCCATCCGCGAAGGCCTGACCGCCAACCGCATCCAGTGGGTCGCCGGCATCATCAACGGCACCACCAATTTCATCCTGTCGGAAATGCGCTCGCGCGGCCTGCCGTTCGCCGACGTGCTGGCCGAAGCCCAGCGCCTGGGCTACGCCGAAGCCGATCCCACGTTCGACGTGGAAGGCGTCGACGCCGCGCACAAGCTGACGCTGCTGGCCTCGCTGGCCTTCGGCGTGCCGGTGCAGTTCGACCGCGCCTACATCGAAGGCATCTCGCAGCTGGCCGCCGAGGACATCGAGCACGCCGAGCGCCTGGGCTACCGCATCAAGCTGCTGGGCATCACCAAGCGCCGCGCCGACGGCATCGAGCTGCGCGTGCACCCGGCGCTGGTGCCGGCCGAGCGCCTGCTGGCCAACGTCGAAGGCGCCATGAACGCGGTGCTGGTCAAGGGCGACGCCGTCGGCCCGACGCTGTACTACGGCCAGGGCGCTGGCGAAGAGCCGACCGCCTCGGCGGTGGTGGCCGACCTGGTCGACGTGACCCGCCTGCATACCGCCGATCCGGGCAACCGCGTGCCGCACCTGGCGTTCCAGCCGGACGCCATGGCCGACACGCCGATCCTGCCGATCGAGCAGGTCAGCACGTCGTACTACCTGCGCCTGCGCGTGGACGACCAGCCGGGCGTGCTGGCCGACATCGCGCGCCTCTTGGCCGACCGCTCGATCTCGATCGGCTCGATGATCCAGCAGCCCTCGCACATCGGCGGCGCGGACATCATCTTCCTGACGCACGAAGCGGTGGAAGGCAACGTCAACCAGGCCATCGAGCGCATCGAGGCCTTGCCGTTCGTACGGTCCAAGGTCACGCGCCTGCGCGTGGAGCACCTGATATGAAATACATCTCAACCCGCGGGGGCATGGCGCCCCAGCCGTTCTCCGACATCCTGCTCGAAGGGCTGGCGCCGGACGGCGGCCTGGCCGTGCCGGAGCAGCTGCCGCAGATCTCGGCCGAGACGCTGGAATCGTGGCGCGGCCTGCCGTACGCCGACCTGGCGTTCGAAGTGCTGTCGCGCTTTGCCACCGACATCCCGGCCGAGGACCTGCGCCGCCTGACCCACGCCGCCTACACCCCGCAGATCTTCAACAGCGAAGACATCGTCCCGCTGCGCCCGCTGAACGACGGCCTGTCGCTGCTGGGCCTGTCCGAGGGCCCGACGCTGGCCTTCAAGGACATGGCCATGCAGTTCCTGGGCCAGGTGTTCGAGTACGTGCTGACCCAACGCGGCACCACGCTCAACATCGTTGGCGCCACCTCGGGCGACACCGGTTCGGCGGCCGAATACGCGCTGCGCGGCAAGCACGGCGTGGCCGTGTTCATGCTGTCGCCGCACGGCCGCATGAGCGCGTTCCAGCGCGCCCAGATGTACTCGCTGCAGGACGAGAACATCCACAACATCGCCGTGCGCGGCGTGTTCGACGAAGCCCAGGACATCGTCAAGGCGCTGGCCGGCGACCTGGCCTTCAAGGCCAAGTACCGCCTGGGCGCGGTCAACTCGATCAACTGGGCGCGCATCGCCGCCCAGGTGGTGTACTACTTCCACGGCTGGCTGCGCGCCACCGACAAGCCGGGCCAGCAGGTTTCGTTCACGGTGCCCTCGGGCAACTTCGGCAACATCCTGTCGGGCCACATCGCCCGCGGCATGGGCCTGCCGGTGCGCCGCCTGGTGCTCGCCACCAACGAGAACAACGTGCTGGAAGAGTTCTTCCGCACCGGCGTCTACCGTCCGCGTCCGGCCGAGCAGACCTACGCTACCTCCAGCCCGTCGATGGACATCTCGCGCGCCTCGAACTTCGAGCGCTTCATCTTCGACCTGGTCGGCCGCGACGCCGACCGCGTCAAGGCGCTGTGGGCGGACATGGCGCGCGACGGCTTCTTCGACCTGTCGGCGCTCAAGCCGCAATTCGAGGCGCAGTACGGCTTCGTCTCGGGCGCCAGCTCGCACGAAGATCGCCTGGCCACGATCCGTTCGCTCTACGACGAGACCGGCGTGCTGGTCGATCCTCACACCGCCGACGGCGTCAAGGTCGCGCGCGAGCACGTCGAGCCCGGCGTGCCGATGCTGGTGCTGGAAACCGCCTTGCCGGCCAAGTTCTCGGAAACCATCGAGGCCGCGCTGGGCCGTCCGGCCACGCCGCCGGGCAACCTGGCCAACCTGGAATCCTTGCCGCAGCGCGTCGAAGTCATGGACTGCGATGCCGCCGCCGTGCGCCGCTACATCGAGGCCCACGCCAAGGTGTAAAGGCAGCTTGCGGTTGTATGGGGTTGCAACCCCTCGCGGTGTGAGCCGCGAGGGGTTTTTTACTTTCACACGCATTTTGGCCACATGCCGTCACTTTTTCCCGGCGCGCATCCGATACAGTGAATCCACCATTCACACTCGGAGAACACGCCCATGAACCTGAAGACCATGACGTTGGCCCTGGTGGTGACCGGAGTTGGGGTGCTGGCCGGATGCTCGTCGCCCTCGGTCATTCAGCAACGGGACGGGACCTCGACCGTGACGCCCGACGCGCCGACCTACGACAAGAAGTCCGGCATGTACGAGTACGACAAGGACGGCAAGAAGGTCCAGATCAACAAGGACGATGTGAAGTCCATCGAAGAGGTCAAGTAACCCTTCGCCAAGCTGTTGACGAAAAAAAGCCCCGGCCTCGGCCGGGGCTTTTCGTTGGCGGCGCGGCTTACTTGCCCGCGTCCTCGGCGTGGTAGCGGCCCACGCGCTCGACTTCGTTCTTCGAGCCCAGGATCACGCTGACGCGCTGGTGCAGCTTGTCGGGCTGGATGTCCAGGATGCGCTCGGTGCCGTTGATCGAGGCGCCGCCGGCCTGCTCGATGAGGAAGCTCATCGGATTGGCTTCGTACATCAGGCGCAGCTTGCCGGCCTTGCCCGGCTCGCGCGCGTCCCAGGGATACATGAAGATGCCGCCGCGGGTCAGGATGCGATGCACGTCCGCCACCATCGAGGCGATCCAGCGCATGTTGTAGTCCTTGCCCAGGGGGCCGGTGGAGCCGGCCAGGCAATCGTCGATGTAGCGCTTGACCGGGGGAGCCCAGTGGCGCATGTTCGACATGTTGATGGCGAATTCCTTGGTGTCTTCCGGCACGCGGATGTTCTCGTGGGTCAGCACCCATGAACCCATTTCGCGGTCCAGCGTGAAGCCCACCACGCCGTTGCCGATGGTCAGCACCAGCATGGTCTGCGGGCCGTAGACGGCATAGCCGGCCACCACCTGCTTGTTGCCCGGCTGCAGGAAGTCGGCTTCACAGACCGGCGCGCCCGACACGTTGTGGGGGGCATGCAGCACCGAGAAGATGGTGCCGATCGACACGTTCACGTCGATGTTCGACGAGCCGTCCAGGGGATCGAACAGCAGCAGGTATTCGCCCTTGGGGTAGCGGTTCGGAATCAGGTGGATGGTCTCCATCTCTTCCGAGGCCATGGCCGCCAGATGGCCGCCCCATTCGTTGGCTTCGAGCAGGATTTCGTTGGACAGCACGTCCAGCTTCTTCTGCACTTCGCCCTGCACGTTCTCGCTTTCGAGGCTGCCAAGGACGCCGCCGAGCGCGCCCTTGCTGACCGCGTGGCTGATCGCCTTGCAGGCGCGCGCCACGACTTCGATGAGCAGCCGCACTTCGGGGGCCAGGGCCTGCGCGGAGCGTTGCTGCTCCACCAGGTATTGGGTAAGTGTTTTACGTTTCAAGAGGTTCTCCCTATGCTGCGAATTCTAAAGCCTTGGATACGATTTCCTGCACGTTGCGCGACAGCCCTTCGTGGGCGCGCACCCGTTGCAGGGCTTCCTGCATGGGGCCGCGCAGGGCGGGCACGTAGCGCGACCAGTTGTCCAGCGCGCGCGCCAGGCGCGCGGCGATCTCGGGGTTGAGGGCGTCCAGCGCCAGCACCTGGTCGGCCCAGAAGGCGTAGCCCGAGCCATCCGGGTGATGCATGCCGCGGGCGTTGTTCAGGCAGAACTGGAAAATCAGCGCGCGCGCCCGGTTCGGGGTGCGCAGCGTGAATGCCGGGTGCGTCATCAGGTCGCGCGCGGTCTGCACCGTGGTGTAGCGCGCCGCCGCCTGCAGCGCGAACCACTTGTCCACCACCAGCGCGTTGTCGCGCCACTTGTCGTAGAACGCGGCCAGCGCCTGTTGCGGGAACTCGCCCTGGCCGTAGTTGATCAGGGCCGACAGCGCCGCCATGCTGTCGGTCATGTTGCCGGCGTGTTCGTATTGCTGCTCGGCCAGGCGCTGCGCTTCGTGCTCGCCGGCGGCCATCAGGTGGCTGAGCGCCAGATTCTTCAGGGCGCGCTTGCCTGCCGGGACCGGCGCGGGGCTGTACTCGCCCGGCGTCTGGTTGGCGTCGAAGGCCTGGCGGAATTCCGCCGCCAGTTGCCGGCCCAGCTCGGCGCGCAGGAAGTCGCGCGCCACGGCCAGCGCCGGCGGGTCGACGGCCTGCATGCGCTCGGCCAGGGTCTTTTCCGACGGCAGCGCCAGGGCGCGGGCGCGGTAGGCGGCATCCAGCGCCGGGTCGGTCAGCAGCGCGCGCCAGGCGGCGATGAAGGCCGGGTCGGCGTGCAGCGTGCGGCCGGCCTGGCGCGCCTCGGCCAGCGCCAGGATCTGGCGGGTGGCCAGTTCCTGGCCGGCTTCCCAGCGTGCGAAGGGGTTGGTGTCGTGGGCCGACAGCAGCGCCAGTTCCTCGTCGGTCCAGTCGTAATCGACAATCACGGGCGCGGAAAAATCGCGCAGCAGCGACGGCACCGGCATCGCGTCGATGCCGTCGAAATGCCATTGCTGGGTCTGCGTGGTCAGTTCCAGCAGCGCCGTGTCGTGTTCCGCGCCGTCCAGGCGCAGGGGCAGGGCGCGGCCATCGCGGTCCAGCAGGCCGATGGCGAAGGGGATGTGGTACGGCGCCTTGACGAAACCGGCGGGGGCCTTTTTCTCGACGCCGACCGGCTGGCATTCCTGCGACAGCGTCACGGTGCAGCGGCGCGCGGTGGCGTCGTGCGTCAGCTTGACGGTCACGCGCGGCGTGCCGGCCTGGCGGTACCAGTTGCGGAACACCGAAAGATCGCGGCCCGGGTGCTGACGCGTGTAGACCGATTCCATGGCGGCGACGAAGTCGTCGCAGGTCACGGCCTGGCCGTCATGGCGGCGGAAATACTCGTCCATGCCGGCGCGGAAACCGGTCTCGCCCAGCAGCGTGTGCTGCATGCGGATGACCTCGGCGCCTTTCTCGTACACCGTGGCGGTATAGAAATTGCCGATTTCCTGGTAGCTGTCGGGGCGGATCGGGTGGGCCATCGGGCCCGCGTCCTCGGGGAACTGCGCCGCGCGCAGCGTGACCACGTCGTCGATGCGCTTGACCGCGCGGGCGCTGGCGGCGGCGGCCTCGTCCATGTCCTGCGCCATCATGTCGGCGCTGAACTCCTGGTCGCGGAATACCGTCAGGCCTTCCTTCAGGCTCAGCTGGAACCAGTCGCGGCAGGTGACGCGGTTGCCGGTCCAGTTGTGGAAATACTCGTGGCCGATGACCGATTCGATGCCCTCGTAATTGGCGTCCGTGGCGGTATCCGCGTCGGCCAGTACGTAGGCGGCATTGAAAATGTTCAGGCCCTTGTTCTCCATCGCGCCCATATTGAAATCATGGACGGCCACGACCATGAAACGGTCCAGGTCCAGTTCCAGGCCGAAACGGGTTTCGTCCCAGCGCAGCGCGCGCACCAGGGAATCCAGCGCCCATTCGGTCTTGGTCTCGGCGCCCGGGTCGCTATAGACCTGCAACAGCACGTCGCGGCCGCTGGCGGTCTTGACCGTGGTTTCGCGGTGGGTCAGGTTGCCGCCCACCAGGGCGAACAGATAGCAGGGCTTGGGGAACGGGTCTTCCCATTCGACCTCGTTGCGGCCGTCGGGCAGCTGGCGCGAGGCGACCAGGTTGCCGTTGGACAGCAGCACCGGGTAGACCGGCGCGGCGCGCAGGGTGACGCGGTAGCGCGACATGACGTCGGGGCGGTCGGCGAACCAGGTGATGCGGCGAAAGCCCTCGGCCTCGCACTGCGTGAAGAAATTGCCGCCCGAGACATAAAGGCCCATCAACGTCGAGTTGGCCGAGGGCTTGCAGCGGCTGACGATCTCGACGGTGGCTTCGGCGGGCAGGCCATACAGCGCCAGGCTGTGTTCGGACAGGTGGAAACGGTCGGCCGGCAGCGCCTGGCCATCCACCCCTACCGAGACGAGTTCCAGCTCTTCGCCGTCCAGCACCAGCGCGGCGTCGGCGCTGGCGTCGGCCTTGCGGCGGACCTGCATGACGCAGCGCACCTCGGTGCTGTCGGGCGCCAGGTCGAAGGCCAGGGAGACCTGCGGGATGTCGTAGGGGTAGGGCTGGTAATCCTTGCGGTATACGGTAACGGGCGTGTCTGTGCGCATGGGATTGCAGTCCTGTATGAACGAGAGTCCTATTGTAGTGTCAGGCCCGGCGGACGCAGGGACCGTGCGTGCCGGCCCCGGCGTAAACTTTCCGGGGCCCGCGCGGTCAAAGCTCAGTATGATGGGCGCCGTCGCGCAATGAGGAGTTGCAAATGTTCCGTTCTTCCCCGTTCAATACCGGCCGCTGGGCCGCCATCCTGGCTGTATTGGGGGCGCTGGTGCTGAGCGGATGCGCCTCCCCCACCGTGTCGGCGCGCGTCACCTCGTTCCAGCAGTGGCCGACAGGCGTCGAAGGCCAGACTTACCAATTCGTGCCGGCCGAACCGGCGCAAGCCAATAATCTCGAATACCAGTCATACCAGGACATGGTGCGCGCCGGCATCGGCGCCACCGGTCTGGTGGAAGCCCAGCCGGGCGCCAAGGCCCGCTTCGATGTCTCGTTCCGTTATGGCACGAGCCAGACGCAGGTCATGGTGCGGCGTCCGTATGACCCGTATTTCAACGGCGGCTACGGCTATGGCGGTTTCTACGGTCCGCGGCCGTGGGGCGGCTATTACGGCTATTGGGGGCCGGACTGGGTCGACGTGCCCATGGTGGTCCAGCGCAACACGCTCTCGCTGCAGATCCACGACAGCCAGCGCGGCGGGGCCGAGGTCTACCGTTCCAGCGCCTTCATACTCAGCGAACGGGACAACTTCGTGAGGATGATGCCGTATCTGGTGCGTGCAATATTTGACGGATTCCCGGGAAATAATGGCGCCGAGCGCGAAATCCAATTTCCGGTCCAGTAGTTTTTGCCACGACAAAAGACAGTCGTAAAATAAAAAGGCGCACCAAAATGGTGCGCCTTTTATTTTTTCTTACTGAATAATAGGTTTTATTCTTTGATAAGAAAACTGTCGCGCGTGGCGCCGGATGCTTCTTCGGCGGCGAGCCAGCGGGGGGCCTTGCCACGACCACTCCAGGTCTCCCCGGTTTGGGGATGACGGTATTTGGGGGCAACGGCGCGTTTGGCGGCGTTGGCCGGGCGGACAGCGGCGCCAGTCTTGCGGCGGCCGCTGGGCGTGGTGGCGCGGACGGGTTTGCCGGCGCCAAAGGCGGCGGCGATTTCTTCGGGGGTGATGTCGTACTCGCGCATCGACGTGATGATCGAGGCGATGACCGGTTTGCGGCGCTTGGTTTGGAGGACTTCAGCCTTCTTTTGGAGCTTGTTGATTTCCTTTTCGATCTTTGCTTGCAGAGCTGCGTAGGTTTCTCGGGCCATGTTTATTCCTGATTATGGAACTGCTTTAATCGCCGGCGGAGTTATGTTTATTTGTTGTGCTTCGCATAATACAGAAGTTGACGCCCCTCTGCCGCTGTCCTGGCCTAATTATTTTGTATCAAAACGGCCGGAAAGTCTTTAGGCTAGCGGGTTTGCGCTATGAACAAGTATTGGGAATGATATTCTCAAATTTGGGACTAAATGAAACAAAGGCCCCTTTGGTTCATGGGGCGGACGAATGCAACATCCCGTGTTGGAAAATGCACGGTTTTGTTTCATGAAGCGAGCGGATGCGCAGAAGTTGACCTCTTTTCAGGGCTTAGTAAGCTCGGCTTTTTGGTATGACGGAATGTTCCCGTTGCTAATGCGCGAGTTTCAACAGGTGGTAGGACGACTGGCTCCAACCCGCATGGCGCGGGGTTTCCAGGGGTATGCGGATTTTCATTCCCATCCATCGAGAACGGTATGCGCGCCCATTTGCGCGGGACATTTTTGTGCCATTTCCATTTTGTTGTCGAGTTGTATGACAAGTTCGACACATTGGTCTGGCAAGCGTGCCGGCCGCTCCGGCCGGCGAGCAATCGGCTCGGCGCCCGGGCAAAGGTTATTTTGCAAGAGGCGCCGCCGCAGTTTGGGACCGGTCCCCAATTGGTTAACTTGATAGACAATATTCGGCGGCCGCGACGCCGCCCCCGTGTCGGCGGTACGATAGAGCCTTGAGCGTCATGGCTGCCGCGTCCGTCGCGCCGGCGCCCCCGAACAGAGTCCTATGAAAATCATCGATCCCGCTATTGCATCCCTGGCCACCGCCAAATCGCTCCTGCTCGACCCGTGGGGGTTGACCGAGGCCGACATGGCGCGCGCCCTGGGCGAAATCTTCACGCACAAGGTCGACTACGCCGATCTGTATTTCCAGTACACCCGCAGCGAGGGCTGGAGCCTGGAAGAGGGCATCGTCAAGACCGGCAGTTTCTCGATCAGCCAGGGGGTCGGCGTGCGCGCCGTCAGCGGCGAGAAAACCGCGTTCGCCTATTCCGATTCGCTTTCGGCCGACGCCTTGCTGTCGTCGGCCCACGCGGTGCGCGGCATTGCCCGCCGCGGCGCCGGCAAGGTCAAGGTGGCGGCGCAGGTCGAAGCCGAAATGGGCCGCAGCCTGTATGCCGACATCGATCCGGTGGCGACCCTGAGCGCCCCCGAGAAAGTCGCGCTGCTCGAACGCGTCGAACGCATGGCGCGGGCCCGCGATCCGCACGTGATCCAGGTCATGGCCGGCCTGGGCGCCGAGTATGACGTGGTGCTGGTGGCCGGCAGCGATGGTCGCCTGGCCGCCGACGTGCGCCCGCTGGTGCGCCTGTCGCTGACCGTCATCGCCGAGCGCAATGGACGCCGCGAAATGGGCCATGCCGGCGGCGGCGGCCGCCTGGGGCTGGCGTATTTCACGGATGAAATGCTGCAAGGCTATGTCGAGCGCGCCGTGCACGAAGCCATGGTCAACCTGGAGGCGCGTCCGGCGCCCGCCGGCGAAATGACGGTGGTGCTGGGTTCGGGCTGGCCCGGCATCCTGCTGCACGAAGCCGTCGGCCATGGCCTGGAAGGCGATTTCAACCGCAAGGGCTCCAGCGTGTTCTCGGGCCGCATCGGCGAACGCGTCGCGTCCAAGGGCGTGACCGTGGTCGACGATGGCACCATTCCCGATCGCCGCGGCTCGCTCAATATCGACGACGAAGGCAACGCCACCCAGCGCAACGTGCTGATCGAAGACGGCATCCTGCGCGGCTACATGCAGGACACGCTGAACGCGCGCCTGATGAAGACCGCCGCCACCGGCAATGGCCGCCGCGAATCGTTCGCGCACCTGCCGATGCCGCGCATGACCAATACCTACATGCTGGCCGGCGACAAGGCGCCCGAGGAAATCATCTCGTCCGTCAAGCGCGGCTTGTATGCGGCCAATTTCGGCGGCGGCCAGGTCGACATCACCAACGGCAAGTTCGTGTTCTCGGCCTCCGAGGCCTACATGATCGAGGACGGCAAGATCACGTACCCGGTCAAGGGCGCCACGCTGATCGGCAACGGTCCCGACGCCATGACCCGCGTCAGCATGATCGGCGACGACCTGAAGCTGGATTCGGGCGTGGGCACCTGCGGCAAGGACGGCCAGAGCGTGCCGGTGGGCGTGGGCATGCCCACCGTTCGCATGGAAGGCCTGACCGTCGGCGGGACGGCCTGACCGGGCGCCAGGCGGCCGGCAGGGCCGCCACGCCGGGTTGCAAGCTGGCGTGACGGCCCGAAAAAATTGTGCTAGAGTCTTTTCCCATGAAATTCGCTTCCCCCGCCTTTTATTTTTATTTTTTTGGTTTTCTGAAGCCGCTGGCGGAGGAAGGGAAGCGCTCAATCTGAAGTTTGGAAAGAATCCCCCCCAAAAAAGCCGCCAGCGAACTGGCGGCTTTTTTTGTGCCGTCAGCTTGAGGAACACCCCGGGATGGATCCCGGTGGCGGGAAACCCAGGAGCAGTACCGTGTCACACAATACCGACGACCTTCGCATCCGAGAAATCAAAGAGCTGAATCCGCCCGCGCACGTCATGCGTGAGTTCGCGTGCACCAAGGAAGCTTCCGACACCGTGTTCGCCGCCCGCCAGTCGATGCATCGCATCCTGCATGGCATGGACGACCGCATGATCGTCGTGATCGGCCCGTGTTCGATCCACGACACCCGCGCCGCGATCGAATACGCCAAGCGCCTGAAGCCGGTGCGCGACCGCCTCAGCGCGGACCTGGAAATCGTGATGCGCGTGTATTTCGAGAAGCCCCGCACCACGGTCGGCTGGAAGGGGCTGATCAACGATCCGGACCTGGACGGCAGCTTCGACATCAACAAGGGCGTGCGCGTGGCGCGCGAGCTGCTGCTGGACATCAACAGCCTGGGATTGCCGGCGGGGTGCGAATTCCTGGACATGATTACGCCGCAATACATCGCGGACCTGGTCTCCTGGGGGGCGATCGGCGCGCGCACGACGGAAAGCCAGGTGCATCGCGAGCTGGCATCCGGCCTGTCGTGTCCGGTGGGTTTCAAGAATGGCACGGACGGCAACGTGAAGATCGCCGTGGACGCGATCAAGGCGGCGTCGCAGCCGCACCATTTCCTGTCGGTGACCAAGGGCGGGCATTCGGCCATCGTCTCGACCGCGGGCAATGAAGACTGTCACGTCATCCTGCGCGGCGGCAAGACGCCGAACTACGACGCCGTCAGCGTCGACGCGGCCTGCCAGGACATGTCCAAGGCCGGCCTGGCGCAACGCATCATGATCGACGCCAGCCACGCCAACAGCAGCAAGAAGCCCGAGAACCAGCCGCTGGTGATCGAGGACGTGGCGCGCCAGATGGAAGCCGGCGACGCGCGCCTGGTCGGCGTGATGGTCGAAAGCCATCTGCTGGGCGGCCGCCAGGACATGGTGCCGGGCGAGCCGCTGGTCTACGGCCAGAGCATCACCGACGGCTGCATCGACTGGGATGCCTCGGTTGCCGTGCTCGAGCGCCTGGCGCACGCCGTGCGTGAACGCCGCCGGGTCGCGCTGACCTCCGGCAAGTAAGCCGCGATTGCCGCAAGCCGTCCGTCCGGGCGGTTTGCGGCGCAGCAAGGCGGGCGGCGTAGAATAGTTGGATTCCCCCATCCGAGAACCCGCTGATCATGAACGCTCCCTTGCACGCTGAATCATTGCGCCGCGCGGTGCCGGCCGCCTGTCTCGAGGCCCTGCGCGCCCGCTTCGGCGACCGTTTCTCCGAATCCGCCGCGGTGCGCGAACACCACGGCCGCGATGAGTCGCCGTATCCGGCGATGCTGCCCGATGCCGTGGTCTTCGCCCAGAGCACCGAGGAAGTCGCCGAGGTCGCCAAGCTGTGCAACGAACACCGCGTGCCGCTGATTCCCTACGGCGCGGGTTCGTCGCTGGAAGGCCACATCCTGGCGATCCAGGGCGGCATCAGCCTGGACCTGTCGCAGATGAACAAGGTGCTGGCCGTCAACGCCGAAGACCTGACCGCCACGGTGCAGGCCGGCGTGCTGCGCAAGCAGCTCAACGAAGAGATCCGCAGCACCGGCCTGTTCTTCCCGATCGATCCGGGCGCCGACGCCAGCCTGGGCGGCATGGCCGCCACGCGGGCCTCCGGCACCAATGCCGTGCGCTACGGCACCATGCGCGAGAACGTCATGTCGCTGACCGTGGTCACCGCCGACGGCCGCATCGTGCGCACCGCCGGCCGCGCCCGCAAGTCGTCGGCCGGCTACGACCTGACCCGCATCTTCGTGGGCAGCGAAGGCACGCTGGGCATCATCACCGAAGTCACCGTGCGCCTGTACCCGCAGCCGGAGGCCGTGTCGGCCGCGGTCTGCAACTTCCCCACGCTCGACGCCGCGGTGCAGAGCGTGATCGAGATCATCCAGATGGGCGTGCCGGTGGCGCGCGTCGAGTTCATGGACGCGGCCAGCGTGCGCGCCGTCAACCTGCACAGCAAGCTGACGCTGCGCGAGACGCCGCTGCTGGTGTTTGAATTCCACGGCAGCCCGGCGGGCGTGCAGGAACAGGCCGAGACCGTGCAGGCCATCACCGCCGAACACGGCGGCATGGACTTCGAATGGGCCGAGCGCCCCGAGGACCGCAGCCGCCTGTGGACCGCGCGTCACAACGCCTACTTCGCCGGCCTGCAGCTGCGCCCGGGCTGCCGCGCCAGCACCACGGACGTCTGCGTGCCGATCTCGCGCCTGGCCGATTGCGTGCGCGACACGGTCGAGGAACTGGACCGCGCCAGCTTCCCGTACACCATCGTCGGCCACGTCGGCGATGGCAACTTCCATGTGCTGATGCTGCTGGACGCCGACAGCGAGCGCGAATGGCAGGAGTCCGAGACCATCAACCACAACCTGGTGCGCCGCGCCATCGCCGCCGACGGCACCTGCACCGGCGAGCACGGCGTCGGCCTGCACAAGATGCAGTTCATGGCCGAAGAGCATGGCGATGACGCGCTGGACCTGATGCGCAGCCTCAAGCACGCGTTCGATCCGAACAACATCCTCAACCCGGGCAAGATCGTGTCCTGGTAAGCCGTCCGCAGGGGCGCAATGACAAGGCCGGCGGGGCGACCCGCCGGCTTTTTTTTCGGCACCAGGAACAGGCCGGCCGGCGCGGCTGACAAGCATTCCCATCTCTTGGGAATGAGCCGGGGCGCGACCCGCCGCGCGCTTGTCCACGCCGCGTGAAGGGGCTTTACGGCTGGTTACGTCTGCGGCGCCGCGCGGCCGTTGGATGTACGCAGGATGCGGGTAAATCCCGGCCTGCGTCCAACCAGCGGTCGCGCTATTGTTGCGCTCATGAATTCACTGGTCGAAACCGGCCTGGCTCAAGCGCAGGCGCCTTATTCGTTGCAGCAACTCGTCGAGGCGTTGTCGGCCGCGCTGCCGTCGCATTGCGTGTTGTTCCGCGAAGAGGACACGCGGCCCTATGAGTGCGACGGCTTGTCCTTGTACCGGGCATTGCCGGCGGTGGTGGCGTTGCCGGAGACCGAGGAACAGGTGCAGGCGGTGATGCGCATCTGCAAGCGCCTGAATGCGCCGCTGGTGGCGCGCGGCGCGGGCACCGGCCTGTCGGGCGGCGCCATGCCGCACAGCCAGGGCGTGCTGCTGGGCCTGTCCAAATTCAATCGCATCAAGCACATCGACCTGGCCAGCGCGACCGCGGTGGTCGAGCCGGGCGTGCGCAACCTGGCGATTTCCGAAGCCGCCTCGCCCTACGGGCTGTACTACGCGCCGGATCCCTCCAGCCAGATCGCCTGTTCGATCGGCGGCAACGTCGCCGAGAATTCGGGCGGCGTGCATTGCCTGAAGTACGGACTGACGGTGCACAACGTGCTGCGGGTGCGCATGGTCACGATCGACGGCGACGTGGTCGAGCTCGGCTCCGAGGCGCCGGATGCGCCGGGGCTGGATCTGCTGTCGGTGTTCGTCGGGTCGGAAGGCATGCTGGGCGTGGTGACCGAAGTCACCGTCAAGCTGATCCCGAAGCCGGCCTGCGCCCAGGTGGTGATGGCCAGCTTCGCCAGCGTCGAAGCCGCCGGCAACGCGGTGACGCAGGTGATCGCCGACGGCATCATTCCCGCCGGGCTGGAGATGATGGACCGGCGCGCGACGCACATGGTCGAACCCTTCGTGCGCGCCGGCTACGACATGGACGCGCAGGCCATCCTGCTGTGCGAGTCGGATGGCACGCCCGAGGAAGTGGCGCACGAGATCGCGCGCATGGAAGCCATCTTCCGCGCGGCCGGCTCCACCCGCTGCCAGGTGTCGGCGTCGGAGGCCGAGCGGCTCAAATTCTGGGCGGGACGCAAGAACGCGTTTCCCGCCGCCGGGCGCGTGTCGCCCGATTACTACTGCATGGACGGCACGATTCCGCGCCGTCATCTCGCCCGGGTGCTGGGCGCCATCGAGCAAATGGAAGACGAGTTCGGCCTGCGTTGCGCCAACGTGTTCCATGCGGGCGATGGCAACCTGCATCCGTTGATCCTGTTCGATTCGAATAAACCGGACGAAGTGGAACGCGCCGAGAAATTCGGCGCGGCCATACTCGAACTGTGCGTGCAGGTAGGAGGAACCGTGACTGGAGAGCACGGTGTGGGAATGGAGAAAATAAATCAAATGTGCGTGCAATTCTCTCGCGAAGAACTCGACGCGTTCCTGGCGGTCAAGCGGGCATTCGATCCGCCATGCCTGCTCAATCCCGAAAAGGTCATACCTACGCTGGCCCGCTGCGCTGAATACGGCAAGATGCACGTACACGCGGGCGAGCTGCGCTTCCCGGATCTCGCACGCTTCTAGGACGTCCCTCTCATGGATTTCGTCCTGTCGGAATTGTGCGACCAGGTCATGACGGCTCGCGCCGGTCACAAGCCGCTGTTCGTCATGGGCGGCGGCAGCAAGGCGTTCTATGGCAACTACCGGCCGGTGACGCCGCAGGATGGCCATTGCCTGCTGGACATGACCCCGTATCGCGGCATCGTCAGCTATCACCCGTCCGAACTGGTGGTGACGGTCAGGGCCGGCACGCCGCTGGCCGAGCTGGAGGCGGCGCTGGCCGAGCATGGCCAGATGCTGGCCTTCGAGCCGCCGCATTTCTCGCCCGCCGCCACCGTCGGCGGCTGCGTGGCCGCGGGCCTGTCGGGGCCGCGCCGCATGAGCGCGGGCGCCTTGCGCGACTTCGTGCTGGGGGCGCAACTGCTGGATTCGGATGGCCGGGTGCTGTCGTTCGGCGGCGAGGTCATGAAGAACGTGGCCGGCTACGATGTCTCACGCCTGCTGGCCGGATCGCATGGCATCTTCGGCGCGATTCTCGAGGTTTCGCTCAAGGTCGTGCCCAGGCCGATGGAAGAACTGACGCTGGCGCTGCCGGCGACGCAGGCCCAGGCGCTGGCCAGCTTCGCGCTGTGGCGCGGCAAGCCGCTGCCGATCTCGGCCACCAGCTGGGCCGGGGCCGCTGACGAAGAGGGCCAGATGCACGTGCGCCTGTCGGGCGCGCCGCCGGCCATCGCCAGCGCGCGCCAGGTGATCGGCGGCGATCCGCTGGCGCCGGAGGCGGCGCAGGCCTGGTGGACCGGGCTGCGCGAACAGACCCATGCCTTCTTCGCGCCGGGCCGGCCGTTGTGGCGCCTGGCGTTGCCGCCCACCGCGGCCGCGCTCGGCAGCGGGCAGGCGCTGGTGGAGTGGGGCGGCGGCCAGCGCTGGCTGTCGGGGGCGCAGGACGCCGCCGAGTTGCGCGAGTTGGCGCAGCGGCTGGGCGGCCATGCCACGCTGTTCCGTCCGGCCGGCACGCGGCCGCCGGCCGATGGCGTGTTCCATCCGCTGTCGCCGGGCGTGGCGTTGATCACGCGCCGCCTCAAGCAAGAACTCGATCCGGCGGGGTTGTTCAATCCCGGCCGGCTGGTCCTGGAGCTATAGGCATCATGCAAACCAATCTGGCAGCCTGGGCCCGCGATACCGATCTGGGCAAAGAGGCCGATGCGATCCTGCGGCGCTGCGTGCATTGCGGCTTCTGCACGGCCACCTGTCCCACCTATCAGGTGCTGGGCGATGAACTCGACAGTCCACGCGGCCGCATCTACCTGATCAAGCAGGTGCTGGAGGGCGCCGAGCCGACCCAGTCGACCCAGCAGCATCTGGACCGCTGCCTGACCTGCCGCAATTGCGAGACCACCTGCCCGTCGGGCGTGGAATATGGGCATCTGGTGGACATTGGCCGCCAGATCGTCGAGGAGCGGGTGCCGCGGCCGTGGGCCGAGAAGGCCAAGCGCAAGATGCTGCGCCGGGCCATGCTGTCGCCGCTGTTCGGGCCGGCCATGCGCCTGGGGCAGGCGGTGCGCGGCGTCTTGCCGGAATCGCTCAGGCGCAAGGTGCCCGAGCGCCGTCCGGCCGGCGCGTTGCCGCAGGTGGAAGGCCACACGCGCCAGGTGCTGATGCTGGCCGGTTGCGTGCAGCCGTCGATGATGCCGTCGATCGACGCCGCCACCATCCGCGTGCTCAACGCCATCGGCATCGGCGCGCGCATCGCGCCCGGCGCGGGTTGCTGCGGCGCGGCCAGTTTTCACCTGGATGCGCAGGCGGCCGCGCTGGACCAGATGCGCGCCAACGTCGACGCGTGGTGGCCGCTGGTGCGCGATGGCGCGGTCGAGGCCATCGTCATGAACGCGTCGGGCTGTGGCGCCATGGTCAAGGAATACGCCCATCACCTGCGTCACGATCCGGCCTACGCGCAGCGTGCCGCGGACATCGTGGCGCTGGTCAAGGACGTGGCGGAAATCGTCGCGCCGCAGGCTGGGGAACTGCGCCAGCGGCTGGCGGACAAGCGGGTGCGGGCGGCGTTCCATCCGCCCTGCACGCTGCAGCACTGGCAGGGCTTGCGGCCCTTGTCGGAGCGGTTGCTGGCCGATCTGGGCTTCGAGCTGCGGCCGTTCGCCGAACAGCACCTGTGCTGCGGCTCGGCCGGCGCCTATTCGGTGCTCAATCCGGAGATTGCGCTGGCGCTGCGCGACCGCAAGCTGGGCGCCATCGCGCCGGCCGCGCCGGATGTGATCCTGTCGGCCAACATCGGTTGTATCGGCCACTTGCAGAGCGGCACCGGCACGCCGGTGCGGCACTGGATCGAAGTGGTGGACGAGCAGCTGGCCCGCGCCTAGGGCGGGCCGCGGCGTCGCGGGAATCGAATCCTCCGGAGCGCGTCGGGGAAAGACGCCGCGATGCGCGTGCATCGCGGCGCCGGCGCATCACTCCACGGCCTTGACCATGTCTTCCAGCACCTTCTTGGCGTCGCCGAAGACCATCATGGTGCGGTCCATGTAGAACAGTTCGTTGTCCAGGCCGGCGTAGCCGGAGGCCATCGAGCGCTTGTTCACGATCACGGTGCGGGCCTTGTAGGCTTCCAGGATCGGCATGCCGGCGATCGGCGACTTGGGATCGTTCTTGGCCGCCGGATTGACCACGTCGTTGGCGCCCAGCACCAGCACCACGTCGGTCTGGCCGAACTCGCTGTTGATGTCTTCCATTTCGAAGACCTGGTCGTAGGGCACCTCGGCCTCGGCCAGCAGCACGTTCATGTGGCCCGGCATGCGGCCCGCCACCGGGTGGATGGCGTACTTGACCGTCACGCCGCGCTCGGTGAGCTTTTCGGCCAGTTCCTTGAGCGCGTGCTGGGCGCGCGCCACCGCCAGGCCGTAGCCCGGCACGATGGTGACGCTTTCGGCGTTGGTCATCAGGAAGGCCGCGTCGTCGGGGCTGCCCGACTTGACGCTGCGCTGCTGGCCGCCGCCCGCCGCCGCGGCCTCGCCGGCCTGGCCGCCGAAGCCGCCCAGGATCACGTTGAAGAACGAGCGGTTCATCGCCTTGCACATGATGTACGAGAGGATGGCGCCGGACGAGCCCACCAGCGAGCCGGCGATGATCAGCATCGGGTTGTTCAGCGAGAAGCCGATGCCCGCCGCCGCCCAGCCCGAATAGCTGTTCAGCATCGACACCACCACCGGCATGTCGGCGCCGCCGATCGGGATGATGATCAGCACGCCCAGCACGAAGGCGATCAGCGTCATGATGATGAACGGCGTCCAGGCCTGCGTCAGCATGAACCACACGCCCATCGCCAGCATCAGCAACGCCAGCGCCAGGTTCAGCATGTGCTGGCCGGCGAACACCACCGGCGCCCCCTGGAACAGCCGGAACTTGTACTTGCCCGACAGCTTGCCGAAGGCGATCACCGAGCCCGAGAAGGTGATGGCGCCGACGAAGGTGCCGATGAACAGCTCGAAGCGGTTGCCGGTGGGGATCAGCGTGCCGGCGGCGACGATGCCAAAGGCGTGCGGCTCGGCCACCACGGCCACGGCGATGGCGACCGCCGCCAGGCCGATCATGCTGTGCATGAAGGCGACCAGCTCGGGCATCTTGGTCATTTCGACGCGCTTGGCCATCAGCGTGCCGATCGAGCCGCCGACCAGGAGGCCCAGCAGCACCCAGCCCAGCCCGATGCCGGCGGTGCCCGAGCGCGCCAGGCCGACGATGAGCGCGCCGGTGGTCAGCACCGCGATCGCCATGCCGGCCATGCCGAAGGCATTGCCCAGGCGCGAGGTGGTGGGATGCGACAGGCCCTTGAGCGCCTGGATGAAGCAGACCGACGCAACCAGGTAGAGCAGCGTGACGAGGTTCAGCGAGATCATTTCGCTTCCTCCTTGGCGGGCTTCTTGTCCTTTTTCTTGAACATCTCCAGCATGCGCCGCGTGACCAGGAAGCCGCCGAACACGTTGACCGCGGCCAGCGCCACGGCGAACACGCCCATGCCGCGCGCCAGTCCACCTTCGGTCAGCGCCGCCGCCAGCATGGCGCCGACGATGATGATGGCCGAGATCGCGTTGGTCACCGCCATCAGCGGGGTGTGCAGCGCGGGGGTGACGTTCCAGACCACGTGGTAGCCGACGTAGATGGCCAGCACGAAGATGATGAGATTCATCAGGGTGGGGTTGATCGCTTCCATGCTGTCAGCTCCTGCGCGTCACATTGCCGCCTTCGCACACCAGGCAGGCCGCCACGATTTCATCGTCGCGCTGGATCGCCAGCGCGCCGTCCGCATTGATGATGAGTTTCAGGAAGTCGAGGATGTTGCGGGCGTAGAGCGCCGACGCATCGGTCGCCACCAGGCCGGGCAGGTTGGTCAGCCCGATCAGGGTCACGCCGTGCTTCTCGACCACCTTGCCCTTCTCGGATAGCGGGCAGTTGCCGCCGCGCTCGACCGCCAGGTCCACCAGCACCGAGCCGGGCTTCATGGCCGCGACGGTCTCGGCCGACACCAGCGTCGGCGCCGGCCGGCCCGGGATGAGCGCGGTGGTGATGACGATGTCGGCCTGCTTGCAGCGTTCCGACACCAGCGCCGCCTGCCGCGCCATCCAGGCCGGCGGCATGGGGCGGGCGTAGCCGCCCACGCCCTGCGCGATCTCGCGTTCCTCGTCGGTCTCGAACGGCACGTCGATGAACTTGGCGCCGAGCGATTCGACCTGCTCGCGCGCGGCGGGCCGCACGTCGGAGGCCTCGACCACCGCGCCCAGGCGCTTGGCCGTGGCGATGGCCTGCAGGCCGGCGACGCCGGTGCCCAGCACCACGGCGCGCGCGGCCTTGAGCGTGCCGGCGGCGGTCATCATCATGGGGATCAGGCGGCCGTAGTGGTGGGCCGCCAGCAGCACGGCCTTGTAGCCGGCCAGGTTGGCCTGCGACGACAGCACGTCCAGGCTTTGCGCGCGGGTGATGCGGGGCGCGGCTTCCAGCGCGAAGCCGGTCAGGCCGGCGCCGGCCATCTGCGCGAGGCCCTCGGCGTCGAATGGATCGAGCATGCCGATGACCACGGCGCCGGCTTTCATCTGCGGCAGTTCGGCCGCGGACGGGGCGCGAACCTTCATGACCAGCTCCGCCCCCAGGGCCTCCTGGGCGCTGCCGAGCGTCGCGCCGGCGGCCTCGTAGGCTTCATCCAGATAGCGCGCCGCATTGCCTGCGCCACGCTCCACGACAACGGTGTGTTTGCCGCCTACGTACTTCTTGACGGTCTCCGGTGTTGCTGCGACACGGGTTTCCCCGTCTCGGGTTTCCCTTGGTATCCCGATGTGCATCGACGCCTCTCCTCAGAAGGTTCGCCGTAGTTATAACGGATATACGCCCGGGGGACGAGGGTTCGGGCCGCCCAAATGAAAAGCCCCATGGGGTTAACCATGGGGCACCGGCGCGCAGGCGTCCGGCGTCAGGCCGTCTGCGCGCGAGTCCAGTCGATCAGCGCGGCGGTCAGGTCGCGCAGGTCGGCCTTGAGGCGGCCGTAGTTGGCCGACGGACGCAGGCTGACTTCGTCCATGTAGAGCTTGCGGTTGATTTCGATCTGCAGGCTGTGGCGGCCTTCGTCGGGACGGCCGAAGGCGCGCACCAGTTCGACGCCCTTGTAGGGATCGTTCACGGTCACGTTGTAGCCGCGCTCGCGCAGCCACGCCGCGATGAATTCGCGGAAGGCCGGGTCGCTGGTGCTGCCGTCGCGGTCGCCCAGCACGAAGTCGGGGTGGACCAGGCCGGGGCGGTCGGTGGCGTAGGCGCCGGCGACGCTGGGCATGGAGTGGCAGTTGATGTGCCAGACCTTGCCGAACTTCTGGTGGGCGCTGTCGAGCACCTGGCCGAGCGCGGCGTGGTACGGCTTCCAGCAGGCCTCGATGCGGTGCGTCACTTCCTCGACGCTCAGCTTGCGGTCGTACAGCGGCGTGCCGTCGTCCAGCATGCGCCAGATCAGGCCCTTGCCCAGCTTGACCTTGGGCGAGGCGTTGACCGCGCCGGGCCAGGCCTGCTCCAGCAGCAGTTCGTCGATTTCGTCGGGGGCGCGATTGGCATCGATGTAGGCGCGCGGAAAGCTCGCGGCGATCATGGGCACGCCCATGTCGATGGCGTCGCCCCACAGATCGTCAACCCAGGTGTCCTCGGCGGTGCGCAGGGCGCCGAAATCCACGGCGGGCGCGAAGTCGGGCGGGTAGGCGGTGCCGCTGTGCGGAGAGTCCAGCACGAGGGGGGCCGAGGGCGCCGAGTTCGGATATTGCTGCGGAAGGTCGAGCCGATAGGACAGGGGTTGGGTAATTCGCATATAGGGGTCGTGCGTTCGTGAATCGGAGACCCCCGCGCGCCGCGCGGGCGCGGCGGGGGCCGAAGATCGCTCAGTCGATCTTCACGTTGGCTTCTTTGGCGATGCGCTTGTTCTTGGCGATTTCAGCGGCGATCTGCTTGGCGAAGGCTTCGGGGCTGTTGGCGGCCGGCTCGGCGCCCAGCGCTTCCAGGCGCGACTTGACGTCGGCTTCGGCGCTGACCTTCTGCACGGCGGCGTTCAGCTTGGCCAGGATCGGGGCCGGCAGCTTGGCCGGGGCGACCAGGCCGAACCACGAGGCGTCGTTGACGGCGGGCAGGCCGACTTCGGCGAAGGTGGGCACATTCGGCAGGCTGGCGACGCGCTTGGGCGAGGCGACGGCCATGGCGATCAGGCGGCCGGACTGGACGTGCGGCAGGGTGGAGGGCAGGTTGTCGTACATGACGTCGACCTGGCCGGCCAGCGCGTCGTTCAGCGCCGGGCCCACGCCACGGTAGGGCACGTGCATCAGGTCGGTGCCCGAGGCCATCTTGAACAGTTCGCCCATCATGTGCGAGACCGAGCCGTTGCCGGCCGAGGCATACGTCAGCTTGCCCGGCTGGCTCTTGGCCAGCTTGATGAACTCGGCCATGTCCTTGGCCTGCACCTTCGGGTTGATGGTCATGATGTTCGGGACGGCGGCCAGGTTCGAGACCGGCGTGAAGTCCTTCTCGCCATCGAACGGCAGGTTCGGGTAGATGGCCGGGTTGATGCCGTGCGTGCTGACGGTGGCGATGCCCAGGGTGTAGCCGTCCGGCGCGCTGCTGGCGACGAAGGCGCTGCCGATCGAGCCGCCGGCGCCGCCGCGGTTTTCCACCACGACGGTCTGGTTCAGTTCCTTGCCGAGCTTGTCGGCGAACAGGCGGCCGACGATGTCGGTGGTGCCGCCGGGCGGGAACGGCACGATCAGGCGGATCGGCTTGCTCGGGTAGGCGTCTTCGGCATGGGCGATGCTCGAGGTCAGCGGCGTGGCCAGGGTCGCGGCGGCGACACAGAGGCCTAGGACTACATTACGGCGTTGCATGAATTCCCCTATGAATTGGAACGCGGATGCGCAAAAGGCAGACGCAAACAGGAAGATTCTTTCGTGCAAGGCCGGTTTGCACAAACGAAAGTTTCTCCTTAAGCTATGACTTTTTTTCATGCCTCTTTTGCGGCGGGGTTTCTTTTTGTAACTTCGCGCTCCGGAAACCCCGGTATCGAGGCGCTATCCCATGAGACGGTTCTGTCCCTCGCTCACCGACCTGCAGGCGTTCGAAGTCGCCGCCAGGCACAGCAGCTTTACCCGCGCCGCCCAGGAACTGTGCGTCACGCAGGGCGCGGTCAGTAAGCAAGTGAAACACCTGGAGGAGTTCGTCGGCGTCGAACTATTCCTGCGCATCAGGCAAGGCCTGGTCCTGACCGAGGCCGGCCGCAGCTATCTGACCAAGGTGCAGGCGGGGCTGGGCCAGATCGAGGCCGCCACCGTCGAACTGATCGCGCACCAGGGGCAGGGCGGCACGCTCAACCTGACCTGTATGCCGACCTTCGGCGCGCGCTGGCTGATCCCGCGCCTGACGGCCTTCATGCGGCTGCGGCCCGACATCCACGTGGAATTCCTGCCGCACCGCCAGGGCTATGACTTTTCCTCGCCCGAACTGGACGCCGCCGTGCGTTTCGGCGAAGGCATCTGGCCGGGCAGCGGCGCCGACTACATCGTCGGCCGCGAGATCCTGCCGGTCTGCAGCCCGCGCCTGATTCCGGGCGGCTGTAGCGTGCCGGCGGACCTGCTGGCCTATCCCCTGCTGCACCACACCTCGGCCCTCGAAGGCTGGCGCGACTGGTTCGAGCAGGCCGGCTGCGACAGCCGGCGCAGCCTGGAAGGGGCGCGTTTCGACCAGTACGCGCTGCTGTCGCAGGCCGCCGCCGCCGGTTTCGGCGTGGCGCTGATCCCGCGCTGCCTGATCGAGGACGAACTGCGCGACGGCAAGCTGGCGGTGGCGATCCAGCTGCCGATCCGCGCGCGCATGGGCTACTACCTGTGCTACCCCGACCAGAAGGCCAACCTGCCGACGCTGCAGGCGTTCCGGACCTGGCTGATGGAGGTTTCGCGGGCGGCCGAGCCGCAGCCGCAGGACGCGGCCAGCCCACGGTAAAATGGCGCCATCATGAGTCAAATATCCACCAAGAAAGGCCGCGTTGTCGTCGGCATGTCCGGCGGGGTCGATTCTTCGGTCACCGCCTGGCTGCTCAAGCAGCAAGGCTACGAGGTCGTCGGCCTGTTCATGAAGAACTGGGAAGACGACGACGATTCCGAATACTGCTCCACCCGCCAGGACCTGCTGGACGCGGCCAGCGTGGCCGACCTGGTGGGCGTGGAATTCGAATACGTCAATTTCGCCGCCGAATACAAGGACCGGGTGTTCGCCGAATTCCTGCGCGAATACTCGGCCGGCCGCACGCCCAATCCGGACGTGCTGTGCAACGCCGAGATCAAGTTCAAGGCCTTCCTCGACCACGCCATGGCGCTCGGCGCCGAACATATCGCCACCGGCCACTACGCCCGCGTGCGCGAAGTGGCGGCCGAGGGCGGCGGCTCGCGCTTCGAGCTGCTCAAGGCGCTGGACGGTTCCAAGGACCAGAGCTATTTCCTGCACCGCCTGAACCAGGCGCAGCTGTCGCGCACCCTGTTCCCGCTGGGCGAGATCCACAAGACCGAAGTGCGCCGCATCGCGCACGAGATCGGCCTGCACAACGCGGCCAAGAAGGACTCCACCGGCATCTGCTTCATCGGCGAGCGGCCGTTCCGCGAGTTCCTCAACCGCTACCTGCCGACCGAGCCGGGCCCGATCCTGACGCCCGAGGGGCAGAAGGTCGGGCGCCACGAGGGCCTGTCGTTCTACACGCTGGGCCAGCGCAAGGGCCTGGGCGTGGGCGGCGTGAAGGGCCGCCAGCGCGAAGACGGCACGGCCGAGGCCTGGTACGTGGCGCGCAAGGACCTCGAGCGCAACGTGCTCTACGTGGTGCAGGGGCATGACCACCCCTGGCTGCTGTCCGGCTCGCTGCGGGCGCAGGACGTCAGCTGGGTCGCCGGGCACGCGCCCGCCGCGGGGGAATACGGCGCCAAGACGCGCTACCGCCAGGCCGATGCCGCCTGCCGCCTGGGGGACGCGACCAGCGCGGGCTTCACGCTCGACTTCAGCGAACCGCAATGGGCGGTCACGCCCGGGCAATCGGCGGTGCTTTACGATGGCGATATCTGCCTGGGCGGCGGCATCATCGTCTAGGCGCGCCGGCCCGCGACAGGCCGTCGCAATACCGATAGCAGTTCCAGCCAGGCCCCGCGGGCGTCGCGTTCGCGGGGCCTGGCTCATGAAAAACGGCGCACGCCGACAACGAGAGGAGAGGGATGTGGATGTAACGATGGTGATTTGCCTGCTGGCGCTGGGCGCGGTGGCGGGTTTCGCGGCGGGTCTGCTGGGCATCGGCGGCGGCATGCTGCTGGTGCCGTTCCTGACGATGCTGTTCGCCTGGAAGGGCATGCCGGCCGACCTGGTGGTGCATGCCGCCATCGCCACCTCGATGACCTCGATCCTGTTCACCTCGATCTCCAGCGTGCGCGCGCACCAGCAGAAGGGCACCATCAAGTGGCCGATCGTCTGGGCCATGGCGCCGGGCATCATCCTGGGTGGCCTGCTGTCGGGCGGCGCGGTGTTCGCGGCGCTCAGCACCCTGTGGCTGTCGCTGTTCTTCGCGCTGTTCGTGGGCTATTCCGGCTGGAACATGCTGCGCAACAAGAAGCCCAAGCCCAGCCGCCAGATGCCGGGCGTGGTCGGCACCAGCGCGGCCGGCGCCGGCATCGGCTTCCTGTCGGGGCTGGTGGGGGCGGGCGGCGGCTTCCTGTCGGTGCCGTTCATGGTCTGGTGCAACGTGGCGCTGCACAACGCGGTCTCGACCTCGGCGGCGCTGGGCTTTCCCATCGCGCTGGCCAACAGCATCGGCTACGTGGTGTCGGGCTTGAACGAAGGCGCGACCCGGCCCGGCATGCTGGGCTACATCTATTGGCCGGCGCTGCTGGTGCTGGTGTGCGTGAGCGTGCTGACGGCGCCGCTGGGCGCGCGCATGGCGCACCGCCTGCCGGTGCAGACCCTGAAGCGGGTGTTCGCCTGCCTGCTGTTCGCGCTGGCGGCCTACATGCTGTTCAAGGCCGGCCAGGCATTCTGGGCCTGAGCTGGACGTGAAACCGGCCGCGCGAGGCGGCCGGAACAGGTCGGGTTGGCGCCGAGGGGGCGTCAGGCCGTCTTGGGGATGGTATCCACGAACGACTGGCGCTGCGACAGCTTGTCGTACAGGCGCGCCAGGTTGGGGTGGTTGGCGCGCCAGTCCAGTTCGGCAAAGCGCAGGTCCAGGTAGCCCAGGCCACAGCCCACGGCGATATCGGCCAGGCTGTAGTTGATGCCCATGCAGTGGGCGTTGTCGCCCAGGCTCTTGTCCATGGCGTCCAGGCTGGCGTGGATCTTGCCGTATTGGCGCTCGATCCATTCCGGGCTGCGCTGCGCCTCGGGGCGCTGCTTTTCCTTGACGATGGTGACGCAGGCGTCCAGCAGGCCATCGGCGATGGCTTCCCAGCATTTGACGGCCGCGCGATCACGGCCCGGCTGCGGAATCAGGCGGGCGACGGGCGACAAGGTGTCCAGGTACTCGACGATGACGCGCGAGTCGAACAGGGCGCCGCCATCTTCCATGACCAGGCAGGGCACCTTGCCCAGCGGGTTGTACGTTTGGATCTGCGTGTCGGCGGACCAGACGTTTTCGAGTTCAAGCCGATAATCCAGCTTTTTCTCGGCCATGACGATACGCACCTTGCGCACGTATGGACTGGTAAGCGAGCCGATCAGTTTCATGGATTCACAAGCGGAGTCGGAAAGCGGCCGAAGTATAGCAGGCCGCATGACGGCCAAACCGTCCGCGGGACGGAATCCCGTCCAGTTTGCCACAATGTTGCGCGGCCCTGAATGATAAAATCGCCGGGTTTTCCCATCCGCAGCTTTTTCTTTCCCAGACCATGCAAATCGCCGACCAGCTTAGCCAACTTAACGCCCTTTCGCCACTGGATGGCCGATATGCCTCCCGCGGCGACGCGCTGCGCGGGCTGCTCTCCGAGGCCGGTTTCATGGCCCACCGCGTCGAGGTCGAGGTGGCCTGGCTGGTGGCCCTGTCCGACGCCGGCCTGCCGGAACTGCCCGCCTTCTCCCAGGAAGCCCGCGCCCGCCTGCAACAGCTGGTGCGCGACTTCTCCGAAGCCGATGCCGCCCGCATCAAGGACATCGAGCGCGTCACCAACCACGACGTCAAGGCCGTCGAGTACTGGCTCAAGGAAAAGGTCGCCGACCACGCCGAACTGGCGGCCGCGGCCGAATTCATCCATTTCGCCTGCACCTCCGAGGACATCAACAACACCTCGCACGCGCTGATGCTGTCGCGCGCCCGTAGCGAAGTGGTGCTGCCGCGCCTGCGTGAAATCGCCGCCAAGCTCAACGACATGGCCGTGGCCCAGGCCGACCAGCCGATGCTGTCGCGCACCCACGGCCAGCCGGCCAGCCCGACCACGCTGGGCAAGGAATTCGCCAACGTCGCGGCGCGCCTGAACCGCGCCATCGCCGCGGTCGAAGCGGTCGAGCCGCTGGCCAAGCTCAACGGCGCCACCGGCAACTACAACGCCCACCTGTCGGCCTACCCGGAAATCGACTGGCCCGCCTTCAGCCAGCGCGTGCTGGCCGGCCTGGGCCTGACCCAGAACCGCCACACCATCCAGATCGAACCGCATGACTGGATGTCGGCGCTGTTCGACGCCATCGTGCGCGCCAACATCATCGTGCTCGACCTGGACCGCGACATCTGGGGCTACGTGGCCCTGGGCTACTTCAAGCAGCGCCTGAAGGAAGGCGAGGTCGGTTCGTCGACCATGCCGCACAAGGTCAACCCGATCGACTTCGAGAACTCCGAAGGCAACCTGGGCCTGGCCAACGCCGTGCTGCGCCATCTGTCTGATAAATTGCCGATCTCCCGCTGGCAGCGCGACCTGACCGACTCCACGGTGCTGCGCAACCTGGGCGTGGGCCTGGGTTACTGCCTGGTGGCGTGGGACGCCTGCATGCGCGGCCTGGGCAAGCTGGAAGTCAACGTCGCCGCGATCGATGCCGACATCGACGCCTGCTGGGAAGTGCTGGCCGAGCCGGTGCAGACCGTCATGCGCCGCTATGGCCTGCCGCAGCCGTACGAACAGCTCAAAGCTTTGACGCGCGGCAAGGGCATCACCGAGGAAGCCCTGCGAGAATTCATCCAGGGCCTGGCCCTGCCGGACGAACCCAAGGCGCGCCTGCTGGCGATGACCCCGCGTTCGTATATCGGCCTGGCCGCGGACCTGGCCCGGGCGGTATAGTCGCCTTGCCGCGCGCCGGGCGCGCGGCATCCTTGTTGTATTTACGGGAGATTGCAATGAAGAAGTTGTCCACGCTCGCCGCGCTGGCCTGTATGACTGTCGGGTCGCTGCTGGCGACCTCGGCCCAGGCGCAGTTCGCCAAGCCGGAAGATGCCGTCAAGTACCGCCAGTCGGCGCTGACGCTGATGGCCTCGCACTTTGGCCGCATGACGCCGGTGATCAAGGGCCAGGCGCCTTACGACGCGGCCCAGATCAAGGCCAACGTCGAAGTGCTCAAGACGCTGTCGGCCCTGCCGTGGACGGCTTTCGGCGCGGGTACGGAAGGCGGCGACGCCCGTCCGGAAATCTGGAGCGACGCGGCCGGCTTCAAGCAGAAGCAGCAGGCGTTCCAGGACAACATCGTCAAGCTGTCGGCCGCCGCCGACGCCGGCGACCTCGACAAGCTGCGCGCCGCCTTTGGCGACGTGGGCGCCAGCTGCAAGGCCTGCCACGACGCCTACCGCAAGAAGAAATAAGCCGCTCGCGCGCCCCCGCGGCGCCGCATGCAAAAAGCCCCTCGGTCGAGGGGCTTTTCTTTTGGCGCGCCGTTCGGATATCGCGCTTTGCGCGCCGGTCGGCGCGATGCGCGCGCGGGAAGGCTACGAGAACGACATGTCCGCGGCGATCTCCAGCGAGCGGATCCACAGCACCAGGCCGGTGACGCACGCCCCCAGGATCAGGGCGCGCAGCCAGATCGCGAACCCGTCCTGGGTCGGCGGCGTGCCGGCCGGGACGTCTTTCGGATCGACGTTGCCGGTGATGATGGCGCGCACCAGCCGCTTGCGCCGCACCAGCGCATACCAGGCCACGGCCAACAGGTGCAGAGCGATCAGGCCGATGATGACCCATTCATTGAGCTTGTGCCACGAGGTGAGCAGGCTGGCGGTGGACTCGCTGACGTGGCCGAACAGCGGGCCCTGCGTCATGATGTCGTCGGTGGTGAACAGGCCGCTGACTGCCTGGAAACCGATCACCAGCAGCAGCGCCAGCACCGACAGCGCGCCCAGCGGGTTGTGGCCGGCGGGCGCGGCCGCGCCCTTGAGATACTTGGCTACCGCGCGCGGACCGCGCACGAATTGCGCGAAGCGCGCATAGCGGGGGCCGACAAAGCCCCACAGCAGGCGGAAGATGATCAGGCCCAGCGCGGTACAGCCGAAGCGCACGTGCCAGTCCATGTACAGCCCGCCCAGCTTGACGCTGACGAAGGCGCCGACGATACAGACGACGAGCGCCCAGTGGAAGAGGCGGGTGGGGAGGTCCCAGATGCGGATGGCAAGCCGGTTGTTTTGCATGATGGTCGCGCGTTGACTGCGTTGCCTGCGACTGTATCACGCACAAATGACGCCGCCGCGGCACGGCCGCGGCGGGTTTGCGCTGTGTCAGCGAGCGGCGCGACGCACCGGTTCGATGCGGTGCACGTGCTCGTGACGGAAGCGGATGCGCTGGCCGGGCGCCTTTTGCGCGGCTGCTCCGCACGGCACGACTTCGGTGGTGTACGTGGTCGTGCCGTCGATCGGCGCGTTGAAGATCACGGCGGCACGGATGGCCGGGCCGTGGGCCGGTTGCAGATAAACGATGTCGCCGATGTGGATCGGCATGTTGTCCAGCTTGGTATGCGCCGGACGTCGGATCAGGTCCGAGGTCGTGAAACGAGTATTCATGGTGTTGTTCTCTTTCAAGTTCTTGTTATGGGAATTGCCGTGTAGTGCATGACACTAACGTGCATGACACTAACGCATCTCCGTTACCGGCATTTTGCGCATTCTCATGGTTTGCTTGCGCGCCGCGCCGGTGGCGGAGGTACTGACCGCGGGCATGCGCCTGCGGCTTGCTGCCGGGCCGCGTCGGTCAGGGACGGACGGCGGTCCAGGCGGGCGGTGGCGTTGGGTCGCCGCCGCGAATGGGGTGCTGCGGGGTTACCGCGGCTTGGGGCTACCGCGGCTATCGGGCTGCGGATGAAGGTTTCCCGATCAGGCCGGACTGGGCGGAAAGATCAGAAAACGGCAGTGTGTGTCGTAAGACGAACCCTGGGTGGGGGATGGCCTTGCCATCCATCATGATGGCATCAATCAGGTCTGCGTTGTTAGGGTTGTCTGTCGCAGAACCGGGTGACGCCCATCGGGTGAAACCGGACCCAGGAAGGGTATTTTGCAAGCGTCTGGCAAGTGGGCCAGATGGGCAAAAACATGAGCCATTTACCGGCTCAACTGCTAATGATATAGCTAGTGCCGTGATTTTGCAAGAGTTTTTTTGGTGCAGGGGCGTGTCGCGCCGGGACGGGGCAGGGGGAGGCGTGCGCCGGCAGGCCTCCGGATGCCCGTCAGTGGCTGGTGGGGCCGGCCGCCTGGCGCTGGGCCTCGATGATCAGGCCTTCCAGGCGCGGCGACATCCGCAAGGCGACCTGGGCGGCGGTCGAGCCGTCCGGGCGGGTGTCGGTCTCCAGGGCCAGTTCGACGCGTTCGTCATCGAAGGCTTCGGGGGCGGCTTCGATCTCGACATAGCGTTCGAGCAGCGCGTCCACGGCTTTCTGCGCGTCGGCCAGCGCCTCCTGGTTCAGGTGGCCGGGGCGCAGGTACTGGTTGGCCACGCGCGCCAGGTCGCTCATGAAATACAGCAGCGCGGCGGCGCCGCGGCAGTCGGGCTGGGCAAAGCCCCAGGTGTCGGGGGAAACGTCTTGAGTCATTCCGTGGGATGGCTGGGAGGGTGGGCGGCCCGGGCGGGCCGGTAAACCGACATTCTAGGGGGTAACGGCGGGGGATGCCGTCCGGCTGGTGCATACTTGGCGCCCCATGATTCGACACGCCCAATCCGCCGACCTGGCCTTCCTGCCCGATATCGAGCGCTCCGCCGCCCAGCGCTTTCTTGGCACGCCCATGGCCTGGGCCGCCACCGGCGAGACCCTGCCGCCAGCGGCGCTGGCACATGCGGCGCAGGCCGGACTGCTGTGGGTCGCGGTGGACGACGGCGACCGGCCCGTGGGGTTCGCGTTGGCGCAGCCGATGGAGGGCGACCTCTTTCTGGCGGAGATGTCGGTCGCCAGCCCGTGGCAGGGCCGCGGCCTGGGCGGCGGCCTGCTGCGCGCGCTGGTCGCGCAGGCGCGGGAGGCGGCGGTCTACGACGCGGTCGTCCTGACGACCGACCGGGAGCTGCCCTGGAATGGCCCGTTCTACCAGCGGCACGGCTTTGTCGAAGTGCCAGCGGGGCAATTGACGCCGGCATTGCGCGCGCGGCTGCGGGAGGAGGCGGCAGGGGGATTCGATCCCGCCCGCCGCTGCGCGATGCGTCTCGCGTGGTCGGTCTGAGCGCGACGACCGGCCTGTGTCATATCGCTTCGACGGCAACAAAATCCGCCCGCCGGCGGCACGCGGCGGACGCTTCGGGATAATCTGGCCGGGGGCGCCGGCTGCATGGCGGGCCGGTTGCCGCGCCGCAACGGACTACGCAAGGAGGAAGGGCATGGCAATGCTGCGGATCTGCCTGGCCACCCTGGCGGCGGCCACGGTGCTGGCGCTGGCGGCGTGCGGCAATCGCGAGCCGCAGGAGCGGGCGGCCTTCATCGGCCTGCTGCAGCAACGTATCGCGGCGGGCGCGCTGGCGCCGATCGGCGCGCTGAGCGAGGCCGAGTCGGACGCCATTGGCCGTTATCGCGACGCCTATGCGGTCATCACGGATTTCCAGGACGCCCTGGCCAAGGCCGCGGCGCCGCTGCGTCCGGTGCTGGCGGCCGAGCGCATCCAGTCTGTTGATGACATCGTGCGGCGACGCCAGGCCCTGGTCGACGCACGCGCGACGTTGGCTGAGAGCGCCCGCCGGTTGCAGTCCGCGCAGGCCCGCGCCGACAAGGCGCGCGGTGCGATGGAACTGGCGCCGGATCTCGCGCCGGTCTATGACGGCGTGTACGACGAGGCCGTCACGGCGCCGGTGGCCGAGTTGATGGATGCCGCGGGCAAGATGGACACGGTGGCGCGCGACGCCCTGGGCGTGGCCGACTTCGTGGCTGCCCATGCCGGCGATATCGCTTTGGAGGACGGTCAGGCCAAGGTCGCCACGCCGTCGCTGCAGCAGCAACTGAACCAGCGGTTGGAGGCGCTGAATGCGCAGGCCGGAGCGTTGGAGCAGGCCCGCGCCGTGGTGGCGCGACAAGCTCCGTAGCACAGGCCCATCGACAAGCCCTTAGTACAATGCGGGTCTCGCGGCGCATGCCGCGCCTTGGACGGAACATGAGCCAATCCTCAAGCTTGCATTACCGGACTTTCCTGCTCCTCCTGGTGGTGGTCTCCATCGCGTTCGGCTGGTTGCTGTGGCCGTTCTACGGCGCGGTGTTCTGGGGCGCCATCCTGGCCATCCTGTTCGCGCCGCTGCAGCGGCGCCTGGTGCCGCGCATCGGCGGACGGCGCAATCTGGCGGCCCTGATCACGCTGGCGCTGGTGCTGCTGCTGGTGATCCTGCCGCTGGTGGTCATCAGCGGGTCGTTGGTGAGCGAGGGCGCGAACCTCTACCAGAGCATCAAGTCCGGGCAGATCAACTTCGGCGCCTACTTCCAGCAGGCCATGGAGGCGCTGCCGCCTTCGGTGCACGACCTGCTGGCGCGGTTCGACCTGGCCGACATTCCCAGCCTGCAGGAAAAGCTCAGCGCGGGCGCGATGCAGGTAAGCCAGTTCCTGGCGACCCAGGCGCTCAGCATCGGGCAGGACACGTTCCAGTTCGTGATCAGCTTCGGCATCATGCTGTACCTGCTGTTCTTCCTGCTGCGCGACGGCCCGCAATTGGGCCTGCGCATCAAGCGCGCCATGCCGCTCAGCGACACGCACAAGCATCACCTGTTCCGCAAGTTCACGACGGTGGTGCGCGCCACGGTCAAGGGCAATATCGCGGTGGCGGCATCGCAGGGCGCGCTGGGGGGCATCATCTTCTCCATCCTGGGCATCCAGGGCGCGCTGCTGTGGGGCGTCATCATGGGCTTCCTGTCGCTGTTGCCGGCGGTGGGGGCGGGGCTGATCTGGGCGCCGGTGGCGATCTATTTCCTGTTGACGGGCGCGACCATCAAGGGCGCGGTGCTGATCGCCTTCGGCGTGCTGGTGATCGGCATGGTCGACAACGTGCTGCGGCCGATCCTGGTGGGCAAGGACACCAAGATGCCCGACTACGTGGTGCTGATCTCGACGCTGGGCGGCATGGCGCTGTTCGGCCTGAACGGCTTCGTCATCGGGCCGCTGATCGCCGCGCTGTTCATGGCCTGCTGGGACCTGTTCTCGCCCCCCGCCGAGGCCGCCGCCGAGCCGGCCGAGCCGCCGCCTCCGTCCTCGCCCGAGAAGGCGGATTGAAGGCGTTGCATCCGGTCAAGCCGCCGTCAGCGCGGCCGGTGTAAGGTGGTGATGGCGTCGGTCTTCGCGGGCCGGCGCCACGCGTCAATGGCGCTGCCGGCCGCACGCCGGCAGCGCGCCTTTCCCTCTCTTACCTGGAGCACGTCGGATATGGACTGGAAACTGCACAAGTCGGGCTGGATCGAAGAACGCAACTTCGACATCGAACTGGCCGAAACCCCCGAGGGCTACCACGCCCGAGTCCGCGTCTTCGGCTTTCCCGTGCTGGAAGACACCAAGCACGTGTTCCCGAACGAGGCGCTGGCGGAAAAGGGCGCGCTGACCCTGCTCAAGAGCCAGTTCGCCGGCACGCCGGACCTGGAAGAAAAGCCGTAACCGTCATGCCAGCGGCGGCCGGCGCGACGCGCGCGGGCTGCCCCTGGAGCATGCCCGCGCCGCGCCGTTCAGCGTAGCGGCAGGCGCCGCCCGCCCACGATCAGGTCGCGGTCCTGGCGCGGCTCGGTATGCACCTGGCCTTGCGCCAGCGCGCCGCCGATATCGACGTCAGGATCGCCTTCCGCCCTGCGATGGGTCTTGGAGGCGAGCACGCGCCAGGTGTTTTCATCCAGCCGCTGATAGCTCAGGAACGTCTGGTAGCCTTCCGTGCTGGCGTTCGCGCGCGGCGGCACGTACAGGACCAGGTCATCCGCACCGGGGCCGGTGATGTCCGCATGGATCAGCCAGCAACGCGCGCCGTTCAAGGCGGGATCGGCGGGGGAGGCGGCCGCGGCCTGTTCGGCGTTCACGCATCGATCCAGTTCGAACGGGCTTTGCGCCGCGGCATAGCGCCACCACGCGTCCGGCGCCGGACTGCCCGCGGGATAGACCTGCAGGCTGTCCGGCTTGACCAGCGAGGCGGCCAGGCCGGACTTGCGCGGGCCCCAGTCGTAATACTGGCCCTTCAGCGCATCGGCGGCGGCGACCGCGATCCGGGGCGATTGCGCCTGGGCGGCGCCGGCGGCCAGCTTGTGCATCGCCTGCCGGCCGTATTCACCGCGATCCTTCGCGGCCGAGAGATAGCTGAAGTCCTCGGGAGGAACGTGACCGTCGATCAGGCGTTGCACCTGGCTGTTGATCTCGATGCGCTCGGGGCTCAGGACTGGCGTGCTCACCAGGGCCAGCACGACCAACGCGCAGAACGCCGCGGCGATGTTGGTGCCGCCCAGGATCGTGTGAAAGCGCCGCGCCGCCAACGCCGCCCAGGCATAGCCCAGCGCGTAGAGCGTCAGCAGGATCGCGGCGTACAGGCCCCAGATGCGCGGAATGGTCCAGCCGTACTGCTCGATGCGCACCACCAGCCCGTACAACGCCACCAGCGCCAGCGGCAGCAGGCCGATCGCCGCCACGCGCAGCACCGTGCGCAGGCGCGGGCCGAAGGGCGGGGCCTGCGGGCTGTCCTGCCAGGCGGAGTTGATGAGCTTGATCCATAGCGCGCTGAAGGCGATCAGCGCCCCGGCGGACAGGGCGCCGGCCTGCAGGTCCAGCGTCAACCGGGCCGCCAGCGCCAGTGCGAAAGCGATGCCGACCAGCGCGACCAGCGGCAGCAGCCACGCGGTGAGCGTGAGCCACGAGCGTTGCAGCGTGTCCGCCAGCTGCGGGCGGCGGTGCACGCCCACCAGGCAGACCGCCAGCACCAGCGGCATGACGCCGAGCACGAAACGGGTGGATTTGACGACCCGGCCGACCGCGGTGATGCCGATCATGCCGAACATGGCGCTGGCGGCCCAGAACAGCAGCCAGACCGCCAGGGCGAGGCCGCCGGCCAGCGCCAGCTTGACGGTGTTGCGCCAGGCCGCGCGGAACACGGCGGGATAGTCCCAGCCGGGCCGGGACGGGTCGAGCGCCTGGATCAGCGGCAGCAGCATGAAGCCGCTGGCGGCGGTGATCAGCGTCGCCAGGGACCGGGAGCCGCTGTCGGTATAGGGCAGGGGCTGCGAGCCCAGCAGCGCGACCAGCCCGTACGCGTGCAGCGCGGGCAGCGCCAGGCCGTAGGCCGCCAGCGCCAGCAGCCAGCGCCTGCCCGCGCGCATGCCGGCCAGCATGGCGCCGGCCAGCGGCACCAGCCAGATCCACTGGATCGCGAACAGGGTGGCGAACAGGTTGTGCCATGGCCACACGCGGTTCAGCAGCGCGGCATGCAGCGCCAAGGCCAGCAGCGCGCCGAGCGCGCCATAGACCAGGATGGTTTTTTCGGGGGCCGACAGGCGGGAAGGGGTTGCCATGGGGGTTAGAAGTCCTCGCTGCGCCAGACCTTCAGCACGCGGCCGAAGACCTCGAAATCCATGCCTTCGGTGATGTCCCAGGCGTCGTACTTGGTGTTCTCGGATTTGGCCCTGACCACCAGGCCAGTGGCGGTGGGAATGCGTTGCAGCCGCTTGATGAAGCCTTCGCTGCCGACGCGGAAGAAGTAGATGGCGTCGTATTCGACGGCCTGCACGCCGCGGTCGACGATCAGGGGATCGCCGGGGTTGAACATGGGGCGCATGGAATCGCCGAACCCCGTGACGATGCACAGGTTCTTCGAGGCGGAGAAACCCCGCACGTTCTTCTGCAGCCACTCCGGGCTGACGTTCCAGCTCTGGATGACGCCGGGCTGGTCGCGCAGTTCCAGGCCATTGCCCATTGCGCCGCCGGTGTCGAACTGGGCGATGAGGACGTTGCCGTGATCCGGCCTGCCCAGCCGCGCGGGGTGGAAGGAGACGAGCCGGCCCGCGGGTTCGTCGGCCATGACGTCGGGCGAGAGTTCGCGCCACAGGTCGGGGTGGGGCAGGTCCATCCAGTGGGCGGGCTGGCCCAGGCCGGCGGCCAGCTTGGCGGCCAGCGCGTCGCCGACCCGGCGTGGGTTCTTGTCGCGCCTGCCCTGGAACCCTTGAAGGATCTGGTCGAGGTATTTGCGACTGACGCCGGCGCGTTCGGCCAGGCGGTCGACGCCCCCCGCTTCGTGCACGGCGTACTTGAGGTTGTTCAGTCGTATCGAGCGGATGTCCATGGTAGCGATAGTAGCAACCCGCTACCGCAAAGTACAGTAGCGATTCGCTGTTGATTTTTTGGTAGCGACTCGCTACCATGACTTTCATCCCGGAGATAGTCGGGCCGACCGCAAGCCCCTGTCCAGGCGGCTTGCGGCTTGTACGGATCCGGCGGGGCTCGCCGCCGCGGCCGTGGCGATTTGGGGGTGACCGGCAAATGTGACCCGCCAATCGCTGCCCTGGTAGCGATTCCTGCGCCGCCGACGTTCCCGGGAATACGACGAACGGCAAGCTTGCATCAAGGAAAAAAAAGCATGAACAAGCGTCTTGGCGGGGAGGCATCCCGATGAAATATGCAACCGAAGTGCTGGACCTCATGGCGGCGGCGCCGGGGCGTCCGTGGCGCATGGCGGAACTGGTGCGCGGCGCGTCCGGCGCCCGCGAACTGACGCGGCGCGAACGCAACGCAATGCGACAGGCGATCCTGCGCGTGCTCGAAACCCTGCACGAGGGCGGCCAGGTGGCCCGCATCGAGCATGCGCGCAACTCGCTGACCTACGTCTGGGGCGAAGTGCGACGCGAGGGGGATTGCCTGCACGCCTGATGGGGCGGCAGAATGCATCCATGTCGTCGCGCCACCCGCCGACGATCCGTCCAGGCGCCGATGCGCTGGAACGCTGAAGAAAAAGGCCCGCCCACCGCGGGCCTTTTTTATGAGAGGGTACGTTCGTGCGAAGGCGCCATTCATGACGCGGCGTGACGCGGGGCCGAGCCAGGCAGACACCAGGCACATACCAGGCAGACATCTGGCAGACGCCAGGCACATCTGGCACAAGCCAGGCTCACGCGAAACACCCGCCGGATAACGGTGCAACGCGGTGCGACATGCCGGGATTGCTTGGGCGGCAGGTGTTGCGCCACAATTCGTTCATGGCGTCGCGGTTCACGCCGACGGACTTTCCGGTTGGCAGCAAGCCCGCAACAAGCAACAAGCAAGCAGCAACAAGCAAGCAGCAACAAGCAAGCTGCAACAAGCAAGCTGCAACAAGCAAGCTGCAACAAGCAAGCAGCAACAAGCAACAAACAAGCAGCAAGCAAACCAGGCCCGCCGACAGCGGGCCTTATTTATGAGAGGGTACGTGTGCCCGGCCACCGCCGGAAGGCGGATGAATCGCCGGATACGCGTCCCTCGCGTTCTTTGCAGTTCCCCGAGACAGGCTCGCCACAGGCGGGCCTTTTTCATTTGCGCGCCCCGCGTTCTCTTCGAGAGCGCGGGGCGTTTTGCTTGGCGCCGCCCGCAAGGCGGGGCCCAGCGGCCTGCCGCCTCGCCGTTCCTTCCATGACCGGGCCTTTCTCCCGCCCGCGGTGACCTGGAATGGCTTGAGGCGGCAGCCCGGTGGGCGACAGCCGGAATCCGCCGCAACCCGGCCGCACGCATTACGCAACGCGGCACCGCGCCGATGGCGCAGCAAAGTCGGCGTTCCGCCTCCAGGCCTCTGGATTCCCCCAAACCCGCCCTCGGGCATCTCAACACGACAAAGGAGCGACGCATGGCGAATAGTTCGGCCACCGGCGGCTACCTGGCGCCGATCGCCATTTCTCCGCCCCTGGAGGATGCCGAGCTCGAGGCGCTGTTGCATGGGTTCATCGCCGGCGTGTCCGGCCTGCCCGCAGACATGGTTCGCACACACTGGCCCGCGGCCGGCGTGGAACCGCCCGCGCAAACCGATACCTGGTGCCTGATGGACATCCGGTCGCAAACCGCGGACGCCGGTCCGGTCGTTGCCCACGACCCGACCGGGGAAGGATCTGATTCATACGTTCGGCACGAAGACATCGAGGTGCTTTGCTCGATGTACGGACCGCGCGCGCTGCGCCATGCGGCGTTGCTGCGCGATGGCGCCGCCGTGCCGCAGAACCGCGAGCCCTTGCTGACGCAAGGCATGGCGGTCGGCGGCGCGGGGCCGATCCTGGCCAGGCATGAACTGGTGAATCAGCAGTGGATACGGCAGTTCGACATGACCCTGCACTTCACGCGGCGGGTCACGCGCAGCTATCCGGTCCTGAATCTCCTGTCGGCGCAAGTCACGACGCATGCCGCGTCGCTGTCCCCGACGGACAACATCAACCACCTTGAAGATTAAGGGATTTACCATGGCTAATGGATTGCCGGTATCACGCCTGATCAACGTCACGATCAACATGTCGCCGCTCGCGGCGCAAGGCGCGAGCCTGAACACCGCGCTGCTGCTGGGCTCGTCCGCGGTCATCGACACCGGCGAGCGCATGCGCTCCTATGGCGGCATCGACGCCGTCGCCGCCGACTTCGGCACCAGCGCGCCCGAGTACCGCGCGGCCCTGCTGTACTTCCAGCAGACGCCCCAGCCCTCGCAGCTGTACATCGGCCGCTGGGCCAAGGGCGCGACCTCGGCCACGCTGCGCGGCGCCGTGCTGTCGGCCGCCGAGAAGCAGATGTCGGCCTGGACCGCGGTGACCGCGGGCGCCTTCACGCTGACCGTCGACGGCACCGCCAAGACGGTCAATGGCCTGGACTTCTCCGGCGCCACCAACCTGAACGGCGTCGCCACGATCATCTCGACGGCCCTGGCCTCGGCATCGGTGCTGTGGAACGGCTCGCAGTTCGTCGTGACCTCGAACACCTCGGGCGCCACGTCGACGCTGGGCTACGCCTCGGCCGCCGGCGCCGGCACCGACATCTCGTCGATGCTGGGCCTGACCGCGGCCAAGGCCTCGGCGCCCGTGGCCGGCGTCGTTGCCGAGTCCCCGGTGGACGCCGTGTCGCTGTTCCTGGACCGCTTCGCCAACAAGTTCCTGGGCCTGGCCTTCGCCGACGCCGATATCACCAGCGCGCAGCACCTGGCCGTGGCCGCCCTGATCGAGGCCGACCAGCGCCACCTGTATGGCGTGTCGACCCAGGCGCCGCAGGTGCTGGACCCGACCAACCACGACGACATCGCCAGCCAGTTGAAGGCGCTGAAGTACAAGTACTCGATCGTGCAGTTCTCCAGCGCCAATCCGTACGCGGTGGCCTCGCTGCTGGGCCGCATGCTGACGGTGAACTTCAACGCCAACAACACCACCATCACGCTGATGTACAAGCAGGAGCCCGGCATCGTCGCCGAGACCCTGAGCAGCAGCCAGGCCGACACGCTGGCGGCCAAGAACTGCAACGTGTTCGTCAATTACGACAACGACACGGCCATCATCCAGTACGGCGTGACGCCCAGCGGCATCTTCATCGACTCGGTCTACAACGCAATCTGGTTCCGCAACCGCGTCCAGACCGACGTCTACAACCTGCTGTACACCAGCCCGACCAAGGTGCCGCAGACCGACGCCGGCAACCAGCTGATCGCCTCGGTGATCGAGGCTGCGTGCGAGGCCGCCGTCAACAACGGCTACCTGGCCCCGGGCGTGTGGAACTCGGCCGGCTTCGGCGCTCTCAAGCAGGGCGACACGCTGGCCAAGGGCTACTACGTCTACGCGCCGGCGATCGCCACCCAGTCGCAGGCCGACCGCGAAGTGCGCAAGGCCGTCCCGTTCCAGGTCGCCGCCAAGGAAGCCGGCGCCATCCACACCGTCGACGTTCTGGTCACGGTCAACCGCTAAACAGGAGTAGCAGATGTCTACCTATTCGTTCGCTGATATCAGCGCCAGTCTCGTGGGCCCGGGCGGGGTGATTTCGCTGGGTTCCGGCTCGGGCGTGGCCGATGAAGGCATCGCCATCGCCGCCAAGGCCGAGAAAAGCGCCATGACGGTGGGCGCCGACGGCGAAGTCATGCACACGCTGCGCGCCGACAAGAGCGGCACCGTCACGCTGAGCTACCTGAAGACCTCGCCGGTCAACGCGCAGCTGCAGGCCCTGTACGACGCCCAGTCGCTGGACAGCCGCCTGTGGGGCAAGAACCTGATCACCATCACCAACCCGGCCACGGGCGACGTGACGGCGTGCCGTTCCTGCGCCTTCAGCAAGAAGCCCGATCTGACCTACAAGAAGGACGGCGACGTGGTGAAGTGGACGTTCGACGCCGCGAAGATCGACACGATCCTGGGGATCTACTAAGCCATGTCACAGGAACTTGATCTGAACGGCCACCGGTACTCCATCGGGAAACTGAGCGCCAAGCAACAGTTCCACGTGTCGCGCCGCATCGCTCCGATCGTTCCTACGCTGATCCCCGTGTTCGTCCGCCTCGCGGCGGGCGGGCGCGGGATCACCGAGGATCCGGGCGGCATGGCCGATGTCCTGCAACCGCTGGCCGACGGCCTGGCGGCGATGAAGGACGAGGACGCCGACTATGTGCTGGACACCTGCATGCAGGCGGTCCAACGCAAGCAGGAACATGGCTGGACCGCCATCTGGTCGGCCAGCCAGCGCGTGCCGATGTTCCAGGACATCGACCTGTCGGTGATGCTGCCGCTGGCGGTGCGCGTCATCGTGGCAAGCCTCGGGCCTTTTATTCAAGGGCTGCTTACCAGCCAGACCGGCAGCCCCGAGGCGACACAGGCTGGCTGAAGAGCCTGCCCGGTGGCGAGGACTGGTTGCTGGCGCCGGTCCTCGAGGGGCTCTGCCAATACGAGTCCCTCAAGGACGGCACCCTGGACCTGGCCGACATCGCGCTCCTGAACGACGCGCTGTCGGTCCGGGCAGACAACAAGGCGGAAGCGTACCGCCGCCACATGGCAGAAAAAAATGGCTAATACAACCGTGCCCATCAGCCTGTCGGGGTTGATGGGCCCATTCAAACTCGACAAGGACGACCTGAAGGACCTCAAGCAGGCGATCGGCGACTCGCGCAAGCAGAGCCTGGCCGACGCGCTGGCGGTGTTCGCGGGCCGCGCGAAGAGCGTCGTCGACTTCGCCGAGAACAAGATCGCCCAGTTCGAGCAAGGCTATTTCGCCGCCAAGCTGGGCGGCACCTCGGGCCGGGACATGCGGGCGTTGGAGACAGTCGCGCAGGGCTTCGGCGTTTCCGTCGAAGCGATGCGCAGCAGTACCCAGGCGCTGCACCGCAACGTGCGCGACGATCCCAAGATCGCCGCGCTGCTGGAACAGCTGCACATCTCGTCGAGTGATGGCGCGGGCGCCCAGCGCAACAGCGCCGACCTGATGCTGGAGCTGAGCGACGCGCTCAAGCGCATGGATCCGGCGCAGGCCCGGGCGACGGGCGAGAGCCTGGGGCTGGACCCGGGCGTCATGGAGGCTCTGCGCGATCCCGAGTTCGGGCAGCGCCTGTCGGTGCAGCGCGATGCCCAGGAGAACAGCACGGTCGAGGCGGCCGGTGAACGCGCGCACCAGCTGATGGGCACCATCCGTGAATTGAGCGGCTCCGTCAACGCGATGTTCGCGCAGGCGCTCCTGACGATGGGCCCGAAACTGCAGGAGACGCTCGACGGCATTTCGGCCTGGTTCAAGGAGAACGGCCAGACGGCCGGCAAGCGGCTGGGCGAGGTCGGCAATTTCGTGTTGTCGATCATGTCGTTGCTGGGGCCGGTGATCAGCCTGATCACCTGGCTCGACGACCTGACCGGGGGCTTGAGTTCGCAGCTCCTGGTGCTGGTCGGCGGCTTCCTGATGCTGGGCGGCGGCGGCGTGGTGGGGGCCTTGATGGGCCTGGTCTCGCGACTGGGCGGCATGCGCTCGATCATCAGCGGACTGGGTACTCGGCTGGCCGCGCTGCCTGGCCAAATCAGCGGTTTCGTGAGCCGGGCCTGGACCGCGACCAGCAATTTCGTGGGCGGCGTGTTCGGCAGAATGACCTCGATGGGGCGGACGGCCGTCACCCAGATGAGCAACATGGCCGGCGCGGTCTGGTCCTGGATGGGCAATATGGCCGCGCGCGGTGGTGCGCTGGTGGTCGACAGCGTCAAGGCGGCCGGCGCCTCCGCGTTGCAATGGGGGCAGTCACTGTGGGCCTCCGCCAGTTCGTGGATCGGCCGCATCGTCGACGGCGCCAAGAGCCTGGCCCGCGGCGTGGCGATATCGCCGGTGGCGGTGGGGGTGGGACTGGGCCTGTATCCCAGCACGCTTGGGGACGGCACGCTGAAGTCGCTGCAAGGCGACGGGCGTTTCGGCCTCGGGCAAGCGGAGCCGGGCTTCAACGGGGCCGGCGGCAGTTGGCAACCGCCTCCCATGGACGGCGCCCGGATCGAGCCGTGGCGGGACTACCACTCCGGCTTCGCGCTTGGCGAAGCGGGGGGCGCCGCGCTGGCGCCGCCGGCCGCCGCCGCGCCGGTGTCGGTCAATGCCACCACCACCATCTACGTCAACGGGTCGGCCGATCCCGGCGCGACCGGAGCGGCCGTGGCCAATCAACAGAGCCGGGTCAACGCCGACCTGACGCGCAACCTGCAGGGGTCCTATGACTGACACGAATTTCACGGGCACCGACATGGTGGGCCTGCTGTCGAAGAAGATCGGCGACATCGTGGTGCAGGCGACCATCACCGAGTCGCACGAAGATACGCTGAAGATCACCAGCCATCCGGTGGAGTCGGGCCCCTATGGCCGCTCGGCGATCAGCGACCATGCCTTCAAGCTGCCGCTGTCGCTGACCATGAAGTGCGCCTGGAGCAACGCCTCGTACGAGGCGTTGCGCGGCGCCCGGGCCAGGGACGTGGCCAATGGCAAGGCGGCCGCCGACGATTACGCCACCGCGATCTATTCGCAGCTGCTCAGTCTGCAGGAGTCGCGCGAGCCGGTGGATGTGATCACCAGCCGGCGCCGCTACAGCAGCATGCTGATCGAGAAAATCGCGGTCGAGAACAGCCGGGAGACCTCCGGCGCCGTGTTCGCGACCGTGACGCTGCGCGAAGTGATCGTGGCGCAGACCCGCAGCACGTCGCTGCCGCCCTACGCGCACCAGAAAGAGAAGGAAAAGACCGCGGACAAGCAGAACCTGGGCGTGAAAGCGTCCCGGCCCGCGGCCGCGCCCAACGGCGGCTCGCTGCATTGGAACTAGGAGATCCGCATGAACTACTTCGAGATACCTCTGTCGCCGATCCCGCAGGTGTTCGCCATCTCGCTGGGCGGTGACGATTACCGGCTGACGTTGCAGTATCGCGACGGCTGGATACTGGACGTGGCCGATGACCTCGGCCAGCCGCTGGTGTCCGGCATTCCGCTGGTGACGGGCCTGAACCTGCTGGGGCAGTACCGGCACCTGGGCTTCGCCGGCGGCCTGCGCGTGACGGGGGCGGAGTCGCCCGACGACGCGCCGACGGCCACCGACCTGGGCCGTGGCGCCAAGCTCTATTGGGTGGCGGACTGACATGGCCGAGACGACCACAATGGAGCCGATCGCCGTATACGGCGATCCGGTCGATGACGATGAGGGCGTGCGCCAGTGGGGCCGGAAGGTCTCGCTGATCGTCGGCGACGAGGAAGCGCTGGATCTGTCGGCGCTGAGCTTCAGCTTCGGCATCAAGCGCAACGACGTCAAGTCGCCCAACACCGCCACCATCAAGGTGATGAACGCCAGCCGCGAAACGGCCAGCCTGGTGCAGCGCGAATTCACCCGCGTGGTGTTGCAGGCAGGCTATGAAGGCAACTATGGCGTGATCTTCCATGGCAACGTGGTGCGCGCCAAATGGGGCGGTTCGGGTGACACCGAGACCGTGCTGGAAATCACCGCGGCCGACGGCGACAAGGCCTACAACTTCGCGGTGGTCAATGCCACCGTGCCCAAGGGCAGCTCCCGCGCCGACAAGGTGAAACTGCTGTGCTCGGCCATGAATCCCTACGGCGTGCGCCAGGGTTACGTGCCCGACCTGGGCGGCAAGAAGTCGATCCGCGGGGCGGTCATGTCCGGCATGGTGCGCGACTACCTGCAGGATGTCTGCGGCAGCGCGAACACGCTGTGGAGCATCCAGGACGGCAAGGTGGTGGTGGTCCCCGAAACCGCCTATGTGCCGGGCTCGGTGCCCGTGCTGTCCCACGACAGCGGCCTGGTGGGCATGCCGGAGCAGACCGAGAAGGGCATCAAGCTGCGGATGCTGCTCAATCCCAGCATCCGCGTGGGAGGGCTGGTCAACCTGGACAACAGCCGGATCGCCGAGTATGGCTTCCAGGCCCGTTCCGAGGGCAAGGACGCGAACGAGATCGATCGCACCGAGCAGCGCCGCATCAGCGGCGATGGCTACTACTACGTGATGGAAGTCGAGCACCGAGGCAATACGCGCGACGACGAGTGGTACACGGAGGTCCTTTGCCTGGCCACCGACGCCACCCTGTTTCCCGGCGACCTGGGACGGGCCGGCGCCGAGGGCGACGCGGCCAAGCCCGCCGCCGTCGTCAAGTAGCGCGCGGTCCGGCCCTATCTCTGCAGGAAGATTCATGAACCGACTTGAGACTTTGAACGATCCGCAAGCCGCGATCGGCGCGGCGCTGCATGGCGCGCTGGCGCAGACCTGGACCGCCATGCCGGCGATCATCGGCGCCTTCGATCCGGTGGCGATGACGTGCACGGCGCAGCCCGCCATCCGGGCGCGGGTCAAGACGCCCGAGGGCCGGCAGCACAGCCTGGAGTTGCCCTTGCTGGTGGATTGCCCGGTGTATTTCCCCTCGGGCGGCAACTGCACGTTGACCTTTCCGGTCAAGGCGGGCGATGAGTGCCTGGTGGTGTTTGCCTCGCGCTGCATCGACGCCTGGTGGCAGTCGGGCAAGGTGCAGGACCAGACCGAGATGCGCATGCATGACCTGTCCGACGGCTTCGTCTACGTGGGCGTGCGCTCGCAACCCCGCGTGCTGCCCGCGGTCAGCACCAGCGCGACCCAGCTGCGCAGCGACGATGGCTCGACTTTCCTGGAACTGGATCCGGCAGCCGGCAAGGTGAAGATCGTGGCGCCGGGCGGCTTCGACGTGGTTGCGCCGGTGTCCGAGTTTTCCGGACAGGTGCTGGTGAACGGCCTGCTCAGCTATCTGGCGGGGCTGGTGGGCAGCGGCGGCCAGGGCAATACCGCCCAGATCACCGGCGTGCTGAACGTGATCGGCCAGATCCTGGCCAACGGCAAGCGGGTCGACGATACCCATACCCATACCGCGCAGGGCGCCAATGCGGTGACCACGCCACCCAACTGAGGATTCCTATGCGTTACCGAAAACTGGACGCCGATGGCGACTATTCGTTCGGCTCGGCGCGGGCCGATTTCCACCGCGATACGGCGCAGGCCGTGGCCCAGGCCGTCAAGACCCGGCTGATGCTGGCGCGCGGAGAGTGGTTCCTGGACGTGACCGAAGGCACGCCCTGGAACGGCGAAGTGCTGGGCAAGCAGCCCCGCGCCAGCTACGACTGGGCCATCCGCCAGCGCATCCTGGGCACGGCAGGCGTAACCGACCTGGCCGAGTATTCGAGCCGGCTCGACCCGCAAACCCGCGGCTTGAGCGTGACGGCATCCATTTCAACCCTTTATGGCACGGCCACTGTGCAGGCGGCATTATGACGATTCTTTCCACAGCCCCGGTCATCGACGCCGCGGGCATCCGTGCGCCGAGCTATGGCGAGGTGCTGCAGTATTTCAAGGAGCAGTACCGCGGCATCTACGGCGCCGATACCTACCTGGAGGCGGACAGCCAGGACGGTCAGTTGCTGGCCGTTTTTGCCCTGGCCATCCATGAAGCCAACTCGGCGGCGATCAGCGTCTACAACGCGTTCTCGCCGGCCACCGCCGCCAACGCGGCGCTGTCGAGCAACGTCAAGATCAACGGCCTGGTCCGCGGCGCCGCGACGCGTTCGTCGGTGGACCTGCGCATCGTGGGGCAGGGCGGCGTCACCATCGTCGATGGCGTGGCGATGGATGCCAACCGCGGCCGCTGGCAACTGCCGGCCAGCGTGACGATTCCGCCTGGCGGCGAGATCACCGTCACCGCCCAGAGCCAGGCGCTGGGCGCCGTGACCGCAGCGGCCGGCAGCATCAACCAGATCGGCACGCCGACGCTGGGCTGGCAGTCCGTGGTCAACCCGGCGGCGGCAACGCCAGGCGCGCCGGTCGAGAGCGATGCCGCGTTGCGGGTGCGCCAGGCCGTCTCGGTGGCCCTGCCGTCGCGCAGCGTGCTGGAGGGCACCATTGGGGCCGTCGCGTCGGTGCCTGGCGTGTTGCGCCACGCCGCCTTCGAGAACGACGGCGCGGTGGCGGACGCCCACGGCCTGCCGCCGCACAGCATCGCGCTGGTGGTCGATGGCGGCGACGCGGCGCTGATCGCGCAGGCCATTGCCGCCAAGAAGACGCCGGGGACCGGCACGCACGGGACCACCACGGTGGTCGTGACGGACATCTACGGCATCGCGCATCGCATCCGGTTCTTCCGGCCCACGATCGTGCCGGTGGCGGTCGACGTGCAGCTGCGGGCCTTGCCGGGCTACACCACGGCCATCGGCGTGGCGGTGCAGCGGGCGGTCGCGGACTACATCAATGGTGTCGCGATCGGCGGCGGCGCCAGTGCGTCGGTGGAGTGGGCCGACGCCATTTCGGCGGCCAATGGCGTGGCCGGCAATGGCACGTTCAAGATTTCCGGGCTGACGCTGCGCGGTCCCGCCGGCAGCGGCGCGCCTGACGTGTCGCTGGCCTTCAACGAGGCCGCCGCCGCGACGCCGGACGACATCAAACTCACGGTGACCTGATATGGCCAATACCGACGATTATCTCGGGCGGCTGTCGGCCTATTACCGCTCCAAGCCCAAGTTCAATGCGACCGTCGCCGCGCTGTGCGGGGCGGCGGCCGGACTGCGAGAGCTGTACGGCGCCATGCCGGCGGCCTTCGATCTGGATCTGGCCGTCGGCGTCCAGCTGGACGCCGTGGGGCGCTGGGTAGGGCTGGACCGGAAGGTCCGGACGCCCATTTCGAATATCTACTTCTCGCACGACGTCGACGGCCTGGGTTTCGACCAGGGCGTGTGGCAGGGCCCGTTCGATCCGGACAGCGGCCTGACCGAGCTGGACGACGAGACCTATCGGCTGTTGTTGCGCGCCAAGATCGGGGCCAACCACTGGGACGGCACGCTGGAGGCATCGGCGGCGATCCTGGATCGCATTTTCGGTGGCGGCACGCATGTGTTCATCCAGGACAACGGCGACATGTCGGTGGATATCGGCGTCGCCGGTACGCCGCCGTCCGCGCTGTTCCTGGCGCTACTTACCGGCGGGTACATCCCGCTCAAGCCGGAAGGCGTGCGCGTCAGTTACTACGTCATCCCCTCGGCTGAGGGGCCTTTGTTCGGTTTTGACGTTCAAAACCAATACATCTCCGGGTTCGACGGCGGACTCTGGGGCTCGCTTTTTGCCGGTTGAATAAGGACATTTCGTGGCTATCAATCAAATTCTTCCCTTCGGCACCGTTTCCGGCGCCAACGTGCTCGCTCCCGCCGACTACCAGGCGCTGGCCGCCAGGCTGGGCGGCTTCTCGGCCGGCACGGCCAAATCGAAGGAACTCAACACCGTCTGGCGCCAGGCCTCGTTCGTGGCCGCCATGATCGGCCAGTACATCGCCGACAAGGCCGGCCAGGACGTGCTGGACAACGGCGACCTGGCGGCGCTGCAGGCCAAGTTCGTGGCCGCGCTGGCGGCGTCGCCGGCGCTGACCGGGACGCCGACCGCGCCCACGCCGGCGGCGGGCGACAAAAGTACCCGGCTGGCCACCACCGCGTTCGTCGCGGGCAACTTCCCCAGGATCTACTCGATTACCGCGTTGCCGACGCAGGATGTCGGGCCGATCATCGTCTCGGAATGCGCGGAAGTGTGGACCTGGGTGTCGGGGCAGTATTTCACCGGCTACCGCTCGCCGTTGTGCGGCCGTCCCCTGGACGGCCATACCTCGCTGCCGCTGGCCAGCGAAGTCGATGCCATCGGCGGCCTGCTGTCGAAGACCGACTACGCCGCCCTGTGGGGGTATGCGCAGGAGCAGGGGCTGGTGAAAACCGAGGCTGTGTGGTCGGCGAATCGCGGCAGTCACTGGTTTTCGGACTATTCGGCGACGCAATTCCGGGTGCCCGATCTGCGCGATATGTTCCGGCGTTTTACGGGAACTGACGCTGACACTGCAAATGCGCGGGTGATGGGTAGCCGGCAGGCCGACACGTTCCGGCGCCACTCCCATCGGTTCCAGACTTCCACGGTGACGGGTGCCAGCAACGGCGAGGCCTTGGCGGTGCATCGCAGTGTGATGAGCGCAACAAACATCGTCTGGAACAACGCGGGTTCCACGATTGATGATGCTGGTGGCAACGAGACCCGCCCCGTGAACACTGCCTACCAACCGCGCATCCATTCCTGACGTCTGCCTCACTGCAAATGCGAGAGTTATCGGTACGCGACAATCAGGTAGCGCCATCGCAGTGAACGGCGGTCCAACCGGACTGTCGTCGATTGCTGACTACTCGACCACCGGTGCCGCCTTCTGGGGGCTTGAACCCACGACGGTGGTGTCCGGCATGAAGATCAGCAGCGCACCGGGCACCGCTGGTGTTCCCACCTCCGGTAACGTGGCCCGGGTTCGGCCGATGAACACGGCCTATTACCCGCGGATTCATGCTTGAAATCAGGCATGAATCTGGGGCAGAAAAGCGACATTCGATGGGCGTGTTTCCTTGGCGATACGGGGTGCTCCTTGCCCCGCTTCTCGAAGACTGCCCGAGGCATAGTTGATCGATATCCCGGATGCGGGGTTGGTGGATAGGGATACGGACAAAGAGCCACTGCCGGAGGTTGTGCCGGTGAAGGGATCCCAAAGCTCATGACCATGCCCTTGCAAGGCGTCTGCCTGGCGAGAGGCATGTGCCCGCGCATTAACAGTGAAAAGGGCATCAGGTATGGACGCGCGGGTGGTAAGCGGTGTTGACAGGGCGAGTCTCCGCACCACCGGCGCCATCGGTCGTCATCCCAGAGCCGTCGAGCAAGGCCCAGGCTTGTGTGCCTGTGACCGCCTCAACACGGTTCGGGCTGATGCGATTGGAGATGCCATGACTGTGTTGCTGATACGCCGCCCCCTGCCGGCTACCCATCACCCGCGCATTTGCAGTGAGGCAGACGTCAGGAATGGATGCGCGGTTGGTAGGCAGTGTTCACGGGGCGGGTCTCGTTGCCACCAGCATCATCAATCGTGGAACCCGCGTTGTTCCAGACGATGTTTGTTGCGCTCATCACACTGCGATGCACCGCCAAGGCCTCGCCGTTGCTGGCACCCGTCACCGTGGAAGTCTGGAACCGATGGGAGTGGCGCCGGAACGTGTCGGCCTGCCGGCTACCCATCACCCGCGCATTTGCAGTGCAAATTTCATTCAAAAGGACAAGCAATATGCAAAAAGACGTATTCCAGACCGACAACGACGGTCTGTATCTCTATCAATCTGTCGCCAACGAGTTGGCGCTCACGCCCGGCACGTTCAATATCCCTTACGGCGCGTACGAAGATGCGCCGCCCGCGCCGTCCGTCGGTAAATGGGCCCTGCGTCAGGGAGAAATCTGGACCATGGTCGACGACCATCGCACCACGCCGCTCTGGGTGGTGGCTACGGGACTGCCGTATTCGATCGGCGCCGAGCATGACGGCGCCGACGGCAAGGTCAGCTATCCGGGCTGGGGCACGTTGCCGGCCTGGTTGACGTTGGTGGAGCCGCCGCCGGTCGAGCAGACCGCGACGACGTAGGCGTCAGGCGGCCAGGGGCAGCGCCTCCAGGCCGGCCTCGCGCTCGCGCCGCATTTCCTCAAGCTGGCGGCGGCCCAGCGGGCTGCGCGCCAGCTTCTGGGCCAATTCGCGTCCATGCGGGTGGTAGTAGCGCAGCAGCATGCGCGTGTCGACGTTGCCGTTGACCTTGGCCAATTCGTGGATCTGGAACACGGTGGCGAGCTGCGAGGTGCCTTCGTGGCGCAGGTCATGGAATCGCAAGTCGCGGAAGTAGGCCGCGTTGGGTCGCCGGCCGTAGCGCCGGCACATCTGCTCGTACCCCAGTCTCGCGCGGCGACGCGCGCGGATGAAGGCGCGGGTGACCGAGCCGGGCTGCATGGTGAAGATGCGGCCTCGCATTGGTTTGCCGGTGACCCAGCGACGCAGCGCCTCGCGAGCGCGAGGCGTCAGCGGCACGTCGCGGGCGCGGCCGTTCTTGGTGTGGGGCAAATGCACCACGCCGTGCATCAGATCCAGGTGTTCGCGCTGGATGCCAACCACTTCAGACCGGCGCATGCCGGTTTCCTTCGCCACCGTCAGGATGGTCGGCAATTCCGTCGAGCGGGTGGCGCGGATGATCCATTCAAGCTCCTTGCTTGGACAGTCGTCATCCGACACGCCGCGCAAGGTGATGCGGTCAAACAGCCGGCGGTCGCGCGCGTCGTCGACCGCCGGCCGCCGCACCAGCTGGACGGGATTGGCCAATTGGTCGAAGCCCCAATCCTTGCGAATCACCGTGTAGACGTGCGACAGGAATGCCATGCGTCGCACCACGGTGGCCGGCGCCCGGTCCTTGAGCCATTCGTCGCGCAATTCCGTCAGGTCGGAACTGCGGATGCGATCGACCGGGCGGATGGCCAGGCGCGTGGCGCGCCAGATGCGGGCAATCGACTGTTCCGAGGCATGGCCCTTCTTGGTGGCGGAAACCTCGACCAGGTAGCGGGAGAGCGCTTCGGCGAGGGTCGGGGCGGCTTTGCGGCGGGGCTGGCGGCGGGTCCAGGGTTTCATGGCGATTCAGACTGGGAGATAAGACCAATAGACAACGCAATAGTAACGATGGATACAGGCGGCGCCTGGAACCAACGGACGACAGTGTCGCCCGGATTTCATTTTTCTCATCCGGCGCGCCCCTGCGGCGCCCGTGATGCTCACGGGAGGCAGCAATGCGCACCGTCGACAGGAGCGGTGTAACCATGGAACCGGCATCTACGGGATTGGGCGGTTGGGCCGCCCTGAAAATTGCGCTGGCTTTCGGCATGCCGGCCGCGATGGCGGCGTTGATCGGCATGTTGCTGATGCCGCCGCGCACGCCGCGCGAATTCGTCGCGCGCACCGCCTGCACGGTGGTCAGCTCATTTCTGTTCGGGCCTTTGCTGGCGATCGGCATGATCGCCTGGATGCCCGACCTGATGTCCTCGGCCTACTGGATGGCGCAACGCACCGGCCTGGGCGAGGACGGGCTGCTGGCCATGTTCTATGTGCTCGGCCCGTGCATGTTGCTGGCGGGGCTGCCGGCCTGGTGGGTGCTGGGCGCCTACCTGCGCCTGACCGCCAAGCTGCAGAACCAGGACCTGGTGGATTGGGCGGTCGAGATCCGCCGCAAGACGCTGGGCATGGAAACCCAGACAGACAAGGAGGGCAGGCATGATGCTTGACCAGATCATGGACGACGCGCTGCGGCCGGCGATGGCGCTGTTGCCCGCTCGCATGAACACGCCCGCGGCGGATTGCATGCTGCTGGCCATCGGCCTGCAGGAAAGCCGCTTCGTGCATCGGCGCCAGATCGGCGGGCCCGCCCGCGGTTTCTGGCAATTCGAGAAGGGCACCCGCGCCAGCCGCGGCGGCGTGTGGGGCGTGTTCCTGCACGCGGCCAGCAGGGATCACCTGGCCACGCTGTGCAAGGCGCGCAGCGTGGCGGGCGATCCGGATGCGATCTATGCGGCGCTGGAGTACGACGACGTGCTGGCCGCCGGCGTCGCGCGGCTGCTGCTCTGGACCGATCCGAAGGCGCTGCCGCCGGTCGGCGACACGCAGGCGGCCTGGGCGCTGTATCTGCGCACCTGGCGGCCGGGCAAGCCCAAGCCGGACAGCTGGGGCGGCCTTTACCAGCAGGCCGTGACGGCCATCCGGACGCGGACCGACAGGAGCATGGCGCATGTTGCAACAGTGGATTAAGCGGGGCCTCGGCTTGATGGCGGCAGTGCTGGCGGCCCTGGCCGCCGTCGCCGGGGTGTATTGGCGGGGGCGGGCCATGGGCCGGGCGCAGGAACGCTCGGACAGTGAGGCCCGCCTCCAGGCGCGGGCGGGACAGGCCCGCAAGGAGGCCAGGGATGTGCAGGAAAAAGTGGCTCGCAGCGATGACGATGCCGTGGCTGATCGGCTCAAGTCTGACTGGGTGCGGATCGCTCCCCCCGCGGACCGGGATTGAATATTGTGACCATGCCCGGCCGGTATATTTCAATTCCGCCGCCGAGGTCGACGCGACGCCGGCGGCAATACGCCGGCAGGTGCTCGAGCATAATGAAATGATTTCCCGGCTTTGTTTTTGAGGTAAATTGGGGACGCGATTTTTTCCACCGTCGGCGCGCCTATTTGCCGGCGCCGTCGGGTCGATGGATGGTTTGCTGCGGTCTGGTTCTGCAATAATTTCTGGTTTTCCGTCCCTTCGGGCCGCCGGCCCGGATGACTGTTCCAGGAGAGGCGCGATGGGTCAGAGGGTGCAGTGTCGGCAAGCGTTTTGCCCCGTGCAAATGCGCGGCAGGGAAAAATAATATGGCAGACGGCGAAAGCCTGGTCGCCGCGCGGGTCCGCCCGAAGCTCCGGTATTCGATGCGAACCGGATTGCTGGTGCTGGTGTTCGCCTGTATTACACCGGCGCTGGTGGTGTCTTCGATCGCCGTTTACGAAAGCTACCTGATCCAGAAAGAGCGGATATTCCGCGATACGATTTTCCTGGCCCGCAATCTGACCGCCATTCTCGACCGGGAAATGACCGGCGTCGAAGCCGGTTTGCAGATGCTGGCGTCGTCCCCGGACCTGGTGGGCGGCGACCTGGCGGGGTTCCACCAGCGCGCCCGCGAAGCCATCAAATTCCAGATCGTCGACAGCTATGTGCTGACCGACAAGGAAGGCCACCAGGTGGTCAATACCATGGTGCCCTACGGCACGCCCCTGCCGCCTTCCGGGGTGTCGCAGGAGCTGGCCCGGGTGTTCCGCGCGCGCGAGCCGGTCCTGAGCAGCCTGTTCACCGGTGCGCTCAGCGGCGTGCCGACCATCGCGCTGGGAGTGCCGGTGGTGCGCGGCGACGAAGTCATCTACAGCCTCAACGTCGGCCTGTCGCCCGACCGCATCGGCAACGTGCTGGGACGGCGCGGGCTGCCGGACGGCTGGGTGGCGGCGGTGCTGGACAAGAACGGCACCATCATCGCCCGTACGCGCGACACCGAGAAATTCGTTGGCCAGAAGGCCGTGCCGACGCTGGCGCGGGCGGTGCAGCTGGAGAACGAGGGCTCGCTGGAATCGACCACCAAGGAAGGCACGCCGGTCTACACCGCGTTCAGCCGTTCCGGCCTGACCGGCTGGACGGTGGCGGCGGGCGCGCCGATGACGCTGGTGACGACCGACCTGTACCGCTCCATCGCCTGGCTGGCGCTGGGCACGCTGGCGGCGTTCGGGCTGGGGCTGTGGCTGGCCTTGCGGCTGGCCAACCGCCTGACGTCGGCGGTGCAGGGGCTGGTCGGCCCGGCGCTGGCGCTGGGCGAAGGCCGCACCGTCGAACTGCCCGGCACGCGCGTCAAGGAGGCCGAGGAGGTCGGCACGGCGCTGCTGCAGGCTTCACGCATGCTGGCGCACGCGCAGCACCTGGCGCATTACGATCCCCTGACCGGGTTGTGCAACCGGGTGCTGTTCGGCGAGCTGGTGTTGCGCGAGCTGGCGGTGGCGCAGCGCAGCGGCGAGACCTTCGCCATCCTGGCGATCGACCTGGACGGTTTCAAGGCGGTCAACGACCTGCATGGGCATGCCGCCGGCGATACCGTTCTGAAGGAAGCCGCCGATCGCATGGCCCACGCCATCCGTGTCTCGGACGTGGCGGCGCGGCTGGGGGGCGACGAGTTCGCCGTGCTGCTGCTTGGCGCCAACCAGGAAAACGCGCAGGCGGTGGCCGAGTCCCTGGTCGAGAGCCTCTCGTTGCCGTACCCCAAGATCCGCGTCGCGGTCTCGGCCAGCGTCGGCATTGCCGTCTATCCGCAGTCGGGCGTCACCATGCTGCAGTTGCTGGAGCGTGCCGACGTCGCCCTGTACCGGGCCAAGGGCCTGGGCAAGCGGCGGGTGGCGTCCGACGAGCGTTGAGGCGGCCGCGACGGGCGCATCAGGCGTCGTGGCGGGGCGCGGCGGCGGGCGGCAGGGCGGTCAGCACCTCGCCCGATTTCAGGCGGTAGCGCCGTTCGCCCAGCGCGATCACGCGCTCCCCTTCCGTGGTCCTGAGAATGTAGCCGGTCGTGATGGGCGTCCCCGCGCGCCGGTCGGCGTGCGAGAACACTTCGATCCGGTAGAGCCGGCCGGATGCCGTGGTGGCGAGCACGTCGCTCAGCCTGCGTACAGAGATGGTCATGCGGCGAGATCTCCTTCTTGTTGATCTTCGGTCGGTCGCGCCGCGCCGGCCTGCAATTCCCGTGCCGGCCCTGCCGCGGCGGTTTCCCTGTTTTCGCTACACTGCGTCGTTCTGGCGCGCGCCCCGGCGCGGCGCCCTGGATGGACATCGGGAAATCGGAAAAAAGTAATGCAATCTGCTCCCAGCCGGAACACGGCGACTTTCATGGGATTGATGGCCGTGGTGCTGTGGGGCACCGTCGTCGGCCTGATTCGCAGCGTCAGCGAGAGCTTCGGGCCGATCGGCGGCGCGGCCCTGATCTATACGGTCGGTTCGGGTTTCCTCGTCCTGTTGCTCGGATGGCCCCGCGTGCGTTCATTCCCGCGCGCCTACCTGGTTTCCGGCAGCCTGCTGTTCGTGGCCTATGAAATCTGCCTGTCGCTGTCGCTGGGATTCGCCGCCAATCGCGGCCAGGCGATCGAGCTGGGCATCGTCAACTACCTGTGGCCGTGCTTCACCGTCATCCTGGCGATCCTGATCAACGGCCAGCGCGCCAGCGCCTGGGTCGTGCCCGGCATCGCGCTGTCGCTGTGCGGCATCGTCTGGGTGGTCGGCGGCGACGGCGGCGTTTCCTGGGCGCGCGTGGCGGCCAATGTCTCCAGCAATCCCCTCAGTTACGGCCTGGCGTTCAGCGGCGCCGTCATCTGGGCCGTCTATTGCAACGTCACGAAACGCTATGCCGATGGCAAGAACGGCGTGGCCCTGTTCTTCATGCTGACCGCGGCCGTGCTCTGGATCAAATACGGGTTCAGCGCCGAGCCGGCGCTGCCGTTCGCCTGGCCCGCCGTGCTCGAACTGTGCGTGACGGGCGGCGCCATGGCCGCGGGCTACGCGCTCTGGAACGTGGGCATTCTCAACGGCAATCTGACCTTGCTGGCCACGGCGTCCTACTTCACGCCAGTGTTGTCGACTTTTTTTGCGGCCGTATGGCTGTCCACGCGCTTGACCATGACATTCTGGCAAGGCGTGGCGATGGTCACCGCCGGTTCGCTGATCTGCTGGGCGGCGACGCGCGGCAGGCCGGCCCGGGGCGGGTAGCCCCTGGGTGGCCTTCTGGCGCATCGGATGACGGGGATCCGGGAGGACCCGTCAGCTCAATCCAGGGCGATGGTCTGCGCCACGGCGTAGCCGAGCGGAATGAGCAACAGGGAAGCGAACAGGGAACTGACGATGGCCGCCGATATCTTCAGCCAGGGCTCGGGCCCCGCGCTTTGTATCGTTTGAACCACCAACGCGACGATACCCACAACCATCAAACAGCTGATTACCACTGCTACGTAAGTCATGATGTCTCCGTCCTCGCCTGATTAAAGGGATGCGGCGCCGCTACTGCGGTCTGTCACTTCGTCGCTACGTTTAGTCTGATTGTGCGCCTGTATGGCAGGGTGTGGCGCTAGGGTTTTCCTGGCTCTGGCGGGCGCTGTGGCGTTTTCGCCGCGCACCTTGCAGCATGAAATCGGTGTGCGGCGCAGCATTTTTCGAGGCCCGCCGCGCCCGCGCTTTGCGCTACGATGGCGGCGTCCACCCACTCTCCAGATCGCGAAATGCCGCAACGACTCCGCCCGGGCACGCGCGCCACACTGCAGGTCAGGCAGCTGCTGCCGGGCGAATTCGCCTGGATCATCACCTTGCTGGACCCCGACACCGGCAATGTGCGCAGCACCAATTATTCCGAACGGCGCTATGCCAGCCAGGACGAGGCCTCCGCCGCCGGCAAGGCCGCCGTGGTGGAATTCCTGGGCAACAGCGATCCGAACGGGGTGGAACCCGCCAGGGACGGCAAGCCGTCCAAGTCCTGACCCGCGCCGGCCATGCCCGCAAGCCCTCGTCCGAGGGCTTTTTTGCGTCGGGCCGATGGCGGTCGGCATGCCGGGCACGGCAGTTGCTGGGCAGCGGACCAGCGCGATAGACGCGCCGAGGAGATCCGCCATGTTCCCATCCGACCACCGCCCGCCGGGCGCGCCCGACGACGTGCCGCCCGATGATCCGCCGCTGCCCGGCCATCCGGCCCGGCCCGACGACCCGCGACCCAATCCCAACCATGCGCCCGATGATCCGGGCGAGCCCGACGTCGTCCCGCCGCCGCCCGATCCGCGCGCGCCGGGCACGATCGACCTGGCCTGAGCGCCACCGAATCCCATCCCACACCCAAGGAGGCTTGCATGCGTTCGATCCTGTTATGGCTGCTGGGGGTACCCATTCCCATCATCATCCTGCTGGCGCTGTTCTGGCATTGAGCCAGTCCGGTCCCGCGCCACGGCGCGCAATGTGAACGAGGAATCACCATGGAAAATGCACTCTCGGCCAACCGGCCCTACGACGGCGTGCCGCCGGTGCGGGAATCGGCGGTGTCCGCCGTGTCCTGGGCGGCGGTGTTCGCCGGCGCCGTCATCGCCGCGGCCTTGTCGCTGGCGCTGTTCGCGGGCGGCTCCGGCCTGGGCTTCCTGTCGGTCTCGCCCTGGAGCGGGGAAGGCGTCTCCGCGCCCGCGGCAGGCATCGGCCTGATCGTCTGGATGCTGTTCACGCAGATCGTGGCCTATGGCGTCGGCGGTTATGTCGCCGGCCGGCTGCGCACCAAATGGGCCGACGTGCACGGCGACGAGGTCTATTTCCGCGACACCGCGCACGGCTTTCTGGTGTGGGCGCTGAGCGCGGTCGTGAGCGCCGCGCTGTTGGGCTCGGCGATCGCCACGCTGGCATCGGGCGCGGCCAAGGCCGGCGCTTCCATCGCGGCCGGGGCGGGCGCGGCGGTGACCGCGAGCGCCGCTGCC
>NZ_CADIJR010000039.1 GCF_902859645.1 Achromobacter insuavis | reverse complement strand
CGCCCCCGCGGGTGGCGCGGCCAGGCCGGGAGCGGCCCAGACGGGTAAGCCCGCGGCGGCATCGCGACCCTGATCGGCGCCGCCACGGCGTCCCTGCGTCGCCATGTCCGCCGTCGCCATCGTCGGGGCGGACGCCGGCCTTGCCCGGCGCTTGGCGTTGCAGGGGCCGCCAGGCGCGGAACCCCTGGCGCGAGCGCGGCCTTTGGCGGCACGCCGCGCCGGGCGGGGTTATCATCGGCTTCATGACTACTACCTATCCCACTATCGAGCAGACCGTCGGCAACACGCCGCTGGTGCGCCTGCAGCGCATTCCCGGCGCCGCCGGGGCGGCGCGCGGCAACGTCATCCTGGCCAAGCTGGAAGGCAACAATCCGGCCGGCTCGGTGAAGGACCGTCCGGCGCTCTCCATGATCAAGCATGCCGAGGAGCGCGGCGACATCAAGCCCGGCGACACGCTGATCGAGGCGACCAGCGGCAATACCGGCATCGCGCTGGCCATGGCCGCCGCCATGCGCGGCTACCGCATGATCCTGATCATGCCCGACAACCTGTCGGTGGAGCGCCGCGCCGCCATGACGGCCTACGGCGCCGAGCTGATCCTGACGCCGGCCGACAAGGGCGGCATGGAATACGCCCGCGACCTGGCCACCGAAATGCAGGCCGATGGCCGCGGCGTGGTGCTGGACCAGTTCGCCAATCCGGACAACCCGCGCGCCCACATCGAAGGCACCGGCCCGGAAATCTGGACCCAGACCGACGGCCGCGTGACGCACTTCGTCAGCGCCATGGGCACGACCGGCACCATCATGGGCGTGTCCACCTACCTGAAGTCGCGCAATCCGGCGGTGCAGGTGGTGGGCGCGCAGCCGGCCGAGGGCTCGTCGATTCCCGGCATCCGCAAATGGCCGGAAGCCTACCTGCCCAAGATCTTCGACCGCAGCCGCGTGGACGCCTACGAGTCCATCCAGCAGGCCGAGGCCGAGGCCATGGCGCGCCGCCTGGCCGCCGAAGAGGGCATCTTCGGCGGCATTTCGTCCGCCGGCGCGCTGGTGGCCGCTTTGCGCGTGGCCGAGCGGGTGAATGACGCGACCATCGTCTTCATCGTCTGCGATCGCGGCGACCGCTACCTGTCCACGGGCGTCTTCAACAACTGACGCCGTGCGCGGGCCGGTCCCGCGCCCAGGAAAAACGCCCCACGTCCTGGATGTCATCCGGGGCGTGGGGCGTTTGCGTTGCGGGCCCGGCGGTGCGGCGCCGGCCAGCCCTTATTCGGGCTGGATGTTGGCGTCCTTCATGACCTTGATCCAGCGCGCGCTTTCGGCCAGGTTGAAGGCTTCGGCTTCCTGGTAGCTCATGGTGCTGGGCAGGGTGCCTTGCGACTTCAGCGCCTCGACCACCTTGGGCGATTGCGACGCCTCGATCATGGCCTTGTTGAGCTTGGCGATGATGGGTTCGGGCGTGTCCTTGGGCACCCACATGCCGTACCAGGTGACGATGTCGAAACCGGGCAGGCCGTTCTCGGCGATGGTCGGGACGTCGGGCAGCTCGGCCAGGCGGGTCTTGGTGGTGACGGCGATGGGGCGCACCTTGCCGCTCTGGATCAGGGGCAGGGCGGGCGCCAGCGGCGCGTACATCAGGTCGACGTGGCCGCCGGCGACGTCGGTCAGGGCCGGGCTGCTGCCACGGTAGCCGACGTGCGAGATGGACGCCTTGGTGGTGGTGTTGATCAGCTCGCCGGCCAGGTGCGGCAGCGTGGCCACGCCGGGCGAGGCAAAGCTGAGCGAACCCGGCTGGGCCTTGGCCTGCGCGATCAGTTCGCCGAAGGTCTTGAACTTGGAGTCGGGCGGCACCACGGCCACCATCGGCACCGTGCCCAGCACGCCGACCATGCGGAAGTCCTTGATCGGGTCGAACGTCAGGCTCTTGAACTGGGCGGGGTAGATGCCCTGCACCGACGGATTCATCAGCACCGTGTAGCCATCGGCCGGCGCGCGCGCGACCTGGGCGGCGCCGATGGTGCCGCTGGCGCCGGGACGGCTTTCGATCACCAGGGGATGGCCCAGGATCTCACCCATGCGCACCGCGATCACGCGGCCCACCACGTCGGTCGGGCCACCCGCGGCCCACGGCATGATCACGCGGATCGGCTTGTCGGGATAGGCGTCCTGCGCCTGTGCGCCAGCCAGCGGCAGGGCCCCGATGGCGATCGCCGAGCATGCCGCGGCGAGCAAAGTGCGCTTGTTCATCTGCTGTCTTCTCCTACAAAGGTTAGGTTGGCCGAGGGTAGGGCCGCGTACAGCAGCGCCTTGACCTCTTTCAGTTGCTGGCCAGTGGTGGCTTCGTTCTTCTGCATGCGCCCCAGGGGGCCGGCCACCACGATGGCGAAGGGTTGTTCATAGGCCCGGAACCCGAGCGAGATGGACATCACGTCCTCGACGTTTTCGCCGAGGGAGCGTTGCCAGCCGCGCTGGATGCCGGCCTGCAGGTCGCGGTCGAACGCGGCCTGGCTGGTGAGGGTGGTTTCGGTGTACGAGGCGAAGCCGGGATAGGTCTTGAACCATTTCTGGCGCTCGTCCTCGGGCAGCACCGAGAGCAGGGCCTTGCCCGAGCTGGTGGCGTGCACCGCCTTGAATCCGCCGGGCTGGTGCGAGAAGCGGATGGTCTGCTTGGACTCGGCGACGATCAGGTACACGACCTTGTCGTCGGCCAGCTTGGCCAGCAGGGCGGTCTCGCCGGTGATGTCGCGCACCCGCGCCAGCACCGGCTCGATCACGGCGTTCAGCGGGTCGCTGCGGCAGATCAGGGTGGCGACGTGGATCAGCTTCTGCGTCGGGTAGTAGCCGTGCTTTTTGCCGATCTCGTACAGATAGCCGCGCGCCACCATGGTCTTGAGCAGACCATGGCAGCTGGACAGCGGGATCTCCATCTGCGCGGCGATCTCGCTGTACAGCAATGGCTTCTGCGCCTCGGCGAAGAGGTTCAGAACATCCAGGACTCGTGCGGCTGTTTTCACATCCATGATGTTATTATCCTATATGTGATAAATTTGTGTCAAATTCTTAATTCATGGCCAAGGAGCCGCGCCACATGAGATGGAAGAACCGTCCCGAGGGATCGAACTGGGGAGACTTCGGCCCTGATGACCAACGGGGTTGCCTGAATTACATCACTCCCGCGAACGTGATGAAGGGAATCCAGGAAGTCCGCGAGGGCTTGAGCTTCTGTCTGTCGCTGCCGCTGGACTACCCCGGCGGCAACGGCGTCAACGTGCGCCGCCATCCGCCCAAGCTGCGCCCGACCGAGCGTGACGGCGACCAGTACCTGAACTTCCCGCTGGGCCGCCTGCGCCCTGGTTGCGTCGACGTGCTGAGCGATGACATCGTCGAGATGAGCCTGCAGTACTCGACCCAGTGGGACTCGCTGGCGCACGTGGGCGCGCTGTTCGACGCCAACGGCGACGGCCTGCCCGAACGCGTCTACTACAACGGCTACCGCCCCAACGAACACGTGGTCGGCCCGGTGGACTATGACGTCGACAATGGTTTCGCCAAGACCGATCTGGGCCAGGGCGGGGCTTCCCACGCCAAGAAGCTGGACATCACCCAGCTGGCCGAATCCTGCCTGCAGAGCCGCGGCGTCATGGTCGACCTGGCCCGGCATTATGGCCGCGAGCAGAAGTCGGTGGGCTACGACGACCTGATGCGCATCATCGAGGCCGACCGCATCGAGATCGAGCAGGGCGACATCGTGCTGTTCCACACCGAATTCGGCGATGCGCTGCTGGAAAAGCAGCGCCAGCCGGATCACCACACCCTGCACGAGATCTGCGCCGGGCTGGATGGCAGCGACGAGAAGCTGCTGCAATGGATCACCGATTCCAAGGTGGCCGCGATGGCGTCGGACAATCATGCGCTGGAAATCTACCCGACGCAGAAGCCCAACGCCTGCTGCGCGGCGCTGCCGCTGCATCACCACTGCATCTTCAAGCTCGGCCTGCCGATCGGCGAGATGTGGTACCTGGGCGCGCTGGCCCGCTGGCTGACCGCCAACGGCCGCAGCCGCTTCCTGTTGACCGCGCCGCCGCTGAACCTGCCGGGCGCGGTGGGCTCGCCCGCCACGCCGGTGGCCACGGTCTGAGGGGCAGCGGCGCGGCGCGCGCGTCGGCCCCTCAGCGGCCGACGCGCGCCTCGATTTCGCTGGCCAGGTCGGCCACCGCGGTGGCGTAGAAGTAGCTGCGGTTGTACTTCGTCAGCGCGAAGAAGTTGGGCGTGCCGACGCGGTATTGCGCGGTGCCGCGGGCCTCTTCCACCAGATCGACGATGCCCATGGGCTGCGCGCCCCAGCCGGTGGCCGAGGCGCCGGGCTGCAGCCGGGCGCCGGCCGCGGTCAGCGTGCCCCAGGTCTGCTTGGGTTCCAGGCCGCCGTCCACCAGCGCGGTGGGGTCGGCCGGCAGCGCCACCGGCGCGAACACCGGCAGGCCGCGTTGCCAGCCATGCTGCGACAGGAAGCTGCCGACCGACATGATGGCGTCGCGGGTATTGTTGGTCAGGTCGATATGGCCGCTGCCATCGCCGTCCACCGCGTAGTGCTTGATGCTGGTGGGCATGAACTGCGGCATGCCGATGGCGCCGGCATAGGAGCCGCGGGTTTCGAGATCGAGCTTGCCGGTCATGGCGAGCGTCAGGAAGTCGGCCAGCTGGCCGCGGAACATGGTGGCGCGCTCGGGCTTGGCCGGGGCCGGATAGTCGAAGGCCAGCGTGGTCAGCGCGTCCAGCACGCGGAAATTGCCCATGTTGCGGCCATACAGCGTTTCAACGCCGATGATCGAGGCGATGATCGGGGCCGGGACGCCGAAGCGCTGCGCGGCCTGGTTGAGCTGGTCGCGATGCTCGTTGTAGAACTCCACGCCCCAGCCGATGCGCTTGGGCTCGACGAAGCGCGAGCGGTAGGTCAGCCAGCTGCGCCAGACCTTCTTGCCCGGGGGCGACGGCGCGATCAGGCGCGCCACCGTGGCGTTGTAGCGCGTGCTTTCGAGGGCGGAGACCATCGGCTTGAGCGGCAGGTTGCGCTCGGCGGCCAGGCTTTCGACGAAGCTGCGCACCTCGGGGCGCAGGACGCCGCTGGGGGTGAGGGCGGCCGGGCCATCGTCCGCCAGTTCGGGACCGGGGGTCGGCGCCGCGGGTCCGATGCGGATGGGGGCGGGGTTGCCGGCGGTGGCCGCGGGGGGCAGGGCGGCGGACGGATTCGAGGCGGTGGGAGCGGTGGTGGAACAGCCGGCCAGGAGGGCCGACAAGGTGCCGAGTTGCAGTAATCGCCGACAGATGAACATAATCTTCCTTATGGAGACCATGTATCTTACCCACCCGGCATGCCGCTTGCATGAAATGGGCAGTTGGCATCCGGAAAGCCCGCAGAGGCTGGACGCCATTTCCGACCAATTGCTCGCCAGCGGCCTGATGCCCTATCTGGATGACCGGCAGGCGCCCCAGGCGTCCCGCCATGACGTGCTGCGGGTGCACACTGTCCAGTACCTGGACAGTCTGCGCGAACATACGCCCGAGCAAGGGTATTACCCGATAGATCCCGACACCCTGATGAATCCGCACACCTACGAGGCCGCGCTGTACGCCGCCGGCGCCGGGGTGGCGGCGGTCGACGCGGTCATCGGCGGCGAGGCCCGCACCGCTTTTTGTGCGGTGCGTCCGCCAGGGCACCATGCCTGCCGCTCGCAGGCGATGGGCTTCTGCTTCCTGAACAACGTGGCCATCGCGGCCCGCCACGCCATGGACTTCCATGGCCTGTCGCGGGTGGCCATCGTCGACTTCGACGTGCACCACGGCAACGGCACCGAGGACGTCTTCGCCGGCGACGAGCGGGTGCTGATGTGCAGCATTTTCCAGCACCCGTTCTTTCCCAACAGCGGCACCGAGCACCCGGCGGCCAACATGGTCAACGTGCCGGTGGCGGCCTATACGGCGGGCGCGGCCGTGCGCGGCATCGTCACCGACACCTGGCTGCCGCGGCTCGAGGCGCACCGCCCGGAACTCATTCTGATTTCGGCCGGCTTCGACGCCCATCGCGAGGATGACATGGGTCAAATGGGGCTGGTGGAGGCCGACTATGCATGGATCACCGAGCAGCTCGTGGACGTGGCCGAGCGCCATTGCCAGGGGCGGATCGTCAGCACGCTCGAGGGCGGTTACAACCTGTCCGCCCTGGGACGCAGCGTCGTGGCCCATATACGGGCGCTGGCGAAGCTGTAGAATCAGGAAAAAATTGTGCAATGCGATCCCGGCGGATCGTTAACTCCCCCGGGTAACTATTTCCATTTGGAGGCAGCGGGATGAAGGTGTTGGTACCTGTCAAGCGCGTCGTTGACTACAACGTCAAGGTGCGCGTCAAGTCTGATCAGACCGGCGTGGATATCGCCAATGTGAAGATGTCCATGAACCCCTTTGACGAGATCGCCGTCGAGGAAGCCACCCGCCTGAAGGAAAAGGGCGCCGTGGCCGAAGTCGTGGCGGTTTCTTGCGGCGTTGCGCAATGCCAGGAAACGCTGCGCACCGCCATGGCCATCGGCGCCGACCGCGGCGTGCTGGTCCAGACCGACGCCGAACTGCAACCCCTGGCCGTGGCCAAGCTGCTCAAGGCGCTGGTCGACAAGGAACAGCCGCAACTGGTGATCCTGGGCAAGCAGGCCATCGACGACGACGCCAACCAGACCGGCCAGATGCTGGCCGCGCTGCTGGACTGGCCGCAAGCCACGTTCGCCAGCAAGGTCGAGCTGGCCGACGGCAAGGCCACGGTCACGCGCGAAGTCGACGGCGGCCTGGAAACGCTGACGCTCAAGCTGCCGGCCATCATCACCACCGACCTGCGCCTGAACGAGCCGCGCTACGTCACGCTGCCCAACATCATGAAGGCCAAGAAGAAGCAGCTGGACACCGTCACCCCGGAAGAACTGGGTGTCGATCCGGCGCCCCGCCTGAAGACGCTCAAGGTCAGCGAGCCGCCCGCCCGCAAGGCCGGCATCAAGGTGGCCGATGTCGCGGCCCTGGTGGACAAACTCAAGAACGAAGCGAAGGTGGTTTGAGATGACGACGCTGGTTATTGCCGAACACGATAACGCCCAGCTCAAGGGCGCAACCCTGAACGCCGTCGCCGCCGCCGCCAAGATCGGAGGCGACGTCCACGTGCTGGTCGCCGGCGCCAATGCCCGCGCCGTGGCCGACCAGGCCGCGCAAGCGGCCGGCGTGGCCAAGGTGCTGCTGGCCGACGCCCCGCAGCTGGCCGACGGCCTGGCCGAGAACGTCGCCGCCCAGGTGCTGGCCGTGGCCTCCGGCTACAGCCACATCCTGTTCCCGGCCACCGCCTCGGGCAAGAACGTCGCCCCGCGCGTCGCCGCCAAGCTCGACGTGGCCCAGATCTCCGACATCATCGGCGTGGAATCCGCCGACACGTTCCAGCGCCCGATCTACGCCGGCAATGCCATCGCCACCGTGCAATCGGCCGACCCGGTCAAGGTCATCACCGTGCGCACCACCGGCTTTGACGCCGTGGCCGCGCAGGGCGGCTCGGCCGCCGTGGAAGACGTTGCCGCCGTGGCCGATTCCGGCCTGTCGAGCTTCGTCGGCCGCGAAGTCGCCAAGAGCGACCGTCCGGAACTGGCCGGCGCCCGCGTCGTCGTTTCCGGCGGCCGTGGCCTGGGCAGCGCCGAGAACTTCAAGATCCTGGATCCGCTGGCCGATAAGCTCGGCGCCGCCCTGGGCGCCTCGCGCGCCGCGGTCGACGCCGGCTACGCGCCGAACGATTGGCAGGTCGGCCAGACCGGCAAGATTGTTGCGCCGCAGCTGTACGTGGCCGTCGGCATTTCCGGCGCCATCCAGCACCTGGCCGGCATGAAGGATTCCAAGGTCATCGTGGCCATCAACAAGGATCCCGAGGCGCCGATTTTCGGCGTGGCCGATTATGGCCTGGTGGGTGATCTGTTCCAGGTCGTTCCCGAACTGACCGGCGCGCTGTAAAGCGTCATTACCGGCAGTCCCCGAGCCCGCGCGCGTTACGCCCGCGGGCTTTTTCATGCCTGGTTTTTATGCGCCGGTTGTTTTTCCTGTTTGCCTGACAATCGAAACTATTTGATATTTACTATCCAAATCTTTTGATCTTTTGAAGGATTCTGATAATGTGTCTCGCGCGCAGCTAGACACGGCGTAAGTGCTTGACCGGTACATAACGAAGGAGATTCGGGATGGAATGGTTCTTTGACACTCTGCGAAAATATCCGGAGCTTGCGATTTTCCTTACCCTGGGTCTCGGGTATTGGATCGGCGCCAAGAAAATATTCGGATTCAATCTGGGGGCGGTGACTGGCACCTTGCTGGTCGGTGTGCTGGTCGGCCAGCTCGACATCACGATCGCCCCGATCGTCAAACAAGTCTTTTTCCTGCTGTTCCTGTTCGGACTGGGCTATGGCGTCGGCCCGCAATTCTTCCGCGGCATGAAAAGCGATGGCCTGCCGCAGGTCATCTTCGCCGTCGTCATCTGCGTCATCTGCCTGCTGGTCACCTGGGGCACCGCCGTCGGATTCGGTTTCGACGCCGGCACCGGTGCGGGCCTGTTGTCCGGTGCGCAGACTATTTCCGCGGTGATGGGCGTGGCGACCGACACCATCAACGGCCTGGGCATCGATGCGGCCACCAAGAAGAAATGGATCGACAGCATCCCGGTGGCGTACGCGGTCTGCTACATCTTCGGCACCGTCGGCAGCGCCTGGCTGCTGGCCTCGCTCGGCCCGAAGCTGATGCGCGTGGACATCGTCAAGGAGTGCCAGGAGTACGAGGCCAAGATGTCCGGCGGCGCCGACTCGATGGAACTGTCGGGCTATCGCAAGTTCATCTCCCGCGCCTACAAGCTCGACCATTCCGAATTCGTCGGCAAGACCGTGGGCGATATCGAGTCGCGCTTCGTCGAGGCGCGCGTATTCGTCGAACGCATCCGCCGCGGCGACCAGATTCTCGACACCGATTCCACCACCGTGCTGCAGGCCGGCGACGTCCTCGGCGTGGCCGGCCGGCACGATGCGCTGGTGTTGCAGGCGGCCGGGATCATCGGCGCCGAAGTCGAGGACCGTGACCTGATCAACCTGCCCGCCGAGATCGTCGAGGTGGTGCTGACCAACAAGAACCTGGCCGGCAAGACCGTCAAGGAAATCTCCGAGATGGAGCAGGTGCGCGAGCTGGGGCGGGGCGTGTTCCTGCGCAAAGTGGTGCGCGGCGGCCATGAGATGCCGGTCAACTGGGGCCTGAAGCTCGACCGCGGCGACCGTCTTTTCATCCTGGGCGCCAAGCGCGACGTCGAGCGGGTGGTCGGCAAGGTCGGCTACGTGGACCGCGCCACCGAGCAGACCGACATGGTGTTCGTGGGCTTCGGCATCCTGCTGGGCGGCCTGTTCGGCACGCTGGTGCTGACCGTGGGCGGCATTCCGATCACGCTGTCGACCTCGGGCGGTTCGCTCATCGCCGGCCTGATTTTCGGCTATCTGCGGTCGGTGCATCCCACCTTCGGCCGCGTGCCGGAACCGGTGCACTGGTTCCTGACTTCGGTCGGCCTGACCGCGTTCGTGGCGGTGGTGGGCATCAGCTCCGGGCCGGGCTTCGTGCAGGGCTTCCAGCAACTGGGGGCCAAGCTCTTCATCGCCGGCATCATCGCCACCAGCATCCCGATGATCCTGGGGGTGTACATCGCCCGCTACGTGTTCAAGTTCCATCCGGCCATCGTGCTGGGGGTCTGCGCCGGGGCCCGCACCACCACGGCCGCCATCGGCCAGATCACCGAAACCGCGAAGAGCCAGGTGCCCGCCCTGGGCTACACCGTGCCCTACGCCATCGGCAATACCCTGCTCATCATCTGGGGCATTGTCATCGTCATGCTCATGACCTAGAGGCCCGGTCCCCGGCGGGGCGGCCGCGCCTTGCCGGGGACCGGGATTGCCGCTGCCCGGCCGTCCCCCTCGCGGCGGACCGGCCAGCGGATCCGGGGCATTCCCCGCCGCAAGCGCCTGTCAATCGCAAACCAGGAGTACTGAACAATGGCTTCCACCGCGCCTCTCACCGTCAGCCTGGCCTCGGCCCTGAAAACCACGCGTTCGCGCCAACGCGACCTGGAACAGCTGTCACCCTTCGAACTGAAGGACTATCTGATCACGCTGGCCAAGGACAGCCAGCAGACCGCCGCGCTGACCATGCTGAACGCCGGCCGCGGCAATCCCAACTGGATCGCCACCGAGCCGCGCGACGCCTTCTTCCTGCTGGGCCAGTTCGCCATGAAGGAAGCGCGCCGGGTGCGCGATGACGGGATCCTGGCGGGCATGCCGCCCAAGAAGGGCTGCGCCGACCGCCTGCGCAAGTTCCTGTCCAAGAACAAGGGCGCGGCGGGCGCGGACTTCCTGGCCGGGGTGCTGGAGTACGGCGTGAAGATCAAGAACTTCGTGCCGGACGAATGGATCCACGAGCTGACCGACAGCGTCATCGGCGACAACTACCCGGTGCCGCCGCGCGCGCTGGTGCACCTGGAGCAGGTGGTGCACGACTACCTGATCAAGGAAATGTGCGACGGCCGGCCGCCCAAGGGCAAGTTCGACCTGTTCCCGGTCGAGGGCGGCACGGCGGCCATGTGCTACATCTTCGACTCGCTGATGCAGAACGGCCTGCTCAAGCAGGGCGACACCATCGCGCTGTTCCTGCCGACCTTCACGCCCTACATCGAGATCGCGCACCTGGAGCGCTTCCAGTTCAAGATCGTCGCCATCAATGCCAGCAGCGTGCGCGCCGATGGCACCCACGACTGGCACTATCCGGCCACGGAAATCGCCAAGCTCGAGAATCCGAAGATCAAGCTGGCGGTGACGGTCAACCCCAGCAACCCGCCGTCGGTCGCCTTCAGCCCGGTCGAGATGAAGCAGATCGTGGGCCTGATCCGCAAGAATCCGGACCTGGTGCTGGTGACGGACGACGTCTACGGCACCTTCGTGCCCAACTTCCGCTCGCTGATGGCCGAGGTGCCGCACAACACCATCTGCGTCTATTCGTTCTCGAAGAACTTCGGCTGCACCGGCTGGCGCCTGGGCGTGATCGCGACCCACGAGCAGAACACCATGGACCGCCGCATCGCCGAGCTGCCGGCGTCGTGGAAGAAGCGCCTGAACAAGCGCTACGGCGCCATGACCATGGAGCCGGAGAAGCTCAAATTCATCGACCGGCTGGTGGCCGACAGCCGCAACGTGGCGCTGAACCACACGGCGGGCCTGTCGCTGCCGCAGCAGGTGCAGATGGGCTTCTTTGCGCTGTCGCACCTGCTCGATCTGAAGGACGCCTACAAGCATCTGACCATGCAGATCGTGCGCGCGCGCCGCGACGCGCTGTGGCGCGGGCTGGGGGCGCCGCTGCCGCCGGAAGATCCGATGCGCGGCTGGTACTACGTCGAGCTGGACTTCATGGTGTGGGCCAAGAACACCTACGGCGATGCCTTCTGCAAGTACATGACGTCGAACTACGAGCCGGTTGACTTCCTGTTCCGCCTGGCCGAGAAATCCGGCGTGGTGCTGATGGACGGCGGCGGTTTCGGCGGGCCGCCGTGGTCGATCCGCATCTCGCTGGCCAACCTGGACGACGGCGACTATTCCAAGATCGGCAAGCACATGGTCGATGCCGCCACGGAATACGTCGAGGCGTGGAAGGCCGGCCAGCTGGTGCGTTCGGGTCCGACCGCCGGCAAGGGCCAGACGGTCAAGCCCGCCGCCGCCAAGCGCAAGGCCGCCGGCAAGCAGGCCGCCAAGAAGGCGGTGAAACAGGCGGTCAAGAAGGCCGCCAAGGCCGAGCGCTCGGCCAAGAAAGGGATCAAGTCGTAGCCAGCCGCCACCACATCCAGGGTGACATGACCTCATGACGTGCTCAGTCGGGTTTTTCAATAACGTTCCCATCGCGGTGCTGTTCCTGACGGTGGGCTTGGGATACCTGATCGGCAAGCTCAAGGTCGGGCCGATCCAGCTGGGGGGCGTGTGCGGCACGCTCATCGTCGCCCTGCTGATCGGCCAGACCGGCTGCCAGATGCGCGGCGACCTGAAGGAGGTCGCGTTCGCCCTGTTCATCTTCGCCATGGGCTATTCGGGCGGGCCGCAGTTCTTCGCCAACCTGAACCGCTCCAGCCTGCGCTACATCGTGCTGCCGGTGATCGAGGCGCTGCTGGTGCTGACCATCGTGCTGCTGGCGGTGCCGCTGTTCGGGCTGGACGCGGGCACCGCGGCGGGACTGGCGGCGGGGGCGGCGACCGAGTCCGCGGTGGTCGGCACCGCCGCCGAGGCCCTCAAGCACCTGGGCCTGGCCGACGCCGAGGTGCAGCGGATGGAGGCCAACATCGCCACGGCCTACACGCTGACCTACCTGGTGGGCCTGATCAGCATCGTGTTCTTCACCAGCCAGGTGGCGCCGGCGCTGCTGCGCATCAACTTGCGCGAGGCCTCCAAGGCGCTGGAGGAAAAGCTGGGCGCGGGCCCGGGCGAGTCGGACGACAACCTGCTGCCGACCCTGCCGCGGCTGGTGGGGCGTTCGCACGTGGTCAAGGACGCCGACGGCAAGACGGTGGCCGAGATCGAGGCCGAGCTGGGCGGGCGCACCGCCATCAGCCGCATCCTGCGCAACGGCGAGGCGATCGAGCCCACGCCCGAGGACAGCCTGGCCACCGGCGATATCGTGGTGGTGCTGGGCCTGCGCCGCTTCGCGCTGCGCGCGGGCTCGGTCATCGGGCCGGAGATCCAGCTGCCCGAAGCGCATGCCGACGACCTGCAGCTGGCCGAGCTGCAGGTCATCGTCAACAAGAAAGAGGTCAATGGCCACACCGTCGGTGAACTGGCCAGGCGGCCGCGCGCGCAGCGGGCGCGGGGCGTGTTCCTGCAGTCGATCCAGCGCTCCGGCCACATGCTGCCGGTCACGCCGGCCACCGTGGTGCAGTACGGCGACCTGGTGACGCTGGTGGGCGCCGAGCCGGAGCTGTCGCAGGCGGGCGCGGCGCTGGGCAACGAGCTGCGGCGCAGCGGCGTCACCGACCTGGTGTTCCTGGCCTTCGGCATCCTCGCGGGCTTGATGATCGGCGCCCTGGGCGCGCGGCTGTGGGGCATTCCGGTGTCGCTGGGCAGCGGCGGCGGCGCCCTGGTCAGCGGCCTGGTCTGCGGCTGGATCAACGCCAAGCGGCCGGCGCTGGGCCACATGCCCGAGCACGCGGTGCAATTGCTCAAGGACCTGGGCCTGGCGGTGTTCGTCGCCTGCGTCGGCCTGTCGGCCGGGCCGGAGGCGGTGGCGCTGATCCGCGAGCACGGCGCGGTGCTGCCGCTGATCGGCCTGCTGGTGTCGCTGGGGCCGGCCTGCCTGTCGCTGTGGGTCGGGCACAAGATACTCAAGATTGAGGGACCGCTGCTGGTCGGCGCCATCGCCGGCCAGCACGTCAGCACGCCCGCGATCAGCGCCATCCTGGGCGCCAGCGGCAGCGCGGTGCCGCTGCTGGGCTACACGGTGACCTACGCCATCGCCAACGTGCTGTTGCCGGTGCTGGGGCCGATCATCGTGTCGCTGGCGCATCACCTCGGGGGGTGAGGCCGGCAGGGCGCATCGCCCCATGACGCGGAGCGAGGGTTTAACATAGGCTAGGGAAACTACCGAGACCGCCATCGACCGCGCCACGCGCGTCGCCCAAGGCGGCATCCCATCGCACCCCGCCGCCCCCGCCGTCACGGGAGCAGGCTCATGGAGACAAGATGCCCTACCTTACCCCGCTGAAGGATTTCCGCTTCGCGCTGAACGAACTGGCCGGCCTGGACGACGTCCTCAAACTGCCCGGCTTCGAAGAGGTGACGCCCGACCTGGTGGACGCCATCCTGGAAGAAAATGGCCGTTTCGTCGAGCAGGCGATCGCGCCGCTGAACGTGCCCGGCGATACGCGGCCGCCGGTCTGGAACGATGGCCAGGTCACCGCCACGCCGGGCTACGCGCAGGGCTTCAAGGACTACGCGGCCGGCGGCTGGCAGGGATTGCAGCATCCGCAGGCCTGGGGCGGGCAGGGCCTGCCCAAGCTGGTGGCGGCCGCGCCCGGCGAGAACATCCAGGCGGCCAGCCTGGCGTTCTCGTTGTGCCCGATGCTGACCGACGGCGTGATCGAGGCCATCCTCACCGTCGGCTCGGAGGAGCAGCGCAAGAAGTTCGTGCCCAACCTCATTGGCGGCAAATGGACCGGCACCATGAACCTGACCGAGCCGCAGGCCGGCTCGGACCTGGCCCAGGTCGCCACCCGCGCGGTGCGCCAGGAAGACGGCAGCTACCGCCTGTCGGGCCAGAAGATCTTCATCACCTACGGCGAGCACGACCTGGCCGAGAACATCATCCACCTGGTGCTGGCGCGCACGCCGGACGCGCCGCCCGGGGTCAAGGGCATCTCGCTGTTCATCGTGCCCAAGTTCCTGGTCGGCGCCGATGGCGCCCTGGGGGCGCGCAACGACGTCTGGTGCGCCTCGCTGGAGCACAAGCTGGGCATCCACGGCAGCCCCACCGCGGTGCTGCTGTACGGCTCGGGCAAGGGCGAGGCGGGCGAGGGCGCGGTCGGCTACCTGGTCGGCGAACTGAACCGCGGCCTGGAATACATGTTCATCATGATGAACGCGGCCCGCTACTCGGTCGGGCAGCAGGGCATCGGCGTGTCCGAGCGCGCCTACCAGCATGCGCTGGCCTATGCCCGAGAACGGGTGCAGGGCCGGGCGGTGGAAGGCTCGGCCGCGGCCGTCGCGATCGCGCGCCACCCGGACGTGCAGCGCATGCTGCTGACCATGAAGGCGCTGACCGAAGCCGCGCGCGCGGTGTCCTACGTGACGGCGGCCGCGCACGACAAGGGCACGCATCATCCCGACCCCGAGCAGCGCGCCCGCAACCGTGCTTTCTACGAATACATGGTGCCGATCGTCAAGGGCTTCTCGACCGAATCGGCGGTGGAAGTGGCCTCGCTCGGCATCCAGGTGCATGGCGGCATGGGCTATATCGAGGAGACCGGGGCGGCGCAGTACTACCGCGACGCCCGCATCCTGCCGATCTACGAAGGCACCACCGCGATCCAGGCCAATGACCTGGTCAGCCGCAAGACCCAGCGCGACGCCGGCGCCACCGCCTATGCCGCCATCGCCGCCATGCGCGAGACGCTGCGGGCGGTCGAGGCCGAATCGTCGCGCGCCGCGGCGTCCGAGCGCGACGGCCTGCGCCTGCTGCGCGACAACCTCGACAGCGCGATCCAGGCCTACGAGGCCGGGGTGGAGTTCATCCTGGAACAGTCGGCGGCGAACATCCGCGCGGTCTATTCCAGCAGCGTGCCGTACCTGATGCTGGCCGGCGTGGTGCATGGCGGCTGGCAGATGGCGCGCGCGGTGCTGGTGTGCCGCCGGCGCCTGGCCGCGGGGTCGACCGATCCGTTCCATCGCGAGAAACTGGCGACCGGATTGTTCTACGCCGCCCACATCCTGCCACGCGCCCTGGCGCTGTCGGCGGCGGTGCGCGCGGGGGTGGTGGCCGACGCCTGCGGCGCGGCCGCGAATATTGCATAAGGTTATATGTCTTGCGTATTTCCCCTGCAACAGGTTTGATGGAAGAATCGTTTCGAGGGGCGGCACAGGCCGCCATCGAGACGTTTTTCCAGCCGGCCGCCGGACCTGGCGGCCGGTCGATTCCGTAACCTGAATCCGCAAGCAGGAGACACCATGAGTCATCTACGCCTGGGCGACACCGCGCCCGATTTCGAACAGGAATCCTCGGCCGGCCCGATCCGTTTCCACGAGTATCTGGGCAATAGCTGGGGAGTGCTGTTCTCGCATCCTGCCGATTTCACCCCTGTCTGCACGACCGAACTGGGCTACACCGCCAAGCTGGCCGACGAATTCGCCAAGCGCAACGTGAAGGTGCTGGCGCTGTCGGTGGACGGCACCGACTCGCACACCAAGTGGATCGAGGACATCAACGACACCCAGTCGACCAAGGTCAATTTCCCGATCCTGGCCGACAAGGACCGCAAGGTGTCCGAGCTGTACGACATGATCCACCCGAACGCCAACGCCACGCTGACGGTGCGTTCGGTCTTCATCATCGACCCGAACAAGAAGGTGCGCCTGATCATCACGTATCCGGCCAGCACCGGCCGCAACTTCAACGAGATCCTGCGCGTCATCGATTCGCTGCAGCTGACCGACAGCCACAGCGTGGCCACGCCGGTCAACTGGGAAGACGGCGACGATGTCATCATCGTGCCGTCGCTGCAGGACGAGGCGGTCATCAAGCAGAAGTTCCCGAAGGGCTACAAGGCGGTGCGTCCCTATCTGCGCATTACGCCTCAACCGAATAAGTAAATAAGAAATCCGTGCGCAAGGCGGCCCGCGCCGCCTTGCCGGATGGCGCCTGCAAAACGCCCGCAAAGCCGCGTATTCCCTGGGAATGCGCGGCTTTTTCACAGGGGGCGGCCGCCGCGCTATATGCCTGGGAGCGATGAGCAATCAAAGAATGATTCGTTCCGTTCAGAACAGGCCGCCTGCACACTTGCTTCCACATTGCCAAACACGGGAAGGGAGCAAGGAATGTCTTTCAGGAAAGCCGGATGGTTGGCCGCCTTGGCCGCAGTGACGATGTCTCTCGCCGCGATCGCGCCGGCGCAGGCGCAGCAGAAGCAGACCCTGCTGAACGTATCGTACGACCCGACGCGCGAGCTGTATCGCGCCATCGATGACGCCTTCATCAAGCAATACAAGGAAAAGGCCGGTGTCGACCTGACCATTCGTCAGTCGCACGGCGGCTCCGGCCGTCAGGCGCGCTCGGTCATCGACGGCCTGGAAGCCGATGTGGTGACGCTGGCGCTGGCCTATGACATCGACGCCATCGCCGACCGCGGCCTCTTGCCGGAGAACTGGCAGGCGCGCCTGCCGCAGAACAGCTCGCCCTACACCTCGACCATCGTGTTCCTGGTGCGCAAGGGCAACCCCAAGCACATCAAGGACTGGGATGACCTGGTCAAGGACGGCGTGCAGGTGATCACGCCCAACCCCAAGACCTCGGGCGGCGCCCGCTGGAACTACCTGGCCGCCTGGGCCTACGCGCTGGAGAAGAACGGCGGCAGCGAAGACAAGGCGCGCGCCTACGTCGGCGAACTGCTCAAGCACGTGCCGGTGCTCGACACCGGCGCCCGCGGCGCCACCACCACCTTCGTCGAGCGTGGCGTGGGCGACGTGCTGCTGGCCTGGGAAAACGAAGCCTTCCTGGCGCTGGAGGAACTGGGTCCGGACAAGTTCGACATCGTGGTGCCGTCGCTGTCGATCCTGGCCGAACCGCCGGTGGCCATCGTCGACAAGATCGTCGACAAGAAGGGCACCCGCGCCGCGGCCCAGGCCTACCTGGAATTTCTCTACACCCCGGCCGCCCAGGAGATCATCGCCAAGAACTACTACCGGCCGATCGACAAGACCGTGGCCGCCAAGTACGAAAGCAAGTTCCCCAAGGTCAAGCTGGTGACCATCGACGACAAGATCTTTGGCGGCTGGCGCAAGGCGCAGAAGGACCACTTCAGCGACGGCGGCACCTTCGACCAGATCTACCAGCCGCAGAAAAAGTAAGCGGACAACCAGCGGACGACGGCCATGACTTCAGCCTCGATTCCGACGGCAAAGGGCGCGCAGGCGCCTTTTGCCGTTCGGCGCAACAGCCCGGGCGTGCTGCCCGGTTTCGGCATTTCCATGGGCTACGCGGTGCTGTACCTGAGCGTGCTCGTGTTGATTCCCCTGGCGGCGCTGCCGATCAAGAGCGCATCGCTGGGCTGGCAGGGCTTCTGGGACGCGGTGACGGCGCCACGGGTGCTGGCGTCCTATCAACTCACCTTCGGCGCCTCGTTGCTGGCGGCGCTGGTGAACCTGGTGTTCGGCACCATCGTGGCCTGGGTGCTGGTGCGCTACCGCTTTCCCGGCAAGAAGATCCTGGATGCGCTGGTGGACCTGCCGTTCGCGCTGCCCACCGCCGTGGCAGGCATCGCGCTGACCGCGCTGTACGCCGAAAAGGGCTGGCTGGGCGCGCCGCTGGCCAACTGGTTCGGCCTGAAGGTGGCGTTCACGCCGCTGGGCATCGTGATCGCGCTGATCTTCATCGGCGTGCCGTTCGTGGTGCGCACGGTGCAGCCGGTGCTGGAAGACGTCGAGCGCGAGATCGAGGAGGCCGCGGCCAGCCTCGGCGCGGACCGCTGGCAGACCATCCGCCGCGTGCTGCTGCCGACCATCCTGCCGGCGCTGATGACCGGCTTCGCGCTGGCCTTCGCGCGCGCCGTGGGCGAGTACGGTTCGGTGGTGTTCATCGCCGGCAACATGCCGATGGTGTCGGAAATCACGCCGCTGCTCATCATCGCCAAGCTGGAGCAGTTCGACTACGCCGGCGCCGCCGCCATCGCCACGGTGATGCTGGTGCTGTCGTTCGTGCTGCTCCTCATCATCAATCTGCTGCAGGGCTGGCAGGCCCGTCGCGGCCTCGGGAGATCGTCATGAGCGTTGCTGACCGTCCCGCCCACCTGACCGAGCCGCGCTGGGTGCGCGGCATCCTGCTGTTCCTGGCGCTGGGCTTTCTGGCGCTGTTCCTGCTGGTGCCGCTGGCCGCGGTGTTCTTCGAGGCTTTCCGCAAGGGTTGGGCGCTCTATCTGGAGGCGATCGTCGAGCCGGACGCGCTGGCCGCGATCCGCTTGACGCTGCTGGTGGCGGCGATCGCGCTGCCGGTGAACCTGGTGTTTGGCGTGGCCGCGGCCTGGGCCATCACCAAGTTCCAGTTCCGCGGCAAGCAGTTCCTGATCACGCTGATCGACCTGCCGTTCTCGGTGTCGCCGGTGGTGGCCGGCCTGGTGTTCGTGCTGCTGTTCGGCACCCAGGGCTGGTTCGGCGGCTGGCTGCAGGACCATGACTTCAAGATCGTCTACGCCGTGCCCGGCATCATCCTGGCCTCGCTGTTCGTGACCTTTCCGTTCGTGGCGCGCGAGCTGATCCCGCTGATGCAGGCGCAGGGCAGCGAGGAAGAGCAGGCCGCGCTGACGCTGGGCGCGAGCGGCTGGCAGATCTTCTGGCGGGTGACGCTGCCCAACATCAAATGGGGCCTGCTGTACGGCGCCATTCTCTGCAATGCGCGCGCCATGGGCGAGTTCGGCGCGGTCTCGGTGGTGTCTGGCCAGATCCGCGGCCTGACCAACACCATGACGCTGCATGTGGAGATTCTCTACAACGAATACCAGTATTCGGCGGCGTTCGCGGTGGCTTCGCTGCTGGCGCTGCTGGCATTGGTGACGCTGGTGGCCAAGAACGTGGTCGAGTGGCGCAACGCGCGCTACCTGAAGGCGGCGGAACTGCCGGTCGAGTATCCCGGCCCCGCGACGGCCATCAAGCCGGCCGTCGCCTGACGCGGCCGGCCAGACGGAGACAAGCATGAGTATCGAGGTTCGCAATCTATCCAAGCGCTTCGGCCAGTTCCGCGCGCTCAACGACGTATCGCTGCACATCGAGACCGGCGAGCTGGTGGCGCTGTTGGGGCCGTCGGGCTGTGGCAAGACCACGCTGCTGCGCATCATCGCGGGGTTGGAGTCGGCCGACACGGGCAGCGTGCTGTTCGCCGGCGAGGACGCCACCGCGGTCGACGTGCGCCAGCGCCAGGTCGGGTTCGTGTTCCAGCACTACGCGCTGTTCAAGCACATGACGGTGTTCGAGAACGTCGCCTTCGGGCTGCGCGTCAAGCACCGTTCGCAGCGGCCGTCCGAGGACCAGATCCGGCGCAAGGTGCATGATCTGCTGGGCCTGGTGCAGCTGGACTGGCTGGCGGATCGCTATCCGGCGCAGCTGTCGGGCGGCCAGCGCCAGCGCATCGCCCTGGCGCGCGCGCTGGCGGTGGAGCCGCGCGTGCTGCTGCTGGACGAGCCGTTCGGCGCGCTCGACGCCAAGGTGCGCAAGGAACTGCGGCGCTGGCTGCGCCGTCTGCACGACGAGCTGAACGTGGCCAGCGTGTTCGTCACCCACGACCAGGAAGAGGCGCTGGAAGTGGCCGACCGCGTGGTGCTGATGAACGCCGGCAGGATCGAACAGGTCGGCACGCCGCGCGAGGTCTGGGAAGGGCCGGCCACGCCGTTCGTCTACGGCTTCCTCGGAGACGTCAACCAGTTGCAGGGCGTGGCCAGCCGCGGCGTCTGGGAAGGGGCGGGGTTGTCGCTGCCGGCGCCCGAGCTGGCGCAGGCCGAGTCGCAACGCGCCACGGCCTATGTGCGGCCGCACGAATTCGACATCGAGCGCTACCGGGCCGATGGCGCGGGCATCCCGGTGCGCCTGTCGCATGCCTACCTGGCCGGCCCCAGCGCGTATCTGGAACTGGCCAGCCAGGATTCCGACGCCGTCATCGAGGCCGAGGTGCCCGAGCACCTCTATCGCGAACTGGCGCTGCGCGATGGCGACATCCTGCTGGCCCGCCCGCGCCGGGCGCGTGTCTTCGCGGTGCAATCATGACGGCCGCCGATCTCGCCGCCAGCCTGGAGCCGGCCCTCGCGGCGCGCTGGCGCGAGCTGGTGGCGCGCCTGGCGGACGCGAGCCAGCGCTATCCCGACGCCGCGCTGGCCTCGTCCCTGGCGGCCGAGGACATGGTGCTGACGCACGCCATCTATGGCGCCGGCCTGGCTCTCGAAGTGTTCACGCTCGACACCGGCCGGCTGCACGCCGAAACGCTGGGCGTGCTGGACGCGGTGCGCGCGCGCTACGGCCGCGAGGTCACGGTGTACCGGCCCGAGGCCGACGCGGTCGAGCGCCACATGGCCGAACATGGCGCCTACGCCTTCTACGAAAGCGTCGAGCTGCGCAAGGCCTGTTGCCAGATCCGCAAGGTCGAGCCGCTCAAGCGCGCGCTGGCCGGACGCGGCGCCTGGATCACCGGCCAGCGGCGGGCGCAGTCGACCACGCGCGGCGAGCTGCACCTGGAAGAGCACGACCCGACCTTCGGTCTCTACAAGTTCAACCTGCTGGCCGAGTGGAGCGAGGCGGAAGTCTGGGGCGTGATCCGCGCGCTCGGCATTCCCTACAACCCGCTGCACGACCAGGGCTATCCGTCCATCGGCTGCGAGCCCTGTACCCGCGCCATCCGTCCGGGCGAAGACCTGCGGGCCGGACGCTGGTGGTGGGAGTCGTCGGACTCCAAGGAATGCGGCCTGCATGCCGGCAACCGGGTCATTGGCATCGTCGCGGAAACCACGCGCGCCTGACGCCCGTCACGTATCAAGAATTCGTTTTAGGGGAATACCTATGTCCGCAGTGATTCAACGCAGCCACCTGGACTGGCTGGAATCGGAAGCCATTTTCATCATGCGCGAAGTGGCGGCCGAGAGCGAGAAGCCCGTGCTGCTGTTCTCGGGCGGCAAGGATTCGGTGGTGCTGCTGCGCCTGGCCGAAAAGGCCTTTCGTCCGGGGCGCTTTCCGTTCCCGCTGATGCACATCGACACCGGCCACAATTTCGACGAGGTCATCGCGTTCCGCGATGCCCGCGCGGCCGAGCTGGGCGAGACCCTGATCGTGCGCAGCGTCGAGGACTCGATCAAGCGCGGCAGCGTGGTGCTGCGGCGCGAGACCGACTCGCGCAACGCGGCGCAGGCCGTGACGCTGCTGGAGTCGATCGAGGAATTCGGCTTCGACGCCTGCATCGGCGGCGCCCGCCGCGACGAGGAAAAGGCGCGCGCCAAGGAACGCATCTTCTCGTTCCGCGACGAGTTCGGCCAGTGGGATCCCAAGGCCCAGCGCCCCGAGCTGTGGAACCTGTTCAACACCAAGGTGCATCGCGGCGAGAACATGCGGGTGTTTCCGATTTCCAACTGGACCGAGCTGGACGTCTGGCAGTACATCCAGCGCGAGCAGCTGGCGCTGCCGTCGATCTACTTCAGTCACGAGCGCGAGGTGGTGCGGCGCAAGGGCCTGCTGGTGCCGGTCACGCGCCTGACGCCGCCGCAGGACGGCGACACGGTCGAGCGCCTGTCGGTGCGCTTTCGCACCGTGGGCGACATTTCCTGCACCTGCCCGGTGGCCTCGGATGCCGCCGACACGGCCGCCATCATCGCCGAGACCGCGGTGACCGACATCACCGAGCGCGGCGCCACGCGCATGGACGACCAGACATCCGAGGCCTCGATGGAGCGCCGCAAGAAGGAAGGCTATTTCTGATCGCACGATTGGCCGGCGCCAGGCCGGCCGACAGGGGACGCATATGAACGCAGTAAACGATTCTTTTCTTTCCGGCGCCGGCACGGGCGTGCTGCGCCTGATCACCGCGGGCTCGGTCGACGACGGCAAGTCGACGCTGATCGGCCGCCTGCTGTATGACAGCAAGGGCGTGTTCGCCGACCAGCTCGACGCCATTTCGCGCGCCAAGTACAAGCGCGTGGCCGAGGGCGGCATCGACTTCTCCCTGCTGACGGACGGCCTGGAGGCCGAGCGCGAGCAGGGCATCACCATCGACGTGGCCTACCGCTACTTCTCGACCCCGGCGCGCAAGTTCATCATCGCCGACGCGCCCGGCCACGAGCAGTACACCCGCAACATGGTCACCGGCGCCTCCACCGCCGACGTCGCCGTGATCCTGATCGACGCCACCCGCGCGGCCGACGGCAAGCTGCTGCCGCAGACCAAGCGCCACAGCACCATCGCCCGCCTGCTGGGCATCCGCCACATCGTGGTGGCCGTCAACAAGATGGACCTGGTGGACTGGGACCCGGCCGTGTTCGAGCGCATCCGCGACGCCTACGCCGATCTGGCGGACAAGCTCGGCATCGCGCACTTCGACGCGCTGCCTTTGTCGGCGCTGAACGGCGACAACGTGGTGACGCGGTCGGACAAGACGCCGTGGTATGCCGGCCAGCCGCTGCTGACGCTGCTGGAATCGCTGGAGCTGGCTGGTGACGGCGGCGCGGGGCCGCTGCGCTTTCCGGTGCAATGGGTGGCGCGCCACGACGGCAGCCGCAAGGACGATTTCCGCGGCTACGCCGGCCGCATCGCCAGCGGCGTGCTGCGCCCCGGCGATGAGATCGTGGTGCAGCCGTCGGGCGTGACGGCGCGCGTGCAGGAAGTGCGGCTGTTCGATCGCGCGCTCGATGAAGCGGTGGCGGGCGACTCGGTCACGCTGGTGCTGGACCGCGACGTCGACGTGTCGCGCGGCGACGTGATCGTGCACGCGGCCGCGCCGGCGCAGGTCGCGCGCGAGTTCGAAGCGGAGCTCTGCTGGCTCGATGCGCAGGCGCTCAACCCCGCGCGCAAGTATTTGCTCAAGCATGGCACGCGACTGACGTCGGCGAAGATCCGCGCGGTGCTATCGCATCGCGACATCCACGAACTGCAGGAAGTGGAGAACACCGAAGGCACGCTGCGCATGAACGACATCGGCCGCGTCGCGTTCACCACGCGCGAGTCGCTGGCGGTCGATCGATACGCCGATGTGCCCGCCACCGGCGCCTTCATCCTGATCGACGAAGCCACGCATCAGACCGCGGCGGCGGGCATGCTTCGGTAAACCGCAAGTCGGGGCGGGAAGGGTCCGCCCCGTACCGGTTTTTGGGTGTTGTTTTTATTCCAAACCCAATGCTGGCGCGGGTTTCCGGGCGATATCGCAAGATGAAATCGAATTGTCCGGACGCCGTCTTCGTCTTGCGGTAAAGTGGGGCTGTCTTACGAAAAGGCTTTTGGTGCTTGTCAAAACCACTGTGTTTTTGTACAGTAGTTTTCATGGCACGCACCGATCATTCTTTTCCCGCCGGTTCTGGGTCCCCGGCTGCCGCCCCCGCCGCCTTGCGCGGTCGGGGTGCGGTTACTAATGTTCGGCATCGCTTCCAGAAAGATGACCGCGTGCAGGTCGACGATGGCTGGTCCGCTTCGGGCCTCCCGGCTGATTTCGTCGATGCTGTCCCCAATACTTCCGTCATCCCCATCCTGCCCGACGTCCGCCGGGCGCCCGCCGCCCCCAAGACCATCGTCACGGCCGAAGAGGCCCGCAAGATCCTGTCGCGCAACGATTCGCCCGACATCCCCTTCGACGTGGCCGTCAATCCCTACCGAGGCTGCGAGCACGGCTGCGTCTATTGCTACGCCCGCCCGACCCACTCCTACCTGGGCTATTCCCCCGGCCTCGATTTCGAGACCCGGCTGGTGGCCAAGGCCAACGCGGTCGAGGCGCTGCGGGCGGAGATCAGCCGCCCCGGCTACAAGCCGTCGCCCATCAACATCGGCTCGGCCACCGACGCCTACCAGCCCATCGAGCGCGACTGGCGCCTGACGCGCGGCATGCTCGAGCTGATGCTCGAAACCCGCCACCCGGTCACCATCGTCACCAAGAACGCCCTGGTGGCCCGCGACCTCGATCTGCTGGCCGCGCTGGCCGAGCACAAGCTGGTGGTGGTCTACATGAGCATCACCACGCTGGACGCCGACATGGCCCGCACGCTCGAGCCGCGCGCGGCCGCCCCCTGGCGCCGCCTGGAAGCCGTGCGCAACCTGACCGCCGCCGGCGTGCCGGTCGGCGTGCTGGTGGCGCCCGTGATCCCGTTCATCAACGATGACGCCATGGAGCACATCCTGCAGGAGTCCAAGGCGGCCGGCGCGCACTACGCCAGCTACACCGTCATCCGCCTGCCCTGGGAAGTCAAAACCCTGTTCGAGGACTGGCTCAACGCCCACTTCCCGGATCGCGCCCAACGCGTGCTCCATCGCATCGAAGACCTGCGCAACGGCCGCCGCAACGATCCCAACTTCGGTTCGCGCATGCGCGGCACCGGCATCTGGGCCGACCTGCTGCGCCAGCGCTTCGCCGTGGCCACCCGCAAGCTCGGCCTGAACCGCCACCGGCTGGCGCTCGATTGCGACCGCTTCCAGCCGCCGGCGTCCGCCGGCGGTTCCGCCGCCTTGTTCCCGCCGGCCGCAGCCGGCGCCCCCGTTTCCCCATCCCCGGCTGGCGCGAAAGCGTCTTCAGGGGTCCCTTTTCCCAGTGCCTTGCCGGTCGCCGGCGCCTATGGGCGCGGCGCGCGCCAATTGCGCGCCATGGTTGCCGGGCAATTGTCGTTGTTCGATTGACCCACGGCCCGGCCGTGGGTTGCCGCCGCGGCGCGTTGCCGTGGTTCTTGACCGCGTTACTAGGAGTTCCTCATGAACACCGCTCAGCTTTCCGTCCTGCCGGATGATCTCGCCGCCGTTTCCCTGACGCCGTTGCGTCGCGCGGCGCAACGCGCCCGCGCCGTCTATGCCCGTTTCACGGGGCTGGCCATGCCCTGGTCGGCCGCGCCGGCGGGCGGTCATGCGGATGGCGCCGCGTCCATCGATCTCGCCGCTCCCATCGCCGGCGGCGTGGCGACGCCCGCGCAAGTCGAGCCGCGCAAGCGGGCGGGTACGCTGCCCGGCAGGTGGCCGTTTCCGCCGGCCGCGGCTGATGCCGCACCGGTCGGCAACGTCGTCCAGGCGCCGCGCGAGCGCAGCCTGGGCAACGCCACGGTCGAACCGGTGTCGGATCAGGTCAGCGTCAAAAGCATGGTGCTGGACGTGGTGCTGGTGCTGGCGTGGGGCGCGATGATTCCCGCCCTCATGTGGCTCGGCGTGGCCGGCGGCTTCTGAGGCGACGGTAGTGCCCGGGGTCAACACCCTCGGCACGATATCCAGATTGAAGGCGGCGCCGGCCCGCGCACGATGCCGGCGCGGCGTCAGGTCGAGCCCAGCAGCACCACGCCCGCCAGGATCGACAGGCAGCCCGCCAGGCGGCCGGGGCCGACTTTCTCGCGCAGCAGGAACATGCCGGCCAAGGTGCCCAGCATCATCGACATTTCCCGCGCCGGGGCCACCAGGCTCAGCGGCGCGCCGTTGCGCAGGGCATACAGCACCAGGATGTAGCCCAGCGGCGACAGCAGGCCCACCGCCAGCGCCAGGTGCCAGTGGCCTCGCATCAGTTCCCACGCCTGGGCGCGGCGCTTCACCATGTGCGGGGTCATCATGGCGGTGCGGGTGACACAGGTGAACCAGTCGAACAGCACCGGGCTGATCAGCAGCACCTTGACGCCATAGGCGTCCACCACGGTGTAGGCGGCGATGAACAGGCCGATCACCATGCCCCAGCGCACGCCCACCCAGGCCTGGGCGTTGCGGAAAATCGACAGCCGTCCCTGGGTGGCGATCAGCAGCACCCCGATCACGACGCACAGCATGCCGGCGATGCCGGTGGTGGTGGCCGGTTCGCGCAGCAGCAGGAAGGCGCCGGTGGTCGAGAGCAGGGGGCCCGTGCCGCGGGCGATCGGATACACCACCGACAGGTCCGCGACCTGATAGCCGCGCTGCAGGCACAGGCTGTAGCCCAGATGCAACAGGCTGGAGGTCAGGATCGCCCCGACCACGGGCCAGGTCCAGGTCATGCCGTCATGCAGCAGCACCCACACGACCCACGGCGCATACAGCACCGAGGCGCACAGCCCGTAGGCGAAGACGAAGGGAGCGCCCACCATGGCCGCGCGCTTGGCTAGCAGATTCCACGTTGCGTGGGCCATCGCCGCCAGGACGACCAATAACAGGGACGAATACGACATGAGGGAACAGCGTCTTATGACGTGTTTGTTACAGAAACCGCTAGGGTACCGCAAACCCGCGGGCAGGGCGCCATGTTACCTGAGGCGTCGGCCAATTTTTGGTGTAGAATCATTGGTTTGCCAAATCTCATCCTCTGCTTGCGGTACATGGCCTGGCCTTTTTGGCGGGCGTGAACAACATCGAACGGCAAAGTTTTTTTAGTCCGCAAAGGCATGATGATCTAGGAGTTCTCAATGAACCTTATCGCTATCCTGGAACAGGAAGAGATTGCCCGCCTGACCGGCGGCCAAGCCAAGCCTGAATTTGCTCCTGGTGACACCGTCATCGTGAGCGTGAACGTCGTCGAAGGCACCCGCAAGCGCGTGCAGGCTTTCGAAGGCGTCGTGATCGCCAAGCGCAACCGCGGCCTGAACTCCGCGTTCACCGTGCGCAAGATTTCGTCGGGTGAAGCCGTGGAACGTACGTTCCAGCTGTACTCGCCGCAAATCGCCGGCATCGAAGTCAAGCGCCGCGGCGACGTGCGCCGCGCCAAGCTGTACTACCTGCGCAACCGCTCGGGCAAGTCGGCGCGTATCAAGGAAAAGCTGGTCAGCAAGCAAGCCTCGGCGGCTTGATCGCTTATCGGCACACGGCCCTACCAGTGTCGGACGCACACGCCATCCAGCGTTTTCGTTCGGCACGGGTTTCCGGGTTAAAAAGGCACCTGCGAGGGTGCCTTTTTCTTTTTGAAAAGCCGAATGTCTGATTCCTCGTCTTCCGCTCGGCCACGACGGCCACTGGCGCGTCCCGGATTCGATCCGGCGTCGCAACCCTGGGTCGTCGCCAACGATTCCCTGCCGGCGGTGCCGTCCGGCCTGCTGACGCCCGACCAGCTGCGCGGCACGCTCAGCCAGCCGTCCACCTGGACGCTCGAGCTGTCACGCGACAACGACCTGCGCTATCCGGGCCGCGAAGGCACGCCGGTGCCGGCGGCCGTGCTGATTCCGCTGGTGACGCGCGAGAACGGCGTGCACATCATGCTGACCCAGCGCGCGGCGCATCTGCACGATCACGCCGGCCAGATCAGCTTTCCCGGCGGCCGCATCGAAACCAGCGACGCAACGCCGATCGACGCCGCCCTGCGCGAGGCGCAGGAGGAAACCGGCCTGCCGGCCAACCACGTCGAGGTGCTGGGCAGCATGCCGCCGTACCTGACGGCCACCGGTTTCTCGATCATTCCCGTGGTGTCGCTGGTGACCCCCGGCTTCCAGCTGGCGCCGGATGCGTTCGAAGTGGCCGAGGTGTTCGAGGTGCCGCTGTCGTTCCTGATGGACCCGGCCAATCACCGCCTGTACGAGGCGCGGCTCGAAGACGGTCGGGTGCGCCACTATTACGGCATGCCCTATGGCCGGCACTTCATCTGGGGCGCCACCGCCGGCATGCTGCGCAACCTGTACCACCTGCTGCGCAACGGCTTCCAGCCGCGCTGAGACCGCGGACCGCCGTGCCGGCCTGCCGCGTCAATAACGCTGCTGCCCCGCCAGATTCTCGTCCAGGATCCGCAGGTACAGCGCGTAGCGCGCCGGGTCGATCGCGCCCGCGTCCAGCGCCGCGACCACTCCGCAGCCCGGCTCGTGGCGATGGGTGCAGTTATAGAAACGGCACGACTCGATCGGCTTGGTGAACTCCGGAAAGCCGCGGATGATGTCCTCGCGGCTCAGGTGCTGCAGGCCGAAGGCCTGGAAACCCGGAGAGTCGATCAGGTCGCCGCCCGGCGCGGGCAGGTGATAGAGGCGCGTGCTGGTGGTGGTGTGCTTGCCCATGTCCAGCGCGGTCGAGTGCTCGCGGGTGGGCGCTGCGGCGTCCGGCACCAGCGCGTTCAGCAGGGTCGACTTGCCCATGCCGCTTTGCCCCAGCAGCAGGTTGGTGCGGCCGGCCAGGCGCGGCGCCAGCAGCGTGTGGACCTTTTCGGGTTCCAGCGCGCTGAGTTCGATGATGTCCACGCCCAGCGCGGCGATCGGCGCCAGGCGGGCGCGGGCCGCGGGCAGCGCGTCGACGATATCGGTCTTGTTCAGGATGATCAGCGGCTCGATGCCGGCGCTCCAGGCGCCGGCCAGCGCGCGGCCGGTGAGATCGTCGGAGAAGGTCGGCTGCACCGCCACCACGATCAGCAACTGGTCGACGTTGGAGGCGAACTGCTTGGACCGCATTTCATCGGAGCGGTACAGCAGGTTGCGGCGCGGCAGGATGGCGTCGATGGCGCCTTCGTCCTGGCCCTGGGGCGTGATGCGGACGCGGTCGCCGACGGCGGCGCCGGCTTTCTTGCCGCGCGGAAAGCACTTGCGCAGGCTGCCGTCGGCCAGTTCGACGGTGTAATGGCGGCCGTGCGCCGCGATGATGCGGCCTTCGTTGGCGGCGTTGGCGGGCGCGCTGCCTTGGGGCGCGTCCTGGAAGGCGGCCTTGTTCCGGTCGTTCATGCTCATGCCGCGGGCGCCGTCAGGTGGCGGATGCGCACGGCGGCGGGGGGATGGCTGTCGTAGAAGGCGGAGTGCACGGGATCGGGAGTCAGGGTGGCGGCGTTGTCGTCGTAGAGCTTGACCAGGGCGGACACCAGGCGGTCGGGCGAGCTCTGCTCGGCCGCGTAGCGGTCGGCCTCGAACTCGTCGCGGCGCGAATACCAGCTGGCCAGCGGCGTGAAGACGAAGGTGAAAACGGGAATGGCCAGGAAGAACAGCAGCAGCGCCATGGCGTCGTTGCGTCCGCCCAGTTGCGGCAGCACGCCCAGGCCCACGTAGAACCACGGCTGCTGCGCGACCCAGCCCAGGATGGCGAAAAAGCCCAGCGCGGCGGCGAAGCTGAACAGGATGCGCTTGATGATGTGGCGCTTGGCGAAATGGCCCAGCTCGTGCGCCAGCACCGCCTCGATCTCGTCGGCGTTCAGGCGCGCCAGCAGCGTATCGAAGAACACGATGCGGCGCGAGCGGCCGAAGCCGGTGAAATAGGCGTTGCCGTGGGCCGAGCGGCGCGAGCCGTCCATCACGAACAGGCCGTTGAGCGCGAAGCCGCAGCGCTGCGCCAGGCGCTGGATGCGGCCCGCCAGCTCGGGATCGGACAGCGGCGTGAACTTGTTGAACAGCGGGGCGATGAACATCGGGTAGACGATCAGCAGCGCCAGGTTGAACGCCGTCCACAGCGCCCAGGCCCAGATCCACCAGTATTGCCCCGCGCTGCCCATCAGCCACAGCACCGCGGCCGCCAGCGGCAGCCCCAGCACCGCCGCCACCAGCAGGCCCTTGGCCGCGTCCGAGATGAACAGTTCGGGCGTCATGCGGTTGAAACCGAAGCGGGCCTCCAGCTTGAACTGCCGCCACAGCGTGAAGGGCAGCCCCAGCAGGCCCAGCAGCAGCGCCACGGCCACCAGCAGCAGCATCTGGCGCAGGAAGTCATTGCTGGTAAGCTGGCCTACCCACAGGTCGATGAGCTGCAGGCCGCCCATCAGCGTCAGGCAGATCAGCAGGATGGCATCATAGGTGCGTTCGAACATGCCCAGCCTGACCCTGGCGACCGTGTAGTCGGCGGCGCGCTGGTGGCTCGCCAGGCCGATCCGGTGGGAGAATTCCGGCGGTACCTGGTCGCGATGGCGCGCCACGTGGCGGATCTGGCGACTGGCCAGCCACATGCGCACGGCGATATCGGTCAGCAGGAAGGCAACGAACAGCAATGTGAACATGGGCGATACGGCCGGCTCAAATGGGTATGTGCGAAAATCGCGGGTTTGAAAATCGCGTCTTTTATAGGCAAATTATATGGCTGTGAACGAAAACCGCCTGGTCTGGCTCGATATGGAAATGACCGGCCTGGACCCTGAGAAAGAGCGCATCATCGAGGTCGCCGTGGTGGTGACCGAGGCCGACCTGACCGTGGTCGCCGAAGGCCCCGTGCTGGTCGTGCACCAATCGGACAGCCAGCTCGACGCCATGGACAGCTGGAACAAATCCACCCACGGCAAGAGCGGCCTGATCGACAAGGTCCGCGCCTCGACGATTTCCGAAGCGCAGGCAGAGGATACGCTGTTGGCGTTTCTCGCGCAGCACGTGCCGGCCGGCAAGTCGCCGCTGTGCGGCAACACCATCAGCCAGGACCGCCGCTTCATGTTTGCTTACATGCCGCGCCTGGAACAATTCTTCCACTACCGCAACCTGGATGTCAGCACGCTCAAGGAACTGGCGCGCCGCTGGGCGCCGGCGGTGTACAAGGGTTTCGAGAAGAAGAGCCGCCACGAAGCGCTGGCCGACATCTATGAATCGATCGACGAACTGAAGTACTACCGCGAACACTTCCTGAAGGTGTAAGCCGCCCGTCGGCGGCGCCTGCCTGCGAGCCGTCATGCCGTCATCCCATCCCGTTGCCGTCATTCGCGCCGCCGAACACGAGGCCCTGGCCCGGGGACGGCGGCTCATGCCGCTGGCCGGGGCGGCCGCGGCGCGTTTCGTCGCGGCCCGGTTCGCGCCTGGGGCCAGGGTGCTGGCGCTGGCCGGCCCGGGCAACAATGGCGGCGATGCCCTGGTCGCGGCGACCCGCCTGCATGAAATGGGGTACGACTTGCGGGTCGTGCTGCCCTCGGGCGCGCAGTCCCTGCCCGCCGACGCCGCGCTTGCTCATGCCGGCTGGATCGCGGCGGGGGGCGCCACCAGCCGCCTGTTGACGCCCGATGCGGCGCCGGACCTGGTCATCGACGGCCTGTTCGGGATTGGCCTGAACCGTCCCCTGGGGCCGGACTGGCAGGCATTGGTGGACCGCGTCAACGCCTGGAACGCGCCGGTGCTGGCGCTGGATGTGCCCAGCGGCATCGATGCCGACACCGGCGCGGCCCTGGGCCGGCCCATCCGGGCGCGTTGGACGCTCTCCTTCATTGGCCGGGCAAGGGGATTGACGCTCGCGGATGCCACGGCTGGCGCCGTCGGCGAGTCCCACCTGGAGACGCTGGGCGTGACCCTGCCGCAGTCAGGCGCCGGCGCCTGAGCCCGGGCGGCCGCCGAAGCGCGCGGCGATGTCGGCGGCCAGCGGCGTGTAGCGTTCGTTGTCGCGGCCGGCCAGGGTGTTCAGGTGCGCTTCCGAGGCGTCGAACACCTGCCAGTAGATGCGGCCGCAGATCTCGCGCGCCGCATGGCCGGGCCAGTTGTCGGGCAGCATGGGGCCGGGCAGGTGGGGATCGTGCAGCACGATCCGGCGCCAATTGTGCAGCAGCATCACACGGGTGATGAAGGCATCGGATGGCGACGGTGGCGTCTCCAGCAACTTTTCCAATGGTCCGAAATTACGGGTGAACTGCCGGTACTGTTCGGCCACGTCGTCCAGGTTCCAGCACTGCGAGGCCAGGCTGGCGATCGGCAGGCCGCCGGCGCCGGCCAGGTCGCGCGCCGACAGCACCAGCGCCTTGTCCGGGATGCCCAGCTTTTCCAGGATGTCGTGCGCCGCGCGCGCTTCGGTGTGCGGGTGGGCGAACAGGCCCGGCGCGATCATGCCGAACCCTTCCCAGACCAGCTCGCGCCGCAGTTCCGCGCGCTCGGCCAGCCCGTTGCCGGTGCGCGGCAGCGCCACCAGTGTCCATTCCCCGTTCCAGTCCCGCGGCGCGCCCACGTAGATGCGCTGCGAGGCGTGCGCCGTGTGGCGCAGGCCTTGTTCGGAAATCAGGTAGAGGCTGCGGCGGCCGTGGCGCTCGGACTGCAGCCAGTTCTGCGCCACCAGCCGGAACACGCTGGTGCGCAGCAGGCGTTCGTTGATGCCCAGGGGCGCCAGCAGCTCGATCAGGTCGCCCAGCCAGATGGCGCCGCCATGGGGCGCCAGGGCGTCGCCCAGCAGGCTGACGCAGAGCGATTTGGCGCGCGGCGGATCGCTCTTGATGAGGCGTGACAGGTAGCGGTCCAGGGGCGACTGAGGGTTTGCCATAAGGGAGGCCGGGAACGGCCGATATCGGGATCCTCGATATGATACATAAATCCAATGTGATACAGATTTGAGTTTGACAATGGTTTTTTTGTATTAAATAATCCGCCTATGACATGACGGCACTGCGCGGCGTTTGCTTTGCGCTATCGCAAACCGTCTCAAGGAGACAACCATGTACGCTCAACTCGTCGAAACCGGCGTCAAGCAGGTCAAGACCGCAGACCAGCTCGAAGGCCGCGAACAGACGTTCCAGCGCCGCATCGATGATGGCGTGCGGATCGAGGCCAAGGACTGGATGCCCGAGGCCTACCGCAAGACCCTGGTGCGCCAGATCTCGCAGCACGCGCACTCCGAAATCGTCGGCATGCTGCCTGAAGGCAACTGGATCACCCGCGCCCCGTCGCTCAAGCGCAAGGCCATCCTGCTGGCCAAGGTGCAGGACGAAGCCGGCCACGGCCTCTACCTGTACAGCGCCGCCGAGACCCTGGGCGTGTCGCGCGACGACCTGATCGACGACCTGCATGCCGGCCGCGCCAAGTACTCCAGCATCTTCAATTACCCCACGCTCAGCTGGGCCGACATCGGCATGATCGGCTGGCTGGTCGACGGCTCGGCCATCATCAACCAGATCCCGCTGTGCCGTTGCTCCTACGGCCCCTACGCCCGCGCCATGGTGCGGGTCTGTAAGGAGGAGTCCTTCCACCAGCGCCAGGGCTACGACCTGCTGATGCAGATGTGCCTGCACGGCACGCCCGAACAGAAGGCGATGGTGCAGGACTCGCTGAACCGCTGGTGGTGGCCGGCGCTCATGATGTTCGGCCCGTCCGACGCGGACTCGCCCAACAGCGCCCAGTCCATGGCCTGGAAGATCAAGCTGTTCTCCAACGACGAACTGCGCCAGAAGATGGTCGACCAGACCGTGCCGCAGGCCGAATACCTGGGCCTGACCGTCCCCGATCCCGAGCTGAAGTGGAACGCCGAGCGCGGCCACTACGACTTCGGCGAGATCGACTGGAGCGAGTTCTACGCCGTGCTCAAGGGCAACGGCCCGTGCAACCGCGAACGCCTGGCGGCGCGCGTCAAGGCGCACGAAGACGGCGCCTGGGTGCGCGAGGCGCTGGTCGCCCACGCCGACAAGCAGGCCGAGCGCAAGGCGGCCTGAGCTTCGGCCGGGCGGCGCCCGGCCTTCCAACTCCTTACTCATCCATACCCGGAGCGCGACGCGCGCCCGGCATCCGAGGATATCCATCATGAGCAAAGACTGGCCTCTGTGGGAAGTGTTCATCCGCAGCCAGCACGGCCTGGCGCACAAGCACGTCGGCAGCCTGCACGCGCCCGACGCCGAAATGGCGATCAATCACGCCCGCGACGTCTATACCCGCCGCAACGAAGGCCTGAGCATCTGGGTGGTGCGCGCCTCCGATATCTCCGCCAGCAGCCCGGGCGACAAGGATCCCTTGTTCGAGCCGGCCAACAGCAAGGTCTACCGGCATCCCACGTTCTTCCCGATGCCTGAAGAAATCAAGCACATGTAAGGCGGCGGGGGAGACATGGACAAGACTTTCTTTGAATACCTGCTGCGCCTGGGCGACACGTCGCTGATCCTGTCGCAGCGGCTGGGCGCCTGGACCGGCCATGGCCCGATCCTGGAAGAGGACCTGGCGCTGACCAACACCGCGCTCGACCTGCTGGGCCAGGCCCGCATGTGGCTGACGTTGGCCGGCGAGGTCGAAGGCGCGGGCCGCGACGAAGACGCGCTGGCCTACCTGCGCGACGCCCACCAGTTCCACAACGCGCTGCTGGTCGAACGGCCCAACGGCAACTACGCCGACACCATGGCGCGGCAGTTCCTGTTCGACGTCTGGCACTACTTCCTGCTGCAGCGCCTGGCGCAATCGTCGGACGAACGCGTGGCCGGCATCGCCGCCAAGTCGCTCAAGGAAGTGACCTACCACGTGCGGCGCTCGTCCGACCTGGTGGTGCGCCTGGGCGACGGCACAGAGATCAGCCACGCCAAGATGCAGGCGGCGATCGACGACGCCTGGCGCTTCACCGGCGAACTGTTCACCGACGACGCGATCGACCAGGACATGGCGGCGCGCGGCATCGGCTGTGAACTGGCCGCGCTGCGCACGCCCTGGGAACAGCATGTGTGCGAAGTGCTTGAGGAAGCCACGCTGAAGGTGCCCGACGCCGCGGCGGCGAACCATCCGGCCCATAGCGGCGGCCGCCAGGGCCGGCACACCGAGGAGCTGGGCTACGTGCTGGCGGAAATGCAGTACCTGCCGCGCGCCTATCCGGGAGCGACGTGGTGAACATGCTGGCGTCCGCGTCCATCGAGCAGGTCTACGCCTGGCTGCAGGAGGTCCCCGATCCGGAGATCCCCGTGCTGTCGGTGGTGGACCTGGGCGTGGTGCGGGACGTCGCGTTCGAGGGCGACGCCTGCGTCGTCGTCATCACGCCGACCTACTCCGGCTGCCCCGCGATGCGCGAGATCACCGAAGACATCCGCCAGGTGCTGGCGCGCCACGGCATCGGCGAGGTGCGCGTCGAGACCCGCCTGTCACCCGCCTGGACCACCGACTGGATGAGCGAGAAGGGCCGCGCCGCGCTCAAGGACTACGGCATCGCCGCGCCCGCGCAACAGGCCATCGACATCTCGGGCATCAGCCGGCGCAACGCCGGGCCCGCCATCGAGTGCCCGCGCTGCGGCTCGCGCGACACGCGCCTGGTCAGCAACTTCGGATCGACCTCGTGCAAGGCGCTGTACCGCTGCGTCAGCTGCCGCGAGCCGTTCGATTATTTCAAGACTCACTGAGAGTGGTTTCGAAAATGAGCCTGAACCAATTCCACCCCCTGAAAGTGGCCTCGGTGGCGCGCAACACGCGCGACGCGGTGGTCGTGACGTTCGACCTGCCCGATACGCTGGCCGATGAATTCGCCTTCCTGCCGGGCCAGTACCTGACGCTGCGCACGCAGCTCAACGGCGAGGAACTGCGCCGTTCCTATTCGATCTGTTCGGCGCCGCGCGACAAGCTGCTGCGCGTGGCGATCAAGAAGGTCGATGAGGGCGTCTTCTCCAGCTGGGCCAATCACGAGCTGCAGCCGGGCCAGACGCTGGAAGTGATGGCGCCGGCCGGCAACTTCACCGTCGATTTCGCGCCGCAGAACCAGCGCCACTACGTCGCCTTCGCGGTCGGCAGCGGCATCACGCCGGTGTTCTCGCTGGTCAAGACCGCGCTGTCGACCGAACCGAACAGCAAGTTCACGCTGTTCTTCGGCAACCGCGCCTCGTCGGCCGTGCTGTTCCGCGAAGAGATCGAGGACCTGAAGAACCTGTACATGGACCGCTTCTCGCTGGTCTACGTCATGAGCCGCGAAACCCAGGACATCGAGCTGTTCAACGGCCGCCTGGACGGCGACAAGGTCGACCAGCTGATGTCGGCCTGGATGAGCCCCGAGGATATCGACTACGCTTTTGTCTGCGGTCCCCAGACCATGACCGAGAGCGTGGTCGAGCGGCTGCAGGCCCGCGGCATTCCGAAGTCGAACATCAAGTTCGAACTGTTCGGCGCCCCGAAGGGGCCGCGCGCGTTGCGCACGGGGCAGGACGCCCGCCAGGCGCCCGGCAAGGGCCAGTGCGAGGTGACCGTGGTGCAGGACGGCCACAGCCGCAAGTTCGTGATCGACAAGAACAAAGACAGCGTGCTGGATTCGGCGCTGGCGCAGGGCATCGAGCTGCCGTATTCGTGCAAGGGCGGGGTGTGTTCCACCTGCCGTTGCAAGGTGGTCGAGGGCGAAGTGGACATGGATGCCAACTTCGCCCTGGAAGACTACGAAGTGGCGCGAGGCTTTATCCTGAGCTGCCAGAGCTTTCCGGTCAGCGACCGCCTGGTGATCGACTTCGACCAGGAAACCTGACCCGGCGCGCGCCAGTCAGACCCCTATTCCATTTGGAGAGACGCAGTGTCCCAGAAATTCTTCGAACGCCATCAGCCCCTGCTGGAACAAGCCCTGGCCGCCGCCGCGCTGCGCGGCTACTGGAGCCCGTTTGCCGAGTCGCCCAGCCCCCGCAACTATGGCGAGACCGCCAATGACGACGGCCGCGCCGCCTTCGAGGCGCTGCGCGGCAAGCCGTTTCCGCTGAACCTGCACGACGCCGACGGCACCGTCGGCGGCGAAAAGTCGCCCTTTGGCTTCGACCTGGGCATCACCTATCCGCACGTGCCGGCCGCCAAGCTGGTGGCCGCGTCCAAGCGCGCGTTGCAGGACTGGCGCCGCGCCGGCCCGCAGGCCTGGGTGGGCGTTTCGCTGGAAATCCTGGCGCGCCTGAACAAGCTGAGTTTCGAGATGGCCTACGCGGTGCAGCACACCACCGGCCAGGGCTTCATGATGGCCTTCCAGGCCGGTGGCCCGCACGCGCAGGACCGCGGCTTCGAGGCCGTGGCCTACGCCTGGCAGGAAATGTCGCGCATCCCCGGCGTCGCCATCTGGGAAAAGCCGCAGGGCAAGAATGATCCCATCCGCATGGAAAAGCACTTCACCGTGGTGCCGCGCGGCGTGGCGCTGGTGATCGGCTGCTCGACCTTCCCGACCTGGAACGGCTATCCCGGCCTGTTCGCCAGCCTGGCGACCGGCAACACCGTCATCGTCAAGCCGCACCCGGGCGCGATCCTGCCGCTGGCGCTGACCGTCAAGGTGGCGCGCGAAGTGCTGCAGGAGGCCGGCTTCGACCCGGACGTGGTGCTGCTGGCCGCGCACACCGCCGAGGAAGACACCGCGCGCCAGCTGGCGCTGGATCCCGCCGTCAAGATCATCGACTTCACCGGCAGCACCGCCAACGGCGACTGGCTCGAGAACAACGCCCGCCAGGCGCTGGTCTACACCGAGAAGGCCGGCGTCAATCAGGTCATCATCGACTCGGCCGCCGACCTGAAGGGCGTGGCGCGCAACCTGGCGTTCTCGCTGGCCCTGTACTCGGGCCAGATGTGCACGGCGCCGCAGAACATCTACGTGCCGCGCGACGGCATCCAGACGCCGGAAGGCCGCGTCAGCTTCGATGAGGTCGCCGCCGCCCTGGGCGCCGCGGTCGACAAGCTCGGCGCCGACGCCGCCAAGGCCGTCGAGTTGACCGGCGCGATCCAGAACGAAGGCATCGTCGAACGCATCGAGAAGGCGCGCGCGCTGGGTCTGCCGGTGGTCGCCGACAGCAAGACGCTGACGCACCCGCAGTTCGAGAACGCCCGCGTGCGCACGCCGCTGCTGCTGCGCGCCGAGGCCGGCAACGCCGCCATCAGCCAGGAATGGTTTGGCCCGATCGCCTTCGTGGTCGCCACCGACTCCACCGCGCACAGCATCCAGATCGCGCGCGACAGCGTGATCGAACACGGCGCGCTGTCGCTGTCGGCCTACACCACCAGCAACGACGTGGCCGAGCAGGTGCAGGACGCGGCGGAAGAGTCCGGCGTGTCGCTGTCGCTGAACCTGACCGGCGCGGTGTTCGTCAACCAGACCGCGGCCTTCAGCGATTTCCATGGCACCGGCGCCAACCCGGCGGCCAACGCGGCGCTGTCCGACTCGGCCTACGTGTCCAACCGCTTCCGCGTGGTGCAGACGCGCCGTCACATCTGAGCGGTGGACCGGACATGACCTACCAAGACATCCAATTCGAACTGGCCGACGGCATCGCCCGCCTGACGCTGAACCGCCCGGACAAGCTCAACAGCTTCACCGCCAACATGCACGCTGAAGTGGCGCATGCGCTGACCCGCGTCGAGACCGAAGGCGCGCGCGTGCTGGTGCTGACCGGCGCCGGCCGCGGCTTCTGCGCCGGCCAGGACCTGAGCGAGCGCAAGCCGGCGCCCGATGGCACGCCGCCCGACCTGGGCGAGACCGTCGACAAGTTCTACGCGCCGCTGGTGCGCCGCCTGAACGCGCTGCCGATGCCGGTGGTGGTCGGGGTCAATGGCGTGGCGGCGGGGGCGGGCGCCAACCTCGCGTTCGCCGGCGACATCGTCATCGCCAAGGAATCGGCCAACTTCATCCAGTCGTTCTGCAAGCTGGGGCTGATTCCCGACACGGGCGGCACCTTCGTGCTGCCGCGCCTGGTGGGCCGCGCCCGCGCCATGGGGCTGGCGATGCTGGGCGACAAGCTCAGCGCGCGCCAGGCCGAGGCCTGGGGCCTGATCTGGCAATGCGTGGCCGACGACGCGTTCGACGCCACGCTGGAAAACCTGGCGCGGCACTTCTCGCGCGCGCCGACCAAGGGCCTGGCCTTCACCAAGCGCGCCTTGCAGGCCAGCCTGGGCAACGACCTGGCGACCCAGCTGGACCTGGAGCGCGACATGATGCGCGAACTGGGCCGCAGCGCCGACTACGCCGAAGGCGTGGCCGCGTTCCTGGGCAAACGCGAACCGCAGTTCAAGGGGCAATGATGAGCAGCACGCACGTTCCGCCCGTCGAGGCGCCGGCCGATCCGCAGGAACTGGCGCAGGCCGTGGGCACGGTGATGTATGCCGGCGACGCGGCCTCGCAGGGCCTGAACATGAAGGTCGAGGAAATGGCGCCGGGCTATGCGCGCCTGACCATGCGGGTGCGTCCCGACATGCTCAACGGCCACAAGACCTGCCACGGCGGCTTCATCTTCGCGCTGGCCGACAGCGCCTTCGCCTTTTCGTGCAACTCGCGCAACGTCAGCACCGTGGCGTCGGGCTGCACCATCGATTACCTGGCCCCCGGCTTCGAGGGCGACCTGCTGACCGCGGTGGCGCAGGAGCGCTCGCTGGCGGGACGCACCGGGGTGTACGACGTGACCGTCACCAATCAGGACGGCCGCAACGTCGCCCTGTTCCGGGGCCGTTCCTATCGCATCAAGGGGCAGATCGTCGGCACGCCAGCCGAGGCTTGAACGCGTCAACCAATCAGAGACAAGGCCACCGGCCGAGGCGGGCGCGCGGCGCGTCCTCCGGCACGGAGGGTAGAGCATTCCAGGAGAGAGATAACCATGTCCAACACCATGAGCAAGCCGGGGCTGGACCCCATCGAGCATGCCAGCCAGGATGAGCTGCGCGCGTTGCAGCTCGAGCGCCTGAAGTGGTCGCTCAAGCACGCCTACGAGAACGTGCCGCACTACAAGAAGGCGTTCGACGAGATGGGCGTGCATCCCGACGACCTGAAGCAGCTGTCGGATATTTCGAAGTTCCCGTTCACCACCAAGAAGGAACTGCGCGAGAACTATCCGTTCGGCATGTTCGCGGTGCCGCGCGAGCGTATCTCGCGCATCCACGCGTCCAGCGGCACGACCGGCAAGCCGACCGTGGTGGGCTACACCCAGCGCGACCTGGACAACTGGGCCAACCTGGTGGCGCGCTCGATCCGCGCGGCCGGCGGCAAGCCCGGCGACACGGTGCACGTGGCCTACGGCTACGGCCTGTTCACGGGCGGCCTGGGCGCGCATTACGGCGCCGAACGCCTGGGTTGCACCGTCATCCCGATGTCGGGCGGGCAGACCGAAAAGCAGGTGCAGCTGATCAACGATTTCCGTCCGGACATCATCATGGTCACGCCCTCTTATTTCTGCAATATTCTGGAGGAGCAGCGCCGCCAGGGGATTGATCCGCGTCAAACTTCGCTGCGCATCGGCATCTTCGGCGCCGAGCCCTGGACCGGGCAGATGCGCGCCGACATCGAGGCCGAGGCCGGCATCGACGCGGTCGACATCTACGGGTTGTCCGAAGTGATGGGCCCGGGCGTGGCCAGCGAGTGCGTCGAGACCAAGGACGGCCCGGTGGTGTGGGAAGACCACTTCTACGCCGAGATCATCAATCCGGACACGGGCGAACCCGTGGCGGACGGCGAGCCGGGCGAACTGGTGTTCACCTCGCTCACCAAGGAAGCGATGCCCATCATCCGCTACCGCACCCGCGACCTGACCCGCCTGCTGCCGCCCACCGCGCGCAGCATGCGCCGCATCGGCAAGATCACCGGCCGCAGCGACGACATGCTGATCGTGCGCGGCGTGAACATGTTCCCGACCCAGGTCGAGGAACTGGTGCTCAAGATCGCGCAGCTGGCGCCGCACTACCAGCTGGTGCTGTCGCGCACCGGCAATATGGACGAACTCGAGATCCTGACGGAAGTCCGGGCCGAGTTCTCGACCCTGTCGGACGCCGAGCGCGCGGCGCTGGGCAAGCAGCTGCAGCACGCGGTCAAGACGCACATCGGCGTCAGCGCCCGCATCCAGGTGTCGGATGCCGGCCACGTCGAGCGTACGTTGACGGGCAAGGCCCGCCGCGTGATCGACAAGCGCCCGAAGGGCTGAGCGCGCTGCGCGTCCCCGCCGCCGGCAACGGGGCGGGACGGCCACGCCGCCATGAAAAAAGCAGCCCTCGGGCTGCTTTTTTTTCGACGCCGCCGTTTCCCGCCGGGCGCGCCGTCAGGCCTGGCGCGCCACGTCGCGCACGATGTGGCGGTACCAGAAGTGCAGCAGCGTGGCCGACAGCGCCAGGCCGACCATGGCCATCAGCCACATGCTGCCCGCCCCCTGCGGCGAGCCCGGCACCAGGATCTCGCGCAGCCCGTCCAGGCCGCCTTGGCCCGGCCCGAAACCGAACCACCAGCCGCCGACCAGGCCGACGCCGGCCAGCGCCACGGTCTGCAGCAGCAGCGGCACCACCGCGACCTTGTAGGCCCGCAGCAGGTACGAGTTGATGCACTGCATGGAGTCGAACAGGTGGAACAGCGGCAGCACCGCCAGCAGCGTGGTGGCCACGGCGGTCACCTGCGGGTTGTCGGTGTAGGCCGCCAGGATCAGGGGGCGGCCGGCCAGCAGCACCGCCGCGGTCAGCAGCGCGCCCATCAGCCCGAGCGCCAGGCCGGCCATGCCGGTGCGATGGGCGTGCGCGAGGTTGCCGGCGCCGATCGCCTGCGCCGTCAGGGCGGCGGTGGCCACCCCCAGCGCCATCGGCATCATGTAGCAGAGCGCCGCCAGGTTCGCCATGATCTGGTGGCCGCCGGTGACGAAGGTGCCTTCACGCGCGACCAGCAGCGCCATGAAAGTGAAGGCCGAGACCTCGACCAGGTACGAGCCGCCCATCGGGATGCCCAGGCGCAGCAGTTCCTTCAGCGTCTTCCAGTCGGGGCGGCCGACGTGCAGGTGGAAGCGGCGGTAGTAGCGGTCGTGAGTGATGACCCACAGGCCCAGCCCCAGGCTCATCCACGACACCACCGCCGTGGCCAGGCCGGCGCCGGTGGCGCCCATGGCGGGCAGGCCCAGGCTGCCGTAGATGAACAGCCAGTTGAAGAAGGCCTTGAAGCCGATGGCGGTGAGGTTGATCGCCATCACCAGCTTGGGCCGCGAGACCGAGGTGCCGAGCGCGTAGATGGTGCGGAACACCAGCGCGGCCGGCAGGGCCAGGATCAGCGCCCGCAGGTACGAGGCGATGCGCTCGCGCACGCCGGGATCGACGTTGCCCGACATCGACAGCCAGAAGTCCGGGAACAGCATCAGGATGCCGCCCACCACCGACAATCCCAGCGCCAGCCATACGCCCTGGCCCCAGCTGCGGCCGACTTCGCGGTTGTTGCCGGCGCCGAAATGCTGCGCCAGGATCGGGATGAGGGCGTGGACCACGCCCATCAGGCCGACGAAGACGGTGATGTAGATGGAGGCCGACAGGGCCATCGCCGCCAGGTCATTGGCACTGGCGTGGCCGGTCATGGCGGTGTCGAGAACGCCGAACGAGATGCCGGCCCATTGGCTGATCAGGACCGGCCAGGCCTGCTTGGCGATGCCGCGCAGGGTGGCGCCGAAACTGGCCGGCGCCGCGTGGACGGGGGTCATCGCGTGGGGCCGACGCGCAGCAGGCGGAAGACTTCCTGGCGATCGGCGCGGCGGCCGCCTTGCCACAGCACGTCGGCGCTGTCGCTGTAGGCGGCGGTGTTGTCGCGCAGGCTCTGGTTGGTGGTCTGCTGCAGCACCAGCGTGCACTTGGAATCGAACGTGAACGTCAGGTTGTTGAAGATCAGGAACGAGGCGCGCTGGCCGCTGCCCAGGCTGAGGCCGCGCACGCATTCGCCCGGCCGGATGTTCTGCTCCAGGGCCTGCGCCAGCTCGCCGGACACGGTGCGATAGCTGCGGGCATAGTCGACCGCGGGCTGCCACAACAGCACCAGCAGGATCCAGGTGACCGTCAGGCCGCCGGCGGACAGCACGGTGCCGCGCCACAGGGCTTGCGGCTTGACCCGCAGGCGCCAGACCACCAGCGCGATCCAGCCGATGGTGAAGATCACCGCCAGCGCGAACGCCACCCACGAGATGACGGGCTCATAGCCGGTCGTCTGGCGGCCGATGTTGCGGGAGATCTGCGCGGGCCATTGGAAGTGCAGGGCGATCCAGCCGAGCCACGCGGTGGCGGCGGTCAGCGAAAAACACATCACCGCGAACCAGTCCAGCGTGTTGACTACGCCGCGCCGCAGGGTTGGCAGCGAGAACGCGCCCAGCACCGCGCAGGGCACGGCCAGCAGCACGTATTCGGAGTCGCTGGCCTCGTCCAGCCCGAACAGCCCCAGGGTCGAGCAGATCAGCAGCATCAGCGGCAGCCAGATGTGCGGGGCGTAGATCCAGGCGCGCCAGCGCCAGATGGCCAGCAGCGCCAGCGGCCAGGTCGGCCACAGGTACCAGGGCAGGTCGCGCAGGGTGCGGCCCACGTCGTGCCAGGTGGGCACGGCGAAGGACGCCAGGTTCCAGGTCTTCCAGTTGCGGATCCAGTACTCGCTGCTCTGGCTGGCGGGAATCCACCAGGCCAGGATCAGGACGGCGGCGACCAGCGCGGCCCAGGGCAGCCAGCGCTTGCACTTCCAGAGCGGGCCGCGCGGATAGAAGGCGAGCAGGGCGGCGACCATGATCGGCAGGGCGCCGATCCAGCCGCGCGTGAGGAAGCTGGCGGCCAGCGCGATGCCCAGCGTGGTCGAGCCGGTGACGGGGCGGTCCACGGTGCGCGCCAGCGAGTAGAAGGCCAGCGCCTGGCAGGCCATGATGGCGGGCACCACCGTGGTCTCATGGGTGCGCTGCAGGATGCCGATGGTGGCCAGCAGCAGCAGCAGCGCGGCGTCGGCCAGCATGCGGCCGTAGTCGCGCGGCTCCGGTTCGCCGCCGAAGGGCAGCGCCAGCGGCTGGGCTTCGGCGCGGCGGCCGAGCAGGTAGGTGCCGTACCAGACGCTCATCGCCGTCACGCCGAACCACAGCAGGTTGGGCAGGCGGCCGGCGGTGATGTCGCCGATGAAGGGGCCGAACAGCCAGATGCTGATCGCGCCGATCCAGGTGATCAGCGGGCCTTCCTCGGCGTGAGCCAGGTGCCCCACTTGCGGCAGCAGCCATGTGATCCCGCCTTCACGGATGGCGGTGATCATGGTCGCCAGGCCGACCGCATCGTCCGTTTTCCACGGGTCGCGCATGAACAGGCCGGCGATGATGTACGCCAGCGCCAGCCCAAGCAGAATCAGCCTGGGCAGTTTCGCGGTGGCCACGGACGTCAGCCTGGCCGGAGTGGAAATGGAAAGTGGGGACACGGGCGTTAATGTAACCGAGTGATCGGGAAGCGCCAGCCCCCGGTTTGCGTAGGAGCGGGATCAGGGGAAAAAAAAGCAGCCCGGAGGCTGCCTTTTTGCTGTGACTCCCGTAGGAGCGACAGGATCAGGAAGCGGACTTGACCGTGCCGGCGGTACGGGCGAAACGGGCGCGGAACTTTTCCACGCGGCCGGTTTCGACGATACGCGTCTGGGCGCCCGTGTAGAACGGGTGCGATTCGGAGGTCACGTCGCACTTGAAGAGCGGGTACGTCTTGCCATCGAGTTCGATGGTTTCGCGCGTTTGCACGGTCGAGCGGGTGATGAACTTGCTGCCCGTTTGCAGGTCGGCGAAGACGACTTCGCGGTATTCGGGGTGAATGCCTTCTTTCATGGTGCTTTCCTAGGACTCCCTCAAGGGAGTCATGTCAAAAGTTAGGGTCGCCAGCACGAATCGCTTTTTCAGGCGTTCTTGCCACGTATCCGAAAAGTAACTGTGGATTCTAGCATGGGATCGTCCGGCCGGAACAGGCAATCCGGGCCGTCCGGGTGGGGAGGCCCGGATTTTTCATCCGGGGACGGATCGAAGCGACGATCAGAGATCGGTGCGCAGTTTCCAGATCTCCGGGAACAGCACTACCTCCAGCATGCGCCGCAGGTAATCCACGCCCGAGGTGCCGCCGGTGCCGCGCTTGAAGCCGATGACGCGCTCGACCGTGGTGACGTGGCGGAAACGCCACAGGCGGAAGGCATCTTCCAGGTCGGTCAGTTTCTCGCCCAGTTGGTACAGGTCCCAGTAGCGGTCGGTGTCGCGGTAGACCGTCAGCCAGGCCTGCTCGACGCCTTCCGACGCCTGGTAGGGCTGGGTCCAGTCGCGTTCCAGGCGGTCGGCGGGGACCGCCACGCCGTGCCGCGCCAGCAGGCGCAGCGATTCGTCATACAGCGACGGCGTCTCGTAGGCCTGCTGCACCTGCGCCAGCAGGTCGGCGCGATGCGCGTGCGGCTTGAGCATGGCGGCGTTCTTGTTGCCCAGCAGGAATTCGATCTGGCGGTACTGGTAGCTCTGGAAGCCGCTGGAGCGCGCCAGGTAGGGGCGCAGGGCGGAATACTCGGGCGGCGTCATGGTCGCCAGCACGTCCCAGGCGTGGACTAGCTGTTCCATGATCTTGCTGACCCGGGCCAGCATCTTGAAGGCCGGCTGCGGGCGGTCCGCCGCCAGGTTGGCGATGGCGCCGCGCAACTCGTGCAGCATCAGCTTCATCCAGAGCTCGCTGGTCTGGTGCTGGATGATGAACAGCATCTCGTTGTGCTCGGGCGAGAGCGGATGCTGCGCGCCCAGCAGTTCGTCCAGGTGCAGGTAATCGCCGTAGGTCATGTCGCGCGTGAAATCCAGCTGCGCCTTTTCCTCTCGGACGATGTCTTCGGGGCGTTGGCTCTGGCTCATGCGCGGCCTCCCTGGCAGGGCGGGGCGGCGCGGCGGGCCGAGGCGGGCAGGCTGCGCCAGCCGGAATGCGGCAGGCGGGCGCAGGCAAGCGCCATGCGCGGATCGGAGGGAGTGTTCATGGTCGTGCTTCTTCGAAAAGGCGGGCCGCGCGTGACGGGGCGGCGCGCTCATCGCGCCGCGTCTCGCGCGCAGCCTGCCCGGTGGCCGGTATCAGCCCAGTTCGCGCAAGACGGCGCGCACCGGGCTGGCGTCAGCCTGGATCAAAGCCAGCGGCAGTGCGATCAGTTCGTAATCGCCCTCCGGCACGTCGTCGAGCACCAGGTTCTCCAGTACTCGCATGTCGTGCCGCAGGATGGCGTGATGGCTGTCCAGGGTCTTGCTGGACGCGGGGTCGATGCTGGGGGTGTCCAACCCGATCAGCATGACGCCGCGTTCGGCCAGCCATTCGATGGTCTGGGGCGCGTAGGCCGAGAAGTCGTCCGTCCACCATTCCTGCGCGGCATGCTTGGCGGTACGCACCAGGATGCGCGGGGGCAGGTTGTTGGCGGCGTGGAGCAGGTGCTCCGGGGTGATCAGTGGCCCGCAGTCAATGGCGTGGATGACGCGACAGGGGCCCAGGAAGGGTTCGAGCGAGACCGCGCCGATGGCGGCGCCGCCGTTCTGGTAGTGCAGCGGCGCATCGGCGTGCGCGCCGACGTGCGGCGACATCGTGATTTCGCTGACGTTGACCGGACAGCCGGGTTCGAGCGACCACTTCCATTGCTGGCGATACGGCGTATCGCCAGGAAACACGGGCGAGGCCGTGGAGACGGGAGGGGAGATATCCCACAGGCGTTTCATGGAGGCGCGAGGTCGCGGAAGCGGAAATTAGGTTAAGCCTAAAACAATATCGGGCCGTAGTCTAACGAATTCCCGCCGCGGGCGCAGCCTTACATGCGGCCGTGTTCCGCCATCGAGGCGACTTCGTCGCCGGCGACGATCAGGTGGTCGACCAGGGCGACGTCGACCAGCGCCAGCGCCTGCTTCAGGTGGCGGGTGAACGCCAGGTCGGCGGCGCTGGGCTGGGCCAGGCCGGACGGGTGGTTGTGGGCGATGATGAGGGCCGCCGCGTGATGGCGCAGGGCCTCGCGCACCACCTCGCGCGGATAGACCGAGGCCTGCGACAGCGTGCCGCGCGCCAGTTCGCCGCTGGCGATCAGCCGCAGCTGACTATCCAGGTAGAGCGCGATGCAATGTTCGACCCGGCGGTGGGCCAGCGTGACCTTGCAATATTGTTTCACCCGCGAAGGATGGTCGAGAGTGCTGGCGAGCGTCAGTTCTTCCTCGATGGCGCGCTTGGCCAGTTCCAGGATCGCCGCCAGGGCGCAGGCCTTGGCCGTGCCCAGACCGGGCACGGCCAGCAGCTCTTCCGGGGAGGCTCCCAGCAGCCCGCGCAGGCCGCGGAACCGGTCCAGCAGCTGGCTGGAAAGGTCCAGCACATTCAGCCCGGGCACCCCGGTGCGCAGGGCGATGGCGAGCAGCTCGGTATTTTGTAACGACGAGGCGCCCAGGCGCAGCAGGCGCTCGCGGGGACGCTCGTGTTTGGACACCTGGACAGACAATTTCATAAGAGGCTCTAAAATCAGGGTTCACTTACTGTCTGACTACGGTGGCAGATCTTGAGCATCGCCTCTAACGAAATGAATGTTTTGGTCCGTCCGGACTCCTACCTGACGCTGCATTACCGCATCACCCTGGCTTCGGGCCCCGGCAAGGATTCGGTGTTCACCGATACTTTCGACGGCCGTCCCGCCACGCTGCAGATGGGCAGCGGCCAATGGGCGCCGGGCCTGGAGACCGCCTTGCTGGGCAAGGCCGAGGGCGACCGCTTCAGCGTCACGCTGGAGCCCGCCGACGCCTATGGCGACCGCAACCCCGAGTTGATCCAGCGCGTCACGCGCAAGATGCTCGCCGAGCACGCCGGCGCCGACGCCACCTTCGAGCCCGGCGACCTGGTCGAGTTCGCGGCGCCCAACGGCGGCCGCTATTCGGGCGTCCTGAAGGAAATCAACGAGGAATCGGCATTGTTCGATTTCAACCACCCGCTCGCGGGCATCAGCTTGCGGGTCGACGTGGCGCTGCTGGGAGTTCTCTGATGAGCCAGGCTGTCACCGCCGCCGGCGCCGAAGTCCTGCTGGCGCAGCCGCGCGGCTTCTGTGCCGGCGTCGATCGCGCCATCGACATCGTCGAGCGCGCGCTCGAGCTGCACGGCGCGCCGATCTACGTGCGCCACGAGATCGTCCACAACCGCTACGTGGTCGAAGACCTGCGCGCCAAGGGCGCCATCTTCATCGACGAACTGGACGATGCGCCTTCCGGCGCCATCGTGGTGTTCTCGGCCCATGGCGTGTCCAAGGCGGTGCGGGCCGAAGCCGAGGCGCGCGGGCAGCAGGTGTTCGATGCCACCTGCCCGCTGGTGACCAAGGTGCACATCGAGGTGGCCCGCATGCGCGCGGCCGGCCGCGAGATCATCATGATCGGCCACAAGGGCCATCCGGAAGTCGAAGGCACGCTGGGCCAGGCCCAGGGCGGCATGTATTTGGTCGAGACCGTCGACGACGTGGCCAGCCTGCAGGTCACCGATCCCGAGAACCTGGCGTACGTCACGCAGACCACGCTGTCGGTGGATGACGCCGCGGCCGTGTCCAAGGCGCTCAAGGCGCGCTTTCCCAGCATCGTCGAGCCCAAGAAAAGCGACATCTGCTACGCCACCCAGAACCGCCAGGACGCGGTCAAGGTGCTGGCGCCCGAGTGCGACCTGGTGCTGGTGGTCGGCAGCCCCAACAGCTCCAATTCCAACCGCCTGCGCGAAGTGGCGGACCGCAAGGGCGTGGCGTCGTACCTGATCGATGGCGCGCATTCCATCGATCCGGCCTGGCTCGAGGGCCGCAAGCGCATCGGTGTGACCGCCGGCGCGTCGGCGCCCGAGATCCTGGTGCAGCAGGTGATCGCGCGGGTCAAGGAACTGGGCGCGGTGTCGGTGCGCACCATGCCGGGCCTGGAAGAGAACGTGGCGTTCCCGCTGCCCAAGGGCCTGTCGCGCAAGGCCGCGCAGACCGAATCGCTGGAATGAGCGCGACGCCCGCCGCGGGCGTCGCGCAGAACAAGAATCGAGGAGACTCCATGCAGTTGTACAGCTATTTCCGCAGCTCGGCCGCGTATCGCGTGCGCATCGCGCTGAACCTGAAGGGCCTACCGTACGAATACCTGGCGGTGCACCTGCTCAAGGACGGCGGCCAGCAATTGTCGGCCGACTATCGCAAGGTCAACCCGACCGCACTGGTGCCCACGCTGGTCGATGGCGATGCGGTCATCGGCCAGTCGCTCGCCATCATCGAGTACCTCGAGGAAACGCATCCGCAGGCGCCGCTGCTGCCGGCCGACGCGATCGGCCGCGCGCGCGTGCGCGACCTGGCGCTGGGCATCGCCTGCGATACCCATCCGCTGAACAACCTGCGGGTGTTGAAATACCTGAAGCACACGCTGGGCGTGGACGAGGCCGCCAAGACGGCCTGGTACCAGCACTGGGTGCGCCAGGGGCTGGAAGCCCTGGAAGCGCAGCTGGCCGGCTCGGCCGCCACCGGCGCGTTCTGCCATGGCGACACGCCGACCATCGCCGATCTGTGCCTGGTGCCGCAGGTGGCCAACGCGCGCCGCTTCGAATGCGACCTGAGCGCGATGCCCACTGTGGTGCGCATCGACGCCGCCTGCCGCGCCTTGCCGGCGTTTGACGCCGCCGCGCCGGGCAAGCAGCCCGACGCCGAATGAGGCGCGCGCCGGCCGGGATGTCTTCCCGGCCGGCGCGCCGCCTGCCCGTCGATCGGGCTCAGCCCAATTGCACCGGCACGAAGATCTTGTCTTCGCCGCGCTGCACCAGCAGCGCCACCGTCTTGCCGGCCTTGGACAGCGCGTCCTTGACCTGGCCGATGTTGTGCACCGGCACGCCATTGAGCGACAGCAGCACGTCACCCGGCTGGATGCCGGCCTTGGCGGCCGGACCCGCCGATTGCTCGATCAACAGGCCCTGCGTGCCCGAGGCTTCCTGCTCCTGCGGCGAGAGCGGGCGCAATGCCAGGCCGAGCTGACCCTTCTGCACCTCGCGGCTGTCGCCGGCGGTCTGCGTCCGGTCCTTCGGCACGCCGCCCAGCGTCGCCACGACTTCCTTGGGGGCGCCGTTGCGCCACAGGTCCATCGTGATCTTCTCGCCCGGCGTGGCCAGCGTGATCAGCGACGCCAGATCGCCGGACGACACGATGGTGCGGCCGTTGATCTTGCGCACCACGTCGCCGGGCTGCAGGCCGGCCTTCTCGGCCGCGCTGCCTTTCTCGACGCTGGAGACCAGCGCGCCGGACGGCGTATCGAGCTTGAACGAGTTGGCCAGGTCCTGGTTGACCTCCTGCACCGTCACGCCCAGGCGCGCATGCTGCACCTTGCCGTGTTCCAGGATCTGGTCCTTGATCTTGTACGCCACGTCGATCGGGATCGAGAACGACAGGCCCTGGAAGCCGCCGGTGCGGCTGTAGATCTGCGAGTTGATGCCGACCACTTCGCCGCGGTCATTGAACAGCGGGCCGCCGGAATTGCCGGGGTTCACCGCCACGTCGGTCTGGATGAACGGCACCGACGTGTCGTCCGGCAGCGAGCGGCCCTTGGCGCTGACGATGCCGGCGGTGGCGGTGTTCTCCAGGCCGTAGGGCGAACCGATGGCCAGCACCCATTCGCCCACCTGCAGCTGGTTGACGTCGCCGACCTTCACCACCGGCAGGTTCTTGGCGTCGATCTTGATGACGGCCACGTCGGTCTGCGGATCGGCGCCCAGCACCTTGGCGCGGAATTCGCGGCGGTCGGTCAGCTTGACGGTCACTTCCTTGGCGCCTTGCACCACGTGGGCGTTGGTCAGGATGACGCCGTCGCTGCTGACGATGAAGCCCGAGCCCTCGCCGCGGATCGGCACTTCGCGAGACGGCATGCCGCCGCGCGCGCCGGGGATCTGGCCGAAGAATTGGGCGAAGGGATCGTCGTCGTCATCGGACACCTTGCGCGTGCCGCTGATGCTGATGTTGACCACGGCGGGGCCGTAGTCATGGGTGATCTGCACGAAATTGGGAGCGCCCATGGAGGCGCCCGGCGTAGGGGCGCCCGGCGTAGGGGAGGCTGCGGCCACGGCGGACGGCGCGCTGGCCGCCATCGAAATGCCGCCGAACGCGGCGGTCGCGCCAGCGCCGCCAATCGCGCCGGCGGCCAGCAGCGCCAGCACCAGGCGCGAGGGGTTCATCTTCGAGGTCTTCATGTCGGCTCCTGCGTCATGTGTGGGGACATGGCGCTATCTTCGGGCCTGACACTTAGGTGAATCTTAAGTCGGCGCCTGCTCGGGCGGAAACGCCACCTGGGCGCGCAGGCCGGGGCCGTCGGGCACGTCCTCGAGCGTGATGGCCGCGTTGTGGCGCTGGGCGATGGCGCGGGCGATCGCCAGCCCCAGGCCGCTGCCGGGCTGGGTGTTGCCGTCCAGCCGGTAGAAGCGGTCGAACACGCGGGCGCGCTCGGCCGGCGGGATGCCCGGGCCGTTGTCGTCGATCAGCAGCCGGGCGCCTTCCGGGGGCGTGTCGAGCCGGATCGCGATATGGCCGCCGGCGGAGGTGTACTTGATGGCGTTGTCGAGCAGGTTGCGCGCCAGCAGCACCAGATCGTCGCGATGTCCGCGCACCATGGCCTGCGGCGCGCCCCGCAGTTCGATGCCGATGTCCTTGGCGTTGGCCGCGGGCAGCGTCTCGGACAGCGCCAGGCGCACCACGTCGGCCAGGTCCACGGTTTCAGCGGGCGGCTGCTCGGCGTTGTTCTCGTGGCGCGCCATCGACAACAATTGCTCCACCAGCCGCGTGGCGCGTTCGATGCCCGCCGCCAGCCGTTGCTCGGCGACGCGGCGGCTGTCGTCGTCACTGGCGCGGCGCAGCGATTGCAGTTGCAGGTTCAACGCCGCCAGCGGCGAGCGCAGCTCGTGCGCGGCGTCGCCGACGAATTGCTTCTGCTGCGCGAACGCGCCGCGCATCCGTTCCAGCAGCAGGTTCAGTTCCTGCATCAACGGCCGGATTTCATCGGGCAGGTCAGGCACGTTGATGGGCGACAGGTCCTCGGGGCGGCGGTCGGCCACCTGGGCCCGGGCGCGCTTGACGGGCCGCAGCGACCAGCTCACCACGCACCAGACGATCAGCATCAGCAGCGGCGCCGCCGCCGCGATCGGCGCGACCGTGCGCCAGGCCAGCGCGCCCGCCATGCGCTTGCGCACCTGCATGTCCTGCGCCACCTGGATCACCTGGAAGGGCGTGGCCAGCGAGTAGACGCGATAGGTGCTGCCTTCGACTTCGGCATCGGCGAAACCCAGGATGATCTGGTCGGGCAGGGGGCGGCGCGAGCGCGAGTTGAATACGCGCACGCCATCCGGCGTCCAGATCTGGATGATGAGGTCGTCGGCCATCGGCGTGGCCGAGCCCTTGGCATGGGCTGGTCCCATCCGCAGCAATCCGTCGCCGGTTCCAAGCGACAGCGCGGTGCGCTGCAGCAGCGAATCGAAGATGTCGTCGGCCTGCTGCAGGGTGCTGCGATAGGCGATGGCGCCCTGCACCAGCGCGCCGACCGCGATCGCGGCCAGCAGGAAGAACAGCAACCGGGCCCGCAGCGAATAGCTAAGCGGAATGCTCATGTTTTGGGAATGACATAGCCGACGCCTCTCACGTTCTGGATCAGGTCCTGACCCAGTTTCTTGCGCAGGCCATGAATATAAACCTCGACCGCGTTGCTGCTGACGCTGTCTTTCCAGCTGTACAGCTTTTCCTCGAGCTGGGCGCGCGAGAAGATCATGCCGGGGCGGGCGATCAGCGGCTCCAGCACCGCCCATTCGCGCGCGGTCAGCGGCACTGGCGTGCCGTCGACGGTGGCGGCGTGCGACTGCGGGTCGATGATGATGCCGTCGTGCTCGAACACCGGCTCGGCGCGGCCCGCGCTGCGGCGGATCAGGGCGCGCATGCGCGCCAGCAGTTCATCGACGTCGTAGGGCTTGACGATGTAGTCGTCGGCGCCCGCGTCCAGCCCCGCGATGCGGTCGCTGACGGCGTCGCGCGCGGTGGCGATCAGGACCGGAGTGCGGTCCTTGCGGCCGCGCAGCTCGCGCAGCAGCGTCAGGCCGTCGCGGCGCGGCAGTCCAAGGTCGAGCAGCACGAGGTCGTAGGGATCGGTGCGCAGGGCCAGTTCGGCCGCGTGGCCGTCCTTGACCCAGTCGGCGGCGTAGTGTTCGGCGCGCAGGCAGTCCAGCACGCTTTCACCGATCATGGTGTCGTCTTCGACGAGAAGGATGCGCATGATAGTTGTCGCCGTGAGGTGTCCAGCGGGTTGGACGTGTGCGGCGAGGCCGGAGTTCCCGCAAGGGGAGGGCTGCCTGGGGCGGCGGCGGGGCGGTTCAGGCGCGCCGGCCGGAAATGAAAAAAGCAGCCCGAAGGGCTGCTTTTTGAATTCTGGTGCCGGCAATAGGAGTCGAACCTACGACCTTCGCATTACGAATGCGCTGCTCTACCAACTGAGCTATGCCGGCAAGACCATTTGCTTCGTTTCCGGCAAGCCAGAACCTCAGGCAAAACATCTTTTTCTTTCCCGTTTCATGCCCTGTTTATGGGGCCTGATCTGGAAAGACCGAAATGATATCAGAGTTTTTTGGCGATGGGAAACTTGGGGTGCGTGTGGCGCGAAAAAAGATCCGATTTGCACACTTCGAATTTTTCCTTCATAATCTCGTTTCTTAGCAGTTCCCCGATAGCTCAGTCGGTAGAGCGACGGACTGTTAATCCGCAGGTCGCTGGTTCGAGCCCAGCTCGGGGAGCCAAAGAATTCAGGGCCACTCACGCAAGTGAGTGGCCCTTTTGGTTTTTGTCGCGTGGGTTTTTTTGTCGCGCGCGTTCGTGCGCGGCGTCTCTGTTGCCTGCCGTCCCGACGCGTGCGTCGCATGCGTTTGTCCGTGTGGCGACGTTGGGGCCAAGCCTGGCCGGCCCGTCATTCTCTCCTCATTGTTGTCATCCGCGCCCGATCATTGCGGCCTTGCTTCCGGGGCCTGGGCGCGCGTAAGATTTGTTATGTAATAACATTTCTTTTTGGTGAGATATCATGCGGACGAATGACGAGGGTGTGGGGCCCGATTCGGGGTTGGCGCGGCCGGATGCGCGCCTGCCGGTGACGGTGCTGTCGGGCTTTCTCGGCGCGGGCAAGACCACCTTGCTCAATCATGTGCTGAACAACCGCGAGGGGCGGCGCGTGGCGGTCATCGTCAATGACATGTCGGACGTCAACATCGACGCCCGGCTGGTGCGCGAGGGCGGGGCGGCGTTGTCGCGGGCGGACGAAAAGCTGGTGGAAATGAGCAATGGCTGCATCTGCTGTACGTTGCGCGAGGACCTGTTGATCGAGATCCGCCGTCTGGCCGCCGAGGGCCGCTTCGATTACCTGCTGATCGAATCCACGGGTATCTCGGAACCGCTGCCCGTGGCCGAGACCTTCACCTTTCGCGACGAGGACGGGCTTAGCCTGTCCGACGTGGCAAGGCTGGACACCATGGTCACCGTGGTGGACGCCTTCAATTTCCTGCGCGACTACGCCAGCCAGGACCGCCTGGCCGCGCGCGGCGAGACGTTGGGCGAGGAGGACGAGCGCACCGTGGTCGACCTGCTGATCGAGCAGGTGGAGTTCTGTGATGTCATGGTGCTGAACAAGACCGACCTGATCGCGGCGGACGAGCTGGAGCGGCTGGAGGCGATCCTGCGCCAGCTCAATCCGCGCGCCGACATCGTGCACGGCGAGTTCGGCCGCGTGCCGCTGGCGCGCGTGCTGGATACGGGACGCTTCGATTTCGAGGAGGCGGCGCAGGCGCCGGGCTGGCTCAAGGTGCTGCGCGGCGAGCACACGCCGGAAACCGAGGAGTACGGCATCGGCAGCTTCGTGTTCCGCGCGCGGCGGCCGTTCCATCCGCAGCGCCTGTGGGACTGCTTTCACGAGGAGTGGCCCGGCGTGGTGCGTTCCAAGGGCTACTTCTGGCTGGTGACGCGGCCCGCGTTCGCCGCCTCCTGGTCGCAGGCCGGCCCCGTCACGCGCCATGGCGCGGCCGGGTACTGGTGGGCCGCGCTGCCCCGCGAGCGCTGGCCGGAGGATGTCGAGTCGCGCGCCCGCATCGTGGCCGACTGGGATCCCATCTATGGCGACCGCTGCCAGGAACTGGTGCTGATCGGCGTCGGCATGGACCAGGCGGCGCTGACGGCCCGGCTGCAGGCGTGCCTGATGACGCAGGAGGAAATGACCCGCCCGGCGATCGAATTGGCTACGATTCGGGATCCGTTCCCCATCTGGGGCGCGGCGCAATAGCGAGGGCGGGGCGAGAGCCCGTGGGGTGATGGCGGCGGAAGGCGACAAGCGCATCGGCGTGACGGTGATTTCGGGGTTTCTGGGCAGCGGCAAGACGACGCTGCTCAATCGCCTGCTGCGCGAGCCGGCCTATGCCGACGCCGTGGTCATCGTCAACGAATACGGCGACATCGGCGTGGACCATCATCTGGTCCGCCTGGCGCAGGACAACATCGTGCTGATCGAGGGCGGCTGCCTGTGCTGCGTGGTCAGCGGCGCGGTGGCCGACACCCTGCGCGAGCTGTTCATGCTGGCGCTCAATCGCCGCATCAAGCCGTTTCGCCGGGTGCTGATCGAGACCAGCGGCCTGGCGGATCCGGCGCCGGTGCTCTTCACGCTCAAGCACGACCGCTTCCTGGCCGAGCGCTATGCCTACCAGGGCGCCATCGTGGTGGTCGACGTGCGCCACGGACCGCAGCAGATGGAGACGCAACCGGAAGCGCTGCGGCAACTGGCCCTGGCCGATACGGTCGTCCTCAGTAAATCCGACCTGGCGGACGCCGCACAATTGCGCGCGGTGGAGCAGGCCGTGGCCGCGGTCAATCCGGGCGCGCGGCGCTGCGTGCAGCGCACCGACGCGCCCTTGGTCGGCGCGTTGCTGGAGGGGCCCGACACGCAGGCGCGGCGCGACGGCACCGACCTGGCGGGCTGGCTGCGGGCGTTCGCCAAGCCGATGGCCGGACGCCATGCGCAGGTGGCGAGCTTTTCGCTGACGCTGGTCGCGCCGATCGGGCGCGCCGCCTTCCTGGCGGGCGTGTCGCGGGTGCAGGAGCGGTTCGGCCCGGCATTGTTGCGGATGAAGGGGTTGGTGTGCTTCGAGGGCGAAGCCTTGCCCTGCGAGGTTCATGGCGTGCACGGCGAGCTCTATCCGATCCGGACGTTGCCGCAATGGCCGGGCGACGACCGCTTGTCGCGGCTGGTCTATATCGTCAGAGGGGCCGACGTGGGCGCGGTGCGGGCTGAGGTGTGCGCGGCGCTGGGCCAGTTCCCCGCCTGACGGGCCGACCGCGGCGCCGCTCGCTGGCAAAGCCGGCACGCGCTTGCCGGATTGTCTTGAAATGGCTGGAAAGCTGTCATTTCATGTGCTGAAAATGCATGGAAATACGGTATAACCAGAAAGTCTGATGCAAGAATCGAGACAATCATGGACCGATTGAAAGCGATGCAGGTATTCGTGGAGGTCGCCGACAGAGGCAGTTTGTCGGCGGCGGCGGTTCATCTGGATATGTCGCGCGCGATGGTGTCGCGCTACCTGGCCGAAATGGAGCAATGGGTTGGCGTGCGCCTGTTGCATCGCACCACCCGCCGTCTCAGCCTGACGCCGGCCGGCGCCGAGACGCTGCCGCGCTGCCGGCAGATGCTCGACATGGTGGGCGACTTGCGCGGCGCGGTCTCCACGCCCGAGGATACGCCGCGCGGCCTGCTGCGCATGACCACCAGCATGTCGTTCGGGTCCCGGCACCTGGCGCGGGTCATCACCGACTACGTCAAGCTGCACCCGGGCACCTCGGTCGACCTGATGCTGGTCGACCGGACGGTCAATCTGGTCGAGGAGCGGGTCGATCTGGCCGTGCGCATCACCAATGACCTGGATCCGAACCTGATCGCGCGCAAGCTGGCGGTCTGCCGTTCCATCGTCTGCGCCTCGCCCGACTACCTGCAGCGCGAAGGCGAGCCGGCGCGGGTCGAGGATCTGTCACTGCGCAACTGCCTGACCCACTCCTATTTCGGCAAGAGTCTGTGGCGTTTCGAGCGCGAGGGCGTGCCGGTCGATGTGCCGGTCAGCGGCAACATCAGCGCCAACGAGGTGTCGGTGCTGCTGCAGGCGGCGCTGGAAGGCGCCGGCGTCGCCATGTTGCCAACTTACTACGCCGCCGAGTATGTGGCGCAGGGGCGTTTGAAGGTCATCCTGCCGCAGGCCAGGCCGCAGGAGCTCGGCATCTACGGCGTCTATGCGTCACGCCGGCAGATGCCCTTGATCTTGCGCTCGATGCTGGATTTCCTGGTGGAGCGGCTGGGGCCGGCGCCCTGGGATCAGTCCTAAGCTGTCCTCGGGGCGCCCTCGCTTGGAGGCGCCGGGTTGAGGGCGGGGTATATAACGGTATAATTTGGCTGCTGCCTCGACGGGCCAGGCGCTGTGCATCAGGGCCTTTGCCATCGTCCGCCAGCAAGTAGTCTTGGAAAATATCTAAGAATCGTGGTTCCGGCGTATTGGGGTCCAGGCTTGTCGGGCCTGTGCCCTGCAAGGCCGGGCGCCAGGAGCACCAGGGGAGAGGCGCACCGGATTTTCCGGATGGCGGCCGCAGGCGCAGGGTGCCATTGGCCGATGCCTGACGATTCAGGTCCTTGATCTCGAATACCGCAATATCGATTACCGCAATGTCGGTTGCCGCGGGAATAGCGCCAAATGGTGGTGCGTTCCGCAGGCTTGTTGGCGCATTTGCCAGCTTTCCAGATTTTGCTTGAACGAATCCGTCGCTGATGGATTTGTCCCCGCCATAGCCGGGGGCTGCGCGCAGCCCATCTTGAATGGCGTGAGTATCGCCGCGCGAGCCCGCGGCGGTTGGTGGTAAATACAGGATTCTCGTGAGAAATACGCAAACCAGCGCTGTCTGTAGCCGTCCCGCCCATGGTGTGGTCCGGGTGGCTGCGCGGGCCGCTGCCTGGCGTGGCGCCGTGGCGCGCATTTCCGGTTGGCAAAATGCCGCGTCGCTTCAGTCACTTCAGTCGGTTCAGTCGCTTCATTCAGCGCGCAAGCCGGCGTCGCGCGGGCTTGTCTTGGCCGATGGCGTCCTGCGTGCGTTCAATGTGTGTGCTTTCAACACGCCGGCCGCAAATGAAAAAGGCCCGGCGCATTCGCCAAGCCTTGATCAATTTGGTTGCGGGGGCAGGATTTGAACCTACGACCTTCGGGTTATGAGCCCGACGAGCTGCCAGACTGCTCCACCCCGCGTCTGAGAAAAGAATAGTAGCCTTATTTTCAACCTAACGCAAGTTAGCCCTTTTTGAATTTGAATCTCGATGAACGATAGCGAGGCGATACTCGTGCTGGAAACCGCGCTGCTTTGCGCGGTGCAGCCGATGCAACTGTCCGAAATGCGCAAGCTGTTCGGGGATGATGAACAATTCGACAACAGCGCCTTGCGCACGTTGCTGGAAACGCTGCAGAACAACTGGGCCGATGGCGGCCTGGAGCTGGTGCAGCTGGCGACGGGGTGGCGGTTCCAGAGCCGCCCGCACATGCAGCGCTACCTGGAACGGCTCAATCCCGAGAAGCCGCCCAAGTATTCCCGCGCGGTGATGGAAACCCTGGCCATCGTGGCCTGGCGCCAGCCGGTGACGCGCGGCGACATCGAGGACATCCGCGGCGTGACCGTGTCGTCGAACATCGTGAAGGCGCTGGAGGATCGGGGCTGGATCGAAGTCATCGGCCACCGAGACGCGCCGGGCCGTCCTGCCTTGTTCGGCACCACGCGCCAGTTCCTCGATGACCTCGGCCTGCGTGCGCTGGATGAATTGCCCGCGCTGGAATCGACGCATGCCGCCGCCGCGCTGGCCGGCCTGGACCTGGGCGAAGTGCAGCAGCTGGCGGATGCCGCCGACGCCGCCGAAGGCGTTGATGCCGCCAGTACCGATGATGCCGCTGATTCCGTGGAGGGTGCGGATGCCGCTGCCGTCGCCGAGAATGGCGAAGGGCAGGGCGCCCTTGCCGAGGCCGGTGTGCAAGCCAGTATTCCAGGGGCGGAATTGTCTGTTTCGGACGACGGCGCCCCCATCGCGGCGGATGATGGCGTAGAATCCCCGCTTTCGCGCACAGAAGAAGACGCGATTCCCGCAGACGATTCCACCGTCCGGGGGCAAGCCGAAAGCTTGTCCGATGCGCCATCCGTGGGCATCGAGAATGCCGGGCGCTTCGATGAAGCCGAGGCGCCGGGAGTGGATGCCGCCCAAGAGGCGCATGGCGGGCTGTCCGAAAACCCCGCAGAGACTGGCAGTTCCGACGCACGCGCCGAATCCGGCGCCGCGGATGAGCTTGTCGAGCACGCGGAAAGCGCGAAACCGACCGAACCGATAGACGAGGCCGAACCCCTGGTGCCTGGCGCCGGGCCGTTTGAGCCTGATACCGGCTCCGCCATGGCGGAGCCTGCCGAGCCGGATTCCGCCCAGCCCGAGGCTGAGCGCGAACCGGAGTCCCCAGATGATGATGCGCCTGCCACTGGCAGGCCTCCCCAAGTTTGAAATTCGGAGCTGTCCCAGTGACAACGAATACAGCAATGCAGGACGACAATCCCCGTCCGGATGACGCCGTTTCCAATGGGCCGGCGGAAGCCTCCGCCGGCCGTGAGCCGGCCGCCGAAGGCGAGGCCCGCGGCCGCGGCCGCAAGCTGCGCACCCCGTTCCGCCGCCGTCGCGGCGACGCCGCCGCCGAGCAGGCGCCGGCTGCCGAAGGGCAGGCCGCCGCGCCCGCCCAGGCTGCCGCCGACAACGCGGACAGCCGCGGCGGCGAGCAGGAAGCCGAGCAGGCCCTGTCGTACCTGGACACCGCTGACCGCATGGAGCAGCGCCTGGGCAAGTACCTGAACAGCGAAGCGGTGATGCCGAAGCTGCACAAGGTGCTGGCCGACGCCGGCATCGGTTCGCGCCGCGAGATGGAAGAGTTGATCGTCGCCGGTCGCGTCTCGGTCAATGGCGAGCCGGCCCATATCGGCCAGCGCGTGGCCCCGAACGACCAGGTGCGCGTCAATGGCAAGCCCATCATGCGCACCAATACCAAGAAGCCGCCGCGCGTGATCCTGTATCACAAGCCGGCGGGCGAGATCGTCAGCCATGACGATCCGGGCGGCCGCGCCAGCGTGTTCGCGCGCCTGCCCAAGCTGCGCACCGGCAAGTGGCTGTCGGTCGGCCGCCTCGACCTGAATACCGAAGGCCTGCTGATCTTCACGACCTCGGGCGACATGGCCAACCGCATCATGCACCCGCGTTACGGCACCGAGCGTGAATACGCGGTGCGCGTGCTGGGCGAGATGGACGAGGCCCAGCGCCAGTCGCTGGTCGACGGCATCGAGCTGGAAGACGGCGTGGCCGCGTTCGGCGCGCTCGACTACCTGGGCGGCGACGGCAGCAACCGCTGGTACCGCGTCACCCTGCAGGAAGGGCGCAACCGCGAAGTGCGCCGTATGTTCGAGGCGGTGGGCGTGACGGTCAGCCGACTGATCCGTACCCGCTTTGGCGACGTGGTGCTGCCGCGCACGCTGCGCCGTGGCCGTTGGGAAGAACTCGACGCCTCGCTGGTCACCGCGCTGATGGTGCAGCTGGGCCTGTTGCGCGAAGACGACGAATCTGGCGGCAAAGGCCGCCGCTCCAAGCAGCCGCAGTCGCATGACAGCGCCTTGCCCCCGGGCTTCGGCACGATGGATCGCAATGGCATGAATGGCGCCCGTATCGGCCGCCGCGGCAAGATCCAGGGCGGCCGCGTCGGCAGCGCTGGTCAGGCGGCGGCGTGTCCGTCCGATCCTTTCGGCACCGGCCTGATGATCGCTGGCGGTTACGCCAATGGTCACCCGCTGGCGGGCGAAGCCAACGGCAACCGCAAGGGCGGCAAGCCCGCGGGTGGCCGCGGCGCGGCGGGTGGCGGCGCGGGCGGCGGCGGCAAGCCGGGC
>NZ_CADIJR010000038.1 GCF_902859645.1 Achromobacter insuavis | reverse complement strand
CGCCGGCCACGCCCGCGCCGGCCCAGCCGGCGCCGGCCCGCAACGCCAATCCCGAAATGCAGGCGCTGTAACGGCCTGACCCGCCCTCCCGCTCCGGGAGGGTTTTTTTTGCGCGGCGGCCGGCGCGGTCGCACCCGCCGCCGCCCGGCCGCGCGCTTTCCGGCGCGGGTCGGCCGCCTCCGTCATTGTGCTAAGGTGCCCCATCGGCTATCGGATGATGACAAGAAACATGCGCAATCCCCTGGCTCGCCCGCGGTGGTTCCTGGCCCCCGCCCTGTTGTCGCTGGCCCTGGCCGCCATGGCCGGGCCGCTGCCGGCCCGCACCATCTACAACGACAAAGGGCTGCGCGTCGAGGAAACCGACATCGGCTTCCAGGACTACCAGGAAGGCAGACGGCGCAACGCCAGCCAATACACCCTGACCTACCAGCGCCAGCCGCTTTGCGGCAAGGGCGTCAAGCTGGGCGAACGCTTCCTGCCCGCTGACGATCCGCGCCGCGCGCGCGACTATTTCTGCGGCCCCGCCAAGGCCATCAATCCCAATGGCGTGCTGGCCTTCGTCACCCGCACCGCCGGCCACGGCAACCTGCTGTACCTGGACGTCGGCGGCGGCGATCTGCGCATCCGCGACATCCCGGTGCAGAAGGAAGGCGACAGCATGGGCGGCCTGGTGTTCCTGGACGCCGGCGAGCCCGGCTGGACCCGCTACGAGAACGCCTGGTATGAAACCACCCTGATCCGCCACGAGCCCTTCCAGGTCGTCAAGCTGGGCCCCGGCCGCCTCCTGGATATCGACAATGGCGTGGCCTTCCTGCTGGTGCCGCGCGGCCAGGAAGTGCAGACGGTCAAGCCGGCCAGCATGGGCCAGACGGCCAACGGCACGCCGGTGGTGATCGCCGCCGAGCGGCGCGCGCGGCCCACGGCGCTGCGCTTTCGCGCGGTGGACCTGGCCACGGGCCGCGAACTGGCCAGCGTGGCCGCGCGCGACGTCTGCCTCGACGCGCCCGGCATGGACTTCTGGGGAACCGGCGGCGCCTCGTCGGCGCAGGTGCCCTACACCGAACTGGCCGTGTGGCGGGCGCGCAATCTGGTCTATGCGGCCGGCGCCAAGCCGTCGTTGCGCCTGGCGACGGCCAACGAGCTGCGTCCGGCGGCCAACTGCCAGCCGGATTGGCGGCCGGCGCGCTGACGCGCCGCACGGCCCCGTGCGCGCATCGTCGCTCAACACTAGGGTTTCCACTCATAAATTCGCTGAATTTCGCGGATAAGAATTCAGAATTTTTCTTATAGCAGGGGCGCGCGTATAACGATCTACGCAGCAACCTCAATCCATCTACAGAGAGAAAATTCATGAGGGGAAATACCAAGACGGGCCACCAGCCGGTGCGCGCGTCGACCGCCGCATTCATCGGTACGATGATCGAGTGGTACGACTTTTATATCTACGCCACCGCCGCCGCGCTGGTGTTCGGCAAACTGTTCTTCCCGTCGGCCACCGGCTTCTACGGCACGCTGGCCGCCTTCGGCACCTTCGCCGTGGGCTTCTTCGCGCGGCCGCTGGGCGGCGCCCTGTTCGGCCACATCGGCGACCGCATCGGCCGCAAGAAATCGCTGGTCATCACGCTGTTGATGATGGGCACCGTGACGGTGCTGATCGGCCTGCTGCCGACCTATGCCTCGATCGGCGTCTGGGCGCCGGTGCTGCTGGTGCTGTTGCGCATCGTGCAGGGCGTGGCGGTGGGCGGCGAATGGGGCGGCGCGGTGCTGATGGCGGGCGAGCATTCGCCCGACAAGAGCAAACGCACCTTCTTCGCCTCGTTCGCGCAGCTCGGCAGTCCGGCGGGCCTGATCCTGTCGATGCTGATGTTCAAGCTGGTGACCGGCCTGGACGACGCCGCCTTCCTCAGCTGGGGCTGGCGCGTGCCGTTCCTGTTCTCGGCGGTGCTGCTGCTGGTGGGTTTCGTGATCCGCCTGAGCGTCAACGAGTCGCCCGACTTCCTGGAGGAAAAGCAGGCCCAGGCCAAGCGCGCCAAGCCGGCGCGGGCGCCGCTGGCGCAAGTGCTGACGGGCGCGCCGCGCCTGCTGGCGCTGGCCGTGGGCGCCAACGTGCTGGGCATCGCCGGGTTCTATTTCACCAGCACCTTCATGATCGCCTACACCACCCAATACGTGGGCCTGAACCGCGCGGTCATCCTGGACTGCCTGCTGGTGGTGTCGATCATGCAGTTCTTCATCACGCCGCTGGCGGCGTATATCGCCAGCCGCGTCGGCAACCTGCGCTTCCTGGGCGCCACGGCGCTGATCTCGGTCTTCACGCCCTACGCCATGTTCAACCTGGTGGACCTGGGCTCGCTCGGCGCGATCACGCTGGGCATTGGCGTGGCGGTGCTGTTCATGGGCGCCTATTATGCGGTGATCGCCGGCTTCGTCAGCGACAGCTTCCCCACGGCGATCCGCTACACCGGGATCTCCATGGCGTACCAGCTGTCGGGCGCCATCTTCGGCGGCCTGACGCCGATGCTGGGCACGGTGCTGGCCGAGAATTTCAAGGGCCAGTGGTGGCCGCTGGCGCTGCTGTTCTCGGCGATCTCGCTGCTGTCGCTGGTATCCGTGCTGTCGCTGGGCGCCTACCGCCAGCGCCATGTCCAACTCCAACCCGAGGTTCAACAAGCATGAAGGCGTACTTCCACGACGACCAGAAACTGCACCATCCGCAGACCTACTTCTCGCGCGGCAAGATGCGCACGCCGCAGGAAGTGCCGTCGCGCCTGGACGCGCTGGCGCATGCCGCGCGCGCCCTGGGCTTCGACGTGCAGGCGCCGGCCGACCACGGCAGCGCCGCGCTCGAGGCGGTGCACACGCCCGCCTACCTGCGCTTCCTGCAGAACGCCCACGCCGACTGGAAGAAACTGCCCGAGGATTGGGGCGACGAGGTCGTCTCCAACGTCTTCGTGCGCGAACCCAACGCGCTGCGCGGCGTGCTGGCGCAGGCCGCGCGCTACCTGGCCGACGGCAGCTGCCCGGTGGGGCCGCACACCTGGCACTCGGCCTACTGGTCGGCGCAGTGCGCCATCGCCGGCGCCGACCGCATCGCGGCCGGCGACCGCCACGCCTACGCCATCTGCCGCCCGCCCGGCCACCATGCGCGCCGCGACGCGGCCGGCGGCTTCTGTTACCTGAACAATGCCGCCATCGCCGCGCAACGCCTGCGCGACACTTTCGGCCGCGTCGCCATCCTGGACACCGACATGCACCACGGCCAGGGCATCCAGGACATCTTCTACGAGCGCAGCGACGTGCTGTACGTGTCGATCCACGGCGACCCCGAGAATTTCTATCCCGTGGTGGCCGGTTTCGAGGACGAGCGCGGCGCGGGCGAAGGCTACGGCTACAACCTCAACCTGCCGATGCCGCACGGTTCGCCCGAGTCGGTGTTCTTCGACCGCCTGCGCGAGGCGCGCGCCGCGATCGAGCAATTCCAGCCTGATGCGCTGGTGCTGTCGCTCGGCTTCGACATCTTCGAGAAGGACCCGCAGGCCATGGTGGCGGTCACGGAAGACGGCTTCGAGCGGCTCGGCCGCGAGGTCGCCGGCCTGAAGCTGCCGACCTTGATCGTGCAGGAAGGCGGCTACTATATCGAGGGCTTGGAATCCAACGCAGCGCGTTTCTTCGCGGGGCTGGCCGGCGCCTGAATCCAGGCGCGGGGCCGCGGCGGCGGGCGCCGGCCCGCCCCTTTCGCAGCCATCGCCCCGGCCACCCATGTCCTCTGCCCCCGCCCGACCCGCCAATACCCTCTCGCTCGCGCCCGAGCGCATGGACTGGAACCTGCTGCGCACCTTCATGTTCGTGGTGCAGGCGCGCGGCGTGGGCCGGGCGGCGCAGGCCCTGCACCTGAGCCAGCCGGCGGTCAGCCAGGCGCTCAAGCGGCTCGAGGACGCGGTCGGCGGCATGCTGCTGCATCGCCGCAACGGCGAATTCCGCCTGACCGGCCTGGGCGAAGAGATCTACGCCGTCGCCCGCGACATGTACGGCACCATGGCGCGCATCGAGACCGCCGCCTCGCAGGAACGCGACGAGGTCGCGGGCACGCTGCGGCTGCTGGTCATGAGCCGCATCCAGAGCGCGGCCTACGACGATTTCCTGGCGGACTTCCACCAGCGCCATCCCAAGATCGAGTTCCATATCGAGGTGCTGCCCAGCGCCGACATCCTCGACGCGCTCTCCAAGCGCGTGCCGGCCCTGGGGCTGTGCCTGTGCCGCAAGCCGGTCGAGGCGCTGGAGCGCCGGCTGTTCCTGCGCCACCACTACGCGGTGGTGTGCGGCCGCCGTCATCCGCTGTTCTCGCGGCCGCGCGTCGGCATCGAAGACCTGATGGACCAGAATTTCGTCTGTTTCGCCAGCGACCAGATCGGCGACACACTGTCGCCGCTGACCATCTTCCGCGACCAGCAGGGCTTCACCGGGCGCATCGTCGGCACCTCGCCGCATATCGAGGAAGTGCGGCGCATGGTGGTGGCCGGCATCGGCCTGAGCTTCCTGCCCGAGCACCTGATCGTGCAGGACGTGGTCAACGGCGAGCTGCGGCGCCTGCCGCCCAACGAGAGCGTGGCCGAGATCGACGTGTTCCTGGCCTGGCACCGGCAGCGCAAGCTGAGCGCGGTCGAAATGGCCTACCTGGCCGCGTTCGAGCGTTTCCTGGCGCGCACGCCGCTGGCCGCTCGCGCGCGCTGAGGCCGCCGCGCCTCGGGCCGGCCGGCCGCCGGCAAGATAACGCCGCCCAACGGCGCCGGTTCTGGCGATAATGGCTGTTCCCCTTTCGCTTCGCCACCTGAGGACACCCATGTCTCGCTGGACCTTCTACACCGCGCCGGGCACCTGCGCCCTGGCCACCCATATCGCCCTGCATGAAGCCGGCGCCGACTTCGAGGTCGTCAAGCTGGACTTCAGCGCCGGACAGCAGCAAAGCCCCGAATACCTGCGCGTCAATCCCAAGGGCCGGGTGCCGGCGCTGGCCACCGAGCATGGCGTCCTGACCGAGACGCCGGCCCTGCTGGCCTTCGTCGCGCAGTCCTTTCCCCAGGCGAGCCTGGCGCCGCTGGGCGACGCCTACGCCTTCGCGCGCCTGCAGGAACTGAACAGCTATCTGGCCTCCACCGCCCACGTGGCGCACGCGCACAAGCGGCGCGGCGCGCGCTGGGCCGACGACCCGGCCGCGCACGAAGCCATGCGCGCCAAGGTGCCCGAGACTATGACGGCCTGCGCCGCCTACCTGGAATCGCAGATCGCCGGCCCGTGGGCGCTGGGCGAACAGTTCAGCGTGGCCGACGCCTATCTCTACACCATCGGCAGCTGGCTGGAAGGCGACGGCGTCGACCTGGCGCGGTTCCCCAAGCTGGGCGCCTACCTGGCGCGGGTCGCGGCGCGGCCGGCGGTGCAGCGCGCGCTGGCCGACGCCAGCCAGTAAGGTTCAGCGCGCCGCGTCCGCCGCCAGGCTGCGCGGCGTGGTGGCGCCGTAATCCTCGTCCGCATAGATGCAGGCCGGCAGCGGCGACACGGCGCGGCCGCCCTGCTCCCACAGCGCTTCGAGCCAATCGGCCGCAGTGTCGGCGATGGCGTCCTGCACGCAGAAGCCCGGCTCGCGCGCGAACAGCGGCACCTTGGGCGATACGCCGCTTGCCTTGTGCACCACGTCGAACAGGTGCCGATGGCCTTCGATGGCCTTGTTCAGCACGTACAGGTCGGGGCCATCCAGGCAGATGACGATGGAGAAAGTCCCTTCGCCGTCCTGGTCCGGAAAGATGCCGAACTGGATCTCGCGCGCCTTCTCGGGCAGGCGCGGAAACAGGCCTTGAAGGGTGCGCAGCGCGCGGTCGGTGTGGGCATCGAGCACGCGCCGCAGCGCTGCCTGGTAGTCTTGTTGGTTCATGGCGCCAGCTTAGCGGATCGAATTCATTTCTGTTATTTCTGTCTTGACAGAAATAACAGAAATACCTACAGTGGCCGCATGACACTGACACCGATCGCCGAACGCTTCATCCTGCACTGGGGCGAAATGGGCTCGCGCTGGGGCGTGAACCGCACCGTGGCGCAGATCCACGCCCTGCTCTACCTGCTGGGCCGCCCCGCGCCGGCCGAGGAAATCGCCGAGACCCTGGGCGTGGCGCGCTCGAACGTCAGCAACAGCCTCAAGGAATTGCAGGCCTGGCGCCTGGCCAAGGTGGTGCACGTCATGGACGACCGGCGCGACCACTTCGAAACCTCCACCGACATCTGGGAGCTGTTCAAGCTGATCGTCGAGGGCCGGCGCCAACGCGAGATCGATCCCACGCTGACCATGCTGCGCGATACGCTGGCCAGCCCCGAGATGGCCGACGAAACCCCGCTCACGGCGCAGCGCGTGCGCGAGACACTGGATTTCCTCGAGATCCTCACCACCTGGTCGGACGAGATGCTGCGCATGAAGCCCGACACCCTGATGAAGACGCTCGGCATGGGCGCGAAGATCAGCAAGACGATGCGCCGCACCAAGGGCTGACGACATGGCGGGACCTCGATCCCGCCTTTTTTTATCCACGAATTTCTGCCTGTACAGAAATATCAGAAATAAAAGAATCGATGATGAACACTCACGGAGGGCGGAATCCATGAACATCCTGGTATGCGGCGCGAACGGCTTCATCGGCCGGGCGTTGTGCGAGGCCCTGGCGCGCGATGGCCACCGGGTGCTCAGGGGCGTGCGCCAGCCCCGGCGGCAGGACGAGATCGCGGTGGATTATCTGGCGGACACGGCCCCCGCCGACTGGATGGACCGCCTGCGCGGCATCCACGTCGTCATCAACGCGGTCGGCATTCTGGTCGAAGGCGGCGGCCGCGATTTCGACCGCATCCACCGCCGCGCGCCGATCGCGCTGTTCCAGGCCGCGACACAGGCCGGCGTCAGGCAGGTGCTGCAACTGTCGGCGCTGGGCGCGCAGCGCGGCGATACCCCCTACTTCCAGAGCAAGCGCGCGGCCGACGACCATCTGCGCGCCTTGCCGATCGCGCACCACATCCTGCGGCCGGCGCTGGTCTATGGCGCGCACGGCGCGTCGGCGCGCTTTTTCCGCGCCGTGGCGTCGTTGCCGCTGCATCTGCTGCCCGCCGGCGGACGGCAGGCGCTGCGGCCGATCCACGTCGACGAACTGGCCGAGGTCGTTGTCCGGCTGGTGCGCGGCGCGGCGGACGCCCCGGCGGTGCTGGACCTGGTGGGCGGCGCCGAAGTCAGCTTCAAGCGCATGCTGGCGACCTACCGGCAATTGCTGGGGTTCCCCGCCGCGTGGACCCTCGCCGTGCCCGGCGCGCTGATCAGCGCCGGCGCCGTGCTGCTCGATCGCGTGCCCGGTTCGCTGCTGACGCGCGACACCTGGCGCATGCTGCGCGCGGGCAACAGCGCCGACCCGTCCGCCACGGCGCGGGCGCTGGGGCGGATGCCGGCGGGGCTGGAGACCTTCATCCCCGCCGCCGAGGCGCCCGCGTTGCGCCAGCAGGCCCTGGCGGCCTGGCGGCCCGCGCTGCTGCGCGGCGCGCTGGCGCTGATCTGGCTCTGGACCGCCGTGTGCAGCGCCTTCGTCTATCCGGTCGCGGGCAGCCTGGCGCTGCTGGCGCCGGTCGGCCTGCACGGATCGGCGGCCCTGGCGGCCCTCTACCTGGCCGCGGCGCTGGACGCCGCGCTGGGCCTGGCCACGCTGTGGCGGCCGGGGCGGCGGCTATGGGCCGCGCAACTCGCGCTGGTGCTGGCGTATTCCGCGGTGATCGCCATCGCGCTGCCGGAATTCCTGTGGCATCCCTTCGGCCCGCTGCTGAAAAACGCCGCCGTCATCGCGCTCCTGTTCATCCTGCTCTGCGAGGAAACCCAGCCATGAATACCTATCTCACGATCAAGACCCTGCACATCCTGTCGTCCGTCCTGCTGGTGGGAACCGGCTTCGGCACGGCGTTCTACCTGTTCTTCGCCAACCGCACCGGCTCGGTGCCGGCCATCGCGGCGGTCTCGAAGCTGGTGGTGCGGGCCGACCTGTGGTTCACCACGCCGGCCGTGGTGGTCCAGCCGCTGTCCGGATTGTGGCTGGCGCATGCCGCCGGCTGGCACTGGAGCACGCCGTGGATCGGCCTGTCGATCGGCCTGTATCTGCTGGCGGGCGCCTGCTGGCTGCCGGTGGTGTGGCTGCAGTACGAGATGGCCAGGATGGCCGCCAGCGCCCAGGCCGACGGCGCCACGGCGCTGCCGCCGCGCTACTGGCGATTCGCGCGCTGGTGGGAATGGCTGGGCTATCCGGCGTTCATCGCGATGGTGGTCGTCTACTACCTGATGGTGGCCAAGCCGGCGCTGTAGCGGCGCGGCCGCGGCAACCGGCGCGGCGGTCCAGGCTCGGGGCAACCCGGATCGCCACGCTGGCTTGGCCGCTCAGTCGATCGCCGCGCCGGCGGTCTTCACCACCTTGCCCAGGCGCGTGTATTCCTCGGCGCCGAACTCGGCCAGCGACTGGCGCGTGGTCGGCGACGGGATGGCCCCGCGCGATTCCAGCGCCTGCTTGACCTCGGGGCGCGCCAGGGCTCGGCCCACGGCGGCGTTGAGCTTGTCGAGGATGGCGGTCGGCGTGCCCTTGGGCGCATAGAGCCCGTCCCAGGCGAAGAACTCGTAGCCCTTGACCCCGGCCTCGCTCATGGTCGGGATATCCGGATTCGAGCGCACCCGTTCCGGCGTGGTCACGCCCAGGGCCCGCAGCTTGCCCGCCGCGATCTGGCCCGACACGTTCGGCATCACGTCGATCAGCAGCGAGATGCGGCCGCCCAGCAGGTCCGTCATCGCCGCGCTGCCGCCCTTGTAGGGAATGTGCATGATCTTGACGCCGGCCATCTGGTTCAGCAGTTCACAGGCCAGGTGCGACGAGGTGCCGTTGCCGGCCGAGCCACAGGTCAGCTCGCCCGGGTGCGACTTGGCGTAGTCCAGCAGCTGCGCCAGCGATTTGAAGCGGTCGTCGGTGGCGTTGACCACCAGCGCGGCGGCGATCACCGTGAAGCGCGAGATCGGCTCGAAGTCGCCCGGCGCATAGCCGGGCGATTTGTACAGCCAGTGGTTGGTGGCCTGGGTGCCGTTGGTGCCATAGGACAGCGTGTAGCCGTCGGGGTTGGCGCGCGCGGCGATGGAGGTGCCGATGTTGCCGCCGGCGCCCGGGCGGTTCTCGACGATGATGGATTGGCCGAGTTCGCGCGCCAGCGGTTCGGCCACCAGTCGCGCCAGCGTGTCGCCGCCGCCGCCGGCGGCGAACGGGACGACCAGCGTGATGGCATGGGTGGGCCAGTTGGCGGTCTGCGCCAGGGTCGGGCCGGCCGCCAGCGCCAGGCAGGCGGCCGCCAGGCGGATCGAGGTCTTGAAGGGGGTCATGGTTTGTCTCCTTGGGGGTGCGGGGCGCGCGTCCGCTGGTTTTGGTGTATCGGGCGCGCGGAATGAAAAACAGGTTCGGGGCGGTCTCCGGGCGGCCGGCTCACACGAAGCGGCAGCTGACCGCGCCCAGCGCGCCATAGTCCACGTGGAACGTGTCGCCCTGCTGGGCGAACACGGGCCGCGTGAACGAGCCGCTCAAAATGATCTGGCCGGGTTCGAGCGCGACGTCGTAGCCGGCCAGCTTGTTGGCCAGCCACACCACGCCGTTGGCGGGATGGTTGAGCACGCCCGCCGCCAGGCCGGTTTCCTCGATCACCGCGTTGCGCGACATCATCGCGCCGACCCAGCGCAGGTCGACCGCGTCGACGCGCACCGGCCGTCCGCCCATCACCACGCCGGCATTGGCGGCGTTGTCGGCGATGGTGTCGAAGACCTTGCGCGGCCGCTTGCTGTCGGGGTCGATCTGGTGCGAGCGCGCGTCGATGATCTCGAGCGCGGGGATCACGTAGCGCACCGCGTCCAGCACGTCGAACAGCGTCACGCCGGGGCCCTTGAGCCGCCGGTCCAGGATGAAGGCAAGCTCGACCTCCACCCGCGGCACGATGAAGCGGTCACGAGGGATCTCGGCGCCGTCGTCGAACAGCATGTCGTCCAGCAAGGCGCCGTAGTCAGGCTCGTCGATCTGCGAGGACAGCTGCATGGCGCGCGAGGTCAGGCCGATCTTGTGGCCGACCAGCCGGCGGCCGCCGGCGATCTTGGCCGCCACCCATTCGCGCTGGATGGCGTAGGCGTCGGCGATGGTGATGTCGGGATGCTCCAGCGACAGCTGGCGCACCTGGGTTCGGCTGCGTTCGGCCTGGTCCAGGCGTTGGGCCAGCGCCTTGATGGTGGCGGCATCCATGGGGGCTCCTTGGGGTGTCATGGGATTTTCCGGCAGGGTTTCGGGAATGTCATTCGGGCGGCAGGTGGCGCCGGCTGCGCTTTTCCGCCAATAGCCAATCCTGGCCGCTGGCGACCAGCCGGTCCTGGCAGTCGCGGATGGCGACCAGGCGCGGCGCCCCGCCCTGCGCCTGCGGGTCGCTGTCGTAGGCGGTCAGGAAATAGCCCAGCGTGGCCTGCGAGCCGCTGTGTTCGAGCAGGCGCAGGTTGGTGATGACGTGGCAGGTGGTGCGCTGCGGCGGGCGCGCCTCCAGGGCCGCCAGCACGTCGGCCGGCCCCGTCAGCAACTGGCCCTGGCGCAGCCAGGTGCCGTCCGGCGCCATGAGCGCGGCGGCGGCCTCGTGGCGCCGCGTATCCAGCGCATGGAAGAAGGCCAGCACCACCGCCTCGCAGGCGGCCTTGACGCGTTCGGTCTGCATTCGGTTCTCCATCAGATTCAGCCGATCCGGGCGCTGGACAGCGGCGCGTCGGCGCGCGCCAGTTGCGCGGGGTCCACCTGGACGCCCTGGGCGATCCACTGGCGCAGCTGGCGCAGATCGCGCGCCGCGTTCACCGCCACGGCGCCGACGACGCGGCCGCCCTCGTCCAGCGCCACCGACAGCAGCGCCCGCGCATCCGCCTGGGGCCGCAGCACTTCACATTCGGCCCGCGCCGGAAAACCGGCGATCTGCACCATGGCGTCGTATTGCTCCGACCAGACCGCGCCGCTGGGCAGGTAAGGCTGGCCGGCATCCAGCGCCGACAGCGCCGCCGCCGCGCCCTGGTCCTGGGCGTTCTGCCAGGATTCCAGGCGGATGGGGCCGCCGCCGGCGGGCGCCGCCACCGCCACGTCGCCGGCCGCCAGCACATCGGGCGCCGACGTGCGGCAGTATTCGTCCACCAGCACGCCGCGCTCGCAGGCGATGCCGGCTTCGCGCGCCAGGGCGTCGTTGGCCTGCATGCCGACCCCGAGCACCACGGCGTCCGCTTCCAGGCGGCTGCCATCGGCCAGTTCGGCCACGCAGCCGCCCTCGGGCCGCGCATGCACCGCGCGCAGACTGCTGTTCAGGCGCAGGGCCACGCCCTGCCCGGTGTGCAATGCGGCCAGATGCGCCGACACGCCGGGCGGCACGCTGCGGGCGCACAGGCGCGGCGCCTGCTCCAGCACCGTGGTGGCGCAGCCCGCCTGGCGCGCGGTGGCGGCCACTTCCAGGCCGATCCAGCCGCCGCCCGCGATGACGATGCGCCGGCCCGGCCCCAGCCGGGCGCGCAGGCGCAAGGCATCGTCGCGGGTTCGCAGCACGTGGACGGCGCGGCTTTCGGCGCCTGGCAAGGCCGGCACGATGGGCCGGCCGCCGGTGCACAGGATCAGCTTGTCGTAGTCGATCACGGCGCCCTCGGAGGTCTCGACCTGATGGCGCTCGGGCCGCAGCCGGGTCGCCGCGACGCCGGGCCGGAACGCGATGTCCAGCTCGGCCAGCTTTTCGCGCGAGAACAGCTCGGTGCTTTCCGGCGCGGCCTGGCCGCCCAGCACCGCCTTGCTCAAGGGAGGACGCTCATACGGCGCGTGCGGCTCGTCGCCCAGCAGCACGATGCGGCCGGCGTAGCCGTGACCGCGCAGCGTCGCCGCGGCCCAGCCGCCGGCCTGCCCCGCGCCGACGATGACGATGGCGCCCGCGCTCACGCCGCCTCCGGGCTCAGGTAGATGGTGCCGGCCTCGACCCGCACCGCATAGCGCCGCAGGTCGGTGGTGACGGGCGGGCATTGCGGCTTGCCGCTGCGGATGTCGAACACGCCCTGATGCAAGGGACATTCGATGGTGCCGTCTTCCATATAGCCGTCGGCCAGGCTGGCGTTGCCGTGCGGGCAGCGGTCCTGGGTGGCGCAGATCTCGCCCTGCAGGTCATAGAGGCAGACCGCCTCGCCCTCCAGCGCGACGCGCAGCGTGCCGGTGTCGGGGGAAATGTCGCCCACCTGGGCGACCGGAGTCCAGGTCGCCATGGTCACAGCCCCATCGCGTTGCGGTAATAGTCGTAGAACGAGCGGATCAGCACCTCGGTCACCATGTAGTCGGCCGGCTCGGTGTCGCGGCCGCCCATCTCGACGATGCCGCGCGCCTCCGGGTAGCCGGTGACGCCGATCTGCACCTGGTTCAGCATCTCGCTGTCGTCCATCGAGACGAAACCGGCCGGGCCCAGCAGGTTGGCGTGCTTCAGGCGCAGGCGGGTCATTTCCTCGTCGTCGTCCTCGTAGCCGTAGTAGGTGAACACCAGCTCGTGCTCGGTCGGGCTGCGCGGGATCACGTGGCGGGTCTTGAGCGAATTGGCCTGGATGCCGAACTGGGCGGCCGGAAAGACCCAGGCGCCGCCGACGCGGCCGCGGTTGAATTCCGCGCGCGGGGTAACCGTTTCCAGGTCGAGCAGCTCCAGGTCGTCGCGGAAGCGGCTCATCTCGCTGGTGGCCTCGGTCTTCTTCTTGCCCTCGTTGTGCGACACCATCACGCTGTGCGCGCCGCCGCCGGTGGGAATGCACTCGGACTTGGAATCCGCGCGCCACAGGCCGAAGGTGATGTAGAAGGTGTGCAGCAAGGTGGCGTGGTACGGGTCCTTCAGGTTCTCCAGGTACATCTTCCAGTTGCTGGGGATCAGTTGGCGGCTGTAGCCCAGCAGCTTGAGCTTCTTGCCCGGCAGCATGTGGTCGATCTCGGCCAGCACCTCGGCGCCGCAGTATTCCTCGAAGCTGGGCGCATCGTCGGCGAACGTCGCCCAGATCGAGCCGCCGCGATTGACGCTGCGCAGCTTGCGGATGCCGTTCTGCCTGGGATCGAAGTCGCGCGGCATGCCGCCCTTGCCCATGGCGCCGCGGCGGAACGGCACGCCCTGCAGGTTGCCGTCCAGGTCGTAGTTCCACTGGTGGTACGGGCAGGTGAAGTCGGTCACCTGGCCGGTGTTCTGCCAGCAGATCTGGGCGCCGCGGTGGGCGCAGCGGTTCTCCAGCACGTTGATCTCGCCGCTTTCGGTGCGCACCATGATGACCGGACGGTTGCCGATCCAGTTGCGCTTGTAGCAGCCGGTCTCGGGCACCTCGCACTCCAGGCCGACGTAGTTCCAGGTGCGGCCGCCGAAGAACACGTCCATTTCCTTCTGGAAGATGGCCGGATCGGTGTAGACCCAGTTGGGGATGCGCGTGTAGCCCTCCTTGGGCCAGCGGCGCTCGATATGGATGGGGGCCGCGGCGGGCGCGTCCAGCACGGCGGAATCGGAACAGGTCATGGCGGGTTTCCTGGCAGCGGGATCAGAGGGGAACGATGAGCGAGGTGCGCACGCGGTAGTTGTCGTAGACGCAGTCGCGGCGGGTCAGCGCCAGGCCTTGCGGCGTCAGGCGCAGCTCGTCCAGGTAGCGGCCCACCATGTTCAGCGTGGGTTCGCGGTCGGACAGCGACTCCATTACGGCGAAATTGGCCTGGGCCACGATGCGCTCGCCCTGCGCCTCGATGACGCGCACGCCGCTGATGAAGTGGCGCAACGAACGCGGCTCGAACATGGTGGTTTCGCGCAGCGCGGTGACGCGGTCGCGCAGCATGTTCTTGTTCATGCAATAGATCAGGCCGAGCGGCAGGCCGGCGTCGTGGTTCTCGCGCGACAGCACGCGGTAGTGGCAGTCCTCGGTGAAGAAGTCCGGCCATTCCTCCAGCCGGTCTTCGTCCAGGCAGTAGGCGTAGTCGTCGTAGAAGTCGCGCAGGCGGGCGCGCAGCGAGGTGTCGTCGGGCAGTTGGATCTGGGTCATGGGAATTTCCGGGATGCGAGCGGCGCGCTCAGGACGCGGCGGCCAGTTGCGCCAGGTTGCTTTCGAAACCGCCCTGGCTGCCGAGCGCCAGGATCGGTTCCTGCATGCGCTCCTGCCAGATCAGCGATTCCATGGCGATCTGCAGGGGATGGTCCTGCACCGTCAGGGCCGAGGTGGTCTCGGTGCCCGAGTGGTGCGAATGCATGGCCCACCCGGGCGCCGACAGGATCAGGTCGCCGGCCTTCCAGTCCAGCCGCACGCCGTTGACCTTGCTGTAGCCGTTGCCGCGCAGGTAGTAGTTGATGGCCGACGAGCTGTGGCGGTGCGGCACGTGGTGGTTGTCCGGCGGCGACGACGAGATCGTGGCGAAGAAGCTGTGGGTGGTGCCGATGCGGCGCTCGGTGGCCGGGTTGTACAGCACGAACAGGCGGCGGCCGTTGTAGCCGCGCGCCATGTCCTCGACGCTGGGCAGGTGGCGCGAGACCGCCGCCCAGGGCCAGTGCAGCGCCTTCGATTCCAGCACGTCGATGTCGATCAGCCACTCGTAGCCCATCAGCCAGGCGCCTTCCGGCGTGATCTGCTCGCGCAGCGCCAGGTCGCGGGCGCGCGCCGCCTCGGGCGAGCGGGCCGGCGCCGGGCGGGTGTTGGCGTCGGCCGGCGGCACGTCGCCCTCGAACTCCTCGACGTAGTGAATCTCGAGCTTTTCCAGCAGCGGCGCGTTGGAGTACGACAGCCGCACCCAGGGCGTCTGGCCGTCATTGCGGTACGAATGCACCTGCATCGCCGGCGTGTTCCACACGTCCCAGCGGCCCACCGGGATATCGCGGCCGGCCACCGTGGCCACGCCCTCGCCGCTGATACAGATCTCCAGCATGTTGGAGTTCTTGCGCAGGTTGAAGGTGCATTCGCCGGGGTTGACGACGTTGATGGTGACGTCCGTGCCGGGGGCCAGGCCCAGGCCCGGCGCGGTCGCCAGCGGATGGGCGATGAGCGAAGCGCGGCGGCCGTTGTCGGGGCGCGGCGCGTCGATCAGGCGGGCGATCTCCAGGTCGATCTCCTCCTTGGGGATCACGATCGATGGCCATTTGTTCTGCTCGCGGGGCGCGGCCCCGCTGACGTCGATGAACATGTCTGTCTCCTGTGGCCGGCGGCGGTTCGCGCCGGCGTCATGATGATTTGAAGGGGGTGATTGGAATCAGGGTTGCGCCAGCAGCAGGTTCTCGCGGGTCTGGGGCGGCAAGGCGACGCCCAGCCCGTTATCGCGGGCGTGCTCGTACGCCACCCGCGCCATCGCCAGGTCCGACAGGCCCATGCCCATGCCCTTGAACAGCGTCAGCCGCGCATCCGGCGCGCGGGTCTCGCCGCGCGCCAGCAGGTCGCCCAGCACCGCCACGCCATCCCATGGCGCGCCGTCCGCGCCATAGCGTTCGCGCAATTCGCGCGAGCCGCGCCGGGCGTTTTCCAGGTCGTCCACCACCACGCGGTCGGCGCGCTCGAACACGTCCTGGCTGAATTCGGCCTTGGCCGGCAGGATCGCGCCCACCGCGTTCAGGTGGCGGCAGTCGGCCAGCCGGGCCGCGTCGACGAAAGGCTCGACGGCGCGGGTGATCAGCGTCACGATCTCGGCGCCGTCCAGCGCGTGTTCCAGGGTGGGCGATTCCTCGATGGCGAAGGCGTACTTGCCGGCCACCGCCTCGACAAAGGCGCGGCGTTTTTCCGGGGTCGGGCTGTGGATCCGCACGCGCTGCAGCGGGCGCACCGCGGCCAGCGCCGCCAGTTGCGTCACGGCCTGCGGCCCGGTGCCGATCAGCGCGGCCTGCGTCGCGCCCTCGGGCGCCAGGGCGCGGGTCGCCACGCCGCTGATGGCGGCCGTGCGCAGCATGCCCAGCGCGCGCGCCTCGATCACCGCCCGCAACAGGCCGGTGTCGGCGTCGAACAGGCTGAACAGCGACCCGCCGCCCGCCTTGGTGTGGACCCAGGTCTTGAAACCGGCATAGCCGCCGGGGCCGGGCTGCACCGAGCCCAATGCATGCATCGAGCTGCCGTCGCCCCAGGTGGCCAGCGCCTTGGGCACGTTGCGCGCGCCCTCCTTCGCCTGCGCCACCAGCATGCGCTGCAGCGCGTCGATGGCGCGCGGGATGGTCAGCGCCGCCACCACGTCTTTTTCGGTGAGATACCGCAATGCCTCGGTCATGCCTGTGTCCTTCGTGTCAGTGGGGGTGGGCGGGTTCGTCCGCCACCGTGTTGCGCAGCGTGCCGACGCCCGGCACCTCGATCTCCAGCGTGTCGCCGGCCGCCAGGAAGCGCGGCGGCTGGCGACTGGAACCGACGCCTTCCGGCGTGCCGGTGGCGATCACGTCGCCGGGCGCCAGCGGCGTGAAGGCGCTGATGTAGGCGATCAGTTCGGGAATCGGGAAGATCAGATCGGCCAGTTCGCCCTGCTGCACGGTCTCGCCGTTCAGGCGCGTCTGGATGCGCAGGCCCGCCGGGTCGCCGATCTCGTCGGCGCTGACCAGCCAGGGGCCGATCGCGCCGCTGCGCTCGAAGTTCTTGCCGGGCGTGACCTGGGCGTTGTGCTTCTGGAAGTCGCGCACCGAGTTTTCGGCCATACAGGTGTAGCCGGCCACGTGGGCCAGGGCGTCGCGCGCCGCGATGTGGCGCCCTGCCCGCCCGATCACCACGGCCAGTTCGCCCTCGTAGTCGAAGCGGTCGGAGGCCCGCGGCTTCCAGACCGGCGCGCCGTGGCCGACGAAACTGTCGGGATAGCGGGCGAACAGCGAGGGATGGCGCGGCAGCTCGCGGCCGGCCTCGGCCACGTGGCGGCCGTAGTTCAGGCCGACGCAGAGGATCTTGCACGGCGCCGGCACCGGCGGCAGCCATTGCAGGCCGGCCAGCGCAATGCCGGGGCCGTCATGGCCGGCCGCCGCTTGCGCGATGGCCTCGATGCCCGCCGCCAGGGCCGTGGCCAGGTCGGGCCAGTACCGCGTCAACGGCACGACCTCGGCGTCGCGCAGCACGCCCCAGGCCGGTTGGCCCGCGTGTTCGAAGCTGATCAGCTTCATCTTGTCTCCTGTCCTGTGGGCGGCGCTCCTGGCATGCAATTGAGTGACGCATTGCATGCATTCAGTGGCTTTTAAGTGCCTTGACCGCTGTTTTTCCGAATTATTGCATGCAATTTTGATAAATCGCAAGGCTGAATTGTTTTTTTCTTGAGCGATTGCATGCAATTTTGTAGGTACACTGGAGGTCCTTTCAGACACGCTCCCGCCGACGCCCCGCTATGGCCGCTCAGATCGACAAAGTGATTTCCGAACTCAGGGACATGGTGCTTTCCGGCGCCCTGCAGCCCGGCGAACGCGTGGTGGAACTGCAGTTCTCGGCGCGCCTGGGCGTGTCGCGCACGCCGCTGCGCATCGCGCTGACTGAGCTGGAAAAGGAAGGCCTGCTGGAGCGCCTGCCCTCGCGCGGCTTTCGCGTGCGCGCTTTCACCGTCGACGAGATCGGCGACGCGGTGGAAGTGCGCGGGGTGCTGGAAGGCATGGCGGTGCGGCTGCTGGCCGAACGCGGCGCCAGCGCCGAGGTGCTGGAGCAGCTGTCGCAAGCGGTGGAGGAAGGCCGCGCCCTGCTGGCGCCGGCGCGGCGCGACCCCAAGGCCACGGTGGATGCGCGCGCCTGGGGGCAGATCAACCGCCGCTTCCACGAGATCCTGTGCGAAGCGGCCGGCAACCGCGCCCTGCTGTCGGCGCTGGAACATAACAACAAGACGCCGCTGGCCGGCCCGGCCGCGCTGACGCTGCCGTCCACGCCATCGCAGCTGGAAACGCCTTTCGTGCTGCGGGCGCAATCGGATCACGAGGACCTGCTGCGGGCGATCACGCGGCGCGAGGCCGCGCGCGCCGAGAACCTGATGCGCGAGCACGCCTATCGCAGCCGCGAGAACAAGCGCGTGCTGCTGGAATCCCTGCGGGGGGGCGTGGCGGGGCTGGCGCAGCCGGCCGACAGCGCGGCGGCCTGACGCCTGCTCAGGCGGGCGGCGCGGGAACGGCGCGGCTCAAGCTGAGCCGCCGGGTTGCGTGACGGTCAGAACCAGCGGCGCACGCGCTCGCGAATGGCGCCGGCATAGGCCCAGCACCACACCGCCAGCGCCAGCATCGCCACCGTGAAATAGGCGCGCGCCTCGAGCGGCACCGGATTCAGGCGTGACAGCGTCGGGAACGGCTCGTAGCCGATGAAGTCGCTGGCGGCCAGCGCGCTGAACAGCAGCGCCAGCGCCGGGCCGGTGAAATGCGGGCGTTCGCCGCGGGTCTGCGGATCGGCGCGGAAATACCAGTGACACCAACGCAGCAGCTGGATCACGACGGCGACCAGCGGAACGACCAGGGCAAGCTGCAGCACGAGCAGCGCAACGATGACTTGAGTGGGAAGCATGCCCGCGATTTTACGGCGTGCCGGACACCAGCGCGTCCAGGCGCCTGAAGAACGCCTCGTAACGCTCGGGATCGGTCACCTGGCGGGTCCGGGCGTCGCCATTGCTGTCCCAGACGGTCTCGTTCAGGTTGGCCCAGACGCGGGTGGTGCCGCCCTCCTCGCGCAGCACCAGCTGGGCATAGGTGCTCTTGTGATCGGGCTTGGCGCCATACGCCAGGCCTTGCGACTTGAGCAGGCCGCGCAGCATTTCGCGGCGCTTGCTGACCAGGGCTTCGTGCTGTTCGCCGCTGACGATCTCGGTCGCGGAATCGGCCGCCACCTGCGTGTAGCCGGCGGCAGTCAAGGCCTCGACGCAAGCCCGCAGGGCCCGCGCCGGCGCCACGGCGGGATAGGCCCGCACGCGGATGCGGTCCAGGGCGGCGCGCTCGTCCGCCGTCAGGTCGATCACGGTCTGCTTCGAGCTGTAGCGCACCATGCTGCCGCCATTGCCCGTGACGCGTTCGGGCGCCTTGGGCGCTTTCGGCTGGGTCGAACAGGCGGCCAACAGCGGGAGGGCCAGGACGGCCGCCCTTTGCAGGCGGCGGGAACGCGACGGAAGAATCATGGCGGGGAAACGACCCAGCGGGCCAGGAGTGGACGCGCGGCGGAGCAACCACGCGCCCCGGGCTGGCCGGATCATAGCGGATCCCCCCGCCCGGCGCGATGACGGCAGCAAGACCAGCCCGCGCCCCGTCGCGCACGGCGAGCCATCGGGACAACCCCTATTACCCGCGCCCGCCCAAACAACTATCGTATTCGAGAATTATCAAATAAGAGAATTCTCGCTTCCGACAAAATGGCCGCAGACACAACCTACGATTACGCCGTCATCGGCGCCGGCATCGCCGGCGCCTCCGTGGCCTACCGCCTGAGCGCGGCCGCCTCCGTGGTGGTGCTGGAGCGCGAGGCGCAGCCCGGCTACCACTCCACCGGCCGTTCGGCCGCCATGTTCATGGAGACCTACGGCACCGCCCAGATCAAGGCGCTGACGCGCGCCAGCCGCGATTTCTACGAACATCCGCCGCAGGGCTTCTGCGAGCATCCCCTGCTGAGCCCACGCGGCGTGCTGTACATCGCCGCGCCCGGCCAGCAGGACCTGCTGCAGGAGGTCTACGACGATTTCCGCAGCCAGTCGCCCAACGTCACGCTGATCGACGCCGAACAGGCCATGGCGCGGGTGCCGTGCCTGCGCCCGGACCAGCTGTGCGGCGCCATCGAGGAACCGGACGCCCGCGACATCGACGTGCATGCGCTGCACCAGGGCTTCCTGCGCGGCATGACGCGCCAGGGCGCGGTGCTGCGCAACCACGCCGAACTGATGGCGGCCGCTTACGCGGACGGCGCCTGGACCCTGACGCTGGCGGGCGGCGAATCGCTGCGGGCGCGGGTGCTGGTGAACGCGGCCGGCGCCTGGGCCGACCATGCCGCCACGCTGTGCGGCGTGCGGCCGGTGGGCCTGCAGCCGTGCCGCCGCACCGCCTTCACCTTCACCGGGCCGGACGATGTCGACTTCGCGCACTGGCCGGCGGTGGTCGGCGTGGACGAGAGCTTCTATTTCAAGCCCGACGCCGGCCAGCTGCTGGGCTCGCCCGCCAATGCCGATCCGGTGCCGGCGCACGACGTGGTGCCCGAGGAACTGGACGTGGCCACGGGCATCTACCGCATCGAATCGGCCACCTCGCTGACCATCCGCCGCCCGCGCCACACCTGGGCCGGCCTGCGCTCGTTCGTGGCCGACGGCGATTTCGTGATCGGCTGGGACAGCGCCACGCCCGCCTTCTTCTGGCTGGCGGCCCAGGGCGGCTACGGCATCCAGTCCGCCGCCGGCGTCTCGCGCCTGGCCGCCGACCTGCTGCTCGACCTGCCCTTGAATGCCAGCCTGACCGCGCAGGGCGTCGACCCCGCGCGCCTGTCGCCGGCCCGTTTTTCCCCATCCTGATAGGAGCCCGTTCCATGAGCCAAGCCATCCAGCGCCTGCCCAGCAGCCTGCCCTTCCCGTTCTCGCGGGCCGTGAAGGCCGGCGGCTTCCTGTTCCTGTCCGGCCAGGTGCCGATGAGCGCCGCCGGCGAGGTGGTGCGCGGCGACATCCAGACCCAGACCCGCGCCGCCTGCGAGCGCATTGTCGAAAGCCTGGCGGCCGGCGGCGCGCGCCTGGACCAGGTGGTCAAGGCCACCGTGTGGCTGTCGGACATGGGCCATTTCGCGGGCTTCAACGAGGTCTACAAGGAATTCTTCGGCGCGGCGCTGCCGGTGCGTTCGACGGTGGCGTCGGCGCTGGCCCTGAACGTCGACGTGGAAATCGAAGTGCAGGCGTATATCGGGCAGGACTGAAGCGTACAGACCGACAACCATCCAGAACGGAGCGATCGCATGAAGATTTTTTCCGGGTCCCTGGCGACCGAGACCAACACCTTCTCCCCCATTCCGACCGGCCTGTCGGCCTATCGGTCGCGCGGCTACTACCCGGCCGGCCAGCACCCGGACCGCATGCAGATGTTCTCCGGTCCCCTGTGGGCCGCGCGCCAGCGCGCCCAGGGCAAGGACTGGACGCTGATCGAGGGCATGACGGCGGGCGCGACCCCGGCCGGCCTGACCACCCGCCACGCCTACGAAACCCTGCGCGACGAACTGCTGGAAGACCTGCGCCGCGCCGGCAAGGTCGACATCGCGCTGTTCGGCCTGCATGGCGCCATGGTGGCCGACGGCTATGACGATTGCGAAGGCGACCTGCTGCGGCGGGCGCGCGAGATCGTCGGCCCGGACACGGTGATCGGCGCCGAGCTGGATCCGCACTGCCACCTGACCGACGCCATGGTGAACAGCGCCGATTTCCTGGTGTGCTTCAAGGAATATCCGCACACCGACATCCTCGACCGTGCCTACGACCTGGTCGACCTGTGCGTGGCGCGCGCCGAGGGCCGCATCAAGCCGGCCCGCGCGGTCTATGACTGCGAAATGATCTCCATCATGCACACCAGCCGCGAACCGATGCGCGGCTTCGTCGACCGCCTGCTGGCGATGGAAGGCAAGGAAGGCGTGCTGTCGGTGTCGATCGCGCACGGCTTCCCGTGGGGCGACACGCCCGACATGGGCTCCAAGGTGCTGGTCTACACCGACGGCGACGCCGGCCAGGCCGAGCGGCTGGCGCGCGCGCTGGGCGAGGAGATCATCGGTTTCCGCGACCAGCTGGCGCCGCCCTACCCCGGCGCCGACGACGCGCTGGACCAGGCGCTGGCGCTGGCCGATTTCCCCGTGGTGCTGGCCGACTCGGCCGACAACGCCGGCGGCGGCGCGCCCAGCGACGCCACCTTCATCCTGGAACGCGTGCTGGCGCGCGGCATCCAGGACGTGGCGACCGGCCCGTTCTGGGACCCGGTGGCGGTGCAGCTCTGTTTCGAGGCCGGCGACGGCGCGCAGATCTCGCTGCGCATCGGCGGCAAGGTGGCGCCGGTGTCGGGCCAGCCGCTGGACCTGGCCTGTGAGATCGTCGCGCTCAAGCGCGACGCCATCATGACCGGGCTGGCCGGCACGCCCGCGCTGCTGGGCGACGTGGCCGTGGTGCGCAGCCAGGGCGTGACCATCGTCATGACCACCAACCGCACCCAGGCCATGGACACCGACCTGTTCACGCAGTTCGGCGTCGATCTGGGCGCGATGAAGCTGGTCATCCCGAAGTCGTCGCAGCACTTCTACGCCTCGTACTCGAAGCTCGGCCGCCACGTCATCTACGTCGAGACGCCCGGCGCCATCACGCAGGACTACAACGCGCTGCCGTTCACCAAGCGCAAGTTGCCGAAATGGCCCTTCAAGGGCTGATATCCAACCATTGCCCACGCAGGCAACCGGACAAAACAAGGGGATGACCATGATGAAACGATTCAGCCTGCTGGGCGCCGCCGCCCTGCTGGCCTGCGGCCTGGCCGCGGGCCAGCCGGCCCAGGCCCAGACCAAGACGCTGCGGATGGTGCCGCACGCGGACCTGAAGACGCTGGACCCGCTGTTCAATACCGCCTATATCACCCGCAACCACGGCTACATGGTGTTCGACACGCTGTTCGCGCAGGACAGCCAGGGCCAGCCCAAGCCGCAGATGGTGGAAAGCTGGACCGCCTCGCCCGACGGCAAGGCCTGGACCTTCAAGCTGCGCCCGGGGCTGAAGTTCAACGACGGCACCCCGGTGACCGCCGAGGACTGCATCGCCTCGCTGCAGCGCTGGGCCAAGAAGGACACGATGGGCCAGGCCCTGATGGCCGCGGGCGCCGAAATGGCAGCCACCGGCCCCGACAGCTTCTCGCTGACGCTCAAGCAGCCGTTCGGCCTGGTGCTGGACGCGCTCGCCAAGCCGTCGGGCATGCCGCCGTTCATCATGCCCAAGCGCCTGGCGCAGACCGACCCGAACACGCCCGTGACGGAAATGGTCGGCTCCGGCCCGTTCCTGTTCAAGCGCGATGAGTGGGTGCCGGGCAACAAGGTGGTCTACGTCAAGAACCCGGCCTACGTGCCGCGCAACGAACCGGCCGACGGCCTGGCCGGCGGCAAGGTCGCCAAGGTCGACCGCATCGAGTGGATCTACATCCCCGACGGCAATACCGCCACCGCCGCGCTGATGAACGGCGAAGTCGACATGATCGAGCAGACCACGCCCGACTTCCTGCCGGTGCTGGAGACCAACCCCGCCATCACCCTGAACACCTCCGTCGCCACCCAGGGCATGGCCATCGTCAACGCGCTGCATCCGCCGTTCGACAAGCCGCAGGCGCGCCAGGCCCTGTATTACCTGTTCAGCCAGAAGGAAATGCTGGCGGCCATCGGCTACCCGGAGAAGTACCGCGTCGACTATTGCGCCACGCTCTACATCTGCGGCTCGCCGCTGGCCACCGACGCCGGCGCCGCGCCCTATGCCAAGCCCGACCTGGCGCGCGCCAAGCAGCTGCTGCAGGAGGCCGGCTACAAAGGCGAGAAGATCGTGGTGCTGTACCCGACCGACCACATCAGCGCGCCCGCCGTCATGGTGCTGACGCAGAACATGAAGAAGGCCGGCCTCAAGGTCGACCTGCAATCCATGGACTGGGCCTCGCTGGCGGCGCGCCGCCTGAAGAAGGACCCGCCCGAGCAAGGCGGCTGGAGCCTGTTCCTGACCTGGGGCGGCTACTACGACGCCAGCACGCCGCTGACCAACCCCTGGCTGTCGGCCGCCTGCGGCAACAGCCTGCCGGGCTGGCCCTGCGACAAGGAACTGGACGCGCTGCGCACGCAGTGGATCCAGGAACCCGACGCCGCCAAGCGCAAGGACATCGCGGCCAGGCTGCAGGCGCGCGCCTACGAGTCGGTGCCGTACGTCATGTGGGGCGAATTCAAGCCGGTGTCGGCGATCCGCGGGCTGTCGCACACGGAGCTGATGAAGACCGGCATCCCCGTGATGTGGAACGTGGAAAAACCATAACGCGGCGCGGGGCCGCGCGTGATCGCCACGCGCGCCCCGCCCCTGGACAATCAGGCCGCCGCCCAGCGCCCCGTGCGCGCCGCGTCAGGCCGGGGGGAAACCCAGCGTGAAAACCATTCTGCGCCGCATCGCGGCCATCATACCCGTCATGGCCGTGGTCGCGGTCGTGGTGTTCCTCTTGATCCACCTGTCGCCGGGCGACCCGGCGGCGGTGATCGCGGGCGACAACGCCACCACCGAGGACGTCGAGAAAATCCGCCAGAACCTGGGCCTGGACAAGCCGCTGCTGCTGCAGTTCGGCATCTGGGTCGGCCATCTCGCCACGGGCGACCTGGGCACCTCGATCGCCACCCAGATGCCGGTGGCGCAACTGATCGGCCAGCGCATGGGCCCGACGCTGTCGATCGCCATCTTCACCATGCTGTTCGCGGTGCTGGCGGCGCTGCCGCTGGGCGTGCTGGCGGCCTGGAACGCCGGCAAGTGGCTCGACCGGCTGGTGATGGTCGGCGCGGTCTGCGCGTTCTCGGTGCCGGTGTTCCTGATCGGCTACAGCCTGGTGTACGGCTTTTCCATCAAGCTGGGCTGGCTGCCGGTGCAGGGCTACAAGCCGCTGGCCGACGGCCTGGCGCCGTATCTGCGGCACCTGGTGCTGCCCTGTCTGTCGCTGGGGCTGGTGTACATGGCCCTGCTGACCCGCATGACCCGCGCCACCATGCTGGAGGCGCTGTCGGAAGACTACATCCGCACCGCCCGCGCCAAGGGCCTGGCGGCCGGCCCGATCGTCTGGCACGCGCTCAAGAACGCCGCCAATCCCATCGTCACCACCATCGGCGTGGGCGTGGCGCTGCTGATCGGCGGCGTGGTGGTCACCGAAACCGTGTTCGCCATTCCCGGCCTGGGCCGCCTGACCATCGACGCCGTGCTGCGCCACGACTACCCCGTGATCCAGGGCGTGCTGCTGGTGGCCTCGGGCATCTACGTGCTGATCAACCTGCTGGTCGACCTGAGCTACCGCCTGTTCGACCCGCGCATCCGCTATTGAAGAGGGGCGATCCATGACCACCACCACCCTGCCCCTGGCCGTGCCGCGCCCGCGCTGGCGCCGCGCCGCCCGCTCGCTGCGGCGCCATCCGATGCTGTACATCGGCTGCGCCATCCTGCTGGCGCTCGCGGTGATCGCGCTGGCCGCGCCCTGGCTGACCGCGGTCGATCCGCAGGACATCAACCCGATGGCGCGCATGAAGCCGCCGTCGGCCGAACACTTCTTCGGCACCGACGCGCTGGGCCGCGACGTCTATGCGCGCACCCTGTGGGGCGCGCGGGTGTCGCTGCTGGTCGGCGTCGTGGTCGCGCTGGTGTCGACCGCGGGCGGCGTCCTGCTGGGCATGCTGGCCGGCTACTTCCGCCGCCTGGATGCCCTGATCATGCGCATCATGGACGGCCTGATGGCGATTCCCGGCGTGCTGCTGGCGATCGCGCTGATGGCCACGCTCAAGGGCGGCCTGGGCACCGTGATCGTGGCCATCGTGGTGCCCGAGGTGCCGCGCGTGGTGCGGCTGGTGCGCGCCCTGGTGCTGACCATCCGCGAACAGCCCTATATCGAGGCGGCCGTGGCCGCCGGCACCCGCGTGCCGGCCATCCTGCTGCGCCACATCCTGCCCAACCTGTTCGCGCCGCTGATGGTGCAGGCCACCTTCATCGCCGCCTCGGCCATCCTGACCGAGGCCGTGCTGAGCTTCCTGGGCGTGGGCATCCCGCCGCAGACCCCGAGCTGGGGCAACATCATGGCCGAGGGCCGCAACTTCGTCGCGGTGGCGTTCCACATCATCCTGTATCCGGGCCTGTTCCTGGGCGTGGCCGTGCTGGCCGTCAATCTGGTGGGCGACGGGCTGCGCGACATGCTCGATCCGCGCCTGGCGAAAAAGCTGTAGGAGCGCGCATGCCATCCCAACCTGTCCTGCAAGTGAATGACCTGACCACCTGTTTCGACGGCGACGAGACCACGGTGCTGGCCGTGGACGGCCTGTCGTTCGACCTGATGCCGGGCGAGACCCTCGGCCTGGTCGGCGAATCCGGCTGCGGCAAGAGCGTCACGTCGCTGTCCATCATGCGGCTGCTGCGCACGCCCGGGCGCGTGGCGCGCGGCAGCGTCGAATTCGACGGCCGCGACCTGCTGGCCCTGCCCGAGAAGGCCATGCGGGCCGTGCGCGGCAACCAGCTGTCGATGATCTTCCAGGAGCCGATGACCTCGCTCAACCCGGTGTTCACGATCGGCCGCCAGATCAGCGAGCCGCTGATGCTGCACCAGGGCCTGTCGCGGCGCGAGGCCATGAAGCAGGCCGAGGCACTGCTGGAACTGGTGCAGATCTCCGACCCGGCGCGGCGCGTGCACGAATACCCCTACCAGCTGTCCGGCGGCATGCGCCAGCGCGCCATGATCGCCATGGCGCTGGCGTGCCAGCCCAAGGTGCTGATCGCCGACGAGCCGACCACCGCGCTGGACGTCACCATCCAGGCGCAGATCCTGCACCTGCTGCGCGACATCCAGGCGCGGCTGGGCACCGCCATCGTGCTGATCACCCACGATCTGGGCGTGGTGGCGCAGATGTGCCAGCGGGTCATCGTCATGTACGCCGGCCGCAAGGTCGAGGAAGGCAGCGTCGACGACGTGCTGGACCATGCCGCCCATCCCTATACCCAGGCGCTGATCCGCTCGCTGCCCGACTTCGTCGACGGCCAGGACCATACCGCCCGCCTGGCCGAGCTGCCCGGCATCGTGCCGGTGGTGACGCCCGAATCGCGCGGCTGCGCCTTCGCCGCGCGCTGTCGCGAGGCCCTGCCGCGCTGCGCCGACGAGACGCCGCCCGAGGTCGCCAGCGGCGACCGCCACCGCGTCTGGTGCTGGGCGCGCCAGGCCGCGCCGGCCGCCACGATGGAGCAAGCCCCGCGATGAACCTGCACGATGCGCCTTTCCCCGCCGCCGCCGCGGCATCCGCCCCGTCCGCCCCCCTGCTGGAGGTGGTCGGCCTGAAAAAGCATTTCCCCGTGGACGGCGGCAAGGTGCTGCGCGCGGTCGACGGCGTGTCGCTGTCGGTCGCGCGCGGCCAGACCCTGAGCCTGGTGGGCGAGTCCGGCTGCGGCAAGTCGACCACCGGCAAATGCCTGATCCGGCTGACCGACCCCACCGAGGGCCGCATTCTGCTCGAAGGCGCCGACCTGGCGGGCATGAACAGCAACCAGCTGCGCGCCATGCGGCGCCGGATGCAGTTCATCTTCCAGGATCCGTTTTCGTCGATGAACCCGCGCATGCGGGTGCGCGACATCATCGGCGAACCGCTGCGCAATTTCGGCTATGGCCGCGAGGCCATCCGCGAGCGCGTGGCGCAACTGCTGGCGCGGGTCAGCCTGCGGCCGGACGCGGCCGACCGCTATCCGCACGAATTCTCCGGCGGCCAGCGCCAGCGCATCGTCATCGCGCGCGCCCTGGCGCCGGAGCCGGGCCTGATCGTCTGCGACGAACCGGTCTCGGCGCTGGACGTGTCGGTGCAGGCACAGGTCATCAATCTACTGATGGACCTGCAGCGCGACCTGGGCCTGACCTATGTGTTCATCTCGCACGACCTGAGCGTGGTGCGCCACATCAGCCACCACGTGGCGGTGATGTACCTGGGCAGGATCGTCGAGACCGGCACCCGCGACGCGGTCTTCAACCACCCGGCCCACCCCTACACCCGCGCCCTGCTGGCCGCGGTGCCCTCGGCCCGCCGCGGCGAACGCGCCCCGGTGGCGGTGCTCAAGGGCGAGATTCCCAGCCCGCTGGCGCCGCCGTCCGGCTGCGCCTTCCGCACCCGCTGTCCGCAGGCCCAGGCGCGTTGCGCCCAGGAAACGCCCGTGGCGCGCCCGGTCGGCGCCGGCCAGCTGGTCGCCTGCCATTTCGCCTGAGCCGCCTCGACATTCACCGGAGATCCCATGACTTCATCCGAATCGCAGCCCTTTGACTACCTGTTCGTCGGCGGCACCGTCATCGACGGCGCCAACACCCCCGGACAGCGCGCCGACGTCGGCGTGCGCGGCGACCGCATTGCCGCCATCGGCGACCTGTCGGACGCCCCCGCGCGCCACCGGATCGACGTCGCCGGCCAGGTGCTGGCGCCGGGCTTCATCGACTCGCACACCCACGACGACAACTACCTGCTCAAGCGCCGCGACATGACGCCCAAGATCTCGCAGGGCGTCACCACGGTGGTCACGGGCAACTGCGGCATCAGCCTGGCGCCGCTGGCGCACGCCAACCCGCCGGCGCCGCTGGACCTGCTGGACGAAGGCGGCTCCTATCAATTCGCCCGCTTCGCCGACTACCTGGACGCCCTGCGCGCCACGCCCGCGGCGGTCAATGCCGCCTGCATGGTGGGCCACTCGACGCTGCGCGCCGCCGTCATGCCCGACCTGCAGCGCGAAGCCACCGACGCCGAGATCGACGCCATGCGCGCGCTGGCCGAGGAAGCCATGGCCAGCGGCGCCATCGGCATTTCGACCGGCGCCTTCTACCCGCCCGCGGCGCGCGCCACCACCGAGGAGATCATCGAGGTCTGCCGCCCCCTGAGCACGCATGGCGGCATCTATGCCACCCACATGCGCGACGAGGGCGAGCACATCGTGGCGGCGCTGGAGGAAACCTTCCGCATCGGCCGCGAGCTGGACGTGCCGGTGGTGATCTCGCACCACAAGGTCATGGGCCAGCCCAACTTCGGCCGTTCGCGCGAAACCCTGCCGCTGATCGAAGCGGCCATGGCGCGCCAGGACGTGTCGCTGGACGCCTATCCCTACGTGGCCGGCTCCACCATGCTCAAGCAGGACCGCGTGCTGCTGGCCGGCCGCACCATCATCACCTGGTGCAAGCCCTTCCCCGAACTGAGCGGGCGCGACCTGGAAGAGGTCGCGGCCGAGCGCGGCAAGTCCAAGTACGACGTGGTGCCCGAGCTGCAGCCGGCCGGCGCGATCTATTTCATGATGGACGAGCCCGACGTGCAGCGCATCCTGGCGTTCGGCCCCACCATGATCGGCTCGGACGGCTTGCCGCACGACGAACGCCCCCATCCGCGGCTGTGGGGCACCTTCCCGCGGGTGCTGGGCCACTACGCGCGCGACCTGGGCCTGTTCCCGCTGGAAACGGCGGTCTGGAAAATGACCGGCCTGACCGCCCAGCGCTTCGGCCTGGCCGAGCGCGGGCAGCTGCGGCCGGGCTACTTCGCCGACCTGGTGGTGTTCGATCCGGCCACCGTGGCCGACACCGCCACCTTCGAGCGGCCGACCGAACGCGCCGCCGGCATCCATTCGGTCTATGTCAACGGCGTGCCCGTCTGGCGCGAGCAGGCCTTCACCGGCGAGCATGCCGGCCGGGTGCTGGCGCGCACGCCCGCCTGACCGGCGCCGCCTTATACAATCCGGCGTATGCGCGGCGGGGCTTGCGGGCCCCGTCCGCTTTCCCTCCCAAACCCCTAGACGCCCAGACCGCTACATGGCCCCTACCCGCAAGACGGCCCCACCCGACATCGTGGGCAAGGAAGTAATGGGCGCCCGCCTGCGCGCCGAGCGCAAGGCCCGGAAAATGACGCTGCAGGCACTGTCGCAGGCCAGCGGCATCGCGGTATCGACGCTGTCCAAGGCCGAACTGGGCCAGATCGCCCTGAGCTACGAGAAGTTCGCCGCGCTGGCCCGGGCGCTGGACATCGACATGACGCGCATGTTCATGCTGGGCGACGCGCCCCAGGCCGAGGTCGCGCCCACCTACGTCAAGAACAAGCTCAGCGACGCCCGCGACTACGCCACCGACAACTACCACTACCGGCTGTTGATGGGCGAATACCCGGGCAAGAAGATGATGCCCATGCTGGCGCTGATCGATTCGCGCAAGGTGGTCGAGTTCGAGGACTACATCCGCCACCCCGGCCAGGAGTTCGCGCTGGTGCTGTCGGGCAAGGTGCGCATCCAGTTCGAGAACGGCGACAGCGTGGTGCTCAACCGGCTGGAGTCCGCCTATTTCGACAGCGGCATCGGCCACGTCTACCTGTCGCTGAGCAAGAAGCCGGCCGAAGTGCTGGCCGTCTGCAGCGATCTGGACGAAGTGCCGTCGCGCCTGAAGCCGGTTTCGCCCAAGCAGTAAGCCCTTTCGCGGGCCCGCCTCCCGGCGGGGGCTCGTCCCGCGCCTGACCGCGGCCCGCATCGGCTACGGGAAATCCCGTAGAAACTTTCCTTCCCCGCCCGGGGTCACTCTTTATTCAGCCTATTGTCAGGATGAATGCCTGGCACGCCGCACGCCCGTGCGCTGGCGATCCCCGGGAGACTTCGATGCCGCCTTTGCCCCGTTCCTTGCGCCCCAGCCCCAGTGCAGCCGGCGCGGGGAGCGGCGCGGGCGCGCACGCGCTCGGCCCGCCCGGTCTGTCGGTGATGGATGCGACCGTGGTGCTGGTGGGCGTGGTGATCGGCATCGGCATCTTCGGCTTCCCACCGCTGGTGGCGCAGCACGCCACGTCCGAGGCGATGTACCTGGCCTACTGGGCCGCGGGCGGGCTGGTGATGCTGGTGGGCGCGCTCTGCTATGCCGAGCTGGGCGCGGCCTATCCCGGCGCTGGCGGGGAATACCTGTATCTGTCGCGCGCCTGGGGGCCGCGGGTCGGCCTGCTGTTCGCCTGGGCGCGCTGCACCGTGATCCAGACCGGCGCGATCGCCGTGGTGGCCTTCATCTATGGCGACTACGCGCAGCAGCTGCTGCCGCTCGGCACGCATGGGGCCACCGTGCACGCGGCGCTGTCGGTGATCGGCCTGACCGCGCTGAACGTGGCCGGCACCCGCCACTCCAAGCGCCTGCAATGGCTGTTCACGATCCTGACGCTGGTGGCGCTGACGGCGGTGCTGGGCGCCGCCCTGTTCACCGCCTCGCCCGCCGCGCCCGCGCCGGCGCCGCTGGGCGGCAACCCGGCCGGACTGATGGGCATGGGCATGGTGTTCGTGCTGCTGACCTACGGCGGCTGGAACGAGGCCGCCTATCTCAGCGGCGAGCTGCGCAATCCCGGCCGCAACATGGCGCGGGTGCTGCTGATCGGCACCGTGGTGGTGACCGGCGCCTATCTCCTGACCAATCTCGCCCTGCTGGAACTGTTCGGCCTGCAGGGCCTGCGCGACACGCCGGCGCTGGGCGCGGCGGTGATGCAGCTGGCCGCCGGCCCCTATGCCGCCGCCCTGCTGAGCCTGGTGATCTGCGCCACCGCGCTCAGCACCATCAACGGCACCATCATCACCGGCGCCCGCGTCTATTACGCGCTGGGCCGCGACGTGCCGCGGCTGCGTGCGCTGGCCGGCTGGAACGAACGCAAGGAGACCCCGGTCAGCGCCTTGCTGGCGCAGGGCGTCATCACCCTGGCCCTGTTGGCGGTGGGCGCCTTCAGCCACAACGCGGTGCAGACCATGGTGGCCTACACCGCGCCGGTGTTCTGGCTGTTCATGCTGCTGGTGGCCGCGTCGGTATGGCGCCTGCGCCAGCGTGACCCGGCGCGCCCGCGGCCGTTCCGCGTGCCCCTGTATCCGCTGACCCCGGCCCTGCTGGCGCTGACCTGCGCCGGCCTGGTCTATTCCAGCGCCGCCTACGCTGGCGCCGGGGCCCTGATCGGCCTGGGCGTGCTGGTGCTGGGGGTGCCGATGCTGCGGCTGCTGCGCCCCGCCGAGACGCGCGCCCCGGACAGGCGCGACCTGCAATGAGCCGCCCCTCCCGCTTTTCTTCGCCCTAGGAGTCTTCATCATGCAACGTGCCCATTCGTCCCTCTCGCCCGCCCGCCGCTGGACCATCATGGCATCGGCGCTGGCGCTGGCCTTGTCCCTGTCGATCCTGGCCGAGGCCCGCGCCGCCGGCGCAGGCACTCCCGCCGCGCCCCAGGCCGCCGCGGCCGAAGGCTACGTGCCCGACGTCGGCCAGGACGGCAAGGACGTCATCTGGGTGCCGACCCCGCAGACGCTGGTGGACAAGATGCTCGACATGGCCCAGGTCACGCCGCAGGACCGGCTGATGGACCTGGGCTCGGGCGACGGCCGCACCGTCATCACCGCCGCCCAGCGCGGCCTGACCGCCAAGGGCATCGAGTACAACCCCGACCTGGTGGCGCTGTCGCGCAGCAACGCGGCCAAGGCCGGCATGTCCCGCCGCGCCACGTTCGAGGTCGCGGACCTGTTCGAGACCGACCTGTCGCAGGCCGATGTGATCACCATGTTCCTGCTGTCGACCATCAACGAGAAGCTGCGGCCCAAGCTGCTGGAATTGCCGCCGGGCACCCGCATCGTGTCCAACACCTTCCGCATGGGCGACTGGGAGCCGGATGCCTCCGAGACCGTGACCGAGGCCTGCCAGACCTACTGCAACGCGCTGTTGTGGGTGGTGCCGGCCAAGGTCGACGGCCGCTGGCAGGTGGGCGGCCGCACGCTGCAACTGGAACAGCAGTACCAGATGCTGTCGGGCAAGCTCGGCTCCAGCGAGATCTCGGACGCGCGCATGGACGGCCGCACCATCTCGTTCACCGCCGACGGCGTGCGCTACACCGGGGAAGTCAACGGCACCACCATCCAGGGCAGCGCCGCCGGCAAGGGCGAATGGTCGGCGCGGCGCATCTGAGCGCGCACCGCGCCGCAACCGGCCGCGGCATCAGCGCGCCGCGGCCCGGATCACCCGATGCACGAACTGCAGCTTGCCCACCACCGCGGCGGGCAGCACGAAGGGATAGAAGTCGCGCTGACCCATGCTGCGTGACAGCTCGTTGAGCACGCCGGTCAGCGCCACCCAGCCATTGACCAGGTCGAGAAAGCCCTGGCCCTCGGGATCGTCCGGGTCGTACAGCGACGCCCGGGTGAATGGATCGCTGGCCTGCTCTAGCGGCACCCGCGCCACGCCAAAGCTGAAAGCGGTGTCCAGCGCGTCCATCATGTGCAGGTAATGGGCCCAGGTCTCGGCCCAGTCTTCCCAGGGATGCGACGAGGCGTAGGCGCTGATGAAGCGTTGCGCCCAGTCGGCCGGCGCGCCCTGCTCGTAATGGCGTCGCAACGCCTGCGCGTAGTCTTCGCGCTCATCGCCGAACACCTGACGGAATGGCGCCAGCCAGGAGCTGCCGGCCACCAGCCGGTCCCAATAGAAATGGCCGATCTCGTGGCGGAAATGGCCCACCAGGGTGCGGTACGGCTCGTGCATCGCCTCGCGCACCTGGACCCGGTAGGCGTCGTCGGCCTCGTGGATATTGAGCGTGATCAGCCCATGGCCATGGCCGGTCAGGAGCGGCGCGCCGTCGTCAGAGGGCGCCAGCAGGTCGAACGCCAGCCCGCCGTCGCCCGGCGTGCGCGCCCGCGGAATCGGCAGCCCCAGCGTCAGCAACTGGGCGATCAACTGGCGCTTGGCGCTCTCGACCTTGCGCCACAGCGCGCCATTGCCCGGCACCGACAGGTCGGGGATGGTGCGATTGAGGCTGCAGGCGATGCAGAGATGATCCGCGCGCGCGGCCGGCAGCAGCCAATTGCAGGCGGCCGGCGACGAGAAATTGACGCAGCGCTTGAAGGTCCTGCCGCGCACCCGCCCGGCCTCGATCCAGGAACCATCTGTCTTGCCCGGGTCCAGCGCCACGATGTGGCCGTGGCGCGGATCGAAGCCCAGTTGCCGATGGCAGTTCAGGCATTCGGTGTTGTTGAAGAACACCCGCTGGCCGCAAACGCAATGGAACGCCTTGGCGCGGGCATGCCGCTGCCGCGGGCGCTGGCGTTCGGGCGCGTTCAACCGGCGGCTCAGGGTATCGAAGAAAGGATTCATGCGGCGGGTCTCCGGGCTACAGCGGCGCGGCCTGGACCGCCACGGCCTGTTCCAGCCGCAAGCCGCGCCGCTGGGTGTCCAGCGTCACCAGGGCGCCGAGCGGCAGCGTCAGGTTGGGGTCGCCATGGCCGCTGGGCCAGGCCGCCAGCACCGGGATGCCGCGCGCCTGGAATTGCTCCAGCAGCAGCGGGAACAACAGGCTCTGGCCGACCGCGTCACCCCCCGGCAGCCCCAGGCGGGTGAAATTGCCGGCCAGCACGCCCTTGATGCGATCGAACTTGCCGGCCGCGCGCAATTGCGACAGCAAGCGGTCGATGCGCGGCAGCGCCTCGTTGACGTCCTCGATGAACAGGATGGCGTCGCGCGTGGCGATCTCGTGGCGCGAGCCGATCATGGCGGCGATCAGCGCCAGGTTGCCGCCCACCAGCCGGCCGCTGGCCACGCCGGGCGCCAGCACCACCGGGTTGGATTCCGGCGGGGCGTCGATCCAGGCGCCCTGCCCGAACTGGCCGCCGACCATCGCCAGCACGTGGCTGGCGGTGGGCTCCTGCTTGCCCGCCACCAGGTCCTGCGCCAGCATCGGCCCGTGGAACGTCACGAAGCCGGCATGGCGCTGGATCGCCAGGTGCAGCGCGGTGATGTCGCTGTAGCCGATGAAGGGCTTGGGGTGCTGGCGCAGCAGGCCGATGTCGAGCCGGTCCGCCAGCCGCCACGAGCCGAAACCGCCTTGCAGGCACCAGATGGCGTCGATGGCCGGGTCGGCAAAGGCCGCGTGCAGGTCGTTCAGCCGGGCGTCGTCGTCACCGGCCAGGTAGTCATAGGGCGGATCGCTGCGCGTCAGCGCGGCCGGCATGATGCGCGGGTCGTAACCGCGCGCCTGCAGCCATTCCGCCGCCTCGAAGGCCGCGCCATCGGCCGCCGAGGCCGGCGCCACGATGGCGACACGGCCGCCCGGACGCAAGGCCGGCACGGGCGCATCGCGCCGCGGCGCCGCCGAAGACGGCCCGGAAGATGGCGCCGCCTCGCCACGGTCCGCCGGCGCGGCCACGCGGCTCGCGCAACCGGCCAGCGCCAGGCTGGACAGGCCCAGCGCGCCGGCGGCCTTGAGCAGGCCGCGCCGTGCCGGATCCTGCGGAGCGTGTCGCTCGTGCTGCCTTGCCGGCATATGCCATCCCTTTCAGATCATTTTTATTATTCTTATTTATCAATAAATTAAATAACAAACGGAGAATCAGGATGAAGTCTGGAATCGCATGATTCCAGAATCCACTTCAACTTATTCCAGAATCTACTTTAAGTCCGTAACAGCGCATGCGGCGGGCGAATGCCGTCTCGAACGCCCCGTCCCGTGGCCACGCCCGCGCCGCGGCGCTAGAAGCGCTCGTATTCCAGCCGGTAGCGCCACTGCCCCGCGGCCAGTCCGGCCATCGGCAGACGGCCGATACGGATGCGGCGCAGGGCTTGCAGTTGCAGCCCGACGCTGTCGCAGGCGTACTCGATGAATCCCAGGGCGGGCGTCTTCAGCGCGAAGCGCAGGTGGCTCTCATTCTGCCAGCTGACCTTCATCGGCGTGGCCGGCCGGCCCTCATAGGCCAGGCCGCGCTGCAGGCGCGCCAGCGCGGCCGCATCGAGCGTGCCGCGCACCTGCGCGATGTATTCCTGCTCGACGTGGCGCCCCTCTTCGATGAGCTTGCGCGCCACCGCGAATTCCTGGGTGTAGACCACCAGCCCGCTGGCCGCGCGTTCCAGCGGCGTGGCCAGCTTCAGGCCATTGAACATGCGCTTGAGATAGCGCTGGCCCGAGCGGTCGCCCGGCATCAGGTTGGCGGGCACGACCAGGTCCAGCGCCGATTCGGCCGGATCCGAGGCCGACAGGCCGGCCGGCTTGTGCACCAGCACGCTGACCGGGCGCATCTCTTCGAGGCGGGCGCCGGGCAACAGGCTGACGGCCTGCCCGGGCTGGACGCGATAGCCGGGTTCCTCGACCACCTTGCCGTCCACGGCGACCCAGCCGCCCTCGATATAGCGTTCGGCGTCGCCGCGCGAACAGGATTGTTCGGTGGCCAGGCGCTTGGCCAGGCGGACGCTGTCGCTCATGGCCGGTCCGCCTGTCGGAGGGAGGCCAGGGAACGGGAGGGGAAAGCAATCGGCGGGTACGTCGTCATCTTGGAAACTGCGTCAAAAACGGGAAAGGCCGGCGCCGCGAGGCATCGCGCGAACGCGGCGGCAGCGCCTGGCTCGAGATGTTACGCCCTTTCCGGCGGCCGCCGCCGCGAGCGGGCGCCGCGACGGCCGTTCCCGCGCCAGGGCCAATGCACGGCTCCTGGTCGCGTGAACAGGCCCTAGGCCAGCGCCGCGAACGCCTGTTCCAGGTCCGCGATCAGCGCGGCGGGCGGCTCCAGCCCCACATTCAGGCGCACCAGCCGGTCGCCATACGGACGCAGCGTGCGGCGCAGGTTGAAGTATGGCGCCGCCAGGCTGGTCACGCCGCCCCAGCTGTAGCCGATCTTGAACAGCGCCAGCCGGTCGACGAAGGCCTCGATTTGCGCACGGCTGGGGCCGTCCCGCAACACGATCGAAAACACGCTGGCCGAGCCGGTGAAATCGCGCCTCCAGATCTCGTGGCCCGGGCACGATGGCAAGGCCGGGTGCAGCACCGTCCGCACCTCGGGCCGGCGCGCCAGCCATTGCGCCACCTCCAGCGTGCCGCGCTCCAGTTGCGCCAGCCGCACCCCCAGAGTCTGCAGTCCGCGCAGCGCCAGGCTGCAATCGTCCGGCGAGGCCGCCATGCCGAGGAAATTGCGCGCCTCGCCCAGCGCCCGGTAGTGCGCCTCGTCGCGGCAGGTCACCGAGCCCAGCAGCAGGTCGCTGTGGCCGCCGATGTACTTGGTCAGCGCCTGCATGGTGACGTCCGCGCCGTGGGCGAAGGCATCGAACAGCACGCCGGCGGCGTAGGTATTGTCCAGCGCCACCACCGCGCCGGCCCGGTGCGCGGCCGCCGCGATCGCCGGCACGTCCTGGATTTCCATGGTGGCCGAGCCCGGGCTCTCGCACCAGACCAGCCGGGTATTGGGCCGCAGCAGCGCGGCGATGCCCGCGCCGATCAGCGGATCGTAGGTTTGCACCTCGATGCCCAGCCGCTTGAGCAGGCCGCCGGCCAGCCCCTGGTTGGGACCGTAGGCGGTATCCGGCAGCAGCGCGTGGTCGCCGGCGCCGCAGAAAGCCAGGTAGATCAAGGCGATGGCGGCCTGCCCGCCCGGCGTGATGAAGCAGTGGCGCCCCTGCTCCAGTTGCGCGATGCGCGCGCCCAGCTCCAGCACGGTGGGGGTGCCGTGCAGGCCATAGGTATACGGCGCCTTTTCCGCGTCCCAATCGTCGCGCAGGTCGGCGGCGCGCTCGAACAGCGTGGTCGAGCCGCGACTGGTCGGCGTGACCAGCGAGCGGAAGCCCGCGGGCGCCCGTGGCGTCGGATCGACCACGGCGAGGCGCCAATCGAAGGGTTGCGGGGAGTCGGTCGTCACGGAGGTCTCCTGGTTGCGGGCGGGCGACGCGCCGCGGATCGCGGCGCACCCGCCAAGGATACGGACCTGGCGGCAATAAAAATTGCACCAGCTTGCGGTCTCGCCGGACGCCTAGGCGGCCAGGCAGGCGCGGGCCGATGCCCGGCCCGCGACGCCTCAGAGATCGGTGGGCTGACGGGCCACGGCCGGCGCGTTGGCCTCGGGCGGCGGCACCTCGTCGACCCAGGCCTTGAGCAGCGTCGAGGTCACCGCCAGGATCACCGGGCCGATGAACAGGCCGACGATGCCGAAGGCGAACATGCCGCCCAGCACTCCCGCCAGGATCAGCAGCATCGACAGATTCACGCCGCGCTTGATCAGCATCGGCCGCAGCAGGTTGTCGAGCATGGTCACCAGCACCGCCCACACCAGCAGCAGGACCGCGGCCACCTTCATGTCGTTCTGGAACAGCCAGACCACGCCGCCCAGCAACGGCAGGAACGGCCCCAGCTGGGCCAGGCACAGCATCAGCATCAGTGCGGTGATGATCCCGGCCGCCGGCACCCCGGCGATCCACAGGCCCAGCCCGCCCAGCGCCGACTGCACCACCGCCGTCACCACGATGCCCAGCGCCACCGCGCGGATCGACAGGCCCGCCAGGCGGATCGCCGACACGCCGCGATGGCCAGCCAGGCGATTGGCGAAGCGCTGCACGAAATTGGCGGCGACATCGCCCTGGCTATAGAGAATGCCGGCGATGACGATGGTGATCAACATGTGCATCACGAACACGCCGACGATGGCCGCATTGCTCAGCAGCCACTTGGCCGCCATGGTCACATAGGGCTCCAGGCGCGCCAGCAGTCCGCCCGCGCCGGCATCGGCCAGCGCCTGCCATTCCTGGGCGATGCGCGGCCCGCCCAGCGGGATGCCCTGCACCCAGCCCGGCGGCGCCATCAGGGCGTAGTCGGGCAAGCTCTTGATGGCGGTCATGATGGCGCCGCCATGCAGCGCCAGGGTGGAGATGGCCTGGTACAGCGGCAGCACGATCACCACCAGCAGCACGATCAGCATGGCCACCGTCGCCATCCAGCGCCGGCCGCCGCAGCGCTTCTGCACCGCCAGCATCACCGGCCAGGTCGCCACCACGATGGTGGTGGCCCAGATCAGCCCGAACAGGAAGGGTTTCAGCACATACAGGCTGCCGATCATCAAGGCCGACAGGATGACGATGACGAGCAGGTTGCGGGCAAGGTCCGCGTTCGGGCGTGGGTTCGGGTTCAAGCGGTGCTCCAGGCAACGGCCGCGCAAGGATCGGGCCGTGTACGAATTTATCCGAAAACCCCGCCGGTACCCCCTATTTCGTCCCGCCCGGCGTGGGCCGCACGGCGACCCGGGCGGCAATCAGGTGCCGCGTCAGTTCCAGCAACTGCCCGTCGCGGGTCCGCAACTGGCCCAGCAGGTCCGCCTGCTGGGCATCGCTGGCCGCCAGGCGCTGGGTCAGGTCCTGCTCGCGGCGGCGCGAGGCCTGCAGCGCTTCCTGCGCGACGGCCACATCGGCCAGTTGCCGGCTCAGCTGCGCCTGGGCTTCCCCGCGCGCGGCCAGGACCTCGGCCTGGGCCGCCCGCAGGCGCTCGGCGGCCTCTGACTCGGCGCCGCGCTGGCGCTCGGCCGCCTGCGCCAGGGCCTGGCGCGATTGTTCGGCCTGTTGCTGCTGGGCGGCCTGCAATTCGTCCAGCCGGGCCTGCAGGCGCTTGACCTGGCCGCGCTCGGCGTCCAGCTCGTTGAGCCAGCGGCGCTCATGGGCGGCATGACGCTCCTGGGTGGCGGCCAGGGCCTCGGCCTGCTCGCCCCGGGCGCGCTCGGCATCGGCCACGTGAGCCAGCAAGGCGCCGCGGGCGTCCGCCAACTGCCGTTGCTCCACCGCCACGGCTTCGTCGCGCTGGCGCAACTGGGCCTCGGCCGCCCGCAGGCGTTCCTCGGTGGCGGCCAGTTGGCCGGTGGCGACCTTCAGGCCGGCCTCCAGGTCGCGTTCGCGGTGTTCCAGATTGGCTTCGCGCTGGCGCAGCTGTTCGGTGAGCGCATCCAGCCGCTCGCCCTCTTCATGTAGTTCCGCCCAGCGCTGTCGGTTGGCCTCGGCCTGCTCGGCGCGGGCGGCGGCCAGCGCCGATTCCCAGAAATGCGCGGCGGCCTGGGCCACCGGCTCGGGCACCGCGGCGGGCGCCGCGAACGCGCCCGGATCCTGGATGCGCGCGCCCAGCGATCGGAACCAGGATTCCAGGTGCGGACTGACCGTATTGGGCGAGCCACGCCCGATCTTCTGGCGCACCCGCTCGATGGTGGGCCGCGCGCCCTCCAGCAGCAAGGCGTCGGAGGCGCGCCAGACATCCAATTCCGTAATTCCCGTGGCCATGGCTCGATTTCCCGGTTCAAGTCGGTTATTTACTCACGATAATGGAATCTTATCGTGATTAATTTCATATATACGTTTTATATCATACAGCATATGTATGATTTTATATATTCAGCATGACAGAGGCGGTATTCGAGGGAATTTGCCTCTCGTACACGAAATCCGCCCCTCCTCCACCCGCTCGCCCCGTTCCTGCGGCATCGCCCATCGAAGCGCAAATGCGATTTATTTACATTGACCGACGGTCGGTCGATGAATATACTGCACCGCTTTCTGCCCACACGGATGTACACGATGACCTGCCGATTCGAGGCTCGCCCCGCCTCTGCTTGCCCCCTTTGCGCGCCCCCTGCCCAGGCAATTCGCGGCGTTGCCGCCCGCGCCGGGCTGCTGCTGGCGTCCCTGCTGGCCCTGCCCTCGCCCGGCCTGGCCGCGCCCCCGCAAGGCAACCCTGGCGACGCCGCCGCCGAAGTACCCACCCTTGCCGGCGTCACGGTCAGCGGCGACAGCGACGCGGGCGCCGAAGGGCCGGTCCACGGATACGTGGCGGAGCAATCCCGCGCCGGCACCAAGACCGCAACCCCCATCCTGGAGACGCCGCAGTCGATCTCCGTCATCACGCGCGGGCAGATGGACGTGCAGCAGCCGGCCAGCGCCAGCCAGGCGTTGCGCTATACCGCTGGCGCCTACAGCGAGAAGTACGGCGGATTCGGCGGCCAGCTGGACCTGACCCGGATCCGGGGCGTGGACGCGGACTACTACCTGGACGGCCTGCGCATGATCACCAACGTATCGACCTGGACCACGCAGGTGGATCCGTTCGCGTTGGAGCGCGTGGAAGTGCTGCGGGGGCCGGCTTCGGCGGTGTACGGCCAGGGCACGGGCGGCGGCATCGTCAACCAGGTCAGCCGCCGGCCGCAGGCGGAATCCGCCCACGAGATCAATCTGCAGATGGGCAATTTCGGCCGCCGGCAGATCGCGATCGACACCACCGGCCCGCTCGACCAGGACGGCCAATGGCTCTATCGGCTGACCGCGATCGGCCTGGACGCCAAGGGCCAGGTCGAGGACGTCAGGCACCAGCGCGTCTATCTGGCGCCCGCCCTGACCTGGCGGCCCACGGCCTCGACTTCGTGGACGCTGCTGGCCACGCATTCGCGCGAGCCCGAGATTCCCGACTACAACAGCCTGCCGGCGGTCGCCCTGGGCCTGAATGGCAGCCCGTATCCGCGGGTGGACCGCCGACGCAATTACACCGACATGGATTTCCAGGGATCGAGCCGCAAGCAGGATTCGATCAGCTCGTTGTTCAGCCATGATTTCGGCAATGGCTGGTCCTTCAACAGCAACATGCGCTACATGTACGTCGACTCCGACATCCAGCGCACCTCGATCTACGGCTATCAGAACCGGGCCGGCCACCTGTGGCTCGAAGGCACCTACGGCCTGGCCCCGGCCAGTTCCAACACCTTCTCGGCCGACAACAACCTCACTGGCAGCTTCGACCTCGGCCCGACCCGGCACACCCTTCTGCTGGGCGTTGACTACGCCAAGGGCACGTTGCGCAACGACTCGTATCGCATGGATCCGGTGGCGTTCGACCCTTACGATCCCGACCACTATCGCCCTGTCGCCACACCGGATTTCACCGACAGCAGGACCCGTTGGCCCTACAACGTGCGCCAGCGCTTTGACCGCGTGGGCGTCTACGCCCAGGACCAGGTGGCCTACGCAGGCTGGCGCCTGACGTTGAGCGCGCGGCACGACTCCTCCAGAACCGAGGATGAATCGCGCAGCTATTCGCCCGTCTGGAAGCGCAGCGAACAGAAAGACCGCAAATGGAGCACGCGCGCGGGCCTGGGCTATGTCTTCGATAACGGCCTCTCGCCCTACTTCAGCTATGCCACCTCGTTCGACCCGGTGTTGGGCAACGATTACGGCGGCAGCGCCTTCAAGCCGACCGAGGCGACCCAGTACGAAGCGGGCGTGAAGTTCCAACCCGCGAATTCGAGCACGATGCTGAGCGCGGCCGTGTTCCAGCTGAACCAGACCAACGTCAAGACATCGGATACCCGGCATCTGGGCTATTGGACGCAATCGGGCGAAGTGCGCTCGCGAGGCGTCGAACTGCAGGCCAACACCCGGCTGGCTCCCGGCCTGAACCTGATCGCCAGCTATGCCTACCTGGACAATCAATTGGTCAAGGATGCGGCGTATCGCGGCAAGAGCCTGGCCCAGACCCCGCGCCACAGCGCCTCGGCCTGGGTGGACTACCGCGTCGGCGGCGGCCCGCTGGCGGGCCTGCTGGCTGGCGTCGGCGTGCGCTACCTGGGCTCGACCTACGGCGACCCGGCCAACACCTTCAAGGTGCCCGCCGTCACGCTGCTGGACATGGCCGTCAGCTATGACCTGGCCCGGCTCTCGCCCGGCCTGCGCGGCGCCAGCCTGGGGCTGAACGTCAGCAACCTGACCAACAAGCATTACGTCGCCAGTTGCGTATCGGCGATGTACTGCTTCATTGGCCAGGACCGCAGCGCCGTCGCGACCCTGAGCTACCGCTGGTGACGCCGTGCCCGTGACACCCTCCCGCCCCCGCCGGGCGATCCTGCGCGGCATGGCCGGCGCCGCGCTGCTGCCTCTGGCCACGGCGGGCGGCACCGCGCAGGGCACCGCCACGCTGACCGATATCGCCGGCCGCCCGGTGCGGGCGCGCCTGCCGGCCCGCCGTATCGTGCTGGGCGACGGCCCGCTGGCCTACGTGGTCGCGCTACTGCGTCCGGACGATCCATTCACGCCCATCGTGGGCTGGGGCGACAACTTCCGTTCCGCCGACCTGGGGGGCTACCAGGCTTATCGCCAGCGTTTTCCCACGATCGACCGCATTCCCACGTTTCGCGGCTCCAATGTGGGCGCCATCGACATCGAACTGGCGATTTCGCTGGAACCGGACGTGGTGGTGTTGAACCTGAGCTCGCGCGCCGCCGCCGAATCGTCCGGCCTGGCGGCGCGGCTGGCGCGGGCCGGCGTGCCCCTGGCCTACGTCGACTTCCGCACGCGCATGTTCGAGAACACCCGACGCAGCATCGAAATCATGGGCGAGGTGCTGGGCGAGCCTGTCCGCGCCCAGTCCTTCCTGCGGTTTCGCCAGCGACAGATCGACCGTGTCATGGCGCCGTTGCGGGACCTCGGCCATCGCCCCAGCGTCATGGTCGAGCGGGCGGCCGGCCTGTATGACGATTGCTGCCTTTCCTATGGCGATGGCAATTTCGGCGAACTGGTCACGGCCGCCGGCGGCGACAACCTGGGATCGCACTGGTTGCACGGCACCTTTGGCACGTTGCACCCCGAGCAGGTGATCGCCGCCGATCCGGAAGTCATTCTGGTGACCGGGGCCGACTGGAGGCTGTATTCGCCGACGGGCGACTGGGTCAATCTCGGCCCGGGCGCCGATCCGTCCGAAGGCCACGCGCGCCTGCGGCGCCTGATGCAGCGGCCGGCCTATCGCACGCTCGCCGCCGTGCGGCGGGGGCGGGTACACGCCATCTGGCACCCCTTCTATGACAACCCCTACTACTTCGTCGCCTTGCAGAAGGTCGCCAAGTGGCTGCATCCCGAGCGTTTCGCCACGCTCGATCCCGACGCCACCTTTCGCGAACTGCATGCGCGATTCCTGCCCGTTGCCTATCAACCGGGCTACTGGCTCAGCCTGAACACCGACTCATGACACACGAACGCTCTGCGCTGTCCGCCCCGCACCCCGCCTCGCCGGCCGAACGCGAACAAGGCCGGCGGGCCTACCGGCGACTGGTCCGGCGCCGGCGCCTGATCCTGCTCGGCATCGCCCTGTTGACGCTGGCTTGCCTGGGCCTGGATCTCTCGACCGGCCAGGCGGTCTATCCGCCCGGGCAAATCCTGGCCGCCTTGTGGCGGCCGGATGCGCCCTTGGCGGTGCAGGTCATTTTCTGGGAATTGCGCCTGCCGGTCGCCCTGTCCGCGCTGGTGGTCGGCGCCAGCCTGGCGGTGGCCGGCGTGCAGATGCAGACCGTGCTGAACAATCCGCTGGCCAGCCCCTTTACGCTGGGCCTGTCCGCCGCCGCCAGTTTCGGCGCCGCCATCGGCCTGGTGCTGGGCGTGACGCTGTTGCCCGCTGCGGCCGTGGCGTATGCCATCCCGGCCAATGCCTTTCTCGTTTCCATGGGCGCCGCGCTGTTCATCCACCGCCTGAGCCGCAAACCGGGCATCAGCAGCGAGATGATCGTGCTGCTGGGCACGACACTCGTGTTCTCGTTTACCGCCCTGCTCGAAGCCCTGCAGTATGTCGCGCCGGACCAGGCGTTATCGGCCGTCGTGTTCTGGACCATGGGCAGCCTGTCGCGCGCGAACTGGCTCAAGCTGGCCATCATGGGCGGCGTGCTTGCCGGGGTCTGGCTGGTCTTTGCGCGCCAGGCATGGGCCCTGACGGCGCTGCGGCTGGGCGAGGCGCGCGCGGCCAGCCTGGGCATTCCCGTCGCCCGGCTGCGCCTGAGCAGCATCCTGCTGGGCAGCCTGCTGGCCTCGGTCTGCGTGTCGTTTGTCGGCACCATCGGGTTCATCGGGCTGGTGGGACCGCATATCGCGCGGATGGTGGTGGGCGAAGACCAGCGCTTCCTGCTGCCGGCCGCCGCGCTGTGCGGCGCGCTGCTGCTGTCCGCCGCCTCGGTGCTCAGCAAGTCGGTGCTGCCCGGCCAGACCTTGCCGATCGGCATTGTCACCTCGCTGGTGGGAGTGCCGCTGTTCTTCACCCTGATCCTGCGCCGGAGGCGGCCATGAGCGCGCCCCTGCTCGACGTGCGCGGCGTGGGCGCGTCATACGGCGCCCGACGCGTGCTGCACGGGATCGACCTGCCCGGGTTGATGCCGGGCAGCGTGACCGCCTTGCTGGGGTCGAACGCGGCGGGCAAGTCGACGCTGTTGCGCCGCATCGCGGGGGAGTTGTCCGGTCCGGGGGCGGTCGCGGTGGCGGGCCGGTCGGTCGTGTCGTGGCCGCCGCAGCACCCCAATCGCCCCGCCCACGTGCCGCAGGACATCTCCAGCGGATCGTCGCTGCGGGTGTTCGAGGCCGTACTGCTCGCGGCCAAGCAAGGGGCGGGCTGGTCGGTCGATGAGACCGAACTCGACGCCGTGACGCATCTGCTGAAAGCCCTGCGGATCGGCGACCTGGCCGGGCGTGAACTGGCGGCGTTGAGCGGCGGGCAGCGCCAGCTGGTGTCGATCGCCCAGGCGTTGATCCGATCGCCCCGCATCCTGCTGCTGGACGAGCCCACCAGCGCGCTCGACCTGCAACGCCAATACGAGGTGCTGGCCCTGCTGCGCGGGCTGTCGCGCCAGCGGTCGCTATGCATCGTCATGGCGATCCATGACCTCAATCACGCGCTGCGCTTTGCCGACCATGCCGTGGTGCTGCACCAGACAGGCGTGTTCGCCCAGGGCGCGCCGCGACAGGTCATCACCCCGGCCTTGCTCGCGCGGGTCTATGGCGTCGACGCGCGGGTCGAGCCCTGCTCCCAAGGGCACTGGCAGGTCATTGTCGACGGTTCGCTACGCCAGAATTCACCGGAGCCATCGCCATGATCACCTACTGGAAACAGGACGCGCTGCGCGCCCGCGTGGAACGCGCCTCGGGCGGACGGCGCACCGTGCTGTATACCCGCCGCGGACAGGCCAGCTACATGAACCTGATCCTGCGGCAGGATTTTCCCGGCGGCGAACACCCCGCATTCGTTCTGGCCGGACGGCAGCAGCAGGTGTTCTTCTACGGCACCTATGGCGGCGTGATACGCGCCGGCGAACTGCTCAGCCTGCCCGGCCAGGCGCCCGGCAGCGGCATGGATTTCGATCAAGCCCATCGGGCCGCGCGGGCCTGCGGCCCCGGCTGGCACCTGGCCACCAATGCCGAACGGGCCGCGCTGGCGCAATGGTGCCGCGAACGCGGCCACCTCCCGCGCGGCAATACCGACCAAGGCCGGGACGCCGTGGCGCCCGGGCAGCATGGCGTGCGGGTCGATGGCCGCGCGCCCGGCTGCGCCCAGGGCAACCCCGCCACCCTGACCGGCTCCGGGCCCGACCGCTGGCGGCACGACGGCACGGCGCACGGCATTGCCGACCTGTGCGGCAACCTGTGGGAATGGACCGCCGGCCTGCGGCTGCTGGACGGTGAAATCCAGATCATCCCCGACAACGACGCCGTGCAGGCCGACCTGTCCGCGCGCGCCGGCGCCTGGCGGGCGATCCGGCTGGCGGACGGGGCGCTGGTGCCGCCGGGCGCCGCCGGGACGGCCAAGTTCGATTGCCCGCGCCACGCGCCCGAGGGTAACGCGGGCGCGCCGCTGCTCTGCGCGGTCATCCACTGCTTTGCCGGCCAGGCGGGCAGCAACGCCAACACGGCCGGGCTCATGGACGCGCCGTTCGGCGCCATCCGCCCGGCGGCCGGCGTCCAGGCGCCGGCCTTGCTCAAGACCTTGGCGCTTTATCCCGTTGGCCATGCCGCCGAGCGCGCGCAGGCCTATCTGCGCAACTACGGCGAACGCATGATGCTGGCGGGCGGCGCCTGGTACTCGGGCCTGGACGCCGGACTGAATGCGTTGTGCCTGAGCCATGCCCACGACCACGCCAGCGCCACCGTCGGCGCGCGCCCAGCCTTCATGCCTTGAACCGGGAGAACCCCATGTACGCCCAGGATCCGATCTCACCCTTGCTCGACGCCGCCCACGCGGTCCACAGCGACCATATCCCGCCTGCCACCCTGGCGTTCCAGCGTCTGCGCCTGCTCGACCACCTGGCCTGCCTGGCCGCGGGTTACGACGCCTCCGGGGTCGACGCCGCCCTGTCGCTGGCGCGGCGCTGGAGCGGCGCCGAGGAAGCCACCGTGCTGGGCACCGACACCCGCCTGGCCGCGGGCCAGGCGGCCTTCGTCAATGCCGTGCGCGCGCGGGCGCTGGATTTCTGCGACGTGATCTCTCCGGGCTGGCATCCAAGCTCCTCGGATATTCCGGTCGCGCTGGCCATGGCGGAGCACTGCGGCGCCTCCGGGCGCGAATTGCTCGCGGCGCTGGCCATCGGCCAGGATGTCGGCCAGCGTATCAATCTGGCCGCGCAGGCCCACGGTTTCTTCTACCGCGGCTTCGATTCCAATGTCCTGGGCCTGTTCTCCGGCGCCGTCATCGCGGCCAGGCTGTTGCGCCTGCCGCGCGAATCCTTCACGTCGGCGGTGGGGCTGGCGTTCGATTCCGGCATCGGCACCTTCCAGCACTATCAGGACAAGGTCCTTGCGGTCCGCATCGGCCAGGCCATGGTGGCGCGCCACGCGATCGAAGCCGCGCAAATGGCGCAGGCCGGCCTGACCGGCCCCCGCCGCATCCTGGGCGGCGAAAATGGCTTTTTCCGACTCTACGCGCCGGGTGAGCCGGACTTGAGCGCCTTGACGGCCGATCTGGGGCACCGCTACCTGGGGCGCGAGGCGACTTGCTTCAAGCCCTACCCGCATTGCAGCATCCTGCTGGCGCTGACGGACGCATTGCTGGCGCGTCGCCATGAACTGCCGCGACCGCGGCTGGCTGGCAGCACCTTGCGGCTGCATGTGTCGCCCACCATGCGCATGGTGTGCGGCGCGCCCTATGCCCCGGCGGAAACCGCCGAAATCGATGCGCAGTTCAGCGCCCGCTATATCGTGGCCAATGCCCTGCTGCGCGGCGCCGCCACCCCGGCGCAGTTCACCGCCAGGGCGGCCCGGGAACCGGCCGTGCAGGCGTTGGCGCAACGGGTGGAGATCATCGAAGATCCCTCGCTGGCGCGCTTCGATGCCTGCCGCCTGGAGATCCGGCCTGCCGATGCCGCGCCGGTCGTGGTGGCGGCCGCGTATGGACGGGGATGGCCGGAAAACCCGCTCGACCAGGCCGCGCTCGAACGCAAATTCATGCTGTGCTGCAGCCTGTCCGCCAGCGCCGCCATGCGCCGCGCCGCCCCCCTTGTCGCCGCGCGGATCAACGATCTGGCGCAGGCGCCCTGCGTCGCCCCGCTGGTCAACGCGCTGGCGGGGAGCGCATAGACATGGCTGGCGGCGGCACGCCCAGCATGCACAGGCAGTCCGCGGCAACGTCACGGGCGAATTCCGAGCAATCCTCCAGGCGTGCCGCGATGGCGTCGTCCGTCACGCCATGCACGCCCGAATAGATCAGCAGCGCCGTGATCCGGGGTCGGGGCAGCGCCCACACCCCGGCGGCCCTGCCCCCTTCCAGGATGCCGAGCAGCTGGTCCAGGATGGCATTCTTGTCGCGGTTCTGGCGGTCGTGGTGGTGGTGATTGCTGTAGACGATGTCGTGCGTGCGGTAGGTGTCGGCGTAGGTCTGGACGCTGGCATGCACCCACGCCCCCAGTTTGCCCACCCAGTCATCCGCGGCACAGGCATCGACGGCGCGTTCGAGCGCTTCCAGGTACTGGCGCGTGTAACGCTGGGCCAACGCCGCCAGCATGTCGGTCTTGGCGGAGAAGTAGTGGTAGAACGTGCCCTTGGCGACCTGGGCCTCTTCCACGATCGCATTGATGGTGGTGGCTTCGACCCCGTTGGCCAGGAACAGCTTTTCGGCGGCGGCCATCAATTCCTCCAGCCGGACCTCCGCGGGTTTGGTACGCGGCGGGCGCGGCGGCTTGTCATCGACTCGGGGGACTTTCATGGGCAACGATTCCGGCATCTGGCAAAGAGACACAGTTTAAAGGCGATCCGTTGTCGCCGCCCCACGATGCGACGATGGCGGCCTTGGGGAAGCAATCATCGGTTGCGAGACGAGCATCGCGGCGCGGCGACGACCCGGCGGCAACCCTAGCGCGCGACCACCTTCGCCGCGGCCTCCCGAACCAGGGCGGCCAGCTTGTCGGCGGCGGGCGCCAGCCGGCGCCCCCGCAGGGTCAGGAGCCCCATCTGGCGCGTCAGCGATGGCGACAACCGGCAGATCCGCAGCCCCTTGGGGGGCCTGGCGGGCAAAGCCAGCCGCGGAAGAATGGCCACGCCCAGCCCGGCCGCGGCCATCGCGATCAAGGTATGGGCCTGTATGCATTCGTACTTCGGCGTCAGGCGGATGCGCGCCCGCGCCGCCGCCTGGTCCAGCAGGATGCGCAGCGACGTGGCGTCGCTGAGCAGCAGCAAGGGCAAGCGGGCGACGTCCTTCAACGGCATCGGGTCCGCCGCGTCCGGGCACAGACGGGGCGCCATCAGCGCGCAGATCTCTTCGGTCACCAGCGGCTCGAACTCGCATTCGGCGCCCATCGGACCGGGCACCACGCCGAAATCCACCTCGCCCTGCAGCACCTGGGCCTGCACGTCCGCCGACTGCCGCTCGCGCACCGACATCCGGACGCCGGGATACAGGGTCTCGAAGCGGGCCAGCACGGGCGGCAGCAACGCGGCGGCGGCAATCGGCGTGGCCGCGACCGCCACGTGGCCGGCCTGCAGGGCCAGCGTCTCCCGCACCTCCCTCACCCCCGCCTCGACCTCGCGCACGCCGCGCCGGGCGGCGTCGAACAGCTGCTTGCCGGCCGCCGTCAGCTGGACGCTGCGCGTGGTGCGGTGGAACAGCTCGGCGCCCACCTGCGCCTCGAGCAATTTGATCTGCGCGCTGATCGCCGACTGCGAGCGATGCGCCTGTTCCGACGCGCCGCGAAAGCTCCTGGTCTCCGCGATCAGGAGAAAGGCGCGGAGCAGATTGAAATTGATGTCGGAAGTCATTGATCAGTTTTTTTGAATAATTCCGGTTGATTTTAGCGATTGTTCTTCATTGAGCGGGCCACTACAGTCGCACCCCGACACGCACAGCAAGGAGCAGATCGTGGCAGTTTCAGAGAGAGCAATCCGTCTATGAGCATTTCCGTTCTGGTGCTCTGCGAGCTGGGTCCCGCGCAAGAGGCGGCCCTGCGGCAGCGCCATCAACCCACCTTCGCGCTGACGCCCGAAGAGCGGGCCCGCGTCGTGCAGACCCGCGGCGCCGAATTCGAGGCGGTGCTGACCATCGGCCTGCTGGGGCTGCGCGCCGATGAAATGGACCGGCTGCCCCGCCTCAGGCTGGTCGCCAGCATGGGCGCCGGCTACGAGAACATCGATGTGGCGGCGGCCCAGGCCCGCGGCATCTGGGTGACCAACGGGCGCGGCGCCAACGACGAATGCGTCGCGGACCACGCCATGGGCATGGTAATCGCGGCGATGCGCGATTTCCGCACCCTGGACCGGCTGTGCCGCGCAGGCGTCTGGCGCACGGCCATCGCCCTGCCCACCAACGTCTCGGGCAAGCGCCTCGGCATCCTGGGCCTGGGCTCGGTGGGCGAACGCATCGCCGGCCGCGCCCAGGCTTTCAGGATGGCGGTCGGCTACCACAACCGCCGCGCGCGGCGGGAATTCGACTATCAGTACTTCGATGACGCGCTGGCGCTGGCGCACTGGTGCGACGTGCTGGTCTGCGCCATGCCCGGCGGCGCGGCGACGCGGCACATGGTCAATGCGGCCGTGCTGCGGGAGCTCGGCCCGGGCGGCTATCTGGTCAATGTCGGCCGGGGCAGCATCGTGGATACGCAGGCCCTGGCCGCCGCGCTGGCGTCCGGCGGCATCGCCGGGGCGGCGCTGGATGTCTATGAAAGCGAACCCGCCCCGCCCCCGGCACTGATCGCGCAGGACCGCCTGCTGCTGACCCCGCACGTGGGCGGCTGGTCGCCGGAGGCGATCGACGCCCAGTTCGGGATCTTCATGCTGAATCTGGAGGGCGTGTTCTTCGGACGGGGGCCGGTCACCCCGGTATAGCGTCGTCGCCGCACGCTCAACGTCCCGTTAAGGCGCGTTGACCATTTGTCGATGGCCGGCCCCGCGCCGCCTTCCTACACTGTGGCCGTCAATCCCTGGAGATGGCCATGATCCTCCCGCGCAGTATCCGCCTGGCAACCTTGCTGCTTCCGTTCTGCCTGCTATGGGGCGGCAACGCCGGCGCCCAGTCCGCCACGGCCGCGGGCGCCTACCCGCAACGGCCCGTCAACCTGATCGTGCCGTGGCCGCCGGGCGGCGCGGTGGATCTGCTGGCGCGCCAGCTGGGCACCGTCCTGGCCAAGGAGCTGGGCCAGCCCATCGTGATCGAGAACAAATCGGGCGCCAACGGCTCGATCGGCCACGCCCAGGCGGTGCGCGCGGCGCCGGACGGCTACACCACCCTGCTCGCCACCAACAGCACCTTCGTGATCGGCCCGCACCTGTACAAGCAGCTGCCGTACCAGCATGAACGCGACCTGGCGCCGGTGTCGCTGCTGGGCGCCAGCCCGCTGGTGCTGACCGTCAACCCCGCGCTGAAGGTCAAGACCCTGGCGCAACTGCTGGCGCTGGCGCGCGAAAAGCCGGGCCGGCTGACCTTCGCCTCGGGCGGCCAGGGGTCCACCAGCCACCTGGCGGCCGAACAGCTGATGGCCCTGACCGGCATCGAGATGACCCACATTCCCTACCAGGGCGGCGGGCCGGCCGCCACGGCGGTGATGAGCGGCGAAGTCGACATGGCCTTCCTGGACCTGGGCGTCTCGCTGCCGTTCCTGAAGTCGGGCCGGCTGCTGCCCCTGGCCGTCTCCAGCGATCAGCGCTCGCCATTGCTGCCCGAGGCGCCGACCGTGGCCGAATCCGGCGTCAAGGACTTCGAGATCGCCACCGCCTTCGCCCTGTTCGTGCCGGCGCGCACTCCCGCCCCGGTGATCGACCGGCTCCACGGCGCCCTGGTCAAGGCGCTCGGCGACGCCGACCTGCGGCAGAAGCTGATCCACCAGGGCGTGATCGTGATGGGCACCAGTCCGGCCGAGCTGCGCGACTACACCACGCGTGAAAACCAGCGCTGGGGCAAGATCATCAGCGACCGCCACATCTCGGTGAAATGACATGCCGCGCAACGATTTCCGTATCGCGATCGTCGGGGCCGGCGGCATCGGCTGCGCCACGGCGGCCTATCTGCGGGCCAGCGGCCTGCCGGTGGCGATGTGGTCGCCCACCGGGCGGCGCCTGCGGCCGCATGCCGAGCCCGGCCGGGCGCGCTTCGACTGCGTCGGCGCGCTGGAGGGCGCCGTGGCGGTGGAACGGCTGGCGCGGCTGGCCGACCTGTCGGACTACAGCCATGTCTTCATCTGCCTGCCCGCGTCCCAGTACCGGCAGGTCCTGCAAGACGCGGCGCCCTACTGGCGCGACGGCCAGACCCTGATCGTCAGCGGCGCCCTGTCGCTGCTGCCTCTGTGGCTGCGGCGGACGGCGGCGGCGCATGGCGCCGACGTCACCGCGGTCGGCTGGAGCACGACCCTCACCACCGCCCACTTCCTGCCTGACGGCCGCCTGCACCTGAACGCGCCGCGCGGCCAGATCGGCATGGCCTGGCTGGCCCCGTCCGAGGGCGGCGGCGACGCGCTGGCCGATTGCCGGACCCTGTTCGGCGACCGGTTCACGCCGGTCGACAACCTGCTGGCCAGCACCCTGGCCAACATCAACCCGATCGCGCATGCGGCGGAGGTGATCCCCAACCTCACCCGGATGGACCGCGGCGAGGCCTGGCCGCTGTTCGGCCACTTCACCGGCGTGGTCGCCAACATGGCGCAGGCGCTGGATGGGGAACGGCTGGCGCTGGCCGGGGCGCTGGGATTCACGCTGCCGACCCTGGCGCAGCATTACTCGCGCTCGTACCACGTGCCGCTGGGCCCGTTGGAGGACATCGCGCGGGCCATCGACGCACGCGGCGCCGGCCCGCTCGGCCCGGCCCGGCTGGCGCATCGCTACGTGCTGGAGGACGTGCCGTTCGGCCTGGTGTTCCAGGAACGGCTGGCGCGCCTCTTGGGCATCGATTGCCCGCTGCTGTCCGCCTGCATCACCCTGCTGGAGGCGGTCTACGCCGAATCGTTCCGCGACCGCAATGACCTGCTGGCCGCGCTGCTGCCCGACGGCATGTCGGCCGAGGCGCTGGTGGCGGCCTGCAGGAGCGCGTGCGCGGCATCGTGAAAGCGCTCGATGATGTCGTCCTGGTGCCACGGCGTCCGGTACACCATCACGATCGGGATCGGCTCCGGCAGCGCCTCGACCGGTAGCGCCACCAGGCTGCCGCGGGCCAGGCGCTCCTCCACCGTGCGCCGGGCCAGCAGGCTCAGGCCCAGCCGGCGTTCGACCAGCTTGAGATTGGTGATGGCGTTCATGGACTCGATGGCGGGCGCGATGGGCGGCAGGTTGTGGTCCAGCAGCAACTGCTCGATCATCAGCCGGGCCTGCGTCGGCCGGGCCGGCAATACCCAGGCCTGCTGTTTCAGTTCGCGCCAGGTCCACGGCGCCGCGCGCGGCGCCAGGGCCAGCGGGTGATCGCCGGCGCACACCACGATCCACTGTTCCCGGCCCACCGGCCGGATCATCAGCCCCTCCTGGCACAGCCCGCCAAGCTCGGACGAGGTGTTCATGGTCAGCAGGACGTCGATCTCGCCGCTTTCGAGCTTGCGCTGCGTGTCGTCCAGGCGGCCTTCGACGATCTGCACCGGCGGCAATCCCGCGTCGCCCGCCATGCCGCGCAGCACGTCGGGCAGCAGCGACCAGGCGATGAAGGGCGGCGCGCCGATGCGCAGGACCGCATCGTGTCCCAGCTTGCGGTCGCGCAGGTCATCGGCCAGATTGGCCACCTCGGACAGCAGCAGGCGGGCGCGGTGCACCAGGATGTCGCCGTCGCGCGTCAGGCTCACGCCGCGGCCATGGCGCTCGAACACGGTGATGCCCAGCAGCGTCTCGATTTCTCCCAGGCCCTTGCTGACCGCGGCGGTGCTCACGCAGAGCTTCTCGCCCGCGGCGCGCATGCTGCCGGTGTCCGCCAGCACCGTCAGCAATTCGAACTGGCGCATCCGCAGCGCGGCGATCATGCGGTAGGTGGAATCATGCATCCGGGCAGCACCTTCGGGGCGGGTAGCGACGTAGCGGAATGATAGTATCCACGGGCGTTGCCACGCCAGGCTCCGCGATCCCGGTCATTTCCCGCCCCGCATGCTGCCCTCCTCCCCGGCCCCGCTGCCCCTGCTGGACCCCCGCGCGCTCGACCGCCAGGCCGACGCCGCCATGCGCGACCTGCTGCGCGAAGGCAGTTCGCCCAATACGGCCGCCAGCTATCGCGCCGCGATCCGCTACTGGTCGGCCTGGTTCGGCCTGCGCTATGGCCAGCCGCTGGCCCTGCCCCTGTCCGAGGCGGCGGTGATCCAGTTCGTGGTGGACCACGCCCAGCGCACCGGCGCCCACGGGCTGACCTCGGAACTGCCGCCGGCGCTGGACAGCGAGCTGGTGCGGCTCAAGGCCAAGGGCCGGCTCGGGCCGCCCAGCCTGAACACGCTGCTGCAGCGGCTGTCGGTGCTGTCCAAGGCCCATGAACTGGCCGGGCTGCCCAACCCCTGCCGCGCCGCCGCCGTGCGCGAGCTGCTGGCCCGTACCCGCCGCGCCTACGCCCGCCGCGGCGCGACGCCGGCCCGCAAGGACGCCCTGACGCGCGAGCCGCTGCAGGCCCTGCTGGACACCTGCGACGACTCCCTGCGCGGCCAGCGCGACCGGGCGTTGCTGCTGTTCGCCTGGTCCAGCGGCGGCCGGCGGCGCTCCGAGGTGGTCGGGGCCACCGTCGAGAACACCCGCAAGGTGGGCGAGGACTACCTCTATCTGCTGTCGCACTCCAAGACCAACCAGTCCGGCGCCGACCGCGCCCAGGACCGCAAGCCGATCGCCGGCGCGGCGGCGCGGGCCCTGGACGCCTGGCTGGCCGCCAGCGGCATCCGCCAGGGCGCGCTGTTCCGCCGCATCCGCCGCGGCGACGTGATCGGCGAGCCGCTGGCCGCCGCCGCGGTGCGCGCCATCGTCCAGGAGCGCTGCCGGCTGGCGGGTATCGAGGGCGATTTCTCGGCCCACAGCCTGCGCTCGGGCTTCGTGACCGAGGCCGGACGCCAGAATGTGCCGCTGGGCGACGCCATGGCCATGACCGGCCATGCCAGCGTGGCCACCGTCATGGGGTATTTCCGGGCCGGCGCCGCGCCCCGGTCGCGCGCGGCGCGCCTGCTGGACACGCCATCCGGGGACGAAACACCGTAGCGCGCCAGCCACACCCGCTCGATCCCGGGGAGACCCGGCGCGCGCTTGCATACAATGGCGCCTGCCGGCACACCGCAGCGCCGCGCCCATAACGAGACCCATGCCTGCTGTGCTCCCCATGCGAATCAATCTACGCGGCCTGGTGCTCGCGCTTACGATATTCAGCGCCATCGCCGCTACCGCCAATGCCCTGTACGCCAGCTACCGGCTGCAGCGCGAACAGCTCATCACCACCACCCTGGAAGCGAACCGCGTCTACGCCGCCAAGCTGGCGCAGAGCGCCGGCGGCTTCCTCAAGGCGGCCGAGCGCCAGCTGGGCTACAGCGCGCGCCAGATCGCGGCGCACATGAACGCCCCGGACATGCTGGCGGCCGAGGTGCGGCGGGTGCAGGAGCAGAGCGACACCTTCAATTCGGTCGGCGTGGTCGGCCCCGACGGCGTGATCCTGGCCACCACCCAGGACTTCCGCAGCTTTCTCGGCACCCGCATCGACAGCCCGGGCAGCCGCGCCGCGCTGCAAAGCCGCCATCCGGTCATCACCAAGCCCTACGTCTCGATCGCCGGCAATCTGCTGATCAACCTGTCCTACCCCATACTGGCCGCCGATGGCCGCTTCCTGGGCTATATCGCCGGCACCCTGCACCTGCGCAAGGAAAGCGCGCTGGACGACCTGCTGGGCCTGCACCACTACAAAGACGGCTCCTACCTCTACGTGGTGGATGGCGACGGACGGCTGATCTATCACACCGATGCGAGCCGGGTCGGCGAGGTGGTGAGCGGCAATCCGGTGATCGAGGCGGTGATCGAGGGCCAGGCCGGCGCGCGCCGGGTGGTCAATTCACGCGGGGTGGACATGCTGGCCGGCTACGCGCCAGTGCCCGCCAGCGGCTGGGGCGTGGTGGCCCAGCGCCCCACCGCCGTGACCCTGGAACCGATCCGCGAACTGCTGTGGGCGCTGCTGGGCTACGCCGCGCCGCTGGCGCTGGTGTTCCTGCTGGCGATCTGGTGGTGCGCGCGGCAGATCTCGCTGCCGCTGTCGCAACTGGCCACCAACGTCGAGCACCATGACGTGGCGGTGGCGATGCAACGGGTCAAATCGGTGCGCGCCTGGTATTTCGAGGCCGAACGCCTCAAGCGCGCGGTGATCTGGAGCTTCACCACCCTGCAGGAGAAGATCGGCAAGCTGAACCTGGCCAGCATCACCGACCCGCTGACCGGCCTGCGCAACCGGCGCGGCACGCAGGACGCGGTCGATCACCTGCAGGCCTCGGGCACGCCGTTCTCGGTGCTGGCGCTGGACATCGACCACTTCAAGCAGGTCAACGACACCTACGGCCACACCGCGGGCGACAAGGTGATCCAGGACGTCGCCCAGCTGATGCGCGACTGCTCCCGCCCCGGCGACATCCTGTGCCGCAACGGCGGCGAGGAATTCCTGATCCTGCTGCCGGGGGTGGCGCCGACAGAAGCGGTGATCGTGGCCGAGCGGCTGCGCCAGCGCACCGCCGAACGCGAATTCCCGCAGGTGGGCGGCATCACGATGTCGGCGGGCGTGGCGCAGTGGCCGACCAGCGGGCCGGACGTGGTGCAGGTGTTCCACGCGGCCGACGCCGCCCTGTATGCCGCCAAGCAGCAGGGCCGCAACCGCGTGGTGCTGCACGGCACCCCCTAGGCCGCCGCCAGCGCCCGGTAGTGGCTGGCGATGGCGGCCGCGAACAGGCCGCCGATGACCGACACGTGCTCCAGCGCGAAAAACAGGGCCAGCTTGGCCTGCGGTTCGGGCAGGCGCCAGAAGGCGTGCACGATGAAGATCGTCAGCGCCAGGAACACCGCCAGCGCGGCGGCGGCCAGCCAGACCGCGCGGTCCGCCAGGATCAGGATCGAACCGGCCAGCATCAGCGCCGCCACCGCGATATTGAACAGCCGCGCCGGCTCCAGCCCGGCGCCGCGCATTTCCGCCACCCCGCCCGGAAAGTCGATCAGCTTGGCGGCGCCCGAGGCGATGAACACCACCGCCAGGCACAGCCGGGCGATGAACCAGAGCCAAGAGCTCTGAAGCAGGGATTCGATGTACTGCGGCGTCTGCATGGGTCCTGTTCCTGATGGTCGGCGCTGCCCCGCCCGGCGGACGGGGCGGCATGCGGATCCGGCGGGTTGCCAAATCCGGCGCGACGGACTATAAGACCTCAACCTAACTTGAGGTCAACTTCCATGGCGGGCGACAAGCCGATCGACATCACGCGGCTCATGACGGTGGGCGAAGTCGCCCGGCGCAGCGGCGTGCCGGTCTCGACGATCCACTTCTACGAAGCCAAGGGCTTGATCCAGAGCTCGCGCAGCGGCGGCAACCAGCGCCGCTTTCCCGGCATCGTGCTGCGCTACATCGCCATCATCAAGGTGGCACAACGCACCGGCATTCCGCTGGAGGAAATCCGCGAGGCCATGTCGCGCTTCCCGCAGGACGGCAACAAGCTGACGCCAGCACAATGGAAAGCGCTGTCGTCGCAATGGCGGGCCAACCTGGATGAACGCATCCGCAAGCTGACCCGGCTGCGCGACGAGCTGGACAGCTGCATCGGCTGCGGCTGCCTGTCGCTCACGGACTGTCCGCTGCGCAATCCGGACGACGTGCTGGGCCGCGACGGACCGGGGCCGCGCATCCTCGAACGGCCATGAACCGTCGGGCGGGCCGCCGAGCGCGTGTTTTACCCGCGCGGGCAGCCGGATTGCGTGAATTTCGCGCCATGGCGTAATCGGCTGCATTCAATTGCAAGACTGTTGCGCCGGCAGCGGCGATAACGCAATGCCATGTATCGCGGCGGGCCTGGGGGCCGCGCAATTACAGTATCCTGCGCGCACAGTCACATCGCATCAGGCCGGCCCACCCGTATGCTGCGCAGTAGATTCTCGATCAAGTCACTGGAACGCTATTTCCTGATATTGGCGGCGGGCGTGCTGCTGCCGATGTCGGTGCTGACGGGGATCCTGCTGCTCCAGAGCCGCGCCGCCTATCTCGCCACCGGCGACGCGCTGCGCGCCTTCGCCATCGTCCGCACCACCATCACGGCCATGGAAACGGTGTCCGCCGAGCGCGGCCCCATGAATGCCGCCCTGGGCGCCGACTACCCGGTCGCCGAATCGCTGCTGGATGAGCTGCGGGCGGCGCGCGAGCGCAGCGATACCCGCATCGCCGACCTGCTGGCGCTTTACCGCGCCCCGCTCAATCCGAACAGCGCGCGGGAATTCACCAACATCCAGCGCATCCGCTACGCGCTGATCAAGGCCCGCGACAACGCCGACGCGCTGATCGCCACGCCGCGCGCCGACATCTCGGGCCAGCGCGTGCTGGCGGCGGTGAACGGCATGGTGGCGCTGGTGCCCGAGCTGCAGGCGGCGATGGCCGAGAGCGCCGGCGTGGTGATGCAGAACGAGGCCGACGCGCCCAATCTGCTGACCCTGGCGCTGCTGGCGAGCGAGCTGCGCGAACAGGCGGGCCTGCTGGGTTCGACCTTCACGCCGGCGCTGGCCAAGCACCGCCAACTGACCGAATCCGACGAATACCGCATGGAGCGGGTGTTGGGGCGCATCGACCAGTTGCACGACCTGCTGGAAATGCGGCTGGCGGCGCGGCCGGACCTGCGCGCGTCGCTGGCCTATGGCGACCTGCGGCACTTCTATTTCGGCGAGGGCATGCGCTATCTGGCGGAGGTGCGCGACATGGCGGCGCTGCAACCCGGCGGCGCCACCATCAGCGCGCGCGAGCTGGCCGCGACCTACGTGCCGCTGATGCATGCCATCAGCCAGTTCCGCGACCTGATGCTGGACCAGATGGAGGCGAGCATGCGCGAGCATCGGCGCCATGCGATCCGGCTGCTGGTCATCACCCTGGTGGCCGCCGCCGCGCTGGCGGTGGCGCTGATGCTGTCGCTGCGGCAATTCCGCCTGCGCGTGATCCGGCCGTTCGTGCAGGCCACCCGCATCATCGGCGCCATCGCCAACGGCACGCCAGCCGCCGCGATTCCGGTGGGCAAGTACCGCGGCGAGGTCGACGGCATGTTCGAGGCGCTGAGCGTGCTCAAGGACAACGCCGCCGCGCGCAAGCGCGCCGAACTGGAACGCGACCGCCTGATCGTCGACCTGGCGGTCATGGCCGAGACCGACTTCCTGACTGGCCTGCTCAACCGCCGCGCCTTCGAGAGCCGCCTGGATCAGGCCCTGTCGCAATGGCGCGGCGCCGGCGCGGCGCTGGCCTTCATCCTGTTCGACATCGACGATTTCAAGGGCATCAACGACACCTACGGCCATGCCAGCGGCGACGAAGCCCTGAAAACGGTCGCCGAGCTGTGCCGGCAGACCTTGCGGCAGGCGGACGTGGTGGCGCGGGTGGGCGGCGAGGAATTCGCCGTGCTGTGCCACGTCGGCACGGCCGACCAGGCGGTGGAAATGGCCGAACGCATGCGCCAGCGCATCGCCCAGGCCCGGGTGACGGCGGAGAACGGCACGGTGTTCGGGCTGACCGCCAGCTTCGGCGTGGCCCTGGCGCGCGGGCCCGAAGCCGGCACGGCCGACACCTTGTTCCGCCGCGCCGACGAACTGCTTTATCGCGCCAAGATGGATGGCAAGAACCGGGTGGTGCCCGGAGACACCGGCTGACGGCGGACAGCCGCCTTCGCGCCGCCCAAAAAAAACGCCGCGTCGGATTCGACGCGGCGTTTTTGCCTTGAAGCGGGTCAGTCAGGGACGCGGGTCGCGTTCTTGTCCTGGGTGGCCTCGGTGGTTTCCGGGCGGGAGGAGGTTTCGGGGTCCGGGCGCGAGCCTGGCGCCTTCCAGTTCAGCGGCGGAACTTCAAAGCGCGGTTTCTTGGCGATCAGTTGGGACATGTGCGTACTCCTGTGTGCGATGTCGGCCTGCCCTGCGCAGGGAACGACTCGGATATCCAGCGCGCCCGGGATGCTCTGGTGGCAATGCGAGGGAGGCATCAGGAACGGGCGCCAGGGCATGGCCCTGGGGTCGTCGACGGGTAAAAGCCGGCGGCCAAGCATGGAGCTTCAATGGAACCGCCTGGGGGAAGGCCAGGACCAGAGCGGTCTTGGTCCTGGCGGACTGGGTTGGCTTGGCGGCCAACGCCTTGGCAGGCATCCGAAATAGTTTCCGGATCTTTGCGTGACGATCTAATGATTTTAGTATTAATTAACAGATAAAGCAAGCATCTTGAGTTTTGCTTATGTATCTGAATGGTGCGGAGATGCTGCCTGCGCCACACACCCGCTTGACTGCGGAGAACGATCGTTCTACGATTGCCCTCAATCCAGATAGAACGATCATTCTCAATCATGTCCGACACGCCCGACCTCCCCGCCGACGACGCCCGTCAACGCCTGCTGCAGGCGACCGAACGGCTGGTCTACGCCGGCGGCATCCACGCCACCGGCATGGATCTCATCGTCAAGACCTCCGGCGTGGCGCGCAAGCGCGTGTACCAGTACTACCCGAACAAGGACGCGCTGGTGGCCGCGGCGCTGCGGGCGCGCGACGAACGCTGGATGCGCTGGTTCATCGACGCCACATCGCGGGCGGCCACGCCCAGGGCGCGGCTGCTGTCCATGTTCGACGCCTTGCGCGAATGGTTCGCCAGCGCGGACTTCCGCGGCTGCGCCTTCCTGAACGCCGCCGGCGAGATCGGCGACGAGGCCAGCCCGGTGCTGGCGGTGGCGCGCGAACACAAGGCGCGGCTGCTCGATCACATCCGCGCGCTGGTCCGGGCGGCCGCGCTGCCCGAATCCGACGAAGCCGCCGCGCAGCTGCTGGTGCTGGTCGACGGCGCCATCGCCGTGGCGCTGGTCTCGCGCGATCCGGCCATCGCCGACAGCGCGCGCCGCGCCGCCGCCACGCTGCTGGGTCCCGGCGACTGAGGCGATGGCGCCGCCCGACCCTAGCGCCCGGCCATGCCCGTGGCGTTCCCGTTTTTCCCACCCGCCTGCGAGGCCTGCGCGATGACATCGACCCCCACCACCCGCCCTCCTCTTCCTCCCTTCACCCGCGACAGCGCGATACAGAAAGTGCGCCTGGCCGAAGACGGCTGGAACAGCCGCGACCCCGACAAGGTGGCGCTGGCCTACAGCCTGGATACGCGCTGGCGCAACCGCGCCGAGTTCGTCAACAGCCGCGAGGAAGCGCGCGCCTTCCTGGCCCGCAAATGGGCCAGGGAACTGGACTACCGCCTCATCAAGGAACTGTGGGCCCACGACGGCAACCGCATCGCGGTGCGCTATGCCTATGAGTGGCACGACGATTCCGGCAACTGGTTCCGGTCGTACGGCAACGAGAACTGGGAGTTCGGCGAGGACGGCCTGATGACGCGCCGCTACGCCTGCATCAACGACCTGCCGATCCAGGAGGCCGACCGCAAGTTCCGCTGGCCCCTGGGCCGGCGCCCCGACGATCATCCGGGACTGTCCGAGCTCGGCCTCTGACCCGAGGCGCTACGGCACCCGCTTGATGCCTTCGCCGTCGTCGCCGGCCTGCGTCGGCAGCGGCAACCGGACCTCGCGCCCGCCATGCTCGACGATCAGCGCCTGCGCGTCGATGCCGACCAGGCGCGCCGAACGGGTGAGCTTGTCGCCGATCGCGTAGGCCTGCGGCGGGCCGCCGTTGACCGACAGCACCGCCGCGCCGCGGCCGCCGCCGGCCAGCACGCCCGCCACCTGCACATCGAGCCTGGCCGGACCGGGCGCCAGCCACGCGGCGACC
>NZ_CADIJR010000037.1 GCF_902859645.1 Achromobacter insuavis | reverse complement strand
GCTTCCTGCATGCGCGGCAGCCAGGCGCGCGCGCCGTCGATCGACAGCCGCGCCACCGGCGCGTGCAGCGCCACCGCGGCGATGGCGCGGCGCCCGCGCATGATCGGCACCGCCATGCAGACGATGCCCAGCAGGAATTCCTCGCGGTCGAAACTGGCGCCTTCCTTGCGGATCGCCAGTAGCTCGCGTTCCAGCGCCGCCGCGTCGCACAGCGTGTTGGGCGTGTAGCGCGGCAGCGGCGCCGCCGCCAGCAGCCGCGCGCGCGCCTCGCGCCGCATGTGCGCCAGGAACAGCTTGCCGCTGGCGCTGCAATGCAGCGGCACGCGCGAGCCGGGCTGCAGGTTGACGCGCAGCGGCCAGGCGGTCTCGACCCGGTCCAGGTAGATGACCTCGTCGCCGTCCAGCATGGTGCAGTTGCAGGTCTCGCCGATCTCGTCGACCAGGCTGTCGAGGATGCGGTGGCGCTCGGCCCGCAGCGGCGAATTGAGCAGGGTGTCGCGCGCCAGCAGCGCCAGTCGCGGGCCGGTGATGTAGCTCTTGCCGGCCGGCTCGCGCAGCAGCATGCCGGCGTCCACCAGCCGCGACAGGATGCGCAGCACCGACGGCTTGGGCAGGCCGGTGGCCTCGGTCAGCGCCGCCAGCGATACCGGCGCCTCGGAACCGGCGACCTGTTCCAGCAGGGTCAGCGCGCGCAGCGCCGCGGAGGATTCGTCTTTCATCTTTCAATATTTGAAGATTTGGCGAAAGGCCGCCAGGTTGGTGCGGATTCTGCAGAAAATGGAACGCTGCAGGGTGGGAAACGCCGGGCTTCTGCTGCAGTATCGGTTTACCCCGGCCAATATGCAATCCAAGCCGCGCCGGCCCGCCAGGAGAGAGACCATGAGCAGCAAGCAACACATGACCCCCAGCGAAGCGTTCGTCGAGACGCTGGTGGCGCAAGGCGTCAAGGACGTATTCGGCATCGTCGGCTCGGCCTTCATGGACGCGCTGGACCTGTTCCCGGCCGCCGGCATCCGCTTCGTGCCGACGGTGCACGAGCAGGGCGCCGCCCACATGGCCGACGGCTATTCGCGCGTCACCGGCCGCCACGGCGTCTGCATCGCGCAGAACGGTCCCGGCATCACCAACTTCGTCACCGGCGTGGCCGCGGCCTACTGGGCCCACAGCCCGGTGGTGGCGATCACGCCCGAGACCGGCACCTCCGGCATGGGCCTGGGCGGCTTCCAGGAAACCGAGCAGCTGCCGATCTTCTCGCGCATCACCAAGTACCAGGCGCACGTCAACCGCCCCGACCGCATGGCCGAATTCACCGCCAAGGCCTTCGACAACGCGCTGGCCGAGCGCGGCCCGACCCAGCTGAACATCCCGCGCGACTATTTCTATGGCGAGATCGACGTGGCCATTCCGGAGCCGCGCCGCATCCGCCGCGGCCCGGGGTCCGAAGAGGACCTGGAAGCGGCCGCGCGCCTCTTGGCCAGCGCCAAATTCCCGGTGATCGTGGCCGGCGGCGGCGTGCTGTTCTCGGCCGGCCAGGCCGAATGCGTGGCGCTGGCCGAGCTGCTGGGCGCGCCGGTGGTCACCAGCTACCTGCACAACGACGCCTTCCCGGCCAGCCATCCGCTGTGGTGCGGGCCGCTGGGCTACCAGGGCTCCAAGGCCGGCATGAAGCTGCTGTCGCAGGCCGACGTGGTGCTGGCGCTGGGCACGCGCCTGGGGCCCTTCGGCACCTTGCCGCAGCACGGGCTGGACTACTGGCCGCAGCACGCGCGCATCATCCAGGTCGACGCCGACCACCGCATGCTGGGCCTGGTGCGGCCGGTGTCGGTGGGCATCTGCGGCGACGCCAAGCCGGCCGCGGCGGCGCTGGCCGCGAAGCTGCGCGATCGCGAGGTCGCCTGCGTGGCCACCAAGGCGGCGCGCGGCGAAGAGATCGGCGCGCAGAAAAGCGCCTGGGAAAAGGAACTGGACGGCTGGTCGCACGAGCGCGACGACTGGAGCCTGGACATCATCGAGCATGGCGGCGGCCGCATGCATCCGCGCCGCATGCTGCGCGAACTGGAGCGCGCCATGCCCAAGCACGTGATGGTGTCCACCGACATCGGCAACATCTGCTCGGTGTCCAACAGCTACCTGCGCTTCGACGAGCCGGATTCGATGTTGGCGGCCATGAGCTTCGGCAACTGCGGCTACGCGCTGCCGGCCCTGATCGGCGCCAAGCTGGGCCGGCCCGACCGGCCGGCGGTGGCCTACGTCGGCGACGGCGCCTGGTGCATGAGCTTCCAGGAGCTGCTGACCTGCGTGCGCGAGCGCATCCCGGTGACGGCGGTGGTGTTCCACAACGGCCAGTGGGGCGCGGAAAAGAAAAACCAGGTGGACTTCTACGGCCGCCGTTTCGTCGGCAGCAACCTGCAGAATCCCAACTTCGCGGAACTGGCGCGGTCCATGGGCGCCGAGGGCATCCGGGTCGAGCATGCCGACCAGGTCGGCGCGGCGCTGCAGGCCGCGTGCAAGGCGCAGTCCGAGGGCAAGACCACCGTGCTGGAAATGATGGTGAGCCAGGAGCTGGGCGATCCGTTCCGCCGCGACGCGCTCAAGCAGCCGCTGCGCCTGCTGGACAAGTACAAGCGCTACGTCAACCAGCCGTTCCAGCCGGGCGAGGTGCCGCTGCCGATCGACCCGGTGCGCGGCTGACGCCATGGCCAGCGACCGCTTGTTCGAGCCGCTGCGGGCCGCGGCGCTGTCGGCCGGGCGGGTGCGCACGGCGGTGGCCTATCCGCTGTGCGCGTCCAGCCTGGGGGCGGCGGTGCAGGCGCGCGAGGCCGGCTACATCGAGCCGCTGCTGGTCGGGCCGGCGGCCCGGCTGGCGGCCTTGATGGCCGAGCTGGGCCTGCGCGCCGGCTCGCTGGAGATCGTCGACACGCCCGACGACGAGGCGCTGGCCGCGCGCGCCGCCGCCGGCCTGGCGCGCGACGGCGCCGTCGGCATGCTGATGAAGGGCAGCCTGCACACCGACCACTTCATGTCGGCGGTGGTGGCGCGCGAATCCGGGCTGCGCACCGGCCGGCGCATCAGCCACGCCTTCGTGATGGCGGCCGCGGCCTATCCCAAGCTGTTCATCCTGACCGACGCCGCTGTCAACATCGCCCCGACCTTGCAGGAGAAGGCCGACATCGCCCAGAACGCCATCGACCTGGCGCGCGCGCTGGGCGTGGCGCGGCCCAAGGTGGCGGTGCTGTGCGCCACCGAATCGGTCAACCCGGCGATGCCGGCCACGCTGGACGCGGCGGCGTTGTCGAAGATGGCCGACCGCCAGCAGATCCGCGGCGGCCAGATCGACGGCCCGCTGGCGTTCGACAACGCCATCTCGCGCCAGGCGGCCGAGCAGAAGGGCATCGTCTCGCCCGTGGCGGGCGACGCCGACATCCTGCTGGTGCCCGACATCGAGGCCGGCAACATGCTCTACAAGGAACTGACCTGGCTGGCCGGCGCGGCCACCGCCGGGCTGGTGCTGGGCACGCGCGTGCCGGTGTTGCTGACCAGCCGCTCGGACGCGGTGCAGGCGAGGGTGGACAGCTGCGCGGTGGCGGCGTTGTATGCGCGGGCGCTGGCGGCCGGCGCGCGCTGAGCCGGGTCAACCGCCGGCCTGGCACCAACAAGTCCGGCGGTTTGGTACTAAGCGGGGGCCCCCGGGTTGACTAGGCTAGCGCTACCGCCATCGTTTGAATGGCTCATGCCAACAATACCAAGGGGTGGATGATGCGCAGCGCGACACGCGGCTTTGCCGCAATACTGACAGCATGGGCAATGGCGGCCGGCACGCACGCGGCCGTGGCCGCCGATGCGCCCAAGCCGGGCGGCACGCTGGTGATCGGCTCGACGCAGGTGCCGCGGCACCTGAATGGCGCGGTGCAATCGGGCATTGCCACGGCGCTGCCCAGCGCCCAGCTGTTCGCCAGCCCGCTGCGCTACGACGCCGACTGGAAGCCGCAACCCTACCTGGCGCAGTCGTGGGAACTGGCGCCGGACGCGAAATCGCTGACCCTGCACCTGCGCCACGACGCGCTGTTCCACGACGGCCAGCCGGTGACGTCGGCGGACGTGGCGTTCTCGGTGATGGCGGTCAAGCAGAACCATCCGTTCCAGAGCATGCTGGCGCCCGTCGAAAGCGTCGATACGCCCGATCCCTACACCGCCGTGCTGCGCATGAGCCGGCCGCACCCGGCGATCCTGCTGGCGCTGTCGCCGGCGCTGATGCCGGTGCTGCCCAAGCACATCTATGGCGACGGCCAGGACCTGAAGAACCATCCGCGCAATTCCGCCAACGTGGTCGGCTCGGGCCCGTTCACGCTCAAGGACTTCAAGCCGGGCCAGGAGATCGTGCTGGAGCGTTTCGACAAGTTCTTCGAGAAAGGCAAACCCTACCTGGACCGGGTGGTGGTGAAGATCAATCCCGACGCCACCAACCTGCTGATCGGGCTGGAGCGCGGCGACATCGGCGTGCTGCCGTACATGACCGAGCCGACCATCCTGCGCCGCGCCAAGGACAACCCGCAGATCGTCATGACCAACCGTGGCTACGAGGGCATCGGCGCGCTCAGCTGGCTGGCGTTCAATACCGCGCGCAAGCCGCTGGACGACGTGCGCGTGCGGCAGGCGATCGCCTACGCCACCGACAAGGGCTTCATCACCAAGGCGCTGAACGCCGGCTTCGCCCAGCCGGCGGACGGGCCGATCGTGGCCTCCAGCCCCTTTGCGACCCAGGACCTGAAGAAGTACCCGCTCGATCTGAAGAAGGCCGAGCAGTTGCTGGATGACGCCGGATTCAAGAAAGACGGCAAGGGTGAGCGCATGACCCTGACGGTCGATTACATGCCCGGCAGCGACGTGCAGGGCAAGAACGTGGCGGAGTACCTGCGCAGCCAGCTCAAGAAGGTGGGGATCGCGGTGCAGGTGCGCGCTTCGCCCGACTTCCCGACCTGGGCCAAGCGCATCGCCAGCCATGATTTCGACATGACCACCGACCTGGTCTTCAACTGGGGCGATCCGGTGATCGGCGTGCACCGCACCTACCTGTCGAGCAATATCCGCGACATCATCTGGACCAACACCCAGTCCTACAAGAACCCCAAGGTCGACGAATTGCTGGAACAGGCCGGCACGGAAACCGACGAGGCGAAGCGCCGCGCGCTGTATGCGCAGTTCCAGCAGATCGTGACCGAGGACCTGCCGATCGATTTCCTGACGGTCATTCCATACCACACGCTGTCGTCCAGGAAGGTGCATGGCCTGCCCGATGGCATCTGGGGCCTGCTGTCGCCGCTTGACGACACCTACTTGCAATAGCGGGAGGCGGCCATGTTGCGCTATCTCGCGCGTCGGATCGGCTACGCGGTGGTGTTGCTGCTGGCGGTGGTGACGCTCAATTTCCTGCTGATCCACATCTCGCCCGGCGATCCGGTCGAGACCATCGCCGGCTCCATGGGCGGCATCAGCGAGGAACTGCGGGCCCAGCTGCGGGCCCAGTACGGGCTGGACCGGCCGTTCCTGGTTCAACTGGGACTGTATCTGTCGCAGGTGGCGCGCGGCGATCTGGGCTATTCCTATTTCTTCAACCTGCCGGTGGCGCAGCTGATCTGGGAACGCGTGCCGGCTACGCTGCTGCTGGTGGTGACGTCGGTGTCCAGCGCCTTCGTGGCCGGCACCGCGCTGGGCACGCTGGCGGCGCGCAAGCCCAACGGGCCGCTGTCGCAGGGCATCACGCTGATGTCGATCGTGGGCTATTCCGCGCCGGTGTTCTGGACCGGCATCATCCTCATCATCCTGTTCGCCTCGGCGCTGCCGCTGTTCCCGGTGTCCGACATGCGTTCGGCGGGCGGCCCCGAGGATGGCTGGGCCGGGGTGCTGGACGTGTTGCACCACCTGGTGCTGCCGGCCTTCACGCTGGCGTTCGTGTACCTGGCGCAATACAGCCGGCTGGCGCGCGCCAGCGTCATGGATGCGCTGGCGGCCGATTACATCCGCACCGCCCGCGCCAAGGGGCTGCCGGAGCGCATCGTGCTCTACCGGCACGCGCTGCGCAACGGCGTGCTGCCGGTGGTGACCATGCTGGGGCTGCAATTCGGCAACGTGCTGGCGGGCGCCATCCTGGTGGAAACGGTCTTCAACTGGCCGGGCCTGGGCCGGCTGGCGTTCGATTCCGTGCTGCGGCGCGACTATCCGACCCTGCTCGGCATCCTGCTGTTCGCGTCCCTGCTGGTGGTGGTGATGAACCAGCTTACCGACCTGGCCTACCGGCTGATCGATCCCAGGATAAAGACCTCATGAGCCAAGCCCCTCCCACGCTTTCCGGCGGCGTCGCCGACGCGGCCCGCCCGCGATCGGCGCGGCCCGCGTACGAGGCGCTGCGCGTGTTCGTCCGCAACCCCGGCGCGCTCATCGGCGTGCTGCTGCTGGCCGCCATCCTGGCGCTGGTGCTGTTCGGGCCCCTGGTGATGCAGGCGGATCCGTTCGAGATCGCCAGCGCGCCGATGGAGCCGCCGGGCGGCGACCTGCTGCTCGGCTCGGACTATCTCGGCCGGGACGTGCTGACCGGCCTGATCCATGGCGGCCGCGCCACCCTGCTGGTCGGGGTGGTCGCGGCGGTGCTGTCGATGGCCATCGGCATCACCGTGGGCGCGCTGGCCGGCTATTACGGCGGCTGGGTCGACGAGACGCTGATGCGTATCACGGAGTTCTTCCAGGTGCTGCCGGCGCTGCTGTTCGCCATGGTGCTGGTGACCTTGTTCAGCCCCTCGCTGACCACTATCGCGGTGGCCATCGGCGTGGTCAGCTGGACCGGCACCGCGCGCCTGGCGCGGGGCGAATTCCTGAGCCTGAAGCAGCGCGAATACGTGCTGGCCGAAAGGGTGATCGGCTCCAGCAACGCGCGCATCATCTGGCGCGTCATCCTGCCCAACGCGCTGGCGCCGCTGATCGTGTCGGCCACGCTGGCCATCGGCACCGCGATCCTGTTCGAGGCGGGGTTGTCCTTCCTCGGGCTGGGCGATCCCAACGTGATGAGCTGGGGCCTGATGATCGGCAGCAACCGGCCCTACATCCTGACGGCGTGGTGGGCCGTGACCCTGCCGGGCGCGGCCATTTTCGTCACGGTGCTGGCGGTCAGCCTGATCGGCGACGGCCTGAACGATGCCCTCAACCCCAAGCTGGCCAGCAAACGGAGGGCCTGATGAGCGCACTGCTTGAAGTCCGCGATCTCGGCGTGTCCACCCTCAACGGCGGCCCGGCGGTGGTGCGAGGCGTGTCCTACACGGTGAACCGCAACGAGATCCTGTGCGTGGTGGGGGAATCGGGGTCGGGCAAGTCGGTCACCGCGCAGGCCATCATGGGCCTGCTGCCGCCTGACCAGCTGCGCGTGACCCAGGGCCAGATCCTGTACGGCGGGCGCGACCTGGTCGGCCTGTCGGCGGCGGATTGGCAGGGCCTGCGCGGCCGCAAGTTCGGCATGGTGTTCCAGGAGCCCATGACCGCGCTCAATCCGCTCATGCGCGTGGGCCGGCAAGTGGAGGAAGTGCTGGCCTGGCACACCCGGCTGGATGCGGGCGCGCGCCGGCAGCGTGTCCTGGACCTGTTCGGCCAGGTGCTGCTGCCCGACCCCCCGGCCATGTATGACGCCTTTCCGTTCCAGCTGTCCGGCGGCCAGCGCCAGCGCGTGGTGATCGCGATGGCACTGGCGCTGGAGCCGGATGTGTTGATCGCCGACGAGCCCACCACCGCGCTGGACGTCACCACGCAGGCGCAGATCCTGGCGCTCATCCAGGACATCCAGCGGCGCATGGGGATCGGCGTGATTTTCATCACGCACGATTTCGGCGTGGTGGCCGACATTGCCCATCGCATCGTGGTGATGCGCCAGGGCGTGGTGGTGGAGGCGGGCGCGGCCGACGACATCCTGAACCGGCCGCAGCATCCCTACACCCGCCAGCTGATCGCGGCGGTGCCCCACAAGCCCGAGGGCAAGGAGGAGGCCGCCGCCACGCCGCCGCTGATGCGCGTGGCCAACCTGTGCAAGACCTTCGTCACCGGCGGGCGGCGGGTTGACGCGTTGCGCGACATCTCGCTGGAGATCCGCCAGGGCGAGACCCTGGGGCTGGTGGGCGAATCCGGGTCTGGCAAGTCCACCCTGGGTAGCGCCCTGATCGGACTGCTGGCGCCCGACAGCGGCAGCGTGCAGCTGGAAGGGCGTGAGCTGGTGGGCATGACGCCGCGCCAGTTCCGTCCCTACCGGCGCCAGATCCAGATGGTGTTCCAGGACCCCTACGCCTCGCTCAATCCGCGCCAGCGCGTGGTCGATTCGGTCGCGCAGGGGCCGATCGGTTTCGGCGAGAGCCGGCAGACCGCGTTGCGCGAGGCGCGCGAGCTGCTGGCGCTGGTGGGGCTGGGCGGCGATGCCGGCGAACGCTATCCGCACCAGTTCTCGGGCGGCCAGCGCCAGCGCGTCGGCATCGCCCGCGCCCTGGCGCTCAAGCCGCGGCTGCTGGTGGCCGACGAGGCGGTCTCGGCGCTGGATGTGTCGATCCAGGCGCAGGTGCTGGACCTGCTCAAGACGATCAGCGACCAGTTCGACCTGTCGGTGCTGTTCATCACCCACGACCTGCGGGTGGCGGCGCAGATCTGCGACCGCATCGCCGTGATGCGGCGCGGACAGTTGGTGGAACTGGACCGCGCCGCCGCCATTTTCTACCACCCCCGGCATGAGTACACGCGCCGCCTGATCGACGCGGTGCCGGGCAAGGCCTGGAACAAGCCCGATCCGCGGGCGCTGGCGGATCCTTCAACCTGGAGTACGCAGCATGCATGACACCGAGTCTTCCGCCCGCACGACGATCTACGCCGCGCGCGCCATCCTGACGATGAATCCGGCCCAGCCGCGCGCCACGCACGTTGCGGTGCGCGAGGGCCGCATCCTCGGCGTGGGCAGCCGCGAAGACCTGGCTGGCTGGGGCGACGCCGCGCTGGACGAGCGCTATGCCGACCACATCCTGATGCCGGGCCTGGTGGAAGGGCACTGCCACCTGCCGGAAGGCGGCATGTGGCAGTTCGCCTATGTCGGCTACTACGACCGGCGCGGGCCGGACGGCCGCGTGTGGCCGGGGCTGAAGAGCTTCGAGGCGGTGGCGGCGCGCCTGCGTGAGTTCGCCGCCGGCCTGGCGCCGGCGCAGACGCTGATCGGCTGGGGCTTCGATCCGATCTTCTTCGGCGGCCAGCGCATGAGCGTGCGCGACCTGGACGCGGTGTCGGTCGACCGGCCGGTGGTGGTGATGCATGCCAGCATGCACCTCATGAATGTGAACACGGCGATGCTGGCCCGCGCCGGCATCGACCGCGACACCGATATCGAGGGCATCAGCCGCTTCGCCGACGGCCAGCCCAGCGGGGAGCTGTGCGAGTTCGCCGCCATGTTCCCGGTGATGCGGCTGATCGGCAATCCGTTCCGCACCGTGGGCCTGTCGGAAAACGGCCTGCGCATGTTCGGCAAAGTGGCGCAATGGGCCGGCGTCACCACCGCCACGGATCTCGTCAACGAACTGGGCGACGAGGGCCTGGCGACGCTGGCGCGGGTCACGGCCGAGCCGGACTATCCAGTGCGCATCGTGCCGGCGGCGTCCGCGCTGGCCTATGCCGGCGATCCGGCCGCCTGCCTGGCGAAGCTGCGCGAGGCCGGCCGGCTCAACCATGGCAAGCTGCGCCTGGGCATGGTCAAGCTGGTGGTGGATGGCTCCATCCAGGGCTTCACCGCCAGGGTGCGCTGGCCGGGCTACTACAACGGCGCGCCCAACGGCATCTGGGTCATCGCGCCGGGCGAGCTGGACGCCCTGGTGCAGGCCTATCACGACGCCGGCGCGCAGTTGCACATCCACACCAATGGCGACGAGGCCACCGAGCTGGCCATCGACGCCATCGACCGCGCCTTGCGCCGCAGTCCGCGGCGCGACCACCGCCACACGCTGCAGCATTGCCAGATGGCGGACGCGGCCCAGTTCCGCCGCATGGCCAGCCTGGGCATGTGCGTGAACCTGTTCGCCAACCACATCTTCTATTGGGGCGACGCCCACCATGCCCTGACCATGGGGCCGGACCGCGCCAACCGCATGGACGCCTGCGCCTCGGCGGCGCGGGCGGGGGTGCCGTTCGCGATCCATTCGGACGCGCCCATCACGCCGCTGGGGCCGCTGTTCACGGCCTGGTGCGCCGTCAACCGGCAGACCGCCTCGGGCCGGGTGCTGGGCGAGTCCGAGCGCATCAGCGTCGAAGCGGCCTTGCATGCCATCACCCTGGGCGCGGCCTACACGCTGCACATGGACCACCTGGTCGGCTCGATCGAGGTCGGCAAGCACGCCGATTTCTGCGTGCTGCGCGACGATCCGCTGGAGGTGCCGCCGCAACGGCTCAAGGACATCGAGGTGCTGGGCACCGTCATCGGCGGCCGGCCGCTGGCGCTCCAGGCGGCCTGACATGGCGCGCATCCCGCTGACGGTGGTGGGCGGCTTCCTGGGCGCCGGCAAGACCACCTTGCTGAACCACGCGCTGGCCTCGGGCAGGCGTCGCGCGGCGGTGCTGGTCAACGATTTCGGGCCGGTGGACATCGACGCCGGCCTGCTGGCGCAGCGCGCCGACAAGGTGATCCGTCTGGCCAACGGCTGCGTCTGCTGCTCGATGGCCGGCGGCCTGGACGACGCACTGGCGCGGGTGCTGGCATTGGACCCCGCGCCCGAATGGATCGTGATCGAGGCCAGCGGCGTGTCCGACCCCGGGCGCATCGCGCAGGTGGGCCTGTCGGATCCGCTGCTGCAACTGGAGGCGGTGGTGGTGCTGGTGGACGCCAGCGGCATCCGCGACACGCTGGCCGATCCCCTGCTGGCCGATACCGCGCAACGGCAGCTGCGCGCGGCCGACCTGCTGGTGCTGAACAAGACCGACCTGCTGCCGGCGGACGGCCTGCCGGCGCTGCGCGACTGGCTGCGGAGGCAGTCGGGCGGGGCGCCGATCGTGGCGACGCGGGAGGCGCGGGTGGAACTGGCGATGCTGGCCGGCGGCTCGTCCGAGGCCCATGCGTGCCGCGGATCGCATTGCGGCCACGCGGCGCACGATCCACGGCATCCCTTCCAGAGCTGGCTGTGGCCGGCGCCGGCCCTGTTGCACGCCGACCGCCTGGCCGAGGCCCTGCGGCAACTGCCGCGCCATTGGCTGCGGGCCAAGGGCTGGGTGCGCACCGAACGCCATGGATGGGTGCTGGTGCAACTGGCCGGACGGCGGGTGCGCTTCGACACGCGCGCGGCGCGTCCGCCCGAGGCGCAATCGCCCGGGCTGGTCTTCATCGGCATGCGCGGCCTGACGCGGGGCGAGGAGGTCGCGGCGCGGCTGGCGTCGGCGGCGGCCTGAGCCGCGGCGCCATCGCCCGCGCCGGCGGCAGGCTGGTGCAAGCGATTTGCCGCGTCTGGTTCTAGACCCTGCCCGACCCCCCGCGTACCTTGGATCCAGAGCCTGGGCGCATGCCGCGCCCGGCGATCGAGGAGGGTAGGCAATGCACAAGACCGTCACCGTGGACATGCTGGCCGAGTTCGCGGCCGCCTGGAACCGCCACGATATCGACGCCCTGATGTCCTTCATGAGCGAGGACTGCGTCTTCGAAACGGTGGGCGGCCCCGAGCGCTGGGGCGCCCGGCACAGTGGCCGCGAGGCGGTGCGCGCGGCCTTCGAGGCGGCCTGGAAGAACTTTCCCGATGCGCAATGGAACAACGGCCGCCACTGGGTGGCGGGCGACCGCGGCGTGTCGGAATGCACCTTCACCGGCACCGCCGCGGACGGCTCGCGGGTCGAGGCCGACATGGTCGACGTGTTCACGTTCCAGGACGGCAAGATCCGCGTCAAGAACGCCTTCCGCAAGCAACGCCCGGCGCTGCCGGCCCGCGCCTGAGCCGACGCCGCCACCGGACACCGCCCCATGGATGCCGCTATGTCTTCCGATCTGTCGAATACCGTCGGTACGTTCGTCGATCCCGCCGGCGCGCCGGCCGCCAGCCCGGCCGCCAGCGCCTACAACCCGACCTACGACCCGCTGGTGTCGCCGCCCGGACGCGGGCAGGAATACGCGCCCACCTACTGGGTCGCCACGGCCGGACCGCCGCCGGCGGACGACGGGCCGATCCAGGGCGACATCGAGGCCGACGTGGTCATCGTCGGCTCGGGCTTCACCGGCCTGTCGGCGGCGCTGGCGCTGGCGCGCGACTATGGCGTGCGGGCGGTGGTGCTGGAGGCCAACCGCGCCGTGTGGGGCTGCACCAGCCGCAACGGCGGGCAGGGCCAGAACGCCTCGGGCCGGCTGTACCGCTCGCAATGGATCGAACGCTGGGGGCTGGAGACCGCGCGCCGCCTGGACGCCGAGATCCACGAGGGCTTCGACTACTGGAAGAGCCTGGTGGCGCAGATCGATTGCGATGCGCAGCCCGGCGGCCATCTCTACACCGCGCACCGCGAGAAGAAGATGGACTTCCTGCGCAACGAGGCGCGGGTGATGCGCGAGCAGTTCGGCTACGACACCCGCATGCTGACCCGCGACGAGCTGCGCGAGCGCTACGTCGACGACCACGAGGCGATGGGCGCCTTGCTCGAACCCGACGGCATCGGCGTGCATCCGCTGAAGCTGGCCTACGGCTACATGCGGCAGGCCCGCGCGCTGGGGGTGAGGCTGCATCCGGGCAGCCCGGTGCTGGGCTGGACCGAAGAGGGCGGCGGCTACCGCCTGCAGACCCCGGGCGGCAGCGTGCGCGCCCGGCGCGTGGCGTTCGCGACCGGCGGCTACACGGCGCAAGGGGTGAACCGGCTGCTGGACAACCGCATCATGCCGATCCTGTCCAATTCCATGGTGACGCGGGTGCTGACGCCCGACGAACGGGCGCGGGCCGGCCTGAAGAGCACCGTGTTCATCACCGACACCCGCACCCTGCGCTTCTACTACCGGCTGTTGCCGGACGGCCGCATGCAGATCGGCAGCCGCAGCGCGCTGCGCGGCGCCGACGCGCAGCATCCGCGCCACCTGGCGCTGCTGCGCGATGGCCTGGCGCGCAAGTTCCCCGCGCTGCGCGGCATCGACGTGGACTACGCCTGGACCGGCTGGGTCGACGTCAGCCACGACATGATGCCGCGCATCACCCAGCCCGATCCGGCGCGCCAGGTGTTCTACGCCTTCGGCTACGGCGGCAACGGCGTGGCGTTCTCCGCGCATGCCGGCCGGCGCCTGGCGCAGCGCATGATGGGGCAGGACGGGGTCAGCTGGAATTTGCCGATTTACAACACGCCGCTGCCCGGCCACCTGTTCGCGCCGTTCCGCCGGATCGGCCAGGCGCTGCTGTACCGGTGGTACTACCTGCGAGACGAGGTGCTCTGACCGCCGGGCCTGGCCTGGTCGCCGCGCCTGACAGTTTTGCCCGCGCGGCGGGCGCGCAATCCGGTCGCCTGGCGCGCCCGGATTGCTGGTACTGTGCTGCATCCGTGGACCCCACAACGCCCGTTGCACCGATGCGCAGCCCGCCGCTTGCCATGCCGCCGTTGCGGCCCATTCCGCCGTTCATCGCGCCGCGGGATGCGGCCTCGCTGTTGGCCGACAGGGTGCCGGCGCGGCTCCTGATTCCCTATCTGCTGTCGGCCCTGGCGCTCGCCATTGCCTATGGCGCCAGCTTCCTGCTGGCCGACGCCTTGCCGGCCGCCGGCTTCGAGGCCGCCGAGGCGGGCACGGTCATCAGCATCGGCACCCTTGCCACGCTGGCCGGTTCCACCTTTGCCGGCCGGATCGCGCAGCGCATCGGCATCCTGCCGGTGATCGCCGCGGCCGCGCTCATCATGGCGCTGGCGCTGGGCTGCTTCGCCCTGGCGGCCAGCGCCGGCATCGCGGTGGCCTATGCCGGCGGCGTGCTGCTGGGCCTGGGCTGGGCGCTGTTCTACATGCTGGCGCCGATCCAGCTGATCCATTGCCTGAAGCCCGCGGCCCGGCTGGAGGCGCTGACCCTGCTGTCCGGCTCGCAGATGCTGGGCCTGGGGCTGGCCGCGCCCCTCGGTCATTTCCTGGCGGCGCGGTTCGGCGGCGCCCCGTTCGCCTTTGGCGCCTACGCGGCGGTCTGCGTGGCCGCGGCCGCGCTGGCCTGGGGGCTGCGCGGCCCGCTGGCGCGGTTGCCGCAGCTGCCGATGAACGCCGTGGCGCTGTCGCTGCCGGCGGTGGGGCGGGTGCTGCGATCGCGCGCCTGGATGCCCGTGCTGATGATGGGCTTGTCCGCCTGCACGTTTGCCGGACTGTCCACCTTTCAAAGCCTGTATGCGCGGCCGCTGCGCCTGACGCCGGACACGTTCTTCCTGACCTTCACCATCACCACGGTGGCGCTGCGCTTTTCGGTGGCCTCGCTGATCGGAAAACTGCCCTTTCGGCCGCTGGCGCTGTGCCTGTTCGGGGTGACGCTGGCCGGCATCGCGCTGCTGGCGGTGAATCCGGGCAGCGTCTGGCTCTATGTCGGCGCCACCGTGCTGTTCGCCACCGGCTACGGCCTGACGTATTCGACCCTGAACGCGATGGTGGTCAACATCGCCGGCGAATCGGACCTGTCGATGCCGGTGGCGTCGCAGGTGTTCACGCTGGGCTACTTCGCCGGCGCCTTCGGGTTTCCGTATGTCGCGGGCAGGCTGATCGCCGCCCACGGCATCGACGTCGTCCTGGGCGCGATGATGGTGCTGGTCGCGGTGAACACCGCCATCGCCGGCGGGATCACGCTTGCCCGGACGCCTGCTTCTTCCAGAGCTCCCAAGGACGATTCATGACGCCGGCCATCATGTCGTCGGCCAGCGCCGCTTCCTCGTCCGACAGATAGGTGATCTCGCCGTTCAGGCCAATCGCCTTCTGCTGGAGCGAGGCATTCATCTCCGTGTAGATGGCGCGGTAGACCGCCACCGGAATGTCGCCGCCGACCGCGACGAAGCCATGTCCGCGCATCAGCGAGACCTTGCTCTGGCCCAGGGTCTGCGCCAGTTCCCGGCCGTGATCGCGATTCCTGACGAGCATGTCGGTGTGGCCGAAGCAGCAGCGGATGTCGAACACCGGCGCGCCGGCGCCGAGGAATCCGGCCATGTGGTAGATCGGGCGCAGGCGCACATTCGATCCGGCATAGGGGATCACCGAAGGCGAATGGCTGTGGACGATGGCCTGCACGTCGGGCCGCGCGCGATAGATCTCGCCGTGGATATAGCGCTCGAGATAGGGCTTGCGGCCGTCCGCGGCGGCGGTCTCGGAGGTCTCGTCGAATTCCATGATGTCCTGCGCGGTCACCAGTTCCGGCGCCAGCGAGCGCGACAGCAGGAAATGCGCGGGGTTGTCGGGGTGACGGACGCTGACATGGCCGAAGCCGTCGAGCACGCCGAAGCGGGCCAGGATGCGGTTGGCGGTGACCAGGTCGTCGATGACCTGTTGGTATCGGGTGGAAGTGCTCACGTGATGTTTCCCTTGTATTGCGTGATGGCTATTGCGGGTCCAGCGAGATGCCCGATTTGCTGGCCAGGGCGCTGTACAGTCCCAGGTCGGTGTCCAGTTGCCGGGTCATCGCGGCCGGGCCGGCCTCGACCACCTCGTAGTAGCGGTCGCGGAACTCCTGTTGCACGGCGGGGTTGCCCATCGTCGCGGCCACCGCCTGCTCGAACCTGGTCTTCACGTCCGCGGGCAGATCGCGCGGGCCGAGGATGCCGAACCACACGGAGATGTCGAGGTCGCCGAAGGGCGCGGTCTCGGCGATGGCGGGCACGTTGGGCAGGAACGAGACCCGCTGCCTGGAGGCCACCGCGATCATCCGCAGCTTGCCGGCGTCCGCATGCGGGGCCAGGTTGGGAATCGTGCTGAACAGCACCGGCACCTGGTTGCCCAGCCCGTCGTTGATGGCGGGCGCGCAACCCTTGTAGGGCACGTGGACGATGTCCAGTTTCGCCATCTGCTTGACCGACTCGCCCACGAAATGCTGGGGCGTGCCGTTGCCGCAGGACGAATAGCTCAGCTTGTCCTTGTTCTGCTGGATATAGGCGACGAGTTCCGGCACCGTCTTGGCGGGAATCGCGGGATTGACGCCCAGCGCCACCGGCGCCGACACCAGCAGCGAGATCGGCGTCAGGCTCTTCTTCACGTCCGGCGTGCCGCGCATCTGCAGCGCGGCGTTGATCGTGAGCGTGCTGTTGGTCAGCAGGAAGGTATAGCCGTCAGGCGCCGCGCGCGCCACCTGTTGCGCGCCGATGTTGCCCGAGGCGCCCGGCTTGTTGTCGACGATGACGGTCTGGCCGCCCAGCTGCTGCGGCAGTTTCGCCGCCACCAGGCGCGCCACCACGTCCGCGCCGCCGCCCGCGGCGAAGGGCACGATCAATGTGATGGGCTTGGCGGGATAGGGGGCCTGGGCCCAGGCGGGGGAAAAGCCCAGGGCGAGCGCGAGGGCGGCGCCCAGCCGCAAGCGCCTCGCCATGCATGGCTTGGTCATGTTGATGTCTCCGTATGGTTTTTTTATGTGGAGCCATTATCTGGACCTGGCCATGCGAGTTCCAATGAAAAAATATTATTTTCCATACGATGGCGCGTATGGCGGCGTCGGCGGCGTCAGGCGGCCGTATTACGCCGATCCTGGTTCAAAACTGATAGCGCACACCGACCTGGCCGCTGTAGTCGTGTTTCAGTTTGCCGGCGAAGCTGCTTTCGACCTGGCTGTAAACGCGCCAGTTGGGCGACAGCCTGGCGTTGAGCGACACGTTGACCAGATAACGGCTGTCGTCCGCCATCGGATTGCTCAACCTGTCTCCCGGAACGCTGTTGTTCAGGATCTCGACACTGCCGCCGCGCCGCAGGTTCTGCAGCCGGAACAGCCCCGCGGACAGGGTCAGCGCATGCTGTTCGTCCGACTCCAGGGTCAACCCGGCAGCGGCGCCGATCTTGGCATAGATCGGCGTGCTGGCATTGATCCGCACATCGACGCTGTTGTCGGCGCCGTGCAGCGTATAGGCGCTGGTGCGGCCGGTGGCCACTTCGATCGAGGGTTCGATGAAGGCGCGGCCATTGAACAGGTTCTGCCGCCATCCCGCCTGCACGCTGGCCAGCAGCGACGTGGATCGCGCGTCCTGGCCGTCAATGTTCAGGTTGACCGGCAGATGGTAGGTCTGGCGGGTTTTCAAGTACTTGGCGACGACGTCGATGAAGGGGCCGTTCTCGTTGATCCACGCGTAGTAGACGCCGATGCCGCCCGTGGTGTGCTTTTCCGACAGATCGCCTTCTCCTCGGGCGGACCCTTGGGTGTAGCTTCCCATGACGCCATACAACTGCCTGCCCAGCTTGCGGTCAAGACCCAGTTGCAGCGTGGTGTGTTTCAGGTGCAGTTGCTCGTAGTCGGCCTGGCCGTGGCTGGTCTTGAACCATAGCCCGGCTTGTTCATTCAATTGGCGCACGTCCCCCAACCGTTTGTTGAGCTGGTTGGTCTCAAGCACGAAAGCGACCTTCGGCAGGCTGGCCAGCACGCTGGTGCGGAGGATTTGCCGCCGTACCGAGGTAATCTGCTTGATGGTGTCATCGTTCGCGGTGATGCCGGATTGTTGCAACCGGTCGATGATTCCCCCGCGCGATTGCAGGGCGTCCAAGTCGGACAGTCTCAATGAGAATGGCGTGAACAGCGACAGGCCGCCCGTGCCGCGCGTAGCGGTACCCGTATCCGGTGTGCCGACAGGGGTCGGATCCAGGCCGGGTTCCTTCTCGGCTGGCGGGGCGGCGGGACCGGTGGAACCCGTGTCGGTGGGGGTATCGGCGGGACCGGTGGAACCCGTGTCGGTGGGGGTATCGGCGGGACCAGTGGAACCCGTGTCGGTGGGGCTATCGACGGGACCGGTGGCGCCCGTGTCGGCGGGGTTGTCGGCAGGGCCGGTGGCGTCCGCGCCGGGAGGCGTGTCGGTCGATCCGGTGCCGAGCGGGGGCTCTGCCTTGTCGCCGCCACCGGCATCGCCTGGCAGCGGCGTCGTCGGCGCATCGCCTGGCGTCGGTGTCTCGCCGGGCGGCAAGGCCTCCGGGCGCCCCTTGTATGCCAATTGCCATTTCTTAAGCGTGCCGTTGCTGACGATTTCCAGATTGGGCGTGTAGACGGTGAGCCCCTGCGTGACGGAGCCGGGTTTGAAATAACTGTCCGCCGTCGTCACGGGGGCGGTTGCTAGCAGCAGGGCGCCGCTGCTGTCGGGCGGCACGGGGTCGTGTACCAGGAGCGTGAGATCCAGGCTGTTGTCGCCGCCCTGGGCCAGGGTGGTGATGAGGATGCTGTCGCTTTCGCCGCTTTGCGGCCGCGCGCTCAGGGCGAAATGCACGCCGCTGGCGATCAGCGTGTCGATCTGCAGGGTGTGCGGGGTCCAGCCCGCGCCGGGTTGGGACAATTCCACGCGACCCGCCGTCGGCAGATGCAGCAAATCGAACTGGCGATCTTGCGTCAGCCGCCAGGGGGCATCGCTGCGCAGGCTGATGAGCCGCCATTGCCGTTGGTCCGCGTCATGGCTGACCGCAAGGCCGCCCAACCATGGATTGCCCTGGGCTGGCGTATCGGCGACATCGACGTTTGCGAAAGCCTGCTCCAGCGTGAACAGGTCTGCCGGCGTGGATGATGGGGCGCTCACCAGCAGCGTTTCCCTGGCCTGCGCGGCAGCGCCGCTTCGAGGGATGCCGAAATCGGTGATTCGCAAGCGGTTGCCGCTGCCGTCAAGCTGGGTGCTGACCGTCAACTGGTCATGCTCGCCGCTGGTCGGGTCGACGCGCAGGGCAAACACGCTGTCCGATGCGGCAACGGTGTCGACGGTCAGCGTGTAGGACGCCTTCGTCGTCCCGGCCGGAGGCGGATTCAATGCCAGCGCAGAGCCGGGATTCGCCCGCGTCATGAACGCCTGTTGCGTCAGGTCCTTGTCGTCGAAACCCAGGATCGCGTTGCTGGCGCGCAGCGATTTCAGCGTGGAATCGCCCGTGATGATCCAGCGGGAATGGTCGTTTGCCTGCATGTCCGCCTGGGCGGCGGTCACGGCTCCGGCATACACGGTCTGGGGCGGCGCGGTGGCTGCCGGCGTGCCCAATGTGATGTGGCTTGCCGTCAGGCTGGAGATATCGCTGAACGAATGGCTGCCGGGCGCCATGTGCACGCTGGCATCGCTGCCCAGCAGATGGATGCCGTTGGTGAAGTAATCGGCCGGGCGGATGTCGGTCGATGGCAGGCTCGCGGTGTTGCCGGACAGTGTCAGCGCCGCGCCGTCGGCCACCGTGATGACGCTGTCGCCATACCAGCCGGCGGCTCCCCGCAGATGCGCGCCGCGGTGCAGCGTCAATGCGCTGGCGCTGAAGCGGCTGTAGCCGGTCAACGTCGCCTGATCGGAAAAGACATTGATGGCGCTGTCGCTGGCATCGATGGCGCCCGCGAATTGTTCGTGGATGTCCAGTGTTGAGTGTCCGCCCAGGGAAACCTTGCCCTGGTAACGGCTCTTGTCGGCGTCCGTGCTGGCGATGGACGTGCCTTTCAGCGGTTCCTGGCCCAGGGGTCCGCCATCGTTCCTGTTGAGGTACAGCAGCGGGCTGCCCAGGATGACCTGCGCGCGCTCCGCGACAATGTCGCCCAGCAGGGTGGCGTTGCGTGACAAGCGGAAAGTGGTGTCTGTCAGCGCCAGTTTCCCGACGGCGAACTCACGCGATTCCCAATCCGGCTGGTCAAACGACACGGATTGCGTCCGGACGGAGTCATCCCCGAGATCGAGCAGCTTGCGCGCATCATCGGGGGTGTTGATCGCGTGGATCACCGGGTGGCCCTGGAAGACCAGTTCGCCTTGCCGCTGCGTGAACGCGTTTTCGCCGAGGTCCATGCCGCCGTCGGCGATGAAAACCGTTTTCGACGGGTTGGCGATGCGGACGTCGAGGTTGTCCCGCAGGGTTCCCGAGAACAGGAATTCCGTCTGCCCGGGGAAGTACTCCCGCTTGCGTTCGTTCGCCTTCTCCAGCGCGACGGTCAAGGTTTTGCCCACGTATTCCCAGTCGTCGTTGCTGGCCACGGAACCGTAGGTCGGGACGGCGCCAAAGGTGTTCTGCTTCAGGACGAAATAGCTGAGCCCTTGTTTATAAAGGTCGCCCCGCTGTCCGGTGCCCGCCCTGACCGGCATCCGTATGTAATCGCTTACCGTTGGCGGGGCCACGGGCGCGAGGTTGATGGTTACGGTTGCTGTTTTCGTCGCGGTGTTGGTGATCGTGGCGCCATGGTCTTTGGCATTGGCGTGCAGTCGATTGAACGTGATGTCATTGCCATTGAGGTTCAGGACCCCGCCGCGAGCGCCCCATTGGATACGGTCGGGGTCGACCTGCCTGCCGTCGCCAAGCACGACTTCGGCGCGGCCGCTGGACAGGGTGATGCCGTCGAACGCCTGGACGTTGCCGCCGGCGTCCGGCCGTTGCGACAGAATCACCTTGCCGTCACCCACTTTCAGGCCGCCCGGGTTGACGCCTTGGCCCGCGATGGTCAGGGTGCCGCGGCCGATCTTGTGCAGGTTGTCGCCGGCCACGCCGTTGACGCGCCAGACCACGGTGGCGCTTTCCTTGACATCGATGCCGCCGCCCATCCAGGTCTGGTCCGTTTCCGGGGAAACCTCGTAGCTGTCGTGGAAGGTCAGCGAGCCGGCTCCCTGGTTGATCGTGTCTTGCAAGGTGATTTCGCCACGGCCGGTGCCGTCTTCGGCGCGCAAGGACAGGTTCTTGCCGGCGTCGAGGCCTTCGAAGTCGAGCGCGCTGTTGGCGTCCGCATAGCTCAGGCCCGGCGTCTTCTTGTAGCCATGCATCAGGAACTGGCGGTCCTGCTGGGTCAGGCTGCCCACGCCCTGCGCGCGATCGAATGACCATTGCAACGGGCCTTTGCCTGCCGCGAAGACCACTTCCGGATCATTGTCCTTGTCGAGAACGCTGGCGATAAAGTCCGATGGCAGGTGCGACCAGTAGACGTAACCCGGTTCTCCGGGGGGCATTTTCAAATCTGCCGCCACGCCCGCCAGCACCCACTGCCTGTGCTCGGCATCCCAGGCAAACAGGGGGGAACCGCTGTCGCCATGTTGCACGAATGAGGGCAGCAAGCCATTGTCTCCCCGTGCCACGACAAACGTTTCATTCGACCATGTCGGCGTCACGATGCCGCCTGTCGCCCATTTGTATGCATAACCGATTTCGTGCAGGCCGGGTGCGAGCGTGCCGGCCGTGGGGTTATGGCCGTTTTCCGGATGGTCGCCGACAAACTGGATACCCATTCCGACCCGGTAGAACAAGGGAAATCTCTTTTTCTCTTCGTCCGTCCATAGATCCGGGTCGCCCATGGACAGCAACGGTGTCGACGTTCGCGATACCGGAAACGTGGCGATCGGCGCCGCGTCGGTCACCAGCTTGCCCAGGCGATTGATGTCGAAATCCCACTCTTGGGTCCAATCCCGCTCACGGTGGTAGTCCGGGTGTATGTCTCTTCTGACCTGGGAGTAGGTCGCGCCGGCGATGCGGGTGCTGTCGTGTTGACTGTTGTGCGCCACGCCGGCGGCATATTGCGGCGCAATCAGCGTTCCAATCGCGTTGCTGTCGCTGACGCTGGAGAAATCAATGAACGGGATATCGTCGCTCAGCCGGCCGCGCAGGTTGCCGGACTTGTCATAGATTGGGATGCCCAATGCGCCAGGCTGGAAAGCCCCTTTGTTTTCGGCGAAGTCCCGATAAGTCTGGTAGGGAATCTCGATGCTTGCGTAACCGGCGCTGGCGGTACCGGGAAACAGGGCGGCGCAAAACAGGGCGGCGAACAACAGGGGCGGGGCGGTCGATATCCTGCGGATCGGCGTTTCCTGGCGTGGCGGCCGGGTCATGCCTGTCGTCGAGCCACGTTTGCGTCCGCCGCATAACTCGGATACCGCGATCAACTGGTGCCGATGATCATATTTGAGTGAGTAGATCTTGTTCATGGTGATGGGACGTGCGCCCGTTGGAAGGTGGGGCTGTCGCGGCGGGTTTTCTCGACATCGCTGCAAACGCGGCGGGCGGCATTTCCTGGCCGCCCGTTCGGAAATCAAGCAAGGACGCGCAGGAGGATTCCCGGAAGAAATCCTCCTGCGCGTCCTTGCTGGAATGGGATTGAACTTGAGTTTGGCGAGCCCTGCGTTGAATCAGCCGATAAATCGGACTGCTTCCATTTCAACGCCGGTTCAGGCGGCCGCGCGCAGGCGGAAGCGGCGCACCACCTGCGCCAGTCTCTCGATGCCCGGACCGATATGCTCGGCGCGGATCGAGGTGAAGCCGACCCGCAGGAAGTTGCGCGGCGCGCCGGCCGCATCCATGAAGAACACCTGGCCCGGTTCCACCACCACGCCTTCGGCCAGCGCGGCCTGCGCCAATTCGGTGGCGTCCAGCCATTCCGGGCCTTTCAGCCAGCACGAGGAAGAACCGGTGATGGGCACGGCGGTGAAGTCGGGCAGCCAGTGCGCCAGCGCCTCGGCCAACTCAGTGCCGCGCTTCTGATAGGCCTGCGATTGCCGCCGCAGCAGCGAATGATGGTGCCCCAGCGAAATGAACAGCGAGAACGCCCGCTGGATGTAGGCCGAGGGATGGCGCAGCATCAGCCGGCGCAGCGCGCGCAGTTCGGCCGTGAGCTCGCGCGGCGCGACGATATAGCCGATGCGCAGCCCCGGCGCGAACGACTTGGCCAGGCTGCCGACGTAGATCACGCGACCGTCGCGGTCCAGGCTCTTGAGCGCCGGGATGGCGCCGTCGCCCCAGCGGCTTTCGCTTTCGAAATCGTCTTCGATGATGAGGCTGTCGGCCTGGCGCGCCAGCGTCAGCAGGGCTTCGCGGCGGGCCGGCGACAGCGTCACGGTGGTGGGGCACTGGTGGCCGGGCGTGACGAACAGATAGTCGCAGCCCAGCAGCTGGGTGCCGGTGCACAGCCCCTGTTCGTCCACCGGCAACGGCAGCAGGTGGCGGGTGTGGCTGGCGAAGATGTTGCGGGCATCGGGATAGCCCGGGTCCTCCATGCCGACCACGGTGTCTTCGTTGACCAGCAGGTCGGCCAGCAGATAGAGCGCGTGCTGCGCGCCGACGGTGACCACGATCTCTTCGGCGTCGGCCCAGATGCCGCGGCGCGGCAGCACCTGGGTGCGGATCTGCTCGATCAGGGCGCTGTCGTCGTGGGTGATCAGGTCCGGCGCCCAGCTGCGGATGTCCAGCACCGACAGCGCCTTGATGCAGCATTCGCGCCAGTCGGCGGTGGGGAACAGGTCCTGGTCGAACTGGCCGTAGACAAACGGGTAGGGCTGCGTCTGCCAGTCGCGCGGCTTGATGATGTTGCGCTGCCGGCTGGGCCGGAAGCGCAGCCGTTCGTCCCAGCGGATCTGGTCGGCCGGCGGCGCCAGGCCCGGTTCGCCGGCGGCGGGCGCGGCGCGGCCTTCCAGCACGCCGTCGTGCACGAAGTGGCCGCTGCGCTCGCGCGATTCCAGGTAGCCCTCGCTGACCAGCTGCTGGTAGGCGAACACCACCGTGTTGCGGGCGATGCCCAGCTGGTCGGCCAGGTAGCGGCTGGACGGCACCGGCGCGCCCGGCGGCAGGTGCCCGCTGAGAATGGCCGACACCAGCATCTGCCGCACGCGTCCCTGCAGGCTGAGGTTGGGCGCGCTCTCCCGTTCGAACAGGCGTTCCCACAACACAGGCTTGAGCATCGAGGCCTGGCTGGACATGGCGGCTCCTTGAAGTGGCTGCGCGCCCTGGCCGCCGCGGCGCCGGGCGTCGGGCGGGAGCAGGGACGGAACCCCAGGATAGAGGAGCGGCGTGGGCGAAAGGAATGGGGGATTGCCCTGCCGGCGGTGTGGATTTGGGCGTGTTTGCAGGAAAATGGAACGGTGGCCGCCCTAGATCCGCCCCTTCCACGGAATCGCGAACTTCTCCAGATACCGCACCAGCAGATCGAAGGCGAAGGCGAACACGCCGATCACGATGATGCCCATGATGACCGTGTCGCTGGCCAGGAACTGCGCCGCGTTCAGCACCATGAAGCCCAGGCCGCGGTCCGCCGCCACCATTTCGGCGGCGACCAGGGTGGTCCAGCCGACGCCGATGCCGATGCGCATGCCGGTGAAGATCTCGGGCATGGCGGCCTTCAGGATCACGTGCCAGACGATCTGCGTGCGGGTGCCGCCCATGGCGTAGGCCGCGTGGATCTGCTCGATCGACACCGAGCGCACGCCGGCGCGCGCGGCGATCGCCATCGGCGCGAAGATGGCCAGGTAGATCAGCAGGATCTTGGGGAATTCGCCGATGCCGAACCAGATGATGATGAGCGGCAGGTAGGCCAGCGGCGGCAGCGGGCGGTAGAACTCGATCGGCGGATCGAAGATGCCGCGGGCGTAGCGGTTCACGCCCATCAGGATGCCGACCGGAATGGCGGTGGCGCAGGCCAGGAAGAAGGCCGAGAACACCCGCGTCAGGCTGGCCAGGGCGTGCTCGGCCAGGGTCGAGTTGGCCACGCCGTCGGTCATGGCGGACACGAACTTGCCGTACACCGCCTGCGGCGACGGCAGGAACAGCGGCTTGACCCAGCCGGCATTGGTGGCCAGGAACCACAGCGCCAGCAGCGCGATGCTGGTCAGCAGGCTGATGTGGCCGCTGTAGCCGGCCCCGGGCGCGCCGTAGACCTTGCCCGGCGCCGCGGGCCGACGGCCGCCCAGCCCGCTAGGCATGGACGGCCTGCGCGTCGGAGGCGGCGAGCTCGTCGCCGTAGATGATGCCGAGGACTTGTTCGCGCATGGCGATGAAGTCGGGACTTGATTTGATGCCGCGTCCATCGCGCGTCTCCAGGTAGCGCCGGTTGAAGTCCGGCTGGAAGGTGTGGGTGATGCGTCCGGGGCGCGGCGACATGACGATCAGCCGCGATCCCAGGAACAACGCCTCTTCCACGCTATGGGTGATGAAGAAGAACATCTTGCCGGTCTGGCGCCAGATATCCAGCAGCAGCTCCTGGATGGTCTCGCGCGTCAGCGCGTCCAGCGCGGCCATCGGCTCGTCCATCAGCAGCATGGCCGGATCGCAGGTCAGGGCGCGGGCGATGCCCACGCGCTGCTGCATGCCGCCGGACAGCTGGTAGATCATGTGGCGGTGGAAGTCCTTCAGTCCCACCAGCTCCAGGTTGCGGCGGGCGCGGGCGCGGCGCGTCTCCTTGTCCACGCCTTGCAGCTTGAGGCCGAATTCGGTGTTCTCCAGCACGTTCAGCCAAGGCAGCAGCGCGTGCTTCTGGAACACCACGCCGCGATCGGCGCCGGGGCCGGTGATGGGCCGCCCGCCGAGCGTGATCTCGCCGTCGGTCGGCGAGAGGAAGCCGGCCAGCAGGCTCAGCAACGTGGTCTTGCCGCAGCCCGAGGCGCCCAGCGCGACGACGAATTCGCCGGGTTCGATGGTCAGGTTGACGTCCTGCAGCGCGATCACCGGCCCGCTGTCGTGCAGCCCGGGATAGGTGACGCTGACGTGGTCCGCGCGCAGGGCCTGCGCGGCGGGCGTGGCGGGTGAGGTCATGCGAGGTCCCCTTGCATGGTGCGGCGCCCGCGGCCAGGCGGGCGCCGGGACCGGGCGCGGCTTGCGGCGCGCCCGGCGCATCGCCGCGGCTATTTGGCGGCCGCTTTGGCGTACTGGTCGGTGACGTGGGCGCTGTAGTCGCCCAGCGCCTTGTCGATCTGCTTCTGGTCCTTGAGAAACTTGGCGCTGGCGGCGAAGGCGCGCGCCGCGCCCGAGTCCTTGCCGCCGCCCAGCCACTGGGCCGAGGCCTGTTCCTGCGCGGTGGGGAAGGTCAGCAGCTTGAGCGCCTCGGCCACGTCATCCGGCTTGCCGCCGATCAGCTTGACGATACTCTTGACCTGGGCCGAATCGGCGGTCCAGGCGGCGGGGTTGGCGCGATAGGCCGCATACGACTTGGCCAGCACGCCGGTGAAGGCGGCCATGAACTTCGGGTTCTTGGCGGCCCAGGCGCGGTCCGCCACCAGGCCGTCGAAGGTCGGCACGCTGGCGTGGCCGATGGCTTCCGAATCGGCGATGACCTTGCCGCTCTTCTCGATCTCGGTCAGGGCGGGCGGCCAGACGTAGGCGGCGTCGATGTCGCCGCGCTGCCAGGCGGCGACGATCTGCGGCGGCTGCATGTTCAGGATGCGCACGTCGCGCGGGTTGATCTTCCAGACCTGCTCCAGGCCGACCAGCAGGTGGAAGTGCGAGGTCGATACGAACGGCGTGGCGACGCGCTTGCCCTTCAGGTCGGCGGTGCTGTTGATGCCGGAGCCGTTGCGCGCCACCAGCGCTTCCGATTTGCCGATGTTGTCCAGGATCCAGAACAGTTCCAGGTCGACGCCGCGGGTGGCCGCGGAGGTGATGCCGGTCGAGCCGAGCACGCCGACCGGCACGTTGCCCGAGGCCAGCGCGGTCGAGATGTCGCCGCCCGAAGTGAACTGGCGCCAGTCGACCTGGTAGCCGGCCTCTTTCAGGGCGGCGTCGAAGCTGCCGTCGGCGATGGCGGCCAGGAAGGGGCCGACAATGAGCTGGTAGCCCACGGTCAGGCGGGTCTGGGCGTAGGCGGGGGCGGCCAGCAGGGCGGCGGCCAGGCCGGCCAGGATGCTGCGGCGGATGAGGCGGTATAACGCGTTCATGGTGAGCTCCGGTAGGGAATGGGCCGCGCCCCGACGCGACCGGCTTGTGCCGGTGCGGCCTGTGGTGCCAGTTTGCCCGGATGGGGCCACAGCGCTAGGGCCAGATGCCGTATTCGATAGGAGCCAAGAAGGCCCCACCTTGGGGCGGACGTGGCCATCCCCGCGCGAAGGGCGGTCCAGGCGTCCTAAGTCTTTTGGCGGAGCGGGGGTGGGCCGGGCAGGCCCTGGCCGACAGGTTCCGCCGTCATCGGCAATCCGGCGCGTCGCGCTAGAGCCTGAAATGCCGCCGGATGGTTTGCTCCAGCAGGTCGGCGGCCGGGTCGGTCTGCGCCGAGGTCGCGCGCAGCAGGACGATCTCATGCGCGGCAATGGCGGGCAGCGCAGCCAGCACCCGCATTGCGTTCGTCACCCGCGAGCGATCGATCAGGCTGACGGCCAGGCCCGACTCGACGCAGGCTTCGACCGCCTGGCTCGACGGACTGCTCAAGACCACCCGCCAGGCCAGGCCTGCGCGATCCAGGGCGGTCGTCATCGCCTCCCGGTAGGGGCAGTGCGCCGCGTGCAGGGCCAGTGGCACGGGATCGGGCAATGGCGCTTGCAGCCCGGCGCCACCCACCCAGACCGGCGTGGTCGAGGCCAGGGACTGCGCGTCCGGCCGCCGGGCCATCGCTTGCGCCGCCAGCGCCAGATGCAGGCGGCCGCGGCCGACCTGGTCACGCAATGCCAGGCTGGGCGCCGTCGTCACTTCCAGCACGACGTCCGGCCAGTCCGCGGCGAACAGCGGCAGGACGTCGCGGATGACGTGGGCCGCGTACTCGTCGGGCAGGCCCAGCTTGATGCGCCCGGCAAGCGCCTTCCCCTGGATGCCGCCCAGCACCCGGTCGTGCACGCGCAGCAGCTCGGCCGTGCCGCCGAGGACGCGCTGGCCCAAGGGCGTCAGCGTCACCGATTGGTTGTCGCGCTCAAGCAGCCGGCCGCCGACCACGGCCTCCAGCCGCTGGATGTGGACGCTGACCGCCGCCGGACTGCGGTGGACATGTTCGGCGGCGGCGCGGAACTGTCCCAACCGGGCCACGGCATGGAAAGTGCGCAGCAGGTCGATATCCAATGATCGGCTCATGGTTTCGATTATGTGAACAAGATGGCAAATATATTTTGATTTATTTGATTATGGCGCGGCCTTAAGGTCAAGGTCATGAGGAGGCCGCCGATGACCCACCTTGCCACGTCCTGCGGGGATCCCCGCAACGCCACCGCCGCCGCGCCAACCGTGGCGCGGCCAGCCACGCCGGCCGCTGTGCCGCTGCTGGCGCTGGAGGCCGCGCTGGTCGTGACCTGGAGTTCCGGGTTCGTCGGCACGCGCTTTTCCATCGACCACGCCCCGGCCTTCCTGGTCGTGTTCTGGCGCTGCGTGGTGGTGGCGCTGGCGCTGCTGCCCTGGGTGACAGGCGAGTTGCGACGCACGCCGCCGGCGCTGTTGCTGCGCCATGGCGGCATCGGCCTGCTGGCGATGGCGGGTTACCTGGCGGGCGTCGCCAAGGGCATCGAGTACGGCGTGCCCGCGGGGTTGGCGGCACTGATCGCCGACCTCCTGCCGATCGGCACGGCGCTGCTTGGCGCGGGCCTGCTTGGCCAGCGCCTGCACAGGCGGGCCTGGCTGGGGTTGATGCTGGGATTGCTGGGCGTGATCCTGGTCACGCGCGATGCCCTGGCATGGGGCGAGACGCCGCTATGGACCTACGGCCTGCCGCTGCTGGGCATGCTGTCGCTGGCGCTGGCGACCCTGTGGCAGAAGCGGGCCGATTCCCCCGCGTCCATGGGGCTGCTGTCCAATCTGTGGTTGCAATGCGCCATCTCGGCGGCGGCCTTCGCCGCGCTGGCGGGCAGGGAAGGCAGCTTGCTGCCGGTTCCCAGCGCGGGGTTCGCGCTCAGCGTGCTGTGGACGGCGGCGCTGTCCACGCTGGGCGGCTACGGCCTGTACTGGATCTGCCTGCGACGTTCGTCGCCCACCCGGGTCGCCAGCGTGCTGTACCTGAGCCCGGCGGTCACCCTGTTGTGGGCCTGGGCCATGTTCGACGAGCCGCTGTCGTGGCTGATGCTGCTGGGCACCGCGGTGTCGGGATGCGGCATCTGGATGGTCGTGCGGGGCGAGCGGCGCTAGCGCTTCATTGTCGCGCCAAGGCCGCCGGCCGGGTCTCCAGTGGCCCGGGCGGGGCGAGGCGCGTATCGGCGGTTCAGCGGATCAGGCTGAGGAACTCGGCGCGGGTCGACGGGTTGTCGTGGAACTCGCCCAGCATCACGGAGGTGACCATGGACGAATTCTGCTTTTCGACGCCGCGCATCATCATGCACATGTGCTGGGCCTCGATGACCACGGCCACGCCGGCGGCGCCGGTGACCGACTGCACCGCCTCGGCCACCTGGCGGCTGAGGTTTTCCTGGATCTGCAGGCGGCGGGCGTACATCTCGACGATGCGGGCCACCTTGGACAGGCCCAGCACCTTGCCGTTGGGCAGGTAGGCCACATGCGCCTTGCCGATGAAGGGCAGCATGTGGTGCTCACAGAGCGAATACAGCTCGATGTTCTTGACCAGCACGATCTCGCGCGTGTCGGAGGTGAACAGCGCGCCATTGACGATTTCATCCAGGTCCTGGGTGTAGCCGCGGCACAGGTGGCGCATGGCCTTGGCCGCGCGCGCCGGCGTGTCGGCCAGGCCTTCGCGGGACGGATCTTCCCCCAGGGCTTCGAGAATGGCGGTGTAGTGATTTTCCAATGACATGGGGACTCCTGGGGCTGCGCGCCGGCAACGGCGATGAACACGCAAGTCTACCCCAGCGCGGGCACGCCCCGCACCGGGGAGACCCGACCGCCAGAGGGGTTATACGCCGCGGTTTTCGACCGCGTACTTGATCAGTTCGGCCTGGCCGTCGATGCCCAGCTTGCGCTTGATGTTCAGGCGGTGGGTCTCGACCGTGCGCACCGACAGGCCCAGCGCCTGGGCGATCTGCTTGTTGGCGTGGCCGCTGGCGATGTGGCGCAGCACATCGCGCTCGCGCTGGGTCAGCAGGGTGGCCGGCGCGCTGGCCTGCGACAGGCGCAGCGACACGGCGGCGCTGAAATAGGTGCGGCCGGTCATGACCGCGTCGATGGCGGCCAGGATCTCCTGGGCGGGCTCGTCTTTCAGCAGGTAGCCGCGGGCGCCGGCGCGCACCGCCTGCACCATGTATTCGGCGTTGTCGTGCATCGACAGCACCAGCACGGCGATCTGCGGATAGCGTTCGTGCAGCTGCGCGGTCAGTTCCAGGCCGCCGACGCCGGGCATGTTCAGGTCCATCAGCGCCAGGTGCGGCAGGGCGCCGCCCTGCGGGTCCTCGGCCAGGCAGGCCTGCAGGAAGGCCAGGGCGGCGGCGGCATTGCCGGCCTCGCCCACCACCTGCAGGTGGGGCACGGTCTCCAGGCGCAGGCGCAGGCCGTCGCGCACCAGCGGGTGGTCGTCGATCAGCAGCAGTCGGATGGGGGAGCTAGGGTCGGTCATGCGGGGCGGGAGGCGTCGGAGGCGTCTGAAGAGGGCGGCGGCAAGGGCAGCCAGGCCTGCAGGGTGGTGCCCTGGTCGGAGGTATGGAAACTGAGGCTGCCGGACAGCGCCGTCATGCGTTCGCGCATGTTGCGCAGGCCGATGCCGCGGCGCGGGTCCTGCTGCACCTCGGCGTAGTCGAACCCGCGGCCGTCGTCGTGGATGGTCAGGCGCAGGTCGCGTTCGGTGTAGGCCAGCGTCAGGTCGGCGCGGCGGGCGCCGGCGTGGCGCACGACGTTGGTCAGGGCTTCCTGGGTGACGCGGAACAGCGCGGTGGCGTAGGCGTCGGGCAGCTTCACCGGCCGGCCCTGGGTCGACAGGCGCACGGCCAGCGGGGCCGCGCCGTGCTGGCTGGCGCCGGCGAATTCGCGGCCCAGGTGTTCGAGCGCGGCCGGCAGGCCCAGGTCGTCCAGCAGGGTGGGGCGCAGGTTGTGCGAGATGCGGCGCACCTCGCCCACGGCGGTGTTGAGGCGGTCGAGCGCGCCGCCCAGCGGCGTGTCGATGTGCGCCAGCGCGCGCGGCTCGGCCCCCAGGGCCTGGCGCAATCGCTCGCGCGCGGCCTCCAGCGCCAGCTTGATCGACACCAGCACCTGGCTGATGCCGTCGTGCAGTTCGCGCGACAGGCGGGCCCGTTCGTCTTCCTGCGAGCGCACCAGCTGCTGCGCCATCAGCCGCAGCTTGGCGTCGGACTGGCGGTGGTCGCTGATATTGAGCGCCAGGCCGCAGGCCGCCACCCCCAGGATCGAGACCGCCGCGATGCCGGCGACCCAGGCGAACATGTCGCGGATGTTGGACTGGGCGGCGGCGTCGATGTGCGCCAGGGTCTGCTCGACGTCGTCCAGGTAGATGCCGGTGCCCAACATCCAGCCCCAGCGTTCCAGCACCACCACGTAGCCGAGCTTCTCCACCGTCTGGTGGGTCGAGGGCTTTTCCCACAGGTAGTGCACCGCCTCGCCCTGGCTGCCGCCGCGGCGGGCCGCCGTCAGCAGGTTCTGGATCACCGGCTGGCCGCGGGTGTCGCGCAGGCTCCAGAGGTCCTGGCCGACCAGTTCCGGCTGGCGCGGGTGCATCAGGTTCTTGCCGTGCAGGTCGTAGACGAAGAAATAGCCGTCGTGGCCGAACTCCATCTGCGCCAGCAGCGCCAGCGCGCGCTCGCGGGCGGCGTCGCCGTCGCTGGCGTCCTGCAGCGGGGCGATGGCGCTGTAGGCCAGGCTGACGTAGTGGCGCAGCTCGCTTTCCTTGCTGCCGAGCCAGGCGCTTTCCACCACTTCCTTTTCGCGCTGGGCCAGTTGCAGGCCCTGCACGTAGACGGCCACGGCGATGGCAGCCAGCGCCACCAGCAGGGGGACGGCGGCCAGCAGCAGGATTTTCAGGCGCAGCTTCATCAGGGGATTTGTATCAGCGCGGGAGGCGCGTGTTGCGGTGCATCAAGGGTATCGGGCCACGCCGGACGGGCGGGTGTGCCGCCGATTTTACGATCGCGGCGCAAATATGCTGCGGCGCTTTCCGTAGTACCACGTAGCGCGATTGCGTAGTTCCGCGCTTGTTGCGTCCAGGTCAAACCGAAATACTAACGCCCGCGTCGACCGGACGCCGCGTGGACGTTCGCGTCCGCCACCCTACAACAATGAGTCTGCCCACCCGCGGGACGAAAAAAGCGTTGCACGCCAAAAGCATGGCGGGAGGCAAGAGGAGCACTTATGCATACCAGCAGTAAGGGACTGGGTCAGCACCTGGTCTGGCTGGCGGTTGCGGTATTGGGCGCGTTCGCGCTCGGCACCGTGGCGCTGGCCAGAGGGGAGACCATCAATGCGCTATGGGTGGTGATTGCCGCCGTCTGCGTGTACTTGATCGCATACCGCTATTACAGCCGCTTCATCGCCAACAAGGTGTTCCGCCTTGATCCGACGCGCATGACGCCGGCCTGGAAGCACAACGACGGCCTGGACTACGTCCCGACCAACAAGCACGTGCTGTTCGGCCACCACTTCGCCGCCATCGCCGGCGCCGGCCCCCTGGTCGGCCCGGTGCTGGCCGCGCAGATGGGCTACCTGCCGGGCATGCTGTGGATCCTGGCCGGCGTGGTGTTCGCCGGCGCCGTGCAGGACTTCACCATCCTCTTCATCTCGACGCGCCGCGACGGCCGTTCGCTGGGCGACCTGGTCAAGTCCGAGCTGGGCAAGATCCCGGGCGTGATCGCGCTGTTCGGCGCCTTCATGATCATGGTCATCATCCTGGCGGTGCTGGCGCTGATCGTGGTCAAGGCCCTGACGCACTCGCCGTGGGGCACCTTCACGGTGGCCGCCACCATCCCCATCGCGCTCTTCATGGGCGTGTACCTGCGCTACATCCGCCCGGGCAAGATCGGCGAAGTGTCCATCATCGGCTTCGTCGGCCTGATGGCCGCCATCACCTTCGGCCAGGACGTGGCCGCGCATCCGGTCATCGGCCCGATGTTCGACTTCGACGGCAAGGGCCTGACCTGGATCCTGATCGTCTACGGCTTCATCGCCTCGGTGCTGCCCGTGTGGCTGCTGCTGGCCCCGCGCGACTACCTGTCGACCTTCCTGAAGATCGGCACCATCGTCGGCCTGGCCATCGGCATCGTGGTGGTCGCGCCCGAGCTGAAAATGCCGGCGCTGACGCAGTTCGTGGACGGCTCCGGTCCGGTGTGGTCGGGCAACCTGTTCCCGTTCCTGTTCATCACCATCGCCTGCGGCGCGGTGTCGGGCTTCCATGCCCTGATCTCGTCGGGCACCACGCCCAAGCTGATCGAGAACGAAACCCAGGCCCGCTACATCGGTTACGGCGGTATGCTGATGGAATCGTTCGTCGCCATCATGGCGCTGGTGGCCGCTTGCGTGATCGAGCCGGGCATCTACTACGCCATGAACAGCCCGGCGGCCGTCATCGGCACCACGCCCGACCAGGTCGCCCAGGTGGTGTCCAGCTGGGGCTTCGTGATTACCCCGGCCGACCTGGTGCAGACCGCCAAGGACGTCGGCGAGAGCACCATCATCTCGCGCGCCGGCGGCGCGCCGACGCTGGCCGTGGGCATGGCGCACATCCTGCACCAGGCCATCGGCGGCCCCAGCATGATGGCGTTCTGGTACCACTTCGCCATCCTGTTCGAGGCGCTGTTCATCCTGACGGCCGTGGACGCCGGCACCCGCGCGGGCCGCTTCATGCTGCAGGACCTGCTGGGCACCTTCGCTCCGTCGCTCAAGCGCACCGAGTCGCTGCCCGCCAACCTGATCGCCACCGGTCTGTGCGTGGCGGCCTGGGGCTACTTCCTGTACCAGGGCGTGGTCGATCCGCTGGGCGGCATCAACACGCTGTGGCCGCTGTTCGGCATCGCCAACCAGATGCTGGCCGCGATCGCGCTGACGCTGGGCACCGTGGTGCTGTTCAAGATGAAGCGCGACCGCTACGCCTGGGTCACCGTGCTGCCCACGCTGTGGCTGCTGGCGTGCACCCTGACCGCCGGCTGGCAGAAGCTGTTCCATGCCGACCCCAAGGTCAGCTTCCTGTCGCACGCGGCCAAGTACAACGCCGCCATCGCCGAAGGCAAGGTGCTAGCCCCGGCCAAGTCGCTGGCGGAAATGTCGCGCGTGGTGCTGAACGACTACATCAACGCCGGCCTGTGCGCGATCTTCATGTTCGTGGTGGTCAGCATCGTGGTGTTCGGCATCCGTTCGGTGCAGCGCGCCCGCGCCGAGAACCAGCCGACCGCGCGCGAAACGCCCTACGAAACCCTGCCGGCCCCCGTCGCCGCGGGCGCGGACTGACGCAAGGAGGCGCCGCCATGCTGTTTTCCAACATGACTTCGGCGGCCGGCGCCGCCGGCCGCTACCTGGGCCAGACGCTCAGGCTGATGGTCGGCGTGCCCGACTATGAAACCTACGTCGAGCACATGCGGCGCACCCATCCCGACCAGGAGCCGATGAGCTACGAGGACTTCTTCCGCGAGCGGCAGGACGCCCGCTACGGCGGCAAGAAACGCATCGGCTGCTGCTGACGGAACCCGAGGGTCCGTTGACCACAACGCAACAGGCGCCGGCTTTGTCCGGCGCCTTTTTTCTGGCCAGCCGCGGCCATGCCTTACGGTATATTCCGCTTTTTGGTGCGTCGCAATAAAAAGGGGAACGGCATGGGATGGATCTATCTGGCGCTGGCGGGGGTGGCGGAGGTGTTCTACGCCGCCGCGATGCCCAGGACCGACGGTTTCACCCGGCTCGGCCCCAGCCTGTTCTGCATCCTGTTCATCGGCATCAGTATGTACCTGCTGTCGCTGGCGACGCGCACCATCCCGGTCGGCACGGCCTATGCCGTGTGGGTCGGGATCGGCGCGGTCGGCACTGCCGTGTATGGCTCGCTGTTCCTGGGCGAGGACCGCAGTTTCCTGCGGCTGATGTGTTTCGTCCTGATCATTTCGGGCATCGTCGGCCTCAAGGCGCTGGCGCCCGCCAAGGACTGAGCGCGGCGCACCGCGCCCCGCCTGGCCTGGCGCGATGCGCGCTCAGCGGGCGTGCTTCTTGGCCCCGGCCACGCAGATCACGGCGGCCAGCGTCACCAGCAGCATGCCCCAGCTGACCTGCTCGTGCAGCAGCAGCGCCGCCAGGCCCAGGCCCATGAAGGGCTGGAACAGCTGCAACTGGCCCACCGCCGCGATGCCGCCCTGGGCCAGGCCGCGGTACCAGAACACGAAGCCGATCAGCATGCTGAACAGCGACACATAGGCCAGGCCGATCCAGCCGGCCGGGGTGACCTGCGCGAACGAGGGCGGCCAGGTGAGCAGCGTCAGCGGCAGCATCACCGGCAGCGACAGCACCAGCGCCCAGCTGATGACCTGCCAGCCGCCCAGCGTGCGCGACAGCTTGGCGCCTTCGGCGTAGCCCATGCCGCAGACCACGATGGCCGCCAGCATCAGCAGGTCGCCCTTGAGCGACACGTCCAGGCCGCCCGTCAGCGCGTAGCCCACCACGAAGGCCGCGCCCGCCACCGAGAACAGCCAGAAGGCCGGCTTCGGCCGTTCGCCGCCGCGCAGCACCGCGAAGATGGCGGTGGACAGCGGCAGCAGGCCGAGGAATACGATCGAGTGCGCCGAGGTGACGTGCTGCAGCGCCAGCGCGGTCAGCAGCGGAAAGCCCAGCACCACGCCGATGGCCGTCAGCGCCAGCGCGGGCAGGTCCGCGCGCCGCGGGCGCGGCTGGCGCAGCAGCCGCAGCAGGGCCCAGCCCAGCAGGGCGGCGATGGTGGCGCGGGCGCCGGTCAGGAAAATGGGATCGAGTTGCGCCACCGCCACCCGGGTCGCCGGCAGGGAGCCGGCGAAGATCGCCACGCCGATGAAACCATTGATCCAGCCGCTTGTCGCCTTGTCCATCCACTGCTCCGCGCAAAGCGTTCAGTGAATCATCCGGGCGCCGGATTCCCCAGAGACAGTCCAGTACAATTTAAAATAACTGTTATGCAAAACAGTCCAGTACGGATGGAGGCGAAATGACATCAGGCGGCACCCGGATCGAGGCGGTCATGGCGCAGGTGCGGTCGCGCATCGCATCGCGCGCGTATTCGCCGGGCGCGCGCCTGCCGTCGGTGCGGGCGCAGGCCGGCGCGATGGGCTTGTCGGTGTCGACGGTGGTGGAGGCCTATGAGCGGCTGGCGGCGGAAGGCAGCATCACGTCGCGGCCGGGTTCGGGCTTCTACGTCGCCGGCCCGGTGGCGCCGCTCGCGCTGACCGAGATCGGCCCCAAGCTGGACCGCGAGATCGATCCGCTGTGGGTCTCGCGCCAGTCGCTGGAGGCCGCGCCCGACGCGCTGCGGCCCGGCTGCGGCTGGCTGCCGGCCGACTGGATGTACGAGCCGGGTATCCGCCGCGCCTTGCGCGCGCTGGCCAAGGCCGATTCGGTGGCGCTGACCGAATACGCCACGCCGCTCGGCCATCCCGGGCTGCGCCAGGTGCTGTCGCGGCGCCTGGCCGCCGCCGGCATCGAGACGGCGCCCGAGCAGCTCATGCTGACCGAGTCCGGCACCCAGGCGATCGACCTGATCTGCCGGTTCCTGCTGGAGCCGGGCGATACGGTGCTGGTCGACGATCCCTGCTATTTCAATTTCCACGCCTTGCTCAAGGCGCACCGCGCCCGCGTGGTCAGCGTGCCATACACGCCGAACGGGCCCGACGTGGCGCGTTTCGAGGCGGCGCTGCGCGAGCACGCGCCGCGCCTGTACATCACCAATTCGGGCATCCACAACCCCACCGGCGCCACGCTGTCGCCACTGGTGGCGCATCGGCTGCTCAAGGCCGCCGACGGCGCGGGGCTGGTGATCGTGGAAGACGACATCTTCGCCGACTTCGAACATGCGCCGGCGCCGCGTCTGGCCGCCTTCGACGGCCTGTCGCGCGTCATCAAGATCGGCAGCTTCTCCAAGACCGTGTCGGCCTCGCTGCGCTGCGGCTTCATCGCGGCGCGGGCCGACTGGATCGACAGCCTGGCCGACCTGAAGATCGCCACCACGTTCGGCGGCGGACGGCTGGCGGCCGACGTGGTGTTCCGCACCCTGACCGACAGCGGCTACCGCAAGCACATGGAGTGGGTGCGGCAGCGGCTGGCCGAGGAGCGCGACAACGCCACCGCGCGCCTGCGGGCGCTCGGCATCGTGCCGTGGCTCCAGCCGAAGGCGGGCATGTTCCTGTGGTGCCGGCTGCCGGCCGGCATCGACGCCGCGACGGTGGCGCGCGCCTGCCTGCGCGACGGCGTGGTGCTGGCGCCGGGCAACGCCTTCAGCGTGTCGCTGAGCGCGGGCGACTGCCTGCGCTTCAACGTGGCCCAGTCCACCGATCCGCGCGTGTTCGAGACGCTGGCGCGGGCGCTGGCCATGGCGCGCAAGGCGTGAGCCGTCCCGCGGATCCGTCCGCGCGCTAGGAGTTCTTGGCCGGCGCGTCCCGGCGCGCCCGTTTCTCGGCGGCCAGCACCAGCGGAATGGCGCAGGCCGCGCACAGCGCCATCACCAGGAAGCCGCCCGGCGCGTAGCCGCGATACAGCGCGCCGCCCAGCTGGATGCTGCCGAACATGAACACGCCGCCCGACAACAGCGCATAGAGGGCGATGGCCGAGGTCTTGCAGGCCGCCGGCACGCGGCGCGCGATGTACCACATGATGGCGGCATTGTTGCCGGCCAGCGTGAAGCATTGCAGCACCTGCAGCGCCGCGATCCAGGCCGGGTCGGTGGTGGCCGACAGGCCGGCCCAGCGCAGCGCCGTCATGGCGGCCGAAACCAGGATCAGCCATTGGGCGCCGATCCGCGCCAGCACCTTGGGCGCCAGGAAGAAGAACAGCACCTCGCTGGCCACGCCCACCGCCCACAGCATCGATATCAGCGCCGTCGACAGGCCGCGGTCGGTCCAGTAGAGCGTGGAATACGAATACAGGAAGCCGTTGCTGGCCTGCACCAGCGAGGCGGCGCCGATGCACAGCAGCAGCGGCCGGTCGCGCAGGATCTCGCGCATCGGCAGCCGCACGCGCTCGGCCGGCGCCTCCTCGGCGCTCGGGCGGGCGGCCTGCGGCAACAGGCGCACGCAGGCCAGGCAGGCGACGATCAGCAGGATCGACAGCCACATCACCCAATCGGCGTCGAAGGTCTTGATGAGGTAGCCGCCGGCCACCGTGACCAGCGCGAAGCCGAGCGAGCCGCAGGCGCGGATGATGGTGTAGGAATTGCCCTGGCCGCGGCCGCTGGCGATGGCCATGCGGTCCAGCAGCGGCAGCACCGCCGGGAACACGGCGTTCAGCAGCAGGGTGACGGCGAACAGCCAGGCGGGCGCCGCGCTGAACGGGTAGCAGATGAACAGCGCCAGCGAAGCGGCCAGCGCGGCGAAGATCAGCCCGTGCGCGCCGCCGCGCTGGTCGGCCACGTGCGCCACCACCGGCGTCGACAGGATCTTGGGCAGGAACGAGGTCGCCACGATCAGGCCGATCAGCGCCGGGTCGAGGCCGCGGCTGGCGAACCACAAGGGAAGGAACGGGATGCTGACGCCCTGCAAGCCGTAGTACAGGAAGTAGAACCCATGCAGGGCGATAGCGCCTTGCCGGGCGTCGGGGTTGCCGCGCATAGCGATGTGACAGGAGTGTGGCCGGTGTGAAGCGCCGTAGCATACTCCTTCCGCCGGGCCGCCCCCGGCCCCGTTGCCCGGGGCCCGGCGGCGCTACCAGGGCAGGGGCGCCGCCTCGCCGTTGGCATGCTCGCCGTAATAGATCGACGGCAGGAAGCGCGACAGGAAGGTGAACTCCGTATAGCAGTGGCGCAGCAGGTTCAGCCCGAGCGCGTCCGGCACCTCCTGTTCCGGCCGCTCGCTCGACAGCCCCAGGTAGAAGCGGCTGCGCAGCACGCAGCCGAACGGCGTGTCGCGCGTCAGGTGGATCATCTGGCCGTCCATCGGATCGCCGTCCGCGTCCAGCTGGACGTTGTCGCCGAAGCCGATGCGGGCGTAGACGGCCGCCGACACGTCCTGCTTGTCCTGGGCCGCGCGCAGGCGCTCGGCGTCGAAGGCTTCGGCGGGCGCATGGAACTTCAGCCTGGCCGCCACCGGCGGCAGGTCGGCCAGCGATTCGACCGCGTGGATCGAGGCGCCGATGTAGTTTTCGCCGCGGCGCCAGGCGCCGTCCCAGCCGCGATGCTCGACGTGGTCCTGCGGATGCCACCACTTGATGTGCTGGGTGGTCTGGAAGAACTTGAACCACCAGTCGAACATGCGGCCCTTGCAGCCGTGCAGGTCGGTGCGCGCGGCCACCACCAGGCCGCCGCCGGGCAGCCGCGTGATACCGGTTTCGAGGCGTAGCGGCGCGGGGTCGAGCAGGGTGTCCATGTCGGCGGCGATATGCGCCATGTCGGGGTGAGAGGGGGGCATCGTGGCGCTTTCCGGTAACGGGGAAAGCGGATTCTACAATAAAGAAACGTTATTCGTTTCCAAAATAATCGCAGCGTGTAAGATCGCACCTCAACCACAGGAGCATCGCCCGACCATGGCATCGTCCCCCCCGCCGCGTCCGCGCGGCCGTCCCGCCCGGCCCGACGCCGAACTGCGCGCGGCCGCGCTGGAGGCCGCCACCTGGCTGCTGCTGAACGAAGGCTATGCGGCGGCCACGCTGGAGGCGGTGGCCAGGCGCGCCGGCATGGCCAAGAAGACCGTCTATCGTTTCGCCGCCAACCGCGAGGATCTGGTGGCGCAGGTGGTGCGCGGCTGGACCGACACCTTCGTGCCGGTCATGGCGCAGGAGGTCGGCGGCGCCGCCGACGTGCTGCCGGCGTTGGCGCGGGTGCTGCAGGCGATCGCCGACCGCGCGCTGTCGGCCGAGGCGGTGGGCATGTTCCGGCTGTTGACCGCCGACTTTCCGGCGCGCGCGGCGCTGCTGGCCGTCTACCAGGAAAACGGCATCGAGCGCGGCACCGCGCTGCTGGCCGGGTGGTTCGAGAAACTCGCCGCGCGCGGCTTGATCCGTATCAAGGAACCGCGCGCCACGGCCGGCCTGCTGCTGGCCATGACCATCGCCGAACCGCTGCGGCAGATGGCGCTGGGACTGGCGCAGCCGCTGCCGCAGGGCTCGATCGCGGATCGCATCCAGGCTTGCGTGGCGCTGTTCTCCGGCCAGGGCAGGGTGTTCGAGGTTCTGCCGGACTAGTGCCGGCGTCACGCCCGTCGGGGCGATGGCATTCAGCCTGGCGCCAGCCGCGCGCGGCCTTTGCCAAAGCGCGCCCACGGCATTACCCTGGAAAGTCGCGGTGTGAACGATCGCGCCGCGCGTGTTTTCCGAATCATTTCCAGGAGCTGCGATTCATGGCCAAGAAACTGAATGAGAAGACCACCAAGGCGGCGAAGACGCTGCGCAAGCGCCCGCTGGCGACCCCTACCGATCTGGCCGCCGCCGCCACCCGCGATATTTCCGCGGTGTTGAACCAGGTGTTGGCCGATGTGTTCGCGCTGTACCTGAAGACCAAGAATTTCCACTGGCACGTCAGCGGTCCGCACTTTCGCGATTACCACCTGCTGCTGGACGAGCAGGGCGACCAGCTGTTCGCCATGACCGATCCCATCGCCGAACGCATCCGCAAGATCGGCGGCACCACGTTGCGGTCGATCGGGCATATCTCGCGCTCGCAGCGCATCGCCGACAACGATGCCGATTACGTCCAGCCGCTGGACATGCTGGCCGAGCTGCGCGAAGACAACAAGACCCTGGCGGCCTCGCTGCGCGAAGCCCACAACGTCACCGACGAGCATCGCGACATCGCCAGCTCCAGCCTGATCGAGAACTGGATCGACGAGACCGAGCGGCGCACCTGGTTCCTGTTCGAGGCCAGCCGCCAGGGCGACAGCACGGGCCATTGAGCGGCGTTTGCGGCCATTCCCGGCCCTTGTATCGGGGCCGGGAGATGGGCGGACGGGTGATGGCGGGACGAAGGTCAGGCCGCCGGCGCGTCAGCCCTCGCGCCCGAATCCGCCGCGGGCCCATTCCGAGGCCCGCTGCACGCTCAGCTTGTAGGTGGGCGCCACGTGGATTTCGGCCAGCTGTTCGCCGGATTCGTCATAGGCGCTGAGCACGGCATAGGGCTCGTCCTCGTCGGGAACGATATCCAGCTTGACGGTCAGGCGGCCGGCGGCCGCGTCGATCTTCACGCTCTTGTGCAGCGTCGCGTGCAATTGCTGCTCGTGACGGCGCAGGACTTCGTTGGCGGTCTTGACCAGGGTGTGGAAGGCGGGGGCGTCGAGCGGCTTGGGGTTCTTCTTGTCGCGGCCCATGGTCCATGGGCCCACCAGGGCCGGTTCGGCCTGTCCGTCCAGGGTCATCTCGACGGCCCAGCCGTCGTCGTCTTCGTTCTTGATGATGCGGGCGGTCCAGCCATCATCGCGCCACAGCGTGGCTTGGTGTTCCTTGCGGTATTCGGCGTCGCCGTCGTCCGGCATGCGGGTGTCGTTCACTACGGTGCTTTTCCTGGGTGCATGGGTTCGCGGCCTCGCGGGCGCGGTTGCCGCGCCAGGCCGAAGAGATCATGGGAGAGCAGGGCGGAGGTCCGGATGCCCGGATGATTCCGTCTGCCCCCCGCACTGTAGCGCAATGCGCGCGGGCGTTCCCGGCGCGGCGGGCGCCGCGGTCGCGACGCCCGCGTGCTTGCGGTGCTGCCCTAGAAGCGCACGGCCAGCTTGAGCAGGCCCGACTGCTGGCGGTTGCCGCCGCCGAACTGCGCGTCATAGGCGACGCCGGCGGTGGTGTTGCGGGCGAGCGCGATTTCGGCGCCCAGCCCGACCACCGCGGCGTTCTTGGCGATCGGCACGCCGCGCACCGAGAACGTGCTGCCGCCGTCGAAGGCCAGTTGCTGGCTGGGCGTGACGTCGCCCATGGCGTGGCGCCAGCCCAGCGAGGCGGTCAGGCGGCCCGGCGCGCCGCTGGACTCGAACTGCCAGGCGCCGCGCACGCCCAGCGTGCTGCTGGTCACGTCGTCGGTGCGGCCCTTGCCGCGCAGGGCGGCCGATCCGCCCGATTCCTCGAAATCACGCGTGCGCAGCTGGTTCCAGGCCAGGCCGGCATAGGGTTCGATGCTGTAGGCATCGTTCAGCGGCAGGTGGTAGCCGAGTTCGCTGAACAGCTGCGTCGACGAGGCGCGGTAGGACGACTCCAGGCGCTGGTTCAGGCTGCCGGCCGCGACGTCGCGCTTGGTGTTGATGTCGTGCCAGGTGTAGGCGGCGCCGGCCATGAAGCGGATGTGGCCGGGACCGGCCTGGAAATTGCGGCCGCCGAACAGCGAGGCGGTGTAGCTGTCGACGTCGGTGCGCGAGGCGGAATCGGTGAGCGAGCTGTGGCTGCCGGTGTAGCCGACCGCGCCGCCCAGGCGCCAGCCGCCGCCGACCGCGCCATCGCCGCCGACGAACAGGCCGCCGGACGATTGGTTGACGCTCGAGGCGTTGCCGTCGCCGGCGAAGGTGCTCCAGTTGCCGAAGACCTGCGCCCAGACCGGCGAGGCGCCGCTTTGCGGCAGCGCATCGCCCGACGGCGAGCCCAGCTGGGCCGTCGGCTGGCCGGCGCGCGCCGGCGCGTCGAGGTTGCCGCGCAGGTGGTCGAGCGGCAGCGCGCGCACGGTGTCGGCCTGGCTCTGCAGCACGGTGGCGGTGCTGGCGTAGGCCTCGCCGGACAGCTGCTTCAGGGCCGAGCGGGCCTGGTCGGGCGTCATCGTCAGCACCGCCGTCGTCACCTGGCGGGCGCCGGTGCCGGCGGCCGCGGCGCTGCCGCTGCCGACCACGGACGAGCCGTTGCCGGCGGTCGTCGAGCCATTGCCGCTGGCGGCCGAGCCGTTGCCGCTGGAGGCCGAGCCGTTGCCGCTCGCGGGCGGATCTTCCTGGTCCAGCGCGCCGCCGACGCTGGTTTCGTTGCCGGTGCCGCCAATGCTGCCGATCGGCACGTCGTTGCGCGTCAGCGTCATGAAGGCGTTCTTGGCGTCGTAGCTGAGCGTGGGGGTCAGGAAGGCGTAGGCGCTGGAGGCGCCGGTGAAGCGGCCCTGGATGCCGCCGTCGGCCGTCAGGATGTTGTAGGTGGTGCGCGGCGCGTAGTTGCCGGCGGGGCCGACGTGCGCCACCGTGCCGTCCAGCACGGCCACGCCGGTGACGTGGATGCGGTCGCTGGCGCTGCTGGCCGGATCGGCGTGCACGCGATAGACGGTGTCGGCGCCGAAGGTCAGGTTGCCGTTGATCGTCAGCGTGCCGATGGGCGAGCCGTCGTTGCCCGGGGAGATCACGGCGGTGGGGTAGAGCGTGGTGGTGCCCAGCTGGCCGACGCCGGCCAGCACGACTTCGCGGCCGATATCGACCGGGCCGTTCAACTTGCCGTCGATTTCCAGCGCGCCGTCGGCGATCAGGATGGGGCCGCTCAGCCCGCTGCTGTCGCCGGTCAGGATCAGCGATCCCGGGCCGGTCTTGACGAAGCCCTGCGTGCCCTGCAGCGAGTTGTGGATGGTGTCGACGAATTGGCCCGAGGCGTAGGTGCCGTCGCCGACCACCAGGGCCGGCGGGTTGCCGCCGCTGCCGACCAGGGTGATGGGCGCGCCCTGCACGGTGTAGCGGTCGGTGGCGAACTGGATGCCCGAGACGCGCACCGGGCCGGCGCCGCCATCGACGGTGACCGTGCCGGCCGCGCCGGTGAAGATGGCATAGCCGCCGTCGGGCAGGGCGCCGGTGGCGTTGGTGGGGCTGTTCCAGTTGCCGATGGCGGCGCTCCAGGTGCCGTTGCCGCCGCCGGCGCGCGTGGCGGACGCCGCGCCGTTGCCGTTCCACAGGTTGGTGGTGCTCGGGCCGAGGATGAGGTTGATCTGCTTGTCGCCGGTCAGCGACTGGATGGTCGCCGCGGGCTGCGAGTCGCCGGTGACGGCGCCCAGCGTCAGGCCGTTGCCGCTCAGGGTGCCGCCGTACGACAGGATGCGGTAGTAGCCGGCGTTGGTGCCCAGGGTGTTGACCGACACGTTCAGGGTCGTATTGTTCAGCGCGACGTTGCCGCCGACCGTGATGTTGTCGCCGGTGCCGGGCTGCGTGATGGGCAGGCCGGCGTAGCCGGTCTCGAAATCGAACACGGCGTTGTTCATCGACAGGTCGCCCCGGACGACGAGGTTGCCGTTGGACACGCCGGTCGGCGTGCCGACGGGGTAACCGGGGGCGACGCGCGCGCCCGTTACGTTGAGGTTGCCGTTGATGGCGCCGAAGCCCGAGACGGTGCCGTTGGCGGCCGCGTTGACGTTGCCGGTGAGGGTGACGCCGGCGCCGCCGCCGTTGCCGCCGACCACCAGGGTGCCGCCGTTGACGTCAACGCCGCCGGGGAAGGCGGCCGAGCCGTCGAACACCTGCGTGTTGCCGGGCGCCACCGTCAGATCGGCGGCCATCGCGGCGCCGCAGGAGGTACTCAATGCGACCGTGGCCGTCAGCCACTTGTGGGTGCCGTATTTCAAGACTGGGGTCCTTTTTGTCTCGGCCCACGGTCCGGATGCCATGCAGAATCGCCAGCGGAAATCGTGTTTCCGTTTGCTGAAATATTCTGTATGGATTGGAGTGGGCGGTGGAAAAAGGACGCAATTTATACCCGCTTTTTTGCAAATTAAAAAACTGCCTGAAAGATACCATCCGGGGCGCCGGATTTCAGCATTTTGGATACCAACCAATTGTTTTTATTGGGGTTTTGGATACGGTCCATATTATCAATATGGCGTGAATTGATACATTCGATATTATCTGTCAGGCACGATAAATGCTGATTTTCGATTTTAAGAATCGGCGCGGTTTTGATTATTTATCCTGCTTATCGAGGCGCCGAGGAAAAACGTCAAGACGCGCGTTTTTACGGCCATCGCGACAGCGCGTCCTCGGCTGCATGGCGTGCAACGGCAACGGCGGCCGCGCGTGGTGCGGCCGCCGGCGCGGCAAGCCCCGCCGACGGCCTCCAACGACAGCCCTGTCCGCCAGCCGCCTGCGGATTCACCCGCTGTCTACGGATTCACCAGCACCGGCTTGTCGCGATACGTCGCCGGGAAGGTCTTGGCCAGGTTCTCGACCTTGGGCGCGTCGTTCACCATGATGTACATGCTGTACGGGTGCCGCACCAGGTAGTCTTGGTGATAGCCCTCGGCCGGGTAGAAGCCCTTGAGCGGCTCGACCGTGGTCGCCAGCGCCTTGGGGTAGACGCCGGACTTGTTCAGTTGGGCGATGTAGGCCTCGGCCACCTTGCGCTGGTCGTCATTGGCCGGGAACACCGTCGAGCGGTACTGCGTGCCGCTGTCCGGACCCTGGCGGTTGAGCTGGGTCGGGTCGTGCGCCACCGAGAAATAGATCTGCAGCAGCTGGCCATAGCTGACCTGCCTGGGGTCGTAGGTGATTTCCACCGATTCGGCGTGGCCGCTGCGGCCGCCGCTGACGGTGTCGTAGTCGGCGGTGGAGGCCTGGCCGCCGGCGTAGCCGGAAACCGCCGAGGTGACGCCCTTGACGTGCTGGAACACCGCCTGCACGCCCCAGAAGCAGCCGCCGGCGATCACGGCCTTTTCCTGTGGCGCGCCGACCGCCGCGTCGAGCGCGGGCGGCGGGATGATGAAAGCGGTCTCGGCGGCGCTGGCCGTGCCGAGGGCGAACAGGGCGCCGGCGGCGGCCAGCGCGGCCTGGCGGGCGCGGGAGAGGGGACGAAGGGGCATGATGCGCAATCCTCGGAAAAAAATACGCGGGCCGCAATCAGGCCTGCGGGGTGAAACTCATGGCCACGCCGTTCATGCAGTAGCGCAGTCCGGTCGGGCGCGGGCCGTCATCGAAGACGTGGCCCAGGTGGCCGCCGCAATTGCTGCAATTGACGGCGGTGCGGGTCATGCCGAAGCTGCGGTCTTCCAGCGTGTCGACGGCGTGTTCCAGCGGCTGCCAGAAGCTGGGCCAGCCGGTGCCGCTGTCGAACTTGGTGGTCGACGCGAACAGCTTCTGGGCGCAGCCGGCGCAGGCGAAGGTGCCGGCGCGGTGTTCGTCGTTGAGCGGGCTGGTGTAGGGCCGTTCGGTGCCTTCGCGGCGCAGCACGTCGTATTGCGCGGCGCTGAGCTTGGCGCGCCACTGCGCGTCGGTCAACGTGTAGGGATAGGCCGGCCGCGGCTGGGCGGCGCGCGCGCCGCGACCGGCCAGCAGCGGGGCCAGGCCGGCGGCGGCCGCGAAGGCGCCGCCCGCGCCGAGGAAATGCCTGCGTGTCAGTCTCATCGGAAACTCCTGTTGGAAGGGGCCGCCCGCGGCGCGGCCGGGGCGGCGCCAGCGGGCCGTTGAACGGGGGGCTTACTTGCCCATGCTGTCCTTGCTCATGGAGCCGCCCTTGGACATGCCGTCTTTCGACATGCCGTCCTTCGACATGCCATCCTTGGCCATGCCGTCCTTCTTCATGCCGTCGTGCGACATGGCGTCCTTGGACATGGAGTTCTTCGACATGCCGTCCTTGGCCATGCCGTCTTTCGCCATGCCATCCTTGGACATGCCATCCTTGGACATGCCATCCTTCGACATGCTGCTCTTGGCCATGCCGTCCTTCGACATGCCGTCCTTGGACATGTCGTCGGCCGCGTGCGCGGCGACCGCGCCAAAGGCCAGGCAAAGCGAGAATGCGGCGGTGGTGAGTGTCTTCATGATGCGTTCCTCTGGTGTGTCGTGGTGGGAAGGGAAAAAGCCACCTAGCTGCCGCCGAACCAGTTGTAGCCCTGGTCCTCCCAGTAACCGCCCGGGTAGGTGTTGGTGACGAAAATCGCCTGGATGTGCTTGGGGTTCTTGTAGCCAAGCTTGGTGGGCATCCGCAGCTTCATCGGGAAGCCGTACTCCGGCGGCAGGGTCTTGCCGTCGTAGGTCAGCGCCAGGATCGTCTGCGGGTGCAATGCGGTGGGCATGTCGATGCTGGTGTAGTAGTCGTCGGCGCACTTGAAGCCCACGTATTTCGCGGTCAGGTCGGCGCCCACGCGCTTCAGAAAGGTCGAGAACGGCACGCCGCCCCACTTGCCGATGGCGCTCCAGCCCTCGACGCAGATGTGGCGCGTGACCTGGTCGATCTGCGCCATGGCGCGCAGCTCGTCCAGCCGCCAGCGGCGCTTGTCGGTCACCATGCCGGTGACTTCCAGCCGGAAACTCTCTTCCTCGACCTGCCGCACCTCGTCGATGCCGTAGTAGGCATTGAACGGGAACGGGCGGGTGATCATGGATTCCGGGTAGGTCGGGGCCAGCTTGTTCGGGTCGAAGATCCAGCCCTGCACGCGGTCGTTGAAGCGCGACACCGCGGTCAGCGCCTTTTCGACGTTTTCGTCGTCGGACAGGGTGCAGCCGGACAGCATCGCCAGCCCGCCCAGCGTCAGGCTGCTGCGCAGGAAGGCGCGGCGCGAGGGGGCCTCGACCCGCTTGTCCAGGATCTTCACGGCTTCCTTCAGGATGGCGGGGCCGTCCAGGCCCAGCAGCGACAGGCGTCGTTTTGCGCTCACGTGAGGCTCCTTATTTGCCGCGGATCATGGCGATCAGGCTGCGCGGCACCAGCGCCACCATGACCAGGTGGACCGCCACGAACGCCACCAGCAGCGCCATGGCGAAGAAATGGATGCGGCGCGCGAATTCATAGCCGCCCAGCAGCGTGCGCAGCGTGTCGAACTGCACCGACTTCCACAGCACCAGGCCCGACAGGACCAGCACCGTGATGTCGGCGATGACGAACAGGTAGGCCAGCCGCTGCACCTGGTTGTAGTGGCGCGGGTCGGCGTGCGACAGCTTGCCGCTCAGGGCGGCGGCCAGGTCGCGGGCGACGCCGCGCGGGCCGACCGGGAAGAACTTGCGCCACAGGCGGCCGGTGGTCAGGTTCAGCCCCAGGTAGAGCAGGCCGTTGACCAGCAGCAGCCACATGCCGGCGAAGTGCCATTGCAGCGCGCCGCCGAGCCAGCCGCCCAGGGTGGCGCCGTTGGGAAAGGTGAAGTCGAAGAACGGCGCGGCGTTGTAGACGCGCCAGCCGCTGGTCACCATAATGACCACGGCCAGCGCATTGAGCCAATGCACGATGCGCAGCCAGCCGGGATGGACCGGGCCGCGGCTGTCGGGCGCCGGGGCGGCGGGGGCGTCTGGGGTGGCGGGCGTGGCCATCATGGCGGGGCTCCTCGGGGAGGCGGTTGTTGTCGTTGGAGCCATTCTTCCCCGGGGCCGATATCGAAGTCCTCACGCAAACTTAAAATAAATGTGATAACTCGCCGGCCATGGATTGGCGACAATAGCGCTGCCGGGGGCGGATCGCCCGCGCCCGGCGTTGCCGGCCGCTGGCGGTCGGCTTACCCCGATTTCCACCCCTGACCGAGCCCCTATGGATACGCCTCGCCGCGTCCTGATCGTCGAAGACGACGCCCACATCGCCGAATTGCTGCGCCTGCACCTGCGGGACGAAGGCTATGCGGTCGAGCACGCGGCCGACGGCAACGAAGGCATGCGCCGGCTGGAAGAGGGCGGCTGGGACGCCCTGGTGCTGGACCTGATGCTGCCCGGCATCGACGGCCTGGAGATCTGCAAGCGCGCCCGCGCCATGACGCGCTACACCCCCATCATCATCACCAGCGCCCGCTCCAGCGAGGTGCACCGCATCCTCGGGCTGGAACTGGGCGCCGACGACTACCTGGCCAAGCCGTTCTCGATGCTGGAGCTGGTGGCGCGGGTGCGGGCGCTGCTGCGCCGCACCGAGGCGCTGGAGCGCAACGCCCGCATCGACGCCGGCAGCCTGCGCCAGCACGGCGTGGCCATCGACCCGATCGCCCGCACCGCCTCGGTCGACGACCGCCGGCTGGAACTGACGCCGCGCGAGTTCGACCTGCTGCATTTCTTCGCCCGCAACCCGGACAAGGTGTTCTCGCGGCTCGACCTGCTGAACCAGGTCTGGGGCTACCAGCACGAAGGCTACGAGCACACGGTCAACACCCACATCAACCGGCTGCGCACCAAGATCGAGGCCGATCCGTCCAATCCGCAGCGCATCCTGACGGTCTGGGGCCGCGGCTACAAGTTCGCGGCCGAACCCGGCGCGCCGGCGGAGTCCGCATCATGAAGCGCCTGACCCTGACCCAGCGCCTGTCGGCCGTGTTCGCCATGCTGCTGCTGGCCTGCTGCGGCGCCTCGGCCTGGCTGCAGATCTCGGCCAACCTGCGCTACGAGCAGGAAGTGGTGCAGCGGCTGTCCAGCGGCCTGGCGCAGCACATCGCCGGCACCAACGAGCTGATGGACGCCAACGGCTGGAAGCCGGACGCGGTGCGCTCGCTGTTCTCGATGCTGATGATGGTGAATCCGGCGGTCGAGGTCTATCTGCTGGACAACGACGGCCGCATCGTCGGCGACGCCGCCTCGCCCGGCCAGATCAAGCGCGAGCGGGTCGACCTAGCGCCGGTGCGCCGCTTCCTGGCGGGCGGGGCGCTGCCGATCGAGGGCGACGATCCGCGCCACCTGGATACCGCCAAGGTGTTCTCGGCCGCGCCGGTGCGGGTGGCCGGGCGCGACGAAGGTTACGTCTACGTGGTGCTGCAGGGCGAGGCGCACGACGCGCTGGCCATGGCGGCGTCGCGCAGCGCGGTGCTGCGCACCACCTTGTGGTCGATCGCGCTGGTGGCCCTGCTGGGCCTGGTGGCGGGCCTGGCGGCGTTCGGCCTGATCACGCGGCCGCTGCGCGGGCTGACGCGCGCGGTGCGGGCCTTCGGCGACGACGACGGCCGCGCGCTGGCGGCGCTGGAAAAGCCGGTCGACGCCACCGACGCCAGCGGCGACGAGATCTCGCTGCTGCGCCGCAGCTTCGTGCAGATGGGCCGGCGCATCTCCGAGCAATGGCGCGAGCTGACGCGCCAGGATCAACAGCGGCGCGACCTGGTGGCGAACATCTCGCACGACCTGCGCACGCCGCTGACCTCGCTGCACGGCTATCTGGAAACGCTGCGGCTCAAGGACGAAACGCTGGACGCGGCCGAGCGCCGCCGCTATCTGGACATCGCGCTGGCGCAGAGCCGCAAGGTCGGCCGGCTGGCGCAGGAATTGTTCGAGCTGGCGCGGCTGGAATCCGGGCTGGTGCGGCTGGAGCCGGAGACCTTCTCGCTGCCCGAGCTGGCGCAGGACGTGATTCAGAAATTCGAGCTGGCCGCCGAGGCGCGCCAGCAGCGGCTGACCACGGCGATTGACCAGGAACTGCCGCCGGTGCGCGCCGACCTGGGCATGATCGAGCGGGTGCTGACCAACCTGCTGGACAACGCCATCCGCCACAGCGCGCCGGGCGGCCGCATCGAGCTGAGCCTGGAGCAGGCGCGCGGCGGCGTGCAGGTGCGGGTCAGCGACAACGGCGCCGGCATTCCCGAGGCGTTGCGGGCGGGCCTGTTTACCCGCGCCTCGGTGCTGGCCAACGGCCCGCGCGATGGCGGCGGCCTGGGGCTGGTGATCGTGCACCGCATCCTGCAGCTGCACCACAGCGATATCCGTCTGGTGCAGCGGCCCGAGCCGGGCGCGGTGTTCGAATTCGACCTGCCGGCGGCGCCGTAGGCGGTTTGCTGCCGCCCGCGCCGGACGGCGGGCCAGGGCGCGATCAGGCCGCCGTCGGCATCCGCCCGTTCAGCAGATAGTCCATCAGCTCGCGCACGCTGCGCATGGCGTCGCCGAACGGCAGCTTCGATGCGCCGCGGAAGAACAGGCCGCGGCTGACTTCGCCGCGCATGGCGGCGGCCAGCTTCAGGTCGATGCAGAACTGGCCGAAGCGCGCGATGCCGTCGCGCAGGCCGCATTGCGTCAGGCAGTCCATGCGCTGGCTGCAACGGCGCGCGTCGCAGCGGGTGCTGTCCTGCAGGGTCTTTTCCTGGCGCAGGTAGCGGGTCAGCCACGGCGTCGGCACGGCGCGCGCCGGCAGGCCGGCCACGCTGGTGAATTCGGCCAGCTTGTCGGGGTCGGCTTCCATCAGCACGCGCTTGAAGTTCTCGTGCGCGTCGCCTTCCTGGGTCACGGCGAAGGCCGTGCCCACCTGCACGCCGTCGGCGCCGTTGCCGAGCCAATGGCGCACCTGTTCATGGCTGCCGACGCCGCCGGCCACGATCAGGCGCGGGGCGTCGCGGCCCAGTTGCAGGTCCTGGAACAGCTGGCGGCATTCGGCCAGCACGCGCTTGAAGTCGAAACGCTCGTCGTGGATGTCGTCCAGGCGCGCGGCGCCCAGGTGGCCGCCGGCGTAGCCAGGGTGTTCGATGACCACGGCGTCGGCCATGCGGCCTTTCTTCATCCACTTCTTCAGCACGGCGGCCACGCCGCGCGCTTCCGACAGGATGGGGACCAGGGCGACCTTGGGGTAGTCGGCGGTCATGTCGGGCAGGTCCAGCGGCAGGCCGGCGCCCATGACGATGGCCTGGGCGCCGCTTTCGCAGGCCTGGCGCACCAGGGCGGGATGGTCGCGCACCGCCTTCATGACGTTCACCGCGACCACGCCGCGGCCCTGCGCGGTGTCGAGCGCGGCGCGCACTTCGCGGTCCAGGGCGACGCGGTTGGCGCTGTCGATCTGTTCACGGTCGCGGCAGTCCTCGGTCTGCTCGATCAGGTCGGGATGGTGATGGCGCAAGTCCACACTGGCGATGGTGCCGACCGCGTTCTGGCTGGCGACCGCGCCGGCCAGGCGATGGGCGGAAACGCCGACGCCCATGCCGCCCTGGACGATGGGCAGCAATTCGCGTCCGGCGAGAGTGAGGGATTTGAACCACGTCATGAAATGAGAGCCTTTATTGGGAACAGTGGCTCCGAGGCTAGAGCAAGGCATGACGCGCCGCCTTGCGCGGAATCAAGCGGGCGGGGGAAAGCAGGGGAGATGAAGGCGCTGCGCCTGGCCGCGGCCGCCGCGAAAGAAAAAAAGGGGCGGAGCACGCCGGCTCCGCCCCTTTTCGCTGGCGCTTCCTTTTATGCCACCAGCTTGACCAGCGCCGGCACCGTCAGCACGGCAGTGTAGTAGCCCATGAACTGCACGCCGGTGTTGAAGCCGAACAGGCGCGACAGCAGGCCGCCGAACAGGCCCATGGTCAGGATCACCAGCAGGCCCAGGAACTGGCCTTCCCACACGCTGATCACGATGATCAGGCCGACGAAGGTGGCGATGATGGCCTCGTGGCTGACCTTGCGCGACACGAACAGCGCGGCGCGGCGCGCGAAGTTCATGGCGAACGGATACGACACGATCGCCGCCAGCAGCACCGCCAGCATGCCGTAGCCCAGGAACTCCCAGTGGTTCAGCAGGTTGTGCAGGTTGTGCGTTTCACCGCTGGCCGCGTCCACCGTGAAGCGCGGCGGCGCGTTGAACAGCGGCGCGGCCGGGCCGGCGGCCACCGGGCTGAGCGGCAGGCCGAAGGCGATCAGCGGGATCAGGGCCTCGGCGATGTAGGTCGCCTCGGTGACGCCGTTGCGCGCGCTCAGCACCGTGGTCAGGCGGTGATAGGCATGCTTGACGCGCGAGCCCACCAGTTCGCCCAGCACCACCGTCATCGCCACCGGGCTGAACACGAAGGTGGCGCTGGAGATGGTGGCGGTGGCCAGGGTCCAGCGGGTCTGGATGCGGTCCATCACCTTGAGCGGGTTGGGGAAGTAGCCCGACCAGCCCTTGACGTCCGGCGCCAGCGAGAACGTGCGCACCTTGTCGCGCATCATTTTCGCGCGGCCCTGCGGCGCGATCACGGTGAACAGGTCCGCGATCAGCGGGCCGATGGCGATGCCCAGGAAGTAGCTGATGCTGAGCTTGACGCCATACTTGGCGGTCAGGCTCTGCAGCGCCACGATCACCACCACGAACGGCACCAGCAGCGCCACCGCGGCCCAGCGGCCGGCCGAGAAGTAGGCGATCAGCACCGCCGCGGCCAGGAAGATCCACGGCGCCGACTTGGTGATGGCGCCGCCGAACGGCGCCAGCAGCACGGCGAACAGCACCGCCAGCGGCACCGCCACGAAGGCGGCGACGATGGCGCCCGACACCATCTTGCGCAGCGCGATGTGCGGCACGCCCAGCTTGCGCAGCATGTTGGCGTCCTGCAGCAGCGGCGTGGCCAGCGTGTCGCCGGGGATGCCCAGCAGCGCCGTCGGCACCGCGTGCGTCATGTGCTTGGCCACCGCGCCGGCCAGGAAGAAGGTGAAGACGCCGGCGGGCGGCACGCCCAGCAGCACCACCAGCAGCGTCAGCGGCGCCAGCGTGGTGGTCTCGTCGGTGCCGGACACCAGGCCGATGGCGGCGAACACCACCGCGCCCAGGAGGCCCATGCCGGCGGCCACCATGATCTGTTCAAGCAACACGGGATCGCTCATGCCGGCACCTCTTCACGCACGTTGCGCGGTTGGGCCTGCGGCGCCTGCGCCGCGGCAGGCGCGGCGAACAGCTCGTACAGGTCCAGTTCCTTCAGTTCCTTGACCACCGCCGGCGGCAGGTCCGCCAGCGTGCCCAGGCCGCCCGGTTGCGCGGCCAGTTCGGCCAGCACCTCGGCGCGCCAGGCCGGATCGTGCGAGGCGCTGTGCTCGACCACTTCGCGCTTGGGCGGGAACAGGCGGGCGCAGATCACGCCCGCCAGCACGCAGCCGCCCAGGCCGGCCAGCATGGCGTAGGCGTGCGCCAGCTCGGGCGAGGCGACCTTGTCGCGCAGCCAGCCGCTGGCGGCGTAGAAGCCGGCCACGCTGATGACGATGCCGATGGCGATGGCCCACGCCAGGTGGCGCAGGTCGACCGTGTCGTTCCATACTTCGGCCAGGCGTCCGGCGGACGCCTTGCTGTCTCTTTCCATGTCTGTCTCCTTGATGGACGGGCGGCGCGGGAGGTTCCCGGCACCACCTCTGTTCTTGTGCGGCCGGCGTGCGTGCGCCGACCGTGCCGCGCCGTCAGGCCGGTTTCCGCAGTTCCTCCAGCAGCGCCAGCGCGCGGTCGGCGCGCACGTCCTTTTCCTCGGCCATGCGGCGGGCCAGCTGGTCGATCTCGGCGCCCACCGCGCCCACGGTCAGCGCGATGTTGCGCGCGTGCAGCGCCATGTGGCCGCGCTGGATGCCCTCGGTGGCCAGCGCCCGCAGCGCGCCCAGGTTCTGCGCCAGGCCCACGGCCACGGCGATCTCGCCCAGCTCCTGGGCCGAGCGCACCGCCATGATCTTGAGCGCCAGCCGCGCCAGCGGATGGGTCTTGGTGGCGCCGCCGACCAGGCCCACCGGCATCGGCATTTCCAGCGTGCCGACCAGGGCGCCGCTGGCGTCCTTTTCCCAATGGGTCAGCGAGGTGTAGCGGCCGTCGCGGCAGGCGTAGGCATGGGCGCCGGCCTCGACCGCGCGCCAGTCGTTGCCGGTGGCGACGATGACCGGGTCGATGCCGTTCATGATGCCCTTGTTGTGGGTGGCGGCGCGGTACGGGTCGGTGGCGGCGAACACGTAGGCGTCCAGCACGCCCTCGATGATCTCGGCGCCGCTGCGGTCCCTGGTGTCGAGGGTCTGCGGCGTCAGGCGCACGCGGGCCCGCGACAGGCGCAGGTCGGCCAGGTTCGACAGGATGCGCAGCCGCACCGTGCCGCCGGTGATCTCCTCGACCAGCGGAGCCACGGCCTCGGCCATGGTGTTGACGGTGTTGGCGCCCATGGCGTCGCGCACGTCGACGATCAGATGCAGCACCAGCATCGGGCCGCGCGGCGTGTCGGCGAACACGTGCGCCTCGATGTCCTGGCAGCCGCCGCCCAGGCCGATCAGCACCTGGTCGCGGCTGTTGGCCAGCTTGACGATGCGCTCGCGTTCGCGCAGCAGGGCGACGCGCGCGCCGTGCGGATCGGTCAGGCCCAGCACCTGCACCTGGGCGCGCATCAGCGGCCGGGTGCTGGAGGTCTCGAAGCCGCCGTTCTCGCGCGCCAGCTTGGCCATGAACGAGGCCGCGGCCACCACCGACGGTTCTTCCACCGCCATCGGCACCAGCACGTCGCGGCCATTGACCTGGAAATTGCCGGCCACGCCCAGCGGCAGCTCGAAGGCGCCGATGACGTTCTCGATCATGCCGTCGGCGCGGTCCAGGCCGAGCGCGCCCGGTTCGGCCAGTTGCTGGCGTTCCTCGGGCGTCAGGCCGGCCGCGTCGGCGATGGCGGCGAGGCGTTGGGCGGGGGTGAGGGCGCGGAAGTTGGGCAGGCGTGAATCGGCCACCATGGCATGTGTCTCCATCGGAAAATCTAAGAATTGGGTGGCCAGATTCTAGGTAAACTGTACCGGCATTCAGAGGTACAGTTTGGGCGAACAGTACCATCGCACTGCACCAATTTTCGACTTTTCCCCGCTGGAAACCACGCCGTGGACGCCGACAACTCCCTGGGCCGCGCCCCGCGCGCCGCGCCCATCGCCGAAAGCCTGGCGCGCCTGATCGGGCGCCAGATCGCCGAGGGCGTCTACCGCCCGGGCGATAAACTGCCCTCGCTGCGCGAGCTGGCGCAATTGCATCGCTACGCCAAGAACACCGTGGTGGTGGCGTTCGAGATGCTGGTGGCGCGCGGGCTGGTGGAGCCGCGCCGCGGCTCGGGCTTCTACGTGCTCGACACCGGGCCGGCGCAGCGCGCCGCCGATGAAGAACCGGGCCAGTTGAGCCGCGCCATGGACATCGTCTGGCTGATGCGCGAACAGCTCAAGACCCAGCCTGACGCCATCGCCGCCGGCGACGGCTTCCCGCCGGTGGAATGGCTGGCCGACATGCGCATGGACCGCTATCACCAGAAGGTGGTGCGCACCGGCCTGGGCACGCTGTTCCGCTATGGCAGCCGCTTTGGCTACGCGCCGCTGCGCGAGAGCCTGGTGCGCAAGCTGGGCGACGTCGGCATCAGCGCGGCGCCGTCGCAGCTGGTGCTGACGCACGGCGCCAACGAGGCCATGGACCTGGTGATCCGCTACTTCCTGCCGCCGGGCGCGGCGGCGCTGGTGGACGATCCCGGCTATTACCCGCTGTTCGGCAAGCTCAAGCTGGCCGGCGTGCGCATGCTGGGCGTGCCGCGCCTGTCGGACGGCCCGGACCTGGTCGCGCTGGAGGCGTTGCTGCAGCGCGAGAAGCCGCGCCTCTTTTTCACCCAGTCGCTGGCCCACAATCCGACCGGTTCGGACATTTCGCCGGCCAAGGCCTACAAGCTGCTGCAGCTGTCCGAGCGCTACAACCTGATCGTGGTGGAGAACGACCCGCTGGCCGATTTCAAGCCGACCTCGGCGGTGCGGCTGTCGGCGCTGGACCAGCTGGAACGCACGGTCTACATCGGCAGTTTCTCGAAATCGTTCTCGGCGGCGCTGCGGGTCGGCTTCATCGCCTGCGGCGCGGGCCTGGCCAGCGACCTGGCGGACCTGAAGGCGCTGGTGCACGTCAGCAGTTCGGAATACTGCGAGCGCATGGTCGACGTGATGCTGCGCGACGGCCACTACGAGCGCCACCTGGTGCGCCTGCGCCAGCGGCTGGAAGCGGCCACCGGCGATGCGTTGCGGGTGCTGGATTCGCTGGGCGCCGCGGTCTACACGCGGCCCACGAGTTCGCTTTATCTGTGGGCGGCGTTTCCCGGCATCGACAATTCGCTGGCGCTGGCCGAGGACCTGATGCCGGAGAAGGTCATCATGGCGCCGGGCCGCGTGTTCAGCGTCGACCCGACGGCGGCCTCGCCCTGGTCGCGCTGCAATGTGGGCGCGGTGGCGTCGCCGCGCTTTCACGCCGCGCTGGCGGCGCGCCTGGGCCGCGCCAGCGCTCAGCGGTAGGCGAAGTCCTCGAACCAGCCGCGCAGCAGGGCCTGCGCCTGGGTGCCCAGCAGCCGCGCCGGCGGGGTGCTGGGGCAGCTGCGCGCGCCCTGCACCGCGAAGCGCTTGACGCCGCGCCGCGCCAGTTCGCGCGCCAGGCCGAGCAGCCGGGTCTCGTCGAGCCAGTCGGGATGCCAGGTAATGCGGCATTCGAAATCCACGCCGGCGGTCAGCAACTGCGTCAGGCAGGCCTGCGCCGGACGGTGCGAGTCGCGGCGGCCGGTGATGTCGTCATAGCCCTGCGCGTCGGCCTTGATGTCCAGGCCGACCCAGTCCAGGTAGCGCAGCACATCGGCCAGCCGTAGCGGATAGATGCCGGCGGTGTGCAGGCCGATGCGGTATCCCATGCGCCGCGCCTCGCGGATCATCGACGGCAGGCGCGGCTCGCTGAGCGGCTCGCCGCCCGAGAACACCACGCCGTCCAGCAGGCCCTGGCGGTTGTCGAGGAAGGCGCGCACGTCGCGCCAGTCGTAGCGCGCGTTGCGCGTCTGCAATTCGGGGTTGTGGCAGTAGTGGCAGCGCCACGGGCAGCCGGCGATGAAGATGACGGCGGCCAGCGTGCCGGGCCAGTCCACGGTGGAGAAGGGCGTCAGGCCCCCCACCGCCGGCGAATGGCGCGGCAGCGGCTGGGCCGCCGGCCGCGGCGGCGCGGCGTGGGCCAGGCGCGGCGGATGGCGGGCGGGAGCGGCCTTGCGGCCGCCCGCCGCTTCAGGCACGTTGTTCGACGAAGAAGCGGCGTTCATTGAATTCGCCTTGTTTGCCGGTATTGAAGGAAGACACGGGGCGGTGATAGCCCATGACGCGGGTCCAGACTTCGCAGCGCACGCGCTGGCTGTCGTCCAGATGCGCGGCCTGCGGGGCGATGGCTTGCGGGGTGATCACGGTTTGCATGAGGGCTCCTGGGGAAAGGGCCGGGCGGGGATCGCCCGGGGAAAAACTCGATGGACGGCGCGGTCAGGCCGGCGCGCAGCACGACGCCTGTTTCGCCAGCAGTTCGGCGTCGCACTTGGGGCAGAACTCGTGGTGCCCGGCCAGATAGCCGTGGTTCGGGCAGATCGAGAATGTCGGCGTGACGGTGATGTACGGCAGCCGGAAATTCGACAGCGCGCGCCGCACCAGTTCCTTGCAGGCGCTGGCCGACGACACGGCCTCGTTCATGTACAGGTGCAGCACGGTGCCGCCGGTGTACTTGCCCTGCAGCGCTTCCTGCAGCGCCAGCGCCTCGAACGGATCGTCGGTGTGGCCCACCGGCAGCTGGCTGGAGTTGGTGTAGTAGGGCTGGGCCTCGGTGCCGGCCTGAAGGATGCCGGGATAGCGCTTGCGGTCCTCGCGGGCGAAGCGGTAGGTGGTGCCTTCGGCCGGCGTGGCCTCCAGGTTGTAGAGGTGCCCGGTCTCCTCCTGGAACTCGGTCATGCGCGCCCGCACCCGGTCCAGCAGCCGCACCGCCAGCGCGTGGCCGGCCGGCGTGGTGACGTCGTCGGCGTCGTCGCTGAAGTTGCGGATCATCTCGTTGATGCCGTTCACGCCCAGCGTGCTGAAGTGGTTGCGCAGCGTGCCGAGGTAGCGCCGGGTGTACGGATACAGGCCCTGGTCGATGTAGCGCTGCACCACCTTGCGCTTGGTCTCCAGCACGTCGCGGCCCAGGCCCAGCAGCAGGTCCAGGCGCGCCATCAGCGCGGCCTCGTCGCCACGGCAGGTATGGCCGAGGCGCGCGCAGTTGACCGTCACCACGCCCACCGAACCGGTCTGCTCGGCCGAGCCGAACAGGCCGTTGCCGCGCTTGAGCAGCTCGCGCAGGTCCAGTTGCAGGCGGCAGCACATGGAGCGCACCATGTGCGGCTCCAGGTCGGAATTGAGGAAGTTCTGGAAGTACGGCAGGCCGTAGCGCGCGGTCATCTCGAACAGGCGCTCGGTGTTGGGGTGGTCCCAGTCGAAGTCGGGCGTGATGTTGTAGGTGGGAATCGGGAAGGTGAACACGCGCCCCTTGGCGTCGCCGGCCATCATCACCTCGATGTAGGCGCGGTTGATCATGTCCATCTCGGCCTGCAGGTCGCCATAGGCGAACGGCATTTCCTCGCCGCCGACGTAGGGGATCTGCTCCTTCAGGTCGGCCGGGCAGGTCCAGTCGAAGGTCAGGTTGGTGAACGGCGTCTGCGTGCCCCAGCGGCTCGGCACGTTCAGGTTGTAGATCAGCTCCTGCATGCACTGCTTGACCTCGACGTAGGTCATCGCGTCGCGGCGGATGAAGGGCGCCATGTAGGTGTCGAACGAGCTGAAGGCCTGGGCGCCGGCCCATTCGTTCTGCAGCGTGCCCAGGAAGTTGACGATCTGGCCGATGGCCGCCGACATGTGGCGCGGCGGCGTGGCCTCGATCTTGCCGGGGATGCCGTTGAAGCCCTCGGTCAGCAGCTGGCGCAGCGACCAGCCGGCGCAATAGCCGCTGAGCATGTCGAGGTCGTGGATGTGGATGTCGCCGTCGCGGTGGGCCTGGCCGGCCTCGGGCGCGAAGACGTTGGACAGCCAGTAGTTGGCGGTGACCTTGCCGGCCACGTTCAGGATCAGGCCGCCCAGGCTGTAGCCCTGGTTGGCGTTGGCGTTGACGCGCCAGTCGCGCTGTTCCAGGTATTCCTCCATGGCGCTTTCCACGTCCACCAGGGTGTGGCGCAGCGCGCGCAGGCGGGCGTGCTGCTCGCGGTAGACGATGTAGGCGCGGGCGGTGCGCCAGTAGCCGGCCTTGACCAGCGTTTCCTCGACCTGGTTCTGGATGGTCTCCACGCCGGGGCAGACGTTGCCCTCGGCGGCCAGCGCCGCGATCACCGCGCTGGCCAGTCCCTGCGCGACGTCGGCGTCCAGTTCTCCGGTGCTGCGGCCGGCGGCGGCGAGCGCCGCCGCGATCTTGTCGCGGTCGAATGCGACGACCCGGCCGTCGCGCTTGAGGATGTGTTGGAGTTGCATCGCTGACACCATATGTTGTGGGGTGGGAAAACTCTACCACCACCTATGGTGTCAAAAACCGGGCCACCGAGGCGTTTGTCAGGCCGGCTTGATGCCGGTCAAACGGCCCCGGCCAGGCCGGGGCGGGCGCAATGTGGCCCTAGAAGCCGAAGCCGACCCCGGCGATCGAGATCACCACCGCGAGCGCCGCGGTGCGCATCGCCGGGCGCGGCGACCACGACAGCATGCCGACCCACAGCAGCGCGCCGGCCGACAGCCAGCCCAGCCAGGCCACCACGCCCACGGTGTTGCCCCACAGGCCGACGCAGGGCAGCAGCGCCAGCAGCAACAGCAGGATGCCGGCGGCGCGCAGCACGCGGGTGTGGTTGGCGGAGGGATCGCGGCCCCAGACCTGGTCGTAGTGGCGCGGCATCGCCAGGCTCAGGCAGGCCATGCCCGAATAGGTCAGCAGCAGCGCCATGGCGATGCCGTATGCGTCGTTCAGATTCATGCCGTGGCTTCCTGGGGCGGTCGGGCGTTGCGCGGCGGCGGCGCCGACAGCGGCTTCTTCCGCAATCGTAGCGCGGCCCAGCCGGCCGCCAGACCGGTGGCCACGGCCGTCAGTTCGACGCCGGCGCTTTCCCAGTCGCCGCGCGCGATCTGCGCCAGCGGATGGTCGCCGATCGTCGCCAGCGACAGCAGCGGCAGCAGCAGGCACAGCGCCGACAGCGCGGCCAATTGCCCGATCCACGCGCGCCGCGGCGTGCATAGCCAGGCGTGGGCCAGCGTCAGCGCCCAGATGATGAAGAACGCGCGCAGCTCCCAGCCGGCGCGCTGCGGCAGCGCCACCGGCAGCAGGCGGTTGGCCCACAGATAGCCGACGCAGGCGATCGCCAGGCCGGCCAGCGCGGCCACGTTCAGGCCCTCGATCAGGCGGTAGACGCGCGCGGTGGCGGCGCCGAATTCGTGGCCCATCTTGTTGCGGCGCTTGACCATGAACAGCACCGCGCCGGTGCCCATCATGGCGGCGCCGGCCAGGCCGCACAGGAAATACAGCCATTTCATGGCCAGCCCGCCGAACTTGACCATGTGCAGGTCGGCCATCACCTGGCGCGTCAGCGGCGCGGCGCCGCCTTCGACGCCGCCGGGCGCGCGCAGGCGCAGCAGTTCGCCGCTGGCGCCGGAGAATTCGGCCATGCCGCTGGTGCTGCTGATGTGGACCTGCTGGTCCGCCGTCTCGTTCCAGCCATAGACCGCGATGCGCATCGAGCCGTCTTCCGGATTGTTGATGACGATGGCGCGCGCGGTCTGCCCGATCAATTGTTCGGCGCGGGCCACCAGGGGCTCCAGCGCCGGCACGGCCAGCGCGGCGCCGGTCGGCGTCGGCCGGTCTTCGCGGGAGAGTTCGGCAAGATACTGGCGGGCGGCCTCGGCGCCGCTGCCATAGGCCGCGGCGATCGGCGCGGGCATCAGCGTCAGGGCCGAGATCACGATGCCGGTGTAGGCGATCATGAACTGGAACGGCAGGGTCAGCACCGCCGTGGCGTTGTGCGCGTCCAGCCACGAGCGCTGGCCTTTCTTCGCGCGGAAGGTGAAGAAGTCCTTGAAGATGCGCTTGTGCGTCACCACGCCCGACACCATCGCCACCAGCATCGCCATGGCCGCGAAGGCCACGATCCACACGCCCAGCGGCTGGGCATGCAGGTTGTAGTGGAAGTCGACGAAATGGTTGCCGCCGAACGTGGCGCGGCCTTGCGCGTGATGCGCTTCCTCTGGCAGTTCCTGGCCCGTCTCGGGATCCAGTTCGGCGTCGGCGTATTGGCCGTCGCGATCGAACCAGTACGCCACCAGGCCGTTGTCGTGAAAGCGGTCGACCGGCCAGATCTCCCACATGCCGGCGCCGGGGTGATGCTGCGCCATGTACTGCACCGCCAGGTCGAGCCGGCGCGCGCGATCCACCTTGACGGGCTCGCGCGCCGCCGCCTCGGCCTCGGCCGCGTGGTGCTCGGGCGTCATCCAATGGGTGATGGGTTCGGCGAATACCGCCAGGGTGCCCGTCAGGAAGACGGCGAACAGCAGCCAGGAAAACCACAGGCCGACCCAGGTGTGGAGCCAGGCCATGGACAAACGGAACGTGGGTTTCAGAACGCGCCTCGTTATTTTTCGACCCGGCCGCGGACCGGTGTCTTTTATTGAGAATGGTTCTGATTCTAGTCGAAATGGGGCCAGAGTAGGACGATGTAGGACCGCGAGCCGGGCGGCGGGTCGGGGACCGCGCCGACCACGATCGCCTATCCGCCGCGCTTGACCTGGTTCGGCAGGACGTCGTGGACCCGCTTGAACGCGCTGGAGAAGTGGCTCATGTTGGTGTAGCCGAGCTTCAGTCCCGCCTGCGACACACTGAGCCCGCCCGTTGCGATGAGGTCCCAGGCCGCGCGCATGCGTTCGCGCTGGTAGAGCGTATGCACCGGCAGGCCGAAGTACTGTTTGAAGGCCTGCTTGAGCTTGAAGGTGTTCATGCCGCATTGGCGCGCCAGATCGGCGATGGAGGGCGGCTGCGCCAGGTCGGCCAGCAACAGGCTGCGGGCCTGGTGCAGGCGTTCATGGTCCGCGCGGCGCACGGCGGCCGGCCGCGCCGCGACGCCCTCGGCGCGGGCGGCG
>NZ_CADIJR010000036.1 GCF_902859645.1 Achromobacter insuavis | reverse complement strand
GCCGTGGCGGCGCCGGCGGCGGCCGGCGCGGCGGTAGCGCCCGCGGTGTTGTTGGCGGCGGCCGGCGGCGTGGTGGCCTGGCGCTGCTGGGTCACATTGGAGGATTGGCGGCCGACGCTGCTGCCGCCGCCTGCGCGGCGGGCTTCGGCGTCAAACGACGCCGTCACCAACGCTGCGCCGGAAATGGCGATGAGCGCCGCGGCGACAAACCGCGAGAAACAGAATTTGGTCATGGATTTGCTCCCTCGTACCCGCGCTTCCCGCTGCCCCGAGCAGCGGAAAGCCGCACGGATCGTGCGGCCGTTCAGCGCGACTTTCTTACAATAATCTGAATGACGTAAGAATAACGGACAAGCCGTCGCCCCACAAGTTCCCCCGGGGCGAAGAAAAGCCGTATCGGACCCCGGGACGTTCAGCCCAGGCGCACACCCTCATGCAGGGCGGCGATGCCGGCCGTCAGGTTGAAGTACTGCACCCGCTCCAGGCCGGCGGTGCGCAGCATGTCCGCCAGGGTTTCCTGGTCGGGGTGCATGCGGATGGATTCCGCCAGGTAGCGGTAGCTGGCTTCGTCCTTGGCCACGGTCTTGCCCAGCCAGGGCAGCACGTTGAAGGAATACCAGTCGTAGGCCGGCGCCAGCGGTTTGGCGATGCGGGAGAATTCCAGCACCAGCAGCTTGCCGCCCGGCTTGAGCACGCGGGTCATTTCGGCCAGCGCGCGGTCCTTGTGGGTCATGTTGCGCAGACCGAAGGCCACGCTGACGCGGTCGAAATAGCCCGTCGGGAACGGCAGGCGCTCGGCGTCACAGACGGCCGTGGGCACCAGTTGGCCGGCGTCGGCCAGGCGGTCGCGGCCGACCCGCAGCATGGAATCATTGATGTCGGTCAGCCAGACCTCGCCGGTGGGGCCGGCGCGCTTGGCGAAGGCACGGGCCAGGTCGCCGGTGCCGCCGGCGATGTCCAGCACCTTCATGCCGGGGCGGATGGCCGCGCGGCCGATGGTGAAGGCCTTCCAGACGCGGTGCAGGCCGGCCGACATGAAATCATTCATGATGTCGTAGCGCTGGGCCACGGAATGGAAGACTTCGGCGACTTTGCGGGCCTTGTCGTGTTCCGGCACCGATTGGAAGCCGAAATGCGTCGATTGGGAGGCGGAATCCGCGGAATGTTGCGATTCGGAGGGGTTTTGCATGGTGAATTCCCGATATATCGTCCAATGGTAGCCTATCGGAGACTGCCGGATGCCGCCGGCGGGGCCGGGAACGCACGCTTTGGTCACATACCTGAAATATTGCGGCCATACTATCGCAATGTTCGCGCCGCGCCGGCGCTCCGAAGCGTGCCCTATTCGCCATGTCCAGCACCATCCTCGTCGTCGAAGACGAACCCGCAATCCAGGAACTGATCGCCGTCAACCTGTCCTTCGCCGGCCACAAAGTGCTGCGCGCCTTCGACGCCGACCAGGCCCAGACGCTGATCCGCGCCGAACTGCCCGACCTGATCCTGCTGGACTGGATGCTGCCCGGCACCTCCGGCCTGGCCATGGCGCGCAAGCTGCGCAACGACGAGCGCACCCGCGCCGTCCCGGTCATCATGCTGACCGCCAAGGGTTCCGAGCAGGACAAGGTCGACGGCCTCGAAGCCGGCGCCGACGACTACATCACCAAGCCCTTCTCGCCCAAGGAGCTGATGGCCCGCATCAAGGCCGTGCTGCGCCGCCGCGCGCCGCAGCTGACCGACGACGTGATCGACGTCGGCGGCCTCAAGCTGGACCCCGTCACGCACCGCCTGTCGGGCAACAGCCAGTCGCTGCAGATCGGCCCCACCGAATTCCGCCTGCTGCACTTCTTCATGACCCACCCGGAACGCGTGTTCTCGCGCTCGCAACTGCTGGACCAGGTCTGGGGCGATCATGTCTTCGTCGAGGAACGCACGGTCGACGTGCACATCCGCCGCCTGCGCAAGGCGCTGGAACCCAGCGGCCACGACGCCCACGTGGAAACGGTGCGCGGCAGCGGCTACCGGTTTACGGCACAGGTCCCGGCGCGGTAAAACTCCCGCACGATGATCTGGCTGCGCACTCTTATCCTGGTCGCCCTGTGGGCGGCGGTCGCGCTGTTGGCGCAATGGCTCATGGGCGATCCGGCCGGCTGGGTGCTGTTCAGCGCCGCGCTGGTCACCATGCTGCTGTGGCGCAGCTGGCGCCTGCACCTGGTGTCCCACTGGGCCAGGCACCCCGACACCTCGCCGCCCGCCTCGGTGGGCCCCTGGGACGACATCCTCGCCCCCCTCTACCGCTACACCCGGGCCCGCGCCCGCGAGCTGACCGAGACCCGCGACACCATGCAGGGCATGCTGGCGGCCGCCCAGGCGCTGCCGGACGGCGCGGTCACCCTCAATGAAGACTTCCAGATCGACTGGTGCAACCGCATGGCGCGCCAGCACCTGGGCCTGCGCCTGCCGGCCGACCGCGGCCACAACCTGCTGAACCTGCTGCGGGCGCCGGAATTCGTCGAATACGCCCACCGCGCCTCCTGGCCCGACCCGATCCTGGTGCGCCTGGGCCAGAACGGCCAGGAACGGCTGATGATGATGCAGCTGACGGCCTACGCCAGCAACCAGCGCCTGCTCATCACCCGCGACGTCACCCAGATCGAGCGCCTGGAGACCACCCGCCGCGATTTCGTCGCCAACGTCTCGCACGAACTGCGCACGCCGCTGACGGTGCTGGCCGGCTTCCTGGAAACGCTGCGCGACATGCCCGCCGACGCCCTGCCGCCCGAGCAGCGCGCGCAGTACCTGGACATGATGCACGAGCAGGCCCAGCGCATGCAGGCCATCGTCGAGGACCTGCTGACGCTGTCGACGCTGGAATCGTCGCCGGGCAGCGACCCGCGCGCGGTCAACATGGGCGCGCTGCTGCAGAAGGCGCGCCAGCAGATCGAGGCCCTGTCGGGCGGACGCCACGTGCTCGAATGGCACATCGACGAATCGCTCGACGTGCTCGGCGCCGAGACCGAACTGACCTCCGCCCTGTCGAACCTGCTGACCAACGCCGTGCGCTACACCCCCGACGGCGGCACCATCACCGTGCGCTGGGAACGCGAACCCGACGGCGGCGGCCGCTACAGCGTGCAGGACACCGGCATCGGCATCCCGGCCCGCCACATCCCGCGCCTGACCGAACGCTTCTACCGCGTCGACCGCGGCCGCTCGCGCGCCGTCGGCGGCACCGGCCTGGGGCTGGCGATCACCAAGCACATCGCCATGCGCCACGACGCCGAGCTGTTCATCACCAGCGAGCCCGGCAAGGGCAGCCTGTTCGCGCTGCGCTTCCCGCCGGACCGCATCGCCGTCGACCCGTCCGCCTGAACAGGCCTCACGCGATGCACGCCATCCGCGCCGCGATCGCGGCGCGGATGGTAAATTTCCGGCCATGCGCATCCTGGTCATCGAAGACGAACCCAAGCTGGCCGACTACCTCAAGAAAGGGTTGTCGGAACAGAGCCACGTCGTCGACCTGGCGCGCGACGGCGTCAACGGCCTGCACCTGGCGCTGGAAGGCGCCTACGACCTGATCGTGCTGGACGTGATGCTGCCCGGCGTGGACGGCTTCGGCATCCTGGCCGCCGTGCGCGCCAACAAGGACACCCCGATCCTGATGCTGACCGCGCGCGACGCCGTCGAGGACCGCGTGCGCGGCCTCGAAGGCGGCGCCGACGACTACCTGGTCAAGCCCTTCGCCTTCTCCGAACTGCTGGCGCGCGTGCAGGCCCTGCTGCGGCGCGGCCGCTCGCAGGAACCCACCGTGTTCCGCCTGGCCGACCTGGAGCTGGACCTGGCGCGCCGCAAGGTCGCGCGCGGCGGCCGCCGCCTGGACCTGACCGCCAAGGAATTCAACCTGCTGGCCCTGCTGCTGCGGCGCCAGGGCCAGGTGCTGTCGCGCACCACCCTGGCCGAACAGGTCTGGGACATGAACTTCGACAGCGACACCAACGTCATCGACGTGGCCGTGCGGCGCCTGCGCAGCAAGCTGGACGACCCGTTCGAGGCCAAGCTGCTGCACACCGTGCGCGGCATGGGCTACGTGCTCGAATCGCGGCCGGAGCCCGCGCGCGAATGAAACCGCCGCGCGTGCGCTCGATGCAGGCGCGCCTGACCCTGCTGCTGGGCGTCATCGCCCTGCTGGTCTCCAGCGTCGCGGGCGCCACCCTGTTCTGGGCCCTCAAGCGCGAAGTCGAACGCCAGGAGATCACCGAGGTCAGCGGCAAGCTGGAACTCATCAACCACCTGATCGACATGCAGAACAACGCGCGCGGCCTGCACGACCTGGCCGCCACGTTCGACGACATGCGCACCGGCCAGAGCCAGCTGGGCATCTGGATCGTCGACGCGCAAGGGCACCCCGTCTACGGCGGCGACGCGCCCGAAACCCTGCAGACGCTGCCGGACCGGCAGGTGCTGCTGCAACTGGCCGACGGCAGCCGCATGCGCGGCCTGCGCGTCGCGGTCGACGACCGCATCCTGTCGGGCGCGCACCTGACGGTGGCGGTCAGCACCCGCACCAGCTCGCAGTTCCTGTACGCCTACGGCACCGCGCTGGCGCTGATCTGCGCGCTGTGGGTCGGCGCCACGGTGGTGCTGGCGGCCTGGGCGGTGCGCCGCAGCATGGCGCCCACCCGCCGGCTGTCGGAGCAGGCCGCCCGCATCCAGCCCGACAACCTGGCCGTGCGCCTGCCGCTGCGCGACACCGACCGCGAGCTGCACGAGCTGGTGCTGTCGTTCAACCGCACGCTGGAACGGCTGCAGGCCGCCTACCAGCAGATGGAAGGCTTCAACGCCGACGTCGCGCACGAGCTGCGCACGCCGCTGGCCACGCTGATCAACGGCACCCAGGTGACCCTGTCCAGCGGCCGCGACGCGGCCGAGCTGCGCGACGCGCTCGAATCCAACCTGGAAACGCTGGAAGACCTGAAGACGCTGGTCAACGACATGCTGTTCCTGGCCCGCGCCGACCGCGGCGAACGCGCCGCCGACCTGGCGCCGGTCTCGCTGGCCGCCGAGGCCCGGCGCGTCGCCGACTTCTACGAGGCGGCGCTGGAAGACAGCGGCGTCACGCTGCGCTGCGACGGCGACGCCCTCATCGCCGCCAATCCCGGGCTGGTGCGGCGGGCGCTCGCGAACCTGATCTCCAACGCCATCAAGGCCACGCCGCGCGGCGGCGAGATCGTGCTGGCCTGCCAGCCGCTGCCGGCTGGCGCGCGGGTCGAGGTGCGCAACCCCGGCGCGCCGATCCCGGCCGCCGACCTGCCGCGCATCTTCGACCGCTTCTTCCGCTCTGGCCAGGCGCGCGCGCCGCGCAGCGAGGGCCACGGCCTGGGCCTGGCGATCGTGCGCGCCATCGCCCGCATGCACGGCGGCGACGTGGACGCCACCTCCGGCGCCGCCGGCACGGTGGTCGGCATCACCCTGCGCGGCGCCCTGCCCGGGACGCCGTCCGCCAACATTACAAAGAAGTAATCCAGCCGACAGAACCGGGTCACCCCGGTTTTTCTACAGTGCCCGCATGGTCAACTCCCACGAAGGGATCAGCATGCAAGGCACTTTGCTCCGTATCACCCGAACCACGGCACAGGCGCTCCTGGCCGCCCTGCTCGGCGCCGGCTCCGCGTTCGCGGCCGGCACCCACGGCGAACACGCCGGCCACGCCATGCCGGCGGCCTCCGCCCCCATCGGCACGCCCGGCGACGCCGCCCGCGTCACCCGCGCCATCGACATCGACATGACCGACGCCATGCGCTTCACGCCCGCCCAGGTGCAGGTCAAGGCCGGCGAAACGGTGCGCTTCAACGTGCGCAACTCGGGCCGCATCCGCCACGAGATGGTGCTGGGCACCGACGCCGACCTGCAGGCCCACTACGCCATGATGATGAAAGACCCCGGCATGCGCCACGAAGAGGCCAACGCCGTCTCGCTGGACGGCGGCAAGAGCGGCCAGATCGTCTGGAAGTTCGACCGCGCCGGCACCGTGTCCTTCGGCTGCCTGGAACCCGGCCACTACGCCGCCGGCATGAAGGGCGCGGTGTCGGTGCAGTAGCGCCGCCGCGGATCCGTCATGACAGCCTTCCCCATTCCCGCCCGCCGCCGCTTCGTGCAGGGGCTGGCCGCCGGCGGCGCGCTCGCGGCGCTGGGCGGCTGGCGCGCCGCCGTCGGCCAACCCGCGGCCCCCGCCCTGCCCGCCGAACTGCGCGGCACCGAATTCCACCTGGAGATCGGCGAGACCCCGGTGAACTTCACCGGCGCCGCCCGCATCGCCACCACCGTCAACGGCCAGGTCCCGGCGCCGCTGCTGCGCTGGCGCGAGGGCGACACGGTGACGCTGCACGTCACCAACCGCCTGCGCGAACAGACCTCGATCCACTGGCACGGCATCCTGCTGCCCACCGACATGGACGGGGTGCCGGGCCTGAGCTTTGCGGGCATCGATCCGGGCCAGACCTTCACTTACCGCTTCGACGTGCGCCAGAGCGGCACCTACTGGTATCACAGCCATTCGGGTTTCCAGGAGCAGACGGGCCTGTACGGCGCCATCGTCATCGACCCGAAGCGGCGCGACCCCATCGCCGCGGACCGCGACTACACCGTGCTGCTGTCGGACTGGACGGACGAAGACCCGATGCGGCTCTTCGACAAGCTCAAGGCCATGCCCGACTACTACAACCGCAACCAGCCCAGCGTCGAGAGCCTGATCCGCGATGCCGGCGAGAAGGGCTGGCGCGCGGCGCTGTCCGAGCGCCTGATGTGGGAACAGATGCGCATGAACCCGTCCGACCTGGCGGACGTGTCGGGCGCCACCTACACCTTCCTGACCAACGGCGCGACGCCGGCCGGCAACTGGACCGGCCTGTTCAAGCCGGGCGAGCGCGTGCGCCTGCGCTTCATCAACGGCTCGGCCATGACGTACTTCGACGTGCGCATCCCGGGCCTGAAGATGACGGTGGTGGCGGCCGACGGCCAGGACGTGCGGCCGGTCGATGTGGAGGAATTCCGCATCGCCGTGGCCGAGACCTACGACGTGATCGTCGAGCCCGCCGAAGACCGCGCCTACACCATCTTCTCGCAGGCGATGGACCGTTCCGGCTATGCCCGCGCCACCCTGGCGCCACGCCCCGGCATGCAGGCCGAAGTGCCGGCCGTCGATCGCGCGCAACTGCTCGGCATGATGGATATGGGCATGAAGCACGACATGGGCGGAGGCGGTCACGACATGGCGGGCATGAGCGGCATGGATCACGGCGCCGCCCCGGCGGCGGCCGGCGCGATGGCCGGCATGAACCACGGCGCAATGCCCGGCATGGACCACGGCGGCGCCCACGGCAGCGGCGCCGGCCAGGGCGGCATCGTCGAGGTCAGGCACCCCTATCCCGAGGAACGCGGCCCCGGCAACTCGATGCTGCCCGACGTGGTGTCCACCCGTCTGGACGATCCCGGCATCGGCCTGCGCGACAACGGCCGCCGCGTGCTGACCTACGCCGACCTGCGCTCGATCCGCGAACCCGACGACAACCGCGCGCCGACCCGCGAGATCGAACTGCACCTGACCGGCAACATGGAACGCTACATGTGGTCGTTCAACGGCGTGAAGTTCTCCGACGCCAGGCCCATCGTGCTGCGCCATGGCGAGCGGGTGCGCTTCGTGCTGGTCAACGACACCATGATGACCCACCCCATCCACCTGCACGGCCTGTGGAGCGACCTGGAATCGCCCGACGGCGCCTTCCTGGTGCGCAAGCACACCCTGTCGCTCAACCCCGCGCAGCGCCTGAGCTACCGCGTCAGCGCCGATGCCCGCGGCAACTGGGCCTACCACTGCCACCTGCTGTACCACATGGAGGCCGGCATGTTCAGGGCGGTCGTGGTGGAGTAGGCGATGAGAAAACGGAACATGCGCATTTTCTTTCCCTTGTCGCGCCGCGCCGCGCTGGCCGCCGCCCTGCTGGCGGGCGCGGCCGGCCAGCCGGCCCACGGCCAGGCCATGAGCGACCACGCCGGCATGGACCACGGTTCGATGCCAGGCATGGATCATGGCGCCGCCAAGCCGCAGCCGGCAACGCCGCCGGCCATGGATCACTCGTCCATGCCCGGCATGGACCACGGCGCCGCCAAGCCCCAGCCGGCAATGCCGCCCGCCATGGATCATTCGTCCATGCCCGGCATGGACCATGGCGCGCCCGCCGCCGCCCCGCCCGTCGGCAGCCTGCCGTCCAGCGACGGCGCCGGCCAGCGCGGCTACGACAGTTACGGGATCCACCCGCACATGATGGACAACGCGGCCTCGTCGCGGCTGCTGTTCGACAAGTTCGGCTGGTCGCGCAACCGCGACGGCCAGAACGCGCTGGAGTGGGACGGCCGCTTCTGGTGGGGCACCGCCACCGACCGGCTGGTGCTCAAGAGCGAAGGCGAACGTGAAAGCGGCGGCGGCTCGGACGGCAAGGTGGAAGCCTTCTGGAGCCATGCCATCTCGCCCTTCTGGGACCTGCAGCTGGGCGCGCGCCGCGACGTCGGCGCCGGCCCCAAGCGCAACTGGGCGGCGCTCGGCATCGAGGGCGTGCTGCCCTACAACATCGAGTTCGAGACCACCGCCTACGCCGGCCCGTCCGGCCGCACCGCGCTGGCCATGAAGGCCGAGTACGACCTGCTGCTTACCCAGCGTCTGATATTCACCCCCGAACTCGAGGCCAGCGCCTATGGCCGCAACGACCCCGAACGCGGCATCGGCTCGGGCCTGTCCAAGGGCTCGCTGTCGCTGCGCCTGCGCTACGAGGTCACGCGCGAATTCGCGCCCTACATCGGGGTATCCTTCGAACGTAAGTTCGGCCGCACCGCGGACTATGCGTCCGCCGCCGGCCAAGGCCGCTCGCAGGCCGCCGTGCTGGCGGGCGTGCGCTTCTGGTTCTGATCCTTTCTCGCGGAGACCCATGAAAAAAACCCTCACCCCCGCCCGCCTGCTCCTGGCGGCCGCGCTATCCCTGCCCCTGTACGCGCCGCTCCTCGCGCAAGCCCAGTCCGCGCCCAAGGTCCAGGTCTGGAAGACGCCCACCTGCGGCTGTTGCGAAGACTGGGTCAAGCACATGCGCGACAACGGCTTCGAGGTCACCACCCACGACGTGCAGGACACCGGCCCGGTGCGCCGCAATGCCGGCATGGCCGACTATGGCTCCTGCCACACGGCCGTGGTGGACGGCTACGCCATCGAGGGCCACGTGCCCGCCAGCGACGTGCGCCGCCTGCTGCTGGAAAAGCCCGACGCCGCCGGCCTGGCCGCCCCCGGCATGCCGCTGGGCTCGCCCGGCATGGACGGCCCCGAATACGGCGGCCGCAAGACCCCGCACGATGTCCTGCTGGTGGACAAGCGCGGCGGCGCCAAGGTGTTCCAGGCGTATCGTTGAAACACAGGGCCGGGGGCCGCCCCGGCCACCCGCCTGAAACAATTCATCCCCACCATGGCTATGGGTACCTCTTGCACCGCAGCAAAAATGCGCCACAATAAATAAAACGCATTTCCCACCCCGACCCCTGGCAGTCATGGCACACATCGTCCTGTTCGAGAACATCCACCCGAGCGCCCGCGCCGTCTTCGAAGCCGCCGGCTACACCGACATCGTCACGCACGCCGCGGCCCTGCCGCCGTCGCAGCTGCAGGACGCCCTGCGCGGCGCCCATGTCGCGGGCATCCGTTCTCGTACCCACCTGGATGCCGCCCTGCTGTCCGGCAGCCCCGACCTGCGCGTCGTCGGCTGCTTCTGCATCGGCACCAACCAGGTCGACCTCGACACCGCCATGCAACGCGGCATCCCGGTGTTCAACGCGCCGTTCTCCAACACCCGCTCGGTCGCCGAGCTGGTGCTGGGCGAAGCCATCCTGCTGTTGCGCCGCATCCCCGAGAAGAACGCCCGCGTCCATCTCGGCCACTGGGACAAGAGCGCCGCCGGCGCCTTCGAGACCCGCGGCAAGACGCTCGGCATCGTCGGCTACGGCAACATCGGCTCGCAGATCAGCACCCTGGCCGAAGGCCTCGGCATGCGCGTCATCTACCATGACGTCGAAGCCAAGCTGCCGCTGGGCAACGCCCGCCCGGCCGGCTCGCTCAACGACCTGCTGGAACAGGCCGACGTCGTCACCCTGCACGTGCCCGGGGGCAAGTCCACCGAGAACATCATGAATGCGGAGACGATCGGGCGCATGCGCCGCGGCGCCATCCTCATCAATGCCTCGCGCGGCACCGTGGTCGACATCGACGCCCTGCATGCCGCGCTCAAGTCCGGCCACCTGGCGGGCGCCGCGCTCGACGTGTTCCCCACCGAACCCAAGGGCGCCGACGAGCCGCTGGCCAGCCCGCTGATCGGCCTGCCCAACGTCATCCTGACCCCGCACATCGGCGGCAGCACGCAGGAATCGCAAGAGAACATCGGCCGCGAAGTGGCCGAGAAGCTGGTGCGCTTCCTGCAGGCCGGCACCACCAAGGGCGCGGTCAACTTCCCCGAGCTGCCCTACCTGGAGCCGGCCGGCGCCACCCGCATCCTGCACGTGCACCGCAACGCCCCGGGCGCGCTCGGCACGCTGGACAACCTGATGGCGCAGCACGGCCTGAACATCGTCAGCCAGACGCTGCAGACCAAGGGCCAGATCGGCTACGTGATCACCGACGTCGAAGGCCAGGTCGACGACCTGGTCATGACGACGCTGCGCGATCATCCGATCACGGTGCGCTGCGACCGGCTGTAAACCGGTTCAAGCCAGGAAAAAAGGCCCGCCTTGCTCGGGCCTTTTTTCCTGGGTCGCGGCGGCTGCGTCAGGCAAGCCAGGGTCTGCCGGCATTGCGCGACCTATCGGACTTCAGTTATAAACGATAACCATTCCTATCCATATTGAAATAGGCGTCCCTCCCGCGCCTGGGTCCGTCCGATGTCCGCCGCCGATCTCCCCGTGCAGCAAGACCTGCACGCTCTTTACAGCGATCATCACGGCTGGCTGCTGGGATGGCTGCGGCGCCGCCTCGGCAATGCGGCGGATGCCGCCGACCTGGCGCACGACGCCTTCCTGCGCCTGATCGTCCGGCCCGCGCCCGATGGCTTCGCCAGCGCCGGCGCCGCTCGCGCCTACCTGCGCACCATGGCGCAGGGCCTGTGCACCGATCTCTGGCGCCGCCGACAGGTGGAACAGGCCTGGCTGGACAGCCTGGCCGCGCAGCCCCAAGCCTATGCGCCGTCGCCGGAGCACCAGGCGCTGGTCATCGAGACCCTGCTGGAGGTCGGCGAGTGGCTCGGCCGCCTGCCGGACAAAGCCCGCATGGCCTTTATCCAGGCACAGATACACGGGCTGTCCACCCTCGAGATCGCCGACCAGATGAACGTGTCGCCGCGGATGGTGCAGAAGTACCTGGCCCAGGCCATGCTGCATCTGGCGCTGATCGACGCCGGGTTGAACTAGCCATGGCGGCAGCGATCCAGCCCGCCTCGCCCCTTCCGGTCCGGGCGGATTATGAAAGCCTGAAGGTCGCGGCCGAATGGTACGCGCGCCTGCAGAATGCCGATGCCAGCGCGCAACAACGCCTCGCCTGGCAGCATTGGCTCGACGCCCGGCCCGAACACCGCAGCGCCTGGGCGCACGTCGAGGCCGTGAGCCGCCGCTTCGCCGTGCTGCGCCTGGACGGCGAGCGCGACGCCGCCGAGCAAGCCGTGCAGATCGCCTCGCGGCGGCCTTCCGCCCGCCGCCGGGCGGCAGGCCGCATCCTCGCCCTGGGCGGCGTCGGCGTGCTGGGCTGGCTGGGTTGGCGCTTCACGCCGCTGCCCGCGGTCGTGACCGCCTGGCGCTCCGACTACGCCACCGGTATCGGCGAGCAACGCCAACTGGTCCTGGCCGATGACACCCGCGTCTGGCTCAACACCCGCAGCGCCATCAACGTACGCCTGGACCCGACGCAGCGCCTGGTGGCGCTGGCCGGCGGCGAGATCCTGATCGACACCGCCAAGGACGCGCGGCAGCGCCCGTTCTTCGTCGACACCCGCTTCGGCCGGCTGCAGGCCCTCGGCACCCGCTTCACGGTCAGGCAGGCCGACGACGACATCCTGCTGGCGGTCTACGAGGGCCAGGTACGGATCCACACCCTCTCCGGGCAGGAAGCGCTGGTACACAGCGGCGAACAGACGCGCTACCGCGCCGACGCGATCTCCGAGGCCGTGCCGGCCGATCCGGCCCGCGAGGCCTGGTCCCGCGGCGTGATCCTGGCCGAAGACCTGTCGCTGGGCGATCTCGTGGCGGAACTGGGGCGCTATCACGTCGGCTACACGGGCGTGGATCCCCGCATCGCCGGCCTGCGCGTGGTGGGCCGCTATCCGGCCAACGACCTGCCGCGCACGCTGGCGATGCTGGAGCGCGAATTGCCGGTCCGCATCCAGCGCACCTTGCCATGGTGGGTGACGCTCGAACCGAAATAAGGTCCTCGAAAAAAAATTCGCGCCGGGGTTCGCTTTTCCGCTGCTCGTCCGATTAACAGGGAAAGAGGACCACGCAAACCCGTGCCGCGTCCCGGCCGCCCGGCCCGCCCCGGACAGCCAGACGACGCCCCGCGCGCGCAAGCCGCGGCCCTCTCCTTGCCCATCCCTGCTCCAAGGAAGACCGCTCCATGCGCCGCCCGCAACACCCCGCCCGCCCCGGGCCGTCCATTCCCTCATCGCCCCGGCCCGTTGCCCTGCAGCGCGTGTTGCGCAAGACCGTGCTCGGCGCGCTCCTGATGACCGCGCTGGCCCCGGCGGCCCATGCCCAGGACGCGGCCCGCGCCGTCAGCGCCACCCATGCCTATGACGTGCCCGCGGGCCCGCTGGCGGGCGCCCTTAGCCGCTTTGCCGAACAAGCCAACATCCTGCTCAGCGTGCCGGCCGACATGACCGCCGGCAAGACCAGCCCCGGCGTGCGCGGCGCCCACAGCGTCGACAGCGCGTTCCGCGTCCTGCTCGCCAACACCGGCCTGGAAGCCGTGCGCCGGGCCGAGGGCGGCTACGCGCTGCGGCCCGCCCCGGCGACATCCGCCACCACCCTGCCCGCCGTGGTGGTGAGCGGCGCCAGCGCCTCGGTGCTGCCTGAAGCGTACGCGGGCGGCGAGGTGGCGCGCGGCGCGCGCGTCGGCCTGCTGGGCAACCGCGACTTCCTGGACACCCCGTTCAGCGCGACGTCGTACACGGCCAAGCTGATCGAAGACCAGCAGGCGCAGAACATCGGCGACGTGCTGGTCAACGATCCCTCGGTCCGCAACACCTATTCGCGCGGCGCGGGCCGCGACGAATTCAATGTCCGCGGCTTCACGCTGTTCAACTACGACGTCGCCTACAACGGCCTGTACGGCATCTCGCCGCGCAACGCCACGTCATTGATCGGCATCGAACGCGTCGAGGTGCTGCGTGGCCCCAATGCGCTGCTCAATGGCATGGCCCCGTTCGGCTCGATCGGCGGCTCCATCAACCTGGTGCCCAAGCGCGCGGGCGATGAACCGCTCAACCGCATGACGCTGTCGTACATCGAGAACAACCAGTTCGGCGCGCAGGCGGATATCGCCCGCCGCTTCGGCGAGGACGATCGCACCGGCGTGCGGCTGAACGTGCTGCGCAGCGGCGGCGACATGAACATCTCCGGCGCCGGCGAAGACCTGGGCGCCGTCTCGCTCGGCCTGGACTATCGCGGCAACCGCTTTCGCATCGACGGCGACATCAACTACCAGAACCGCGTGACCGATGCCCGCAGCGGCCTGCTGTTCCCGCCCGGAGGGGGCCAGGAAATCGGCCACGCGCCGGACCCGAAGCGCAACTTCTTCCCCGACTGGACCTACTGGAAGGCCAAGGAATGGAGCGGCGACGTCCGCGCCGAGTACGACCTTTCCGATGACTGGACCGTCTATGGCGCGCTGGGCGCCCGCAAGCACGACTTCGAGAGCCTGCAGACCACCTGGCTGATGCTCGACTCGGCCGGCCGCATCGGATCCGTGCCCGCCCGCCTCAACGAACGGCTGCTCAGCAAGACCGGCGAGGTCGGCATCCGCGGCCGCTTCGATACCGGCCCGGTCAGGCACGAGCCGACGCTGTCGGCCAGCTTCCTCGACATCGACTATTCATCGGCGCGGGTGCGCTCGTCCACGGTGTTCTCGGACCTGTACGACCCCGTCGACCTGGCCAAGCCGAACATCGCCAAGCCCACCGACCTGGGCAAGACGAGCGAAACGCGGCTGTACAGCGTGGCGCTGGCCGATACGCTGTCCGTGATGGACGGCGCGGTGCAGTTGACCGCCGGCCTGCGCCAGCAGCGCGTCCAGTCGGTCAACTACAACCCGGCCACCGGCGACCGCACCTCGGACTACGGCAAGTCGGCCGTCACGCCGGCCATCGCGCTCGTGGTCAAGCCGACCCAGCGCCTGTCGCTGTACGGCAACTACATCGAAGGCCTGAGCCAGGGCGGCACGGCGCCGGCGGAAGCCGTGAACGCCGGCGAGACCTTCAAGCCCGACGTCTCCAAGCAGTACGAGATCGGCGCCAAGTACGACTTCGGCACGGTCGCGGCGACCTTGAGCGCGTTCCAGATCGAGCAACCCAGCGCCTACGTCGACCCCGATACCCTGCGCTACCAGGCCGACGGCCGGCAGCGCAACCGCGGCGTCGAATTCCTGCTGCAGGGAGAACTGATGCCGCGCGTGCGCCTGCTGGGCGGCGTGGCGTACACCAATGGCGTGCTGACCAAGACCGAAGGCGGCCTGAACGACGGCCGCACCGCGCCGGCGGTGCCGCGCTGGCAGTTCAACGCGGCGGCGGAATGGGACACGCCGTTCGTGCAGGGCCTGACCCTGACCGCACGCATGCTGCGCACCAGCACCCAGTACGTGGACGCGGCCAACACCCAGCAACTGCCCGGCTGGACCCGTTTCGACGTGGGCGCACGCTACGCCATGAACATCAACCGCACGCCGGTGACGTTGCGGGCGACGGTGGAAAACGTGTTCAACAAGCACTACTGGCAATCGGCCGCGCGCGAAGGACTGACGGTTGCCGCGCCGCGCACCCTGCTGCTGTCCGTGACCGCGGAATTCTAGTGCGGCCGCAAGCCCGCGCCACGCCCGGCGCGCAACCGCCGGCGTCCCCATCGCGGCGCGCGCCGGCGGGGCGCGGCAAGGCCTGGTATCGGATCCACAAATGGTCCAGCCTGGCCTGCACGCTGTTCCTGCTGGTGGTCTGCCTCTCGGGCCTGCCATTGATCTTCGATGAAGAGATCGTGACCTGGCTCGACCCCTCGCCGCCCTGGCCCACGCTCGCGCCGGGCACGCCGGCGCCATCGCTCGACGCCATCATCGATGCGGCGCGGGCGCGCCATCGCGCGCACCGGGTCGTCGACGTGGAAGTGTTGCGCGATCCGCCCCGCGTCACGCTCGGGCTCGCCCCCGGGCCACAGGCCGCCGCCGGGACGCCGTCGCTGCGCCTGGAGTTCGATGCGCGCGACGGCACCCCGCGAGCCGCCATCACCGACTCGGACGAGGGGCTGGGCAGCCGCATCGTGACGCTCATGACGCGCCTGCACATCGATCTCTACGCCGGTTTGCCCGGCCAGTTGCTCCTGGGCGCCATGGCCCTGCTGTTCTCGCTGGCGGTGATATCGGGCGTGGCGCTGTATCACCCGTACATGAAAAAACTGCCCTTCGGCACCGTCCGCGCCCACCGCGCGCGCCGCCTGAAATGGCTGGACCTGCACAACCTGCTGGGCATCGTCACCGTGGTCTGGGCGCTGATGATGGGCCTGACCGGCGCCCTGCACGAACTGGCGGTTCCCTTCTTCCGCCATTGGCTGTCGACCGAGGTCCAGGCCGCGATTTCGCCCCGGATCGATACCCCCCCGGCCAGCGCCACGGCCTGGGCCTCGGTGCAGCAGGCCTATGCCGCCGCGCGGGCCGCCGTGCCGGGCAGGCAGGTCGAATCGCTGCGCTTTCCCGATGCCAGCCTGGGCCTGCCTCGCCACTATCTGCTGTGGGCCAAAGGCGACACCGCTCTCGGCGCGCACCTGTTCGACGCCGTCCTGGTCGATGCCCCCACGGGCAAGCTGACCGCGGTCCTGGACATGCCCTGGTATCTGCGCGCGCTGCAGTTCTCGCGGCCGCTGCACTATGGCGACACCGCCGGCCTGCCGCTCAAGCTGATCTGGGCCGCGCTCGACCTGGTCATGATCGTGATCCTGGCAAGCGGCCTCTATCTCTGGCGCCGGCGCGCCGGGCAATAGCGACACCCGGCCCAGGGCCTCGACCGCCGGCTCAATCCGCCGCGTCGGACGCCGCCGGCGCACTTCCCCCGAAATGCGCCGCCACCCAGCGCTCGCAGACTTCCCACAATTGCGGCGCCCCGCGCTGGATCACCGGGCCGTAACGGGCCAGCACCTGCTCGTGCGACACGCCGTTCTCGGTCCAGGTGCCGCCGCCCGTGAACACGTTGATCAGCAGCGGCTGGAACCGGTCCAGCGCCTTGGCGAAGCGCGCGTCCTCGCTCTCGGCCTGCTCGAATTCCCGCCACAGCGCCAGGAATTCGTCGCCCTGCGGCGAGGGCAGCAGGCCGAACAGCCGTGCGGCCGCCTTGTGCTCCTGCTCGGCCTGCCACACCGCCGACGAGCCGCCATGGATCGGAAAATCGCCGACGTCGATCTCGACCACGTCGTGCAGCAGCAGCATCCGCATGACTCGCTGGGTATCCACCGGGCCGCTGGCGTATTCGCTCAGCACCAGCGCGTACAGCGCCAGATGCCAGGAATGCTCGGCGGAATTCTCCTTGCGGCTGCGGTCCAGCAGCGGCGATTGCCGGATGACGGTCTTGAGCCGGTCGATTTCCCGGAGGAAGGCCAGTTGTTGTTCCAATGCGGTCGCTGCCATGGTGTCCTGCGTGGGCGTCAGTCTTCGGTCGGATGTCGATCGAGTCCCCGACACTGTACTGCCATGGCGGCGCTCAGGGCGCCAGCGTGGTCCCGGCCGCCCGCGCCAGGCATTCCGCCATCTTGCCGCCGACGCTGCCGGCGTCGAACGGCAGCCGCCCGATGATGCCAATCTCGCGATGGAACGCCGCCTCGCCCAGCGACACCAGCCGCAGCCCGTCCAGGTCGAGGCCGCGCAATCGCGGCAACAGCGCCACGCCCAGCCCATGACGCACCATGTTGGCGATGGCCTCGATCTCGTCGAGCTCCACCGCCTCGTGCACCGTGATGCGCTGCTTCTTCAGGAACAGGTCCACCACGCGCCCGCCGAAGGACGCGCGGTCGTAGCGGATGAAGGGTTGCGCGGCCAGCACCTCGCGCCATGGCGCGGGCGCCATCGCGGCCGGCATCGCCAGCACCACTTCCTCGCGCAGCAGCGGCTGCCAGCCCAGCTCCGGCGGCAGCGTGAACGGCGGCCGGATCAGCAGCGCCATGTCGACCTCGCCGGCGTCGACCTGCCCCAGCAGCGACAGCGACACCCCCGGCACGATCCGCACCCGCACGTCGGGATAGCCGGCGCGGAACTCGCCCAGCGCCCGCACCAGCAGGTCCTGCTGCACCGAGGCGATGGCGCCGATGCGCAGCGATCCGCTGACGTGGCCGGCCCCGGCCGAGGACGCCATGCGTTCGGCCATGGCCACCAGCTCCTCGGCCTGCGGCAGCATCTCGCGGCCATGGTCATTCAGCACCGCCGCGCGCGCGCTGCGGTCGAACAGCGCCACGCCCAGGTAGTCCTCCAGGCGCTTGATCTGGGCGCTGACGGCCGACTGGGTCAGGCCCAGCTGGGCCCCGGCGCCGGTGAAAGTGCCGTCGCGCGCCACGGCGATGAAGGTCTTGAATTCTTTGATCACGATCAATATTTTCGATGCTAAGACACAAAAAATATCGTTTTTCAATCAAAAAAACAATTCATAAACTAGCAACTCAGGACACGACCCGATGGTGACGGTCCGCATTCTGAATTACCTTTTCCGCCTTATCCGGAGCTTTTCATGACCGCTCAAACCAACCTGCCGCCGTTCCACCTGGCCTTCCCGGTCCGCGACCTGGCCGAAGCCCGCGCCTTCTACGGCGAAAAGCTGGGCTGTCCGGAGGGCCGCAGCTCGCCCGAATGGATCGACTTCAACTTCTACGGCCACCAGATCGTCGCCCACCTGGCCCCCAGCGAATGCGGCCACAAGGCCACCAGCGCGGTCGATTCGCATAATGTGCCCGTGCGCCATTTCGGCGCGGTGCTTTCCATGGAACAATGGGAAGCCATGGCCAAGCGCCTGACCGATGCCGGCACCGAGTTCGTCATCGAGCCCTACATCCGCTTCAAGGGCGAAGTCGGCGAACAGGCCACCATGTTCTTCCTGGATCCGTCGGGCAACGCGCTGGAATTCAAGGCGTTCAAGAACCTGGATTCGTTGTTCGCCAAGTAATCCGTCTCTACAGGTTTCGTGCCGTTGAACGCTATATCAGACATATCTTCTCCGGCCGAAACCGCCTGGCGCATCCAGCCCCAGGGCGACCGCTGCCTCATCGTCGCTTTTGGTGACCAGATCGACGCCGCCATCGGCCGCACCTGTCTGGCGGCGGCGCGCAAGCTGCGCGACGCCGGCCTGCCGGGCGTGACCGACGTGGTGCCGTCGTTCGTGGCGGTGGCGGTGCATTACCGGCCCGACGGCCTGGGCAACGGCCCCACCTACGCCGACCTGGCCGAACGCATCGAGGCGCTGCTGGCCGACGGGATCGCGGCCGACAACGCCGCCGGCCGCGAAATCGATGTGCCCGTCTGCTACGGCGGCGACTACGGCCCCGACCTGCAGGACGTCGCCAAGGCCGCCGGCCTGACGCCCGACGAAGTCATCGGGCTGCACAGCGGCCCGCGCAGCATGGTGTTCATGCTGGGCTTCGCCCCCGGCCATGCCTACCTGGGCGTGCACGACGAAAAACTGAATCTGCCGCGTCGCGCCTCGCCGCGCACCGCGGTGCCGGCCGGCGCGGTGGCCATCGCCAACCGCCAGACCGTGATCTACCCCAACCGCCTGCCCGGCGGCTGGCACATCATCGGCACCACGCCGCTGACCATGTTCGACCCCGCGCGCGACCCTGCCGCGTACCTGCAACCGGGCGACTCGGTGCGCTTCGTGCCGATCACCCCCGACGAATTCGAGCGCCTGCGGGAGGCCCGGCCGTGAGCGTTGCCGTCATCAAGCCGGGCATGCTGTCCAGCTTCCAGAACCGCGGCCGCGAGGGCTACCAGCACCAGGGCATCCCGGCCGCCGGCGCCATGGACGAACGCGCCCACCGCCTGGCCAACGCGCTCGCCGGCAACACCGGCGACCCCGCCACGCTCGAGATGACCCTGACCGGTCCCACGCTGCGCTTCGACGCGCCGGCCTGCTTCGCGCTGGCGGGCGCCGACCTGGGCGCCACGCTCAATGGCCAGGATATCCCCCAACACCGGCCGCTGGTCGCCCGCGCCGGCGACACGCTGGCCTTCGGCGCGCGGCCGGCCAATGGCGTGCGCGGCTACCTGGCGGTGCACGGCGGCTTTGCGCTGACGCCGGTGATGGGCAGCGAAACCACCTACCTGCGCAGCGGCTTCGGCGGCTTCGAGGGCCGCGCGCTGGCCAGGGGCGACCAGGTCGGCCTGCGCCAGGCGCTCGACGGCCGCGACCTCGACGCATTGCAAAAGGCCCTGTGGGACCTGCGCATCTACCTGCCCGGCGCGCTCGGCAACAAGCAGCGCGACACCATCCGCTTCCTGCCCGGCATGCAATGGCAGGAATTCTCCGAGGCCACCCGCCATGCCTTCGGCGGCTCGGAATTCCGCATCAGTCCGCAGTCCGACCGCATGGGCTACCGCCTGCAGGGTCCGGCGCTGTCCATGAGCCAGCCGCGCCAGATGCTATCGGAAGCGGCCTGCTTCGGCACCGTGCAGGTGCCCTCGGGCGGCGAGGCCATCATTCTCATGGCCGACCGGCAGACCACCGGCGGCTATCCCAAGATCGCGCAGATCGCCACCGTCGACCTGCCCTTGCTGGCGCAATACGCGCCAGGGCGCACGCTGCGCTTTTCCCTGATCGAACTCGAGGACGCGCAACGCCTGGACGGCGAGCGCGAACGCGCCTTCACCCAATTGCTGGACGCGCTGGCGCCGCTGCGCGCGCTGCTGGGGTGAACGGCCCTAACCCAGACAGGAACCCCATCATGAGCACAAGCATCGACCTGAACTGCGACATGGGCGAAAGCTATGGCGCCTGGAGCATGGGCAACGACGCCGCGGTGCTGGCCTTCGTCAGCTCGGCCAATATCGCCTGCGGCTTCCATGGCGGCGACCCCGCCACCATGCGCAAGACCGTGGCCGCCGCCCTCAAGCAGGGCGTGGCGCTGGGCGCGCACCCCAGCCTGCAGGACCTGGTCGGCTTCGGCCGCCGCGCGATTCCGATCACGCCGGACGAAGCCTACGACATCACCGTCTACCAGATCGGCGCGCTGGCCGGCGTGGCCGCCTCGCAAGGCGCGCGGCTGCACCACGTCAAGGCGCATGGCGCGCTCTACAACATGGCCGCCAAGGACGAAGGCCTGGCGCGCGCCATCTGCCAGGCGGTCAAGGACGTGGATGCCTCGCTGGTGCTGTACGGGCTGGCCGGCAGCAAGCTGATCGACGCCGCGCGCGCCATCGGGCTGGCCGCGGCCAACGAGGTCTTCGCCGACCGTTCCTACCAGGACGACGGCTCGCTCACGCCGCGCACCCGCGCCGGCGCCATGATCGAGAACGTCGACCAGGCGGTGGCGCAGGTCGTGCGGATGGTGCGGGAAGGCAAGGTGCGCTCAGTCGACGGTAGGGACGTGCCGGTGCAGGCCGACACGCTCTGTATCCACGGCGACCAGCCCAATGCGCTGGTATTCGCCCGCGCCATCCGCGAAGCGCTGGAGCGGGCCGGCATCGCCGTGCGCACGCCGTCCGCGCACGCCTGACGGTCGCGGGCTTATGCGCGCCCGTAGCGCGACGCGGACTCTTCGGCGTCCTGCAGCGACGCCTCGTGGTAGGCCCGCAGGATGCCCGGCAGCACATCGACCACGTAATTGCGCGTCAGCTCGGCGGCGCGGTCGAAATCGCGCTGGTCCAACGCCTGCGTGATGCCCTGGGTGTAGGCCTGCAGGTTGTTCGAGGCCATGGTCTGCCTGGCCAGCAGGTAGCGCAGCGGCTCGACCTGCTCGTACAGCTTGGTTAGCACGTCCGCCAGCGGCGAATTGCCGGTGAAGCGGGCGCTGGCCAGGTAGAACTCGCGCAGCGCCGAGATGTAGGCGCGCACGTCGCCCTTGGCCATGGCGGCCGCGATCGCCTCGTCATAGCTGCGCAACTCGGCCACCAGGGGCGAGATGTCGTCGATCTCGGCGACCTGGCGGATGCAATAGGCTTCCAGCTCCGCGCGCAACTTGTACAGGTGGCGGATCTGGGTTTCGGAATACAGGGTGACCCGAAAGCCTTTGCGTTGGACGTGCGTCACCAGGCCGCTCAGTTCCAACAGACGCAGCGCTTCCCGGATGGGACTGCGGCTGGTGCCGAAACGCTGCTCCAGTTCCTGTTCCCGCAATGGCTGCCCGGGCCTGATAGTGCCATCCACTATCAATTCACGAATCTGTTCCTGAAGGAAATACGGAATCGTGGCGGGCGCTTTGACGTCCAATCGGCTCCCCTTGTACTGCGTGATGCAAAGTATTGCGACAGCGACAAGATACTAGAAATTTATTGAAACACAAATAGGAAAATTGTTGCAGGAATGCGGGCTGCGAGGGGGCCTCAGTGCCAATCGTCGCGGTACACGAACTTCGGCATCTGCCAATTGAAGCGCAGGGCCAGCAGGCGCAGCGCCAGCCCGACCGCCAGCGCGATCGGCACGGCGGCGTTGGCCGGCAGCCCCAGGGCCTGCACGCCCAGGTAGAGCGCCCCGGTCACCACCGACACGCTGGCGTACAGCTCCTTGCGGAACAGCAGCGGCACCTCGTTGCAGAGCACGTCGCGCAGCACGCCGCCGGCGCAGCCGGTGATCATGCCGCTGATCAGCACCACCGTGATCGGCAATTGCATCAGCTGCGCCACCTGGCAGCCGATGACCGTGAACGCCACCAGGCCCAGGGCGTCGGCCAGCAGGAACACGCTGCGCAGGCGCCGCATCACCGGGGCGATCAGCGCGGTCAGCAGGGCCGCGCCCGCCGTCATCCACAGGTACTCGGGATGCACCACCCAGGTCAGCGGGTAGTGCCCCAGCAGCACGTCGCGCAGCGAGCCCCCGCCCAGCGCGGTGACGCAGGCGATGATGCACACGCCCATCCAGTCCATGTCGCGCCGGCCGGCCGACAGCGCGGCGGTCATGGCTTCGGCCACGATGGCGACCAGGTAAAGCGTGTGCAGCAGGGCGGGCGAAAGATCGTAGAACATGGAGCGGGCGGAAATGGGGCAAAGGCCGCCCGAAAATCGGGGAACGGTCGCGGGGAACGGTCGGCGGCAGGCCCCATTGTATTGACGCGGGCGGCGGCCGGCGCATTGCCGGACGGCCGCGCCTCCCTTACGCTGGAAGCGCGTTGACATCGGTCAAGCCCCGGTCCGCGCCCCGGCGGGACAATGGGAGTGTGCCCGCAAGGGCGATATTGGCCGGACGGCGGGCTAGCGGGAGTCACCGTCCCGGCCCCATCTCGGGAGAAACGTATGTCGCAACAACCTGGCCCCATCCTTCTGGCCACGGACCTCAGCGCGCGGGGCGATCGCGCCCTGGATCGCGCGCTGCAACTGGCCAAGGAGCTCGACACCAAGCTGGTCGTGCTGCACGTCATGGAAAACCACGGCGTGTCGGCGCGCCTGACCACCCCGGTCTGGCGCCGGCTGGCCGCGGACCACAAGGCCGTGGCCGAGCGCGAACTGGCCGAAGACCTGGCCAACGCCGGCGTCGCCACCGAAGTCGTGGTGGTCACGGGCGATCCGCTGGTGCGCATCATGGAAACCGCCGACAGCTTCGGCTGCTCGCTGATCATCGCCGGCATCGCCCGCGACGAGACCCTGGGGCGGCTGCTGCTCGGCACCACGGTCGAGAAGCTGGCGCGGCAGGCGCGCCAGCCGGTGCTGGTGGTCAAGAACCGGCCGCGCAAGCCGTACCGCGACGTGCTGGTGGCCACCGACTTCTCGGCCGGCTCGCGCCAGGCGCTGCGCGCCGCGCTGCAGCTGGTGCCCAACGCCGACCTGACGCTGTTCCACGCCTACGACGTGCCGTTCCAGGGCAAGAACGTGCCGGACGACGCCGTCACCCGCAGCTTCTACCACGCGGCCGAGCAGAGTTCGCGCGAGTTCATCGCCGAGACGCCGGAACTGGCCGACGTGACGCCGCCCAAGGTGGTGCTGGAATGCGGCCAGCCGGAAACGGTGCTGTCGGAATACTCGTTCAACCACCGTTCCGACCTGGTCGTCACCGGCACCCATGGCCGCACCGGCCTGCTGCGCACCGCCATCGGCAGCGTCGCCGAGCGCCTGCTGGAAGCGCTGCCCAGCGACGTGCTGATCGTGCGCCTGACCGACGAGGCGTAGCGCGCCGCCCTGGCGCCGGACCCGCACGGGCCTGGCGTCAGGCGTCGCCGTCCTGGATCATGGCCTCGATGCGGCCGCGCAGCAGATACAGCAGCAACAGCCCCGGCAGTGCGATGACCACCGTCACCAGGAAGAACCCCGGCCAGCCCAGGTGTTCGACCAATGGCGGCGTCAAGGGTCCGGCCAGATAGGTCCGGCCCACGGCCGACAAGGCCGACAGCAGCGCGAACTGCGTGGCCGAGAAGCGCTGGCGGCACAGGGCCATCAAGAGCCCGACGAAGGCCGCCGTGCCCAGGCCGCCGCACAGGTTTTCCAGCCCCACCGCCGCGCCCATCAGCCAGATGCTCTTGGGGCTCACGGCGATCAGCCAGTAACCCAGGTTGGACACCGCCTGCAGCAGGCCGAACACCATCAGCGACCGGTACAGGGTCCAGCGCGACATGATGAGCCCGCCGGCCAGCGCGCCGACCACGGTCGCGGCCATGCCCATGACCTTGTTGACCGCGCCGACCTCGGTGGGCGTGTAGCCCGCGCCGCGGATCAGGAAGGTGGTCGAGAGCGCGCCGGCAAAGGCGTCGCCCAGCTTGTACAGCACGATCAGCAGCAGCACCGCCAGCGCGCCGCGCCGGGTGAAGAACTCCTGCAAGGGCGCCGACACGGCCTCGCCCAGGCTGCGCGGCGGCTTGGCCACGTGCTCCGGCTCGGGCGCCCACAGCGTCGCCAGCGCGCACAGCAGCATCAGGCCGCCCATCACCGCATAGGTATTGCCCCAGCCGATCCACTGGTCGGCCAGGATCAGCGCCAGGCCGCCGGAAACGATCATCGCCACCCGGTAGCCCATGACCTTGATGGCCGCGCCGGCGCCGCGCTCTTCCTTGCGCAGCACGTCGGTGCAATAGGCGTCGAAAGCGATGTCCTGGGTGGCCGACAGGAAAGCCACCAGCACCGCCAGCAGGGACAGCGTCTGCAACGCCGAAGACGGCGACAGCGTGCCCATGACCATGATCGCCAGCCCCAGCAGCACCTGCGTCACCAGCATCCAGCCGCGGCGCCGGCCCAGCAGCGGCGGCGCATAGCGGTCCACCAGCGGCGCCCACAGGAACTTGAGGGTGTAGGCCGTGCCCACCAGGGTCAGGAAGCCGATCTGCTGCAACGGCACGCCGGCCACGGTGGCCCAGGCCTGCAAGGTGCCGCTGGTCAGTGCCAGCGGCAATCCGCTGGCGAACCCCAGGACCAGCAGGGGCGCGACGCGGGGACTGGTGTAGACGTTGGATACAGCGGTAATGACGGTCTCCTGGAACGAGCCGCCGCGGCGCACGGGCGTGCGCGGCGGGCTTGCGGCATTTTAGGCGCTGGCGCCCGGGCCGTCAGCCCGCGTTGCAGAATGTCAGGGCGAGGCGAAGCGGTACACCGCCAGGGTGCTGCGCCAGCTCGGGAAGGCCTTGATCTCGCGCCCTTCGTTGAAGGTGGCGCGTTCCAGGATGCGCAGGCCCAGCTCGCCGGCCAGCTGCTCGAAGTCGCGCAGCGTGCACAGGTGGATGTTGGGTGTGTTGTACCACTGGTAGGGCATCTGGCCCGTCACCGGCATGCGCCCGCGCAGGATGGCCCAGCCGTGCGGCCAATAGCCGAAGTTGGGGAACGACACCACGCCATGGCGCGCCACCCGCGCCATTTCGCGCAGGATGTGCTCGGTGCGGTGCATCGACTGCAGCGTCTGCGACAGCACCACGGTGTCGAACTGCTTGTCGTCGAACAGCGCCAGGCCGTCTTCCAGGTTCTGCTGGATCACCTCGACGCCGCGCCGCACGCAGGCGATGACGCAGGTGTCGTCCACTTCGACGCCCGCGCCGCGCACCTGGCGCTGATCGCGCAGGTGCGCCAGCAGGGCGCCGTCGCCGCACCCCAGGTCCAGCACGCGGCTGCCGGGCTCGATCCAGCTGGCGATGCGCGCCAGGTCGGGCCGCAGCGCGGTCAGGGCGGGACGGGGAGTCACAGGAGTCATGCGGAGCGTCCTTCGGTCTGGGCGGCGCCGGTCAGCTGCAGTTCACGGGCGATGCGCTCGTAGTAGCCGCGCACCACCGCATGGTAGCGCGCGTCCTCCAGCAGGAAGGCATCGTGCCCGTGCGGCGCGTCGATCTCGGCGTAGGTGACCGGGCTGGCGTTCTTGAGCAGGGCGCGCACGATCTCGCGCGAGCGCTCCGGCGGGAAGCGCCAGTCGGTGGTGAACGACACCAGCAGGAAGTCGGCCTTGGCCGGCGCCAGCGCGCGCGCCAGGTCGCCGCCGGTCTTGCGGGCCGGATCGAAGTAATCCAGCGCGCGCGTGATCAGCAGGTAGGTATTGGCGTCGAAATAACGGGTGAACTTCTCGCCCTGGTAGCGCAGGTAAGACTCGACCTCGAACTCGACGTCGTAGCCGTAGTGGTAGGCGCCATCGGCCGCCGGCGCGCGCTGGGCGCGGCCGAATTTCTCGGCCATGTCATCGTCGGACAGATAGGTGATGTGGCCGATCATGCGCGCCACCGACAGGCCGCGGCGCGGCACGGTTTCCTGCGCGTAGTAGTCGCCGCCGTGGAAATCCGGGTCGGTGATGATGGCGCGCCGCGCCACCTCGTTGAAGCCGATGTTCTGCGCCGACAGGCGCGGCGTGCTGGCGATGACCACGCAATTGGCCACGCGCTCGGGCAGCGTGATGGCCCAGCTCAGGGCCTGCATGCCGCCCAGCGAGCCGCCCATCACGGCGGCGAAGCGTTCGATGCCGAAGTGGTCCGCGACCCGGGCCTGCGCCTGCACCCAGTCTTCCACCGTCAGCACCGGGAAGGCGGCGCCCCAGGGCTTGCCGGTCTCGGGATTGATGCTGGCCGGCCCGGTCGAGCCGAAGCACGAGCCCAGGTTGTTGACGCCGATGACGAAGAACACGTTGGTGTCCACCGGCTTGCCGGGGCCCACCATGTTGTCCCACCAGCCGACATCGCTGGGGCTGTCGGCCGCCTGCCCCGCCACGTGATGCGAGGCGTTCAGGGCGTGGCAGATCAGCACGGCGTTGCTGCGCGCGGCGTTGAGCGTGCCGTAGGTTTCGACCGCCAGCTCGTAGGAAGCCAGCGACTGACCGCTGAGCAAGGCCAGCGGCTCGTCGAAACGCAGGAAGACGGGAGCGACCAGTCCGACGGAACCGGGATCAGCGGCGTCGGACTGAGAGATGGCGGCGGCGGGCAGGGTCGCGAGCGCGGCGCTGGCCGAATCACCGGCCGAATGTTGGGCAGGAGTGGTCATACGGACCTCTTTAGCTGGATTTATTGGAAGGCGCCCGCAAGCGGATCAGGCAAATCGGCGCCGAAAATTGGGTAGTGCGGCAGGAATTCTAGCACTGCTTGCGCGGGGGGCCGCAAGCGCCCGCGTCCGATACGCGGGCCGGGCGGCGGCTCAGGCCCCCGCCTCCCAGGGTTCATGCCCCAGGTATTCGTAGCGTTCGGTGTTGACGCGCGAGATGCGCCATTCGACCGGCTGGCGGTTGTAGGAATACGCCAGGCGGCGGATCTCCAGCAACGGCCCGCCCTCGGCCACGCCCAGCCAGCGCGCATGGGAACGGTCGGCCAGGCAGGTGCGCAGGCGTTCATCGGTGGCGATGACGTTGACGCCGAACACGTCCTGGTACAGCGCGTACAGCGTGCTGGCGCGTTCGCGCAGGTGCGCTTCGGTCATGCCCGGAAAGCGCGATTCCGGCAGGCAGATGTCGTCGACCATGACCACATCGCCGTTCAGCGACAGCATGTTGAGGAACTCGAACACGTAGGCGCCGGCCGGCAGGCCAAGCTTGTCGCGCGCCTCGGCCGAGGCCTTGACGCGGCGAAAGCGCAGCAGCTCGGTGGCCGGATACGACTTGTGGCCGTCCTGGCGCAGGATGCGGAAGAACTTGAAGAAGTGGTGGTTGCGCGTGTGCACCGCGACATAGGTGCCGCGGCCCTGATGGCGCACCAGGATGTTCTCGGCGGCCAGTTCGTCGATGGCCTTGCGCAACGTGCCGATCGACACGCCGAAGCGCTCGGCCAGGTTCTTCTCCGGCGGAATCGCCTCGCCCTGCTTCCATTCGCCTTGCGCCAGCGCGGCAAGCACGGCCTGCTTGACCTGCTCGTACAAGGGACTGCCCAAAGGCACAGTCGATGACAGGCTGGTGTTCATGGGTGCATCGCAATAAATCAGGGCCTCCAGTGTAGCGGCGCGGACCGCCTCGGCTCAAGTCATACAATTCATATATATGATTTAGTTGACATGCGAAAAAGCCCGCCCTAAGATTTGCCGGACGTTGTGATCCGAAGCGCCCGCGGCACTCCGCCGCGCGCTCACCCAGGAGAGGAAGACGATGATTCACGCCGTATTGCACGATGCCAAGGACACGGTGGCGGTCGCCGTGGTGGAGGGCCTGACCGCCGGAACGGAGCTCAATGCCTGGATCATGGACGAGGACAAGATCGTCCACGTGCGGGCCTCGCAGGACATCCCCATCGGCCACAAGGTCGCGATCAAGGACATGGCCGTGGGCGACACGGTCTTCAAGTACGGCGTGGACATCGGCCGCGTGGTCGCGCCGATCCAGGCCGGCCAGCACGCCCACGTGCACAACATCAAGACCAAGCGCTGGTAAGCCGCCTCCCCTCGCCCACACAGGAAACCATCATGTCCGTCATCAATGCTCAGACCACCTTCCAGGGCTACCGCCGCGACAACGGCCGGGTCGGCGTGCGCAACCACGTCATCGTGCTGCCCGTGGACGACATCTCCAACGCCGCGGCCGAGGCCGTCGCCAACAACATCAAGGGCACCCTGGCCCTGCCCCACCCCTACGGCCGCCTGCAGTTCGGCGAAGACCTGGAACTGCACTTCCGCACCCTCATCGGCACCGGCTGCAACCCGAACGTGGCGGCGGTGGTGGTGATCGGCATCGAGGAAGGCTGGACCAAGCGCGTGGTCGACGGCATCGCCGCCACCGGCAAGCCGGTCATGGGCTTCAGCATCGAGCTGCACGGCGACCACGACACCATCATGCGCGCCTCGCGCTGCGCCAAGGAATTCGTGCACTACGCCACCGCGCTCACGCGCAGCACGTGTCCGATCTCGGACCTGTGGGTCTCGACCAAGTGCGGCGAGTCCGACACCACCTCGGGCTGCGGCGCCAACCCGACCGTGGGCAACGCCTTCGACAAGCTCTACGCGCTGGGCTCGACGCTGGTGTTCGGCGAGACCTCGGAACTGACCGGCGGCGAACACATCGTGGCCGAGCGCTGCGCCAACGACGCCGTGCGCGAACGCTTCATGTTTATGTTCGACCGCTACCAGGCCATGATCGACCGCTGGAAGACCAGCGACCTGTCCGAATCGCAGCCGACCAAGGGCAACATCGCCGGCGGCCTGACCACCATCGAGGAAAAGGCGCTGGGCAACATCCAGAAGATCGGCAAGCAGTGCCGCGTCGACGGCGTGATCGACAAGGCCGAGATCCCCGACGGGCCGGGCCTGTGGTTCATGGACTCGTCCTCGGCCGCGGCCGAGATGGTGACGCTGTGCGCGGCCTCGGGCTACGCGGTGCACTTCTTCCCCACCGGCCAGGGCAACGTCATCGGCAACCCGATCCTGCCGGTCATCAAGATCTGCGCCAATCCGCGCACGGTGCGGACCATGTCGGAACACATCGACGTCGACACCAGCGCCCTGCTGCAACGCGAGATCGACCTGAACCAGGCCGGCGACAAGCTGCTCGAATGCATGCTCGCCACCGCCAACGGCCGCTGGACCGCGGCCGAGGCCCTGGGCCACCGCGAGTTCGTCCTGACCCGCATCTTCGAAAGCGCCTGACGGCGCCCGGCCGGCGCGCCACGCGCGCCGGCCGCCCCCGCAGTTCCTCGCAACACACGCACAAAAGCATGCAGACCCGGGCGCAAGCCGCCACGGCAGCACAGGCGTAAGCATTCCTACCCGGGCGCCACCCCCAAGGAGGAAGACAGATGAATCGCGAGCAACACCCCCCGATCGACGACGCCCAGCGCCGGCGCCTGCTCGGCGCGCTGGGCGCCGCCGGCCTCTGTGCGCTGGCCCCATGGCAACAGGCCCTGGCGCAGAAGCGCGCCTGGCCGGAACGCCCCATCAACTACGTGGTGCCCTTCCCGCCCGGCGGCCTGACCGACGTGGCCGCGCGCCAGGTCGGCAAGGCCTTGAGCGACGCCGAACGCTGGAACATCGTGGTCGAGAACCGGCCCGGCGGCAGCGCCAACATCGGCGCGGCCCACGTCTCGCACGCCGCCCCCGACGGCTACACCTGGCTGGCCATCACGCTATCGCACGCCGCCAACGCCACGCTGTTCGCCGGCAAGGCCGGCTACGACCTGACCCGCGACCTGACGCCGGTGGCGGGGCTGGCGTCCTCGCCCATCATGGTGGTGGTCAACGCCAAGAGCCCGATCAAGACCATGGCCGACCTGGCGCGCGCGGCCGCCGCCAAGCCGCTGGCGGCCGGCTCCAGCGGCAACGGCACGCCGCCGCACCTGACCCTGGCGCTGTACCAGAAGCTGACCGGCGCGCCGCTGATGCACGTGCCGTACAAGGGCGGCGCGCCGTCGCTGACCGATCTCATCGGCGGCCACCTGGACGTGGTGTTCTCCAACTACCCCGAGTCGCTGTCGCATGTGAAGAACGGCTCGCTGCGGGCGCTCGCCATCACCACCCGCGAACGCAGCGCCGACCTGCCCGACGTGCCCACGGTGGCGCAGGCCGGCCTGCCCGACCTGATCGTGGAGAACTTCACCGGCGTGATGGCGCCCGCCAGCACGCCGCCGGAACTGGTGCAGCGCATCGGCGACGCCATCGTCAAGCAGGTGTCGCAGCCGGCCATGCAGCAGGCGCTGCTGCAATTGGGCTTCGTGCCGCAGCCGCGCGGGCCGGCGGAATTCGGCGCCTACGTGCGGTCCGAAGTGGATCGCTGGGCCAAGATCATCCGCGACGCCAACATCCAGATCGCCTGACACCGGAGCCCTTCATGCACGTGCTTATCTCGGAGTTCATGGACGCGCCCGCGGTCGACAGCCTGCGGCAGCGCTTCGACGTGCGCTACGCCCCCGACCTGGTGGAGCAGCGCGACGCCCTGCTGCAAGCCGCCGCCGGGGCCGACGCCCTCATCGTGCGCAACCGCAGCCAGGTGGACGCGGCCCTGCTGGCCGCCGCGCCGCGCCTGCGCGCGGTCGGCCGGCTGGGCGTCGGGCTGGACAACATCGACCTGCCCGGCTGCGCCGCGCGCGGCATCCAGGTGGTGCCGGCCACCGGCGCCAACGCGCGCGCCGTGGCCGAGTACGTCATCGGCACCGTGCTGGCGCTATTGCGCGGCGCCTACGCCGCCAGCGCCGAGGTGGCGGCCGGCGCCTGGCCGCGCGCGGCGCTGTCCCAGGGCCTGGAGGCGCATGGCCGCACGCTGGGGGTGGTCGGCTTCGGCGGCATCGGCCAGTTGACGGCGCGGCTGGCGGCCGGCCTGGGCATGCGCATCGTCGCCTGCGACGCGGCGCTGCCGGCCGCCCATCCGGCCTGGGCCGAGACCGGCGCCACCCGCCTGGAGCTGGACGAGCTGCTGACCCGCGCCGACGCGGTCACCCTGCACGTGCCGCTGAACGCCGACACCCACCGCCTGCTGGATGCCGGCCGCATCGCCCGCATGCGGCCGGGCGCCATCCTGGTCAACACGGCCCGTGGCGGCGTGGTGGACGAAGCCGCCCTGGCGGCGGCGCTGCGCTCGGGCCACCTGCGCGGCGCGGCGCTGGACGTGTTCGAACAGGAGCCGCTGCCCGCCGGCGGCCCCCTGGCCGGCGCGCCCAACCTGATACTCACCCCCCACATCGCCGGCTTGACACAGGAAGCCAACACCCGCGTTTCCGAGATGGTGGCCGCCGGTGTGACAATAGCGCTTACCGGCGGCGCCCGATGACACGCGGCGCCCCCCCTGACAGGAAGGATATGGCTCACATCTATCTGGACGAACTTCAACACCTGGCCGCGGCCAGCCTGGCCGCCGCGGGCGCCAACCCGGCCATGGCCGACACCACCGCGCGCGCGCTGGTCTTCGCCGAAAGCCAGGGGCTCAGTTCCCACGGCCTGTCACGGGTGCCGTTCTACGCCGGCCACCTGCGCGCCGGCCGCGCCATCGGCAGCGCCGTGCCGCGCATCGCGCACGAACGCGGCGGCGCGGCGCTGATCGATGCCGGCTCGGGCCTGGCGTTTCCCGCCTGCGCGCTGGCGGTCCAGGAAGCGGCCCGCCGCGCCCGCGAGCACGGCGTGGCCTTCATCGGCGTGGCCAACAGCCACCATTTCGGCGAGGCCGGCTACCACCTGGAAGCCCTGGCCGACGCCGGCCTGGTGGCGCTGGCGCTGAGCAACTCGCCCGCGGCCATGCCGGCCTGGGGCGGAAAGCGTCCGCTATTTGGCACCAATCCCATCGCCGCCGTGTTCCCGCGTCGCGGCGGCGGCCGCATCGTCATCGACCTGTCGCTGTCCCAGGTGGCGCGCGGCAAGCTCATGATCGCCGCGCGCGACAACCAGCCGATCCCGCTGGGCTGGGCGCTGGACGCCGACGGCCAGCCCACCACCGATCCCAAGGCCGGCCTGGCGGGCAGCATGCTGCCCGCCGGCGGCGTCAAGGGCGCGATGCTGGCGCTGATCATCGAACTGCTGGCCTGCGCCCTGACCGGCTCGCACTTCGGTTTCGAGACCGAGTCGTTCTTCGTCGACGAAGGCGGCCCGGCGCGCCTGGGCCAGGCCTTCATGGCCATCGACCCCGGTGCGCTGGCCGGCAACGAGGCCTACCTCGAACGCGTCGAGACGCTGGTGGAAGCCATGCTGGAAGACGACGGCGTGCGCCTGCCCGGCGACCGCCGCCGCAAGCTGCGCGACGAGGCGCTCAAGCACGGCGTGGAAGTCCCCGAAGCGCTGATGACGCAGTTGCGCGCCATGTCGGGCGTGGCCTGACACTTTCCTGGCGGCGCCCCGCGGCCGGACAGGCCGCGGGACGCGGCCCGCGCCCCATCCGCTGCCATGCTGACGGTCACGGGGCCGCAGGCGGCACGATCTCCAGTATGAACAAGGCCGAGGCGAACAAGACGCCATCCAGGGGAAGATCCGAGACATAGACGAAGAACTCGCTCTTCATCTTTTCGTGGGTCGTGCCGGTAATGACGCCCGTGCTGGGATCCATCTTCAGCCCACGGGGCAATCCGCCTCCCGCCACGCGATAGGTGACCGGCCGCCCCGCGGCACTGACGCCTGACACGGGTTGATAGTTGACGGCTTCCCCGGCCTGATACGTTTTCGACGACACCAGGACCGTCGCCGTCGGCAACTGGTACGTCACCAGACCGAAACGGGCCTCGGCCTCATGCGCAGGCGAAGCGCTGTCGGTGACCGTGACGGTGTACCTGGCGTCACTGCTATCGACCTGTTCGACCGTCGGTGTGCCCGAGATGATGCCAGTGGCAGGATCCATCGACAAACCGCTCGGCAATGCGGGCGCCACCGTGTACGTGAGCGCGCTGCCGATACCGCTGGACGCCGTCACCGGCGCGTAAGGCGGGAACACCATGGATATCCGCTGGGGCTTCACCGGCGCATTCATCGTGATGGCGATGCCCGGGTTGGAAGACACGCTCAGCTTGAAGGTGGCCGAGGCCGTCTGCGGGGGGCTGGCGCCATCCGTGACCGTGACGGTGTACTCGGTCTCGGGCGACGGGGCCGTCGCCGTGCCGGTGATCTCGCCGCTGCGCGCATCCATGCCCAGCCCGCTCGGCAAAGCCGGCTGGACGCTGAACTGGGGCAGTCCCAAACCGCCTTCGGCCTTGACCGGGCTTTCCGTGACGGGCTTGCCGACCTCGACCGAGATCGTCGTCGTGCCCACGGCCGTCGCGGTGAGTGCCGGCGCGATCGCCAGGGTGAAGGTGCCGGTCGCCGAATGCGCCGGCGTGGCGCTGTCCGTCACGGTGTAGGTGTACGTCGTGATCGCGGACGGCGCGGTCGCGGCCCCCGTGATGGCGCCGGTTCCCGCATTCATGGCCAGCCCCGTCGGCAACGCCGGCGTCACGGTGTACTGATAAGGACGGACGCCGCCCGAGGTCATCGGCGGGGTGTAGTCGACCGGATCCGTGACCCGATGCTCCTCGCCATGGTTGAACACCGACGTCTTCAGCCCCGCATTGACGGCGAGCGAGAAGGTCGCGGCGGCTTTATGCCCCGCGTCATCGGTGACCGTGACGGTGTAGACCGCCTCTTTGGACTCGCCGGACGCAGCACCGGTGATGACGCCGGTGGCGGCACTCATCGAAAGCCCCGCGGGCAACGTCGGCGCGACCGCGAAATGGCGCGTGCCGACACCGCCAATGGCCGTCACCGGCGTGATGTCGAGCGCGGGGTCGCCAACGACGATGGTTTGCGTGGAGATGACGGTCGTGGCCGCCAGGCCGTCGACGATCTCGAGCGTGAAGTTCGCAGTGACCGGCGGCACCGCCGACACCAACCCATCGACGGACAACGCCACGGTGTAGCTCGTGGCCGGCGCCGCGCTGGAGGCGGATCCCGTGATCACACCGGTTGCCCCGTCCATTGCCAGTCCGGCGGGAAGCGCCGGCGACACAGCGTAGGCGTATGCAAACGCCGAAACCTCGGGCAGCCCGCCCGAGCCGGTGACCGGACGATAGTTGATGGACTCGCCGACCGTGGCGATCTTGTTTCCGTCCACGACTGTCGCGGTGAGCACATCGGCAACGGCGAGCGAGAAATTGGCCGTATATGAGTGAGCTGTTACGGCACTGTCCGTTACCGTCACCGTGTACGTCGTCCAGGGAGACGCGACCGTGCCGGAGCCGTCGATATTGACCAGGTAAAGCCCCGCATCGGTACGATCCTTCGCCACGCTGACGCTCACGCCAGGAGGCAGCGGCGGCGAGACGGCAGCATGGAACGCGCCGATCCCCCCTCTGACCTGCAACAGGCCTTCGACCATGTTGTATTCATTCAGCATGAAGCCAATACGATCACCGCCGCCAGTGGCGACAAATGCCGGTCCGATGGTCATATCGAACGTGGCGCTGGCGGTATGCGCTGGGGTGGCGGCATCGCTCACCGTGACGGTGTAGGTCGTCTCCGGCGAGTCGACGGTCGCAGTGCCGGACAGGACGCCCGTATCCGAGGAAAAGGCCAGCCCCGCCGGCACGGTCGGCGCGATGGCGTAACTCAGCTTGCCGATGCCGCCGCTGGCGGTCACCGGCACCATGTCGGCAAAGGGCTCGCCGACCAGCCACGTCCCGGCGGCGAGCGTGGCCTTGGCCGACAGCGGCCCGACGACCGTCACCTGATAGCTGCCACTGCCCGACTCGAACGCGGGCAGGTCGGCCGCCTGCGTGGCGGTGACGGTGGCGGTGCCCGCCGCCACCGCGGTGACCGTGCCGTCGGCGGCGACACGCGCGATGGCGTCATCGCTGGAACGGTAGGTGATGGCCCCCTTGCTGGCCGGCTGGTCGCTGCGCGCGGGATTGGCGGCCGTTTCGCCGAGCGTCAGGGTGAGCGCCGGTTGCGCGAAGCTCAGCCTCGGGGTGGCGGTGGCCTTCTCGACGACGACATTGATCACGCTCAGCCGGGATTGCGCGAACGTCGCGCCGGCCCATGACAAGCCCAGGACAAAGCAGGCCCCGACCAGGGTATAGAGGACCAGGTCGGAAAAGGTGTGGAGGTATTTTGACATCTTCATCCGGCCGTTCATTTGCGGCCCACGGTGATCTTGACGTTGTAGGTCGCCAGGGTGGCGTCGCTGACACGCACGACGTACTCGTCGGTCTGCGCCGGCACGGGCAACCTGAACAGGTCGACCGAGAGTTGCGCCGGCGCGACCGTGAATTGCGGTGGCGTCGCCACCGCGGCGCCGTTTTTCTGCACGGCCGCCAGCGTCAGCGCGCCACTGCCCACGGCGATGGTCAGGCGCTGGCCATCGGCGCTGACCTTGGCGCCCGGCGGCAGGCCGGCCTTCTCGATGAAGACTTCCTGCACGCCGGTGCGGTCGACCTTGGCCAGGAACGTCTGCGGAATGCGGTCGGGCCGCGTGACGGCCTTGTCCAGCAGGCGCTCGCCGGTGTACTGCTGCAGCGATTCGCGCATGGCCAGCGAGCTGCCGTCGGCCGTATAGCGCGACGGCGAGATCAGCTTCATCAGGTCGACGTAGACCATGACCGTCTTGCTGTTGAGCGCGCCATCGCGCCCGCGCGACATGCCGAACGACAGGCGCGCCTTGTCGCCCGACAGGCTGGCGACCAGGTCGCGTGACACGCCGGTCGATACGCGCATGTCGAACAGGTAGTCCTTGTAGACCGCGAACTTCACGCCGCCGGACAGATAGGGACGGTGGCGGCTCTCGACCGAGCCGTCGCCCATCGGGTAGCGTTCGTGTTCCAGGCCGAGCGAGGTGCTGAGCACGAGCGAAGAGAACGGCGCGTATTGCAGGTCCACGCTGGCGCCGAACAAGCGGCCCGTGGAGATGCGGCGCGGGTCGTACAGCACGCGGGTGTAGTTGGCGTAGTCCTCGACCACCGTGCGGCTCGACAGGTCGTTCGGGCTGTGGGCGCGCGCGCCCCACGCGGATGCGCCCAGCGCATGCAGTCCCAGCCCCGATTCCGGTGCGAACAGGCGGCGCGCCGCCACGATGCCCGCCAACTGGGTGACCGGCACGCGCGCGCTGCCGGAATCGAAATCGAACGACGGCCTGCCCTTCATCAGCGACACCGCGGCGTCGAATTCGTATTGCTTGCTGGCGTCGACGAAAATGCCGCGGCCGATCAGTTCGCGCTGGTATTCACCGAGCTGCATGCTCGCGCCAAGCGCGAAACGATCGGTGATGAGCCGGGAGTATTCGATGCGGCCGATCGGCGCGTTGTCCATGGCGCCGCCGCCGACCCTGAAACGCGAATCGGGCGTGGACAGCGCGAAGGAATCCCGCCCCAGCGACAGGGTGCCGTCGCCCACGGGCACGGTCAGGTTCGCATTCGACGCGCCCATGCGCGTGTCGGACGCCGCGGCCATCATGGGATTGCCGCGGGCATCGCGCCGCGCCTGCTCGGCCCGCGCGGATTCCTGCAGGAACGAAGCGAAGGCCCGTTCGAGTTCGCGCTTGTCGCCGGCTTGCGGCGCCGGCAAGTCGGGCAACCCGGCCGCCTTGGCGGGCGTGGGCGAGGCGAAAGCCGCGGCCAGCGCCAGCAGCAGCGCCCGCATGCCGTAGCAGGACAGGGCCCCGCCACGGGCGACAGGCATCTTGCCAGGAGACGATTCCGTATTGGGATGGGCCGCGCGATGGGCGATGGATTTCCGCAAGGGAACGGGCTGAGGCATTTTGATATTTCCAACATCGGCCGCGGCAATGTCGCCGGAACCTGAATCACGAGGGATGCGTTGATTCTAGGTACCAGGAAGGGGCGAAATGACCGCGCGGCCGACGCACAAAATTAAGTGAGTGAATCGACCACCACGGTCAATTGGATAAGCAAAATATCTGAATGCCTGCGGCGAAAGAAGCGCGCGCCATCTAGAATCGGACGGCCGGAATGCGCAGTCCTCAAAGGGCGGAAATCGGGGTGGAAAAATGACACGAGGCATCACATGCCGGCGGCGCGGACCGCATGAGCGCACGCAAAAAAACGCGGCCGCCGTTGCCCGGCGCCGCGCGGTGGCGACCCCGCCAGGCCGGGCGCCCGATTGCCGGCCTGCGCGAGGCTCTTGCCAGAGTGAACAGGCCCTATGGGCCGGCGTGGCTGAACCAGAGCATCAGCGGCGCCAGCAGCAGGAAAACCACCGTCGACACCAGCACCGCGCCGGCGGCGGTGTCGCCCATGTCCGTGTAGCGCTTGGCGTACATGTAGCTGACCACGGCGCATGGCATCGCCATCTGCAGCGTCAGCGCGCCGGCCAGCACCGGTTCCAGGTCGAGGACCCAGACGATCGCCAGGCCCGCGGCCAGGCCGGTCACCAGGCGCATCACCGCCACCTTGGCGCCGTCGCGCAGGCCGTTGGCCGGGATCAGCGCCAGCGCGTGGCCCAGGCTCAGCAGCATCAGCGGCACCGTCACCGCGCCCAGCATGCGCGCGGTCTCGATCAGCCAGGCCGGCACCGGGATGTGCAGCAGGCGCATGGCGACGGCCACCACCGAGGCCAGCAGGATCGGACTTTTCCAGCTGCCCTTGGTATTGACGCCGGGCAGCAGCCGCACCGCGATGGTGTGCATGACAAAGGAGTTGACGGCGAAGAACGCCACCGCCACCGACAGGCCGGCATCGCCGAACGCCAGTTGCGAGATCGGCAGGCCGAGGTTGCCGGCGTTGGGCAGGAAGGCCGTCGGCAGCAGCGTGCGCACCGGCAGGCGGCCCAGCTTGAGCAGCAGGGCGCAGGCCAGCGCGCACAACAGCAGCGCCAGCAGCGTGGCGGCCGCCACGTCGGCCAGCGCGCGGTCGTCCAGGTGGGTGGTGACGAAGGTGTGGAACACCAGCGCCGGCGTGGTCACGGACGTGACCAGCGTGGTGATGAAGGCGCCGCCGAACGGCAGGTCGCGCTTGCCCCAGAAGACGCCGATGCCGACGCACGACAACAGCGGCAACATCAGCATGATGGCCGACAAATAGAACTGCGCGATGGCCAGCATCCGTTTATTCCGTCAAAGATTCAAAGGGTGATACGCAACGGCATCGTCGCTTGTCCACGGCCGATCGCCGGCCGGAACATGGGTTGTCTTTTGCCAGGAACCCGCGTCCCCGCCGTCATGTCCGCCGCCCCCATTGTCGTCGCCCCGCTTGCACCGCCCAGCGTCCGGCTGTCGCCGCGCGAATCGGCTTCGCTGCACTGGAGCGCCGCCGGCAAGACCAGCTGGGAAACCGCCCGCATCCTGGACATCAGCGAAAGCACCGTCAATTTCCATCTGCGCAACGCCTGCCGCAAGCTGCAGGTGCGCGGCCGCCGCGCCGCGGTGGCGGTGGCGATCCGGCGGGGGCTGCTGTACTCCGTCACGGCTTGACGACCACCGACCTCAGGAATTCACGGGCCCGTTCCTCGGGCAGGCTGGCTTCGGTGCCCGCCGCCACCGCCTCGATCAGCATGGTGTCGGTCACCCACACCCGCGCCCGCAGCCAGCCGGGCTTGCCCATGGCCTTGCCCTGCACGTCGATGTCCTGCCCATAGGGCGGCCACGCGGTGGGCGGCGGCGCCTGCATGTTGACGTACAGCGAGCGCATCAGCGCCATGCCCAGCGCCTGCCGGGCCACGGGGTCCGCCGCGATCTCCGGCGGCAGCGGCGCCGACCCGATCGCGAACACCGCTTCGCCCACGGTGGCCGTGGCCAGGGTGAACGACAGCGTATGGGTGTCCAGCCGCAGCTGGCGGGTCTCGGTCTGCACCCGGTCCGGGAATGCCGCCCGCACCCGGCCGTCCGCCACGTCCACTTCGCGCCAGTTGTAACGGGGCGAGCAGGCGCTGACCAGCAGGGCCATCACAAGAATCAGGCCGGCTTTCTTGAACATGAAACGAAACAGCGATGAAATCGTCATTACCGTAAAGACCCCACGGTCTTTTCATTTCGAGGACAGCCCCAAATTGTCGCCGATTTCGATGACCCCAGCGCCCGACGGCACGCCCCTGGCCAATTATGTCTGGCCCGCCGCCCCGAATGTGCCCCCGCCGATCATCGGCCCCGGCACGCCCGGCATCTACCTGCTGCATGGCCTGAGCGAGCATGCCGGGCGCTATGACCGGCTGGCGCGCTGGCTGACCGCGCGCGGCTGGACGGTGGGCGCCCATGACCACCGCGGCCATGGCCGCTCCGGCGGCCGGCCGGCCACCCTGGCGCACCAGGAGGACCTGGTGACCGACGCCGTGGCGCGCCTGGCCGACTGGACCGCCGTCCACGGCCGCCCGCCGATCCTGCTGGGCCACAGCCTGGGCGCCCTGGTGGCGGTGCGGATCGCGCTGCAGCGGCTGGCCCCGATCGACGCCCTGGTGCTCAGTTCGCCGCCGTTCGTGGTCAACGTGCCGCCGTGGGTGCGCCGCACCCTGACCTGGATGTCGCTGCACGCGCCCGACCTGCGGGTGCCCCATGGCCTGGCGCCAGCCCGCATCTCGCACGACCGGGCGGTGGTCAAGGCCTACCGGTCCGACCCGCTGGTGCGGCGCAGCATGACCGGCCGGCTGGCCCGGTTCGTCGATGACGGCGGCCGCGATTCCCTGCGGGAGGCCCATCTGCTGTCCTGCCGCACCCTGCTGATGGTGGCCGGCGACGACTCCATCGTGGCGGCCGAGGGCAGCCGCCAGTTCGCCCAGCGCGCGCCCGCCGAATTGCTGACATTGCGCTGGTACGACACCGCCTGGCACGAGATTTTCAACGAAACCGCCCCCATCGCCGACCCGGTCTACGCCGACCTGGACGAGTGGCTGGCGCGCACCGCCGCGCAATTGTCCCTGTCCCCAGTACTGGCTCCCTCGGCAGAGGAGGCCAGCACCCCGTAAAATCCGGCGACAGACCCCATCGAGAAGATTCCGTGACTGATACCGCCGCCCAACGCCTCGCCCGCCTAGAGGCCAACCGCTCGCTCCTGACCCAGACCCTGCGGGGTATCGAAAAAGAAGGCCTGCGCGTCGACGAGCAAGGCATCCTGGCCCGCACGCCGCACCCGGCCGGGCTTGGTTCCGCGCTGACCAACGAACACGTCACCACCGACTATTCGGAATCGCTGCTCGAACTGATCACCGGCACGCACGACAACGTCGAGGCCCTGCTGGCCGAATTGACCGCCACCCACCGCCACGTCTACAGCGTGCTGGACCACGAGCTGATCTGGAACCAGTCGATGCCGGCCACCCTGCCGGGCGAGGCCGACATTCCCATCGCCTGGTACGGCACCTCCAACACGGGCATGCTCAAGCACGTCTATCGCCGCGGCCTGGCCGAGCGCTACGGCAAGACCATGCAGTGCATCGCCGGCGTCCACTACAACTTCTCGCTGCCCGAGGCGCTGTGGTCGGTGCTCGACACCCAGCCCGGCACCGACCAGGACCGCCGCTCGCGCGGCTACATCGGCCTGATCCGCAACTTCACGCGCTATTCCTGGCTGCTGATGTACCTGTTCGGCGCGGCGCCGGCGCTTTCCTGCGACTTCCTGCGCGATGGCGAACACGGCCTGCAGCACCTGGGCCAGCACACCCTGTATCTGCCCCACGCCACCAGCCTGCGCATGAGCGACCTGGGTTATCAGAACAAGGCCCAGTCGCAGCTCAAGCTCTGCTACAACGATCTCGATACCTTCCTCGGCCGCCTGTACGACGCGGTCACGCAACCGTGGCCCGACTACCAGAAGATCGGCACGCATCGCAACGGCGAATGGATCCAGCTCAACACCAACGTGCTGCAGATCGAAAACGAGTACTACTCGAGCATCCGCCCCAAGCGCGCCACCGGCCGCTGCGAGCGCCCGATCACCGCGCTGGCCGAGCGCGGCGTGCAGTACGTGGAAGTGCGCTGCCTGGACATCAACCCGGAATCACCGGTGGGCATCGATGCCGACACCAGCCGTTTCGTCGACGCCTTCCTGCTGTTCTGCGCCGCCTCCGACAGCCCCTTCTTCCCGGCCAACGGCTACTGTCAGCGCAGCGCCGACAACTTCTCCACCGTGGTCAAGGAAGGCCGCAAGCCCGGCCTGCAGCTGGACCGCGACGGCAAGGCCATCGGCCTGGCGCAATGGGGCCAGGAACTGCTGGACCAGATCGCGCCCTACGCGGCCCTGTACGACTCGGCCCTGGGCGGCAGCGCCTACGCCGACAGCCTGGCCGCGCAGCGCGCCAAGCTGGGCCAGCCCGACGCCACGCCGTCCGCGCGCCTGCTGGCCGCGCTGACCGCCAGCGGCGAATCGTTCCACGACTTTTCGCTGCGCCAGAGCCACGAACACGCGCAAGCCCTGCGCGCCCAGCCGCTGCCGGCGGACGTGGCGGCCGAATACCGCCAGGGCGCGCTCGACTCCAGCGCCGAACAGCTGCGCCTGGAGCAGTCCGACGACGTCGATTTCGACACCTATGTCGCCCGCTATCACGCCGCGCTGAAGGCCCCGCGCAAATAAGGCGTATCGTTAGGGTTTTGGATCAGGAGACTATCCCCATGCGCCGCATCGCAACATTATTGCTGGCCCTGGCCGCCAGCGCGGCGGGGATCTCCCACGCCGCGCCGCCGCCCATGCAAACCGTGGAGTCGGTCGACCTGAAGCGCTATGCCGGCATGTGGTACGAGATCGCCAACTTCCCGATGTTCTTCCAGCGCAACTGCGTTGGCGACACCACCGCTGAATACACCCTGCACCCCGACGGCACCGTCGGGGTCAACAACCGCTGCCGCACCAAGGACGGCGACGTCGACTCGGCCTCGGGCACCGCCACGGTGGTCCAAGGCAGCAACAACGCCAAGCTCGAGGTCTCGTTCTTCAAGCCGATCAAGGGTGACTACTGGGTGATCGGGCTGGATCCGGACTACCGCTGGGCCGTGGTCGGCACCCCCGACCGCAAGTACCTGTGGATCCTGTCGCGCTCGCCGCAACTGCCCAAGGAAGACCTGGACCGCGCCCTGGCCGCCGCGACGGCGCAGGGTTACCAGCTCGACGAATTGCGCTACACGCCGCAGAAGTGATGGCGGCATGACCGGCCCCCGGGACGCAACGCCCGCGGGCCATGCCACGCGGCCCGCGGCCGCGTGGCCGGCGCGGCGATCACGCCGCGCCCACGATCCGCGTCACGCCGTCCGCGTCGCTCCCTCCACGACATTCAGCCCGCGTAGTCGCGCGCCAATCGCACCACCGTCACGCCCGGCTTGAGCTGGCGCAGCGACGGCATCACCAGCGTGCAGCGGTCATAGGGCGACACGATCGCCCGGCCGTCGGCCCAGCCGATCACCGATCCCGCCTTCTCCAGCGTCTCCAGGCCCTGCCAGGGCTGCGCGAAGGTCACATCCATCGACGGCGCCACCACGGCGTCGGTCACTTCCAGCACGCGTTGCGCGGTGGCGTCGGGCCGCAGCCAGCCGGCCGGGATGTCGGCGGCATCCACCACATCCGAAGCGACCAGCATGCGCGCCACCATGTCGCGCGCGACGTCGCGCGCCGCCGGGTCGCCGTGGAAACCGCATTCGATCAGCAACGCGCAGGCCGCATCGCGCGCCGGGTCGCCGAACTGCGCGAAGTCGCGCATGCGCACGCCGTCCTTGTGGCCGGCGTCCACGATCACGTGCTGCGGCGCCTTCAGGCGCCGCGCCAGGGCGATGTTGCGCGGCAGGACGCCGGTCAGCAGCAGCGGCGCGCCGGGCTCGTGCATCGAGTGCAGATCCAGCAGCCAGTCGGCGCGCTCGACCCACGGACGCAGTTGCGCCGCGCGCCGGCGGTCGCTGCTGGTGGGCTGATCCAGGCGCTCGGCGCTCCAGACGCGGTTCATGTCCTCGTCGACGAAGCGCGAGGCGTCATGCCTCGCCAGGTCGAAACGGTCGAACGCCGGCAGGTTGCAGAACGCCAGCGTCAGCCGGCCGCGGCGCGGGCGCAGGCCCGCCGCCAGCAGGTCCTTCAGGGCCCAGGCGCCGCACAGCTCGTTGCCGTGCACCAGCGCGGACAGCATCAGCGCGCGGCCGGGCAGGCCCGAGTCGAAATGCCAGACGCCCGGCGTGTCGGTATTGCCCAGGCGCTCGGCGGCGAGGTCGGGAACGGGCAGCGTGAAATCCATGATCACTGCGCCTCGATCTTGGCCGCCTTGACCAGCGCGCCGTACTTGCGCGTCTCGGCGGCCTGCGAGGCCACCGGATCCAGGCCCGGCTGCGCCAGCACGCCGCCGGCCTCCAGCATCTTGGCGCGGAACTGTTCCGACTTGAGCGTATCGGCCAGCGCCTCGCGCAGCTTGGCGGCCACCGGCTCCGGCAGGCCGGCCGGGCCGTACAGCGAGAACGTGATGCTGAGGTCGACCGCCTCGAACCCCGGCGTCTCGGCCAGCGCCGGGATGTCAGGCGCCACCGCCGAACGCTTGGGCTGCGTCACGCCCAGCGCCACGATCTTGTCGGCGCGCACTTGCGGCAGGCCCGAGGACAACACCAGCACGCCGAAATCCAGCTGGCCGCTCATCAGGTCGGTCACCAGCGGCGACACGCCCCGGTACGGGACATGTTCCGCGCGCGTATTGGTCTCCTGGTTGATCATCTCGCCGGCAAGGTGCAGCGTGGTGCCGACGCCCGACGAGCCGTAATTGAAACTGCCCGGCGCGGTGGCGCGCAGCTTCTGCAGGTACTCGGCGGCGCTCTTCACGCCGGAATTCTTGCTGGCCGCCAGCATCATGGGCTGCGTGGCGATCACGCCCAGGGCGGTGAAGTCCTTGGCGCCGTCGTACTTGACGGCGTTGTTGATCATGCGGGCGACCACCATTTCATTGGTCGAGCCCAGCAGCAGCGTGTAGCCGTCCGGCGTGGCGCGGGCCACGCGCTGCGCACCGATGGTGCCGCCGGCGCCGCCGGCGTTCTCGACCACCACGCTCTGGCCGATGCGCTTGGCCAGTTCCTCGCCGAACAGGCGCGCGGTCAGATCGACGCTGCCGCCGGCCGGATAGCCGACGATCAGCGAAACCGGATGGTCGGGATAACCGGCGGCGATGGCCGGCGAGGCGATCAACGCGGCGGCGGCACAGAGCGCGGCCGACGCGCCGCGCAAGGCGTGCGGAACGGATTTCATGAGTTTCTCCCTGGGGTGCTGAGGCGGACGGCGGCGCCGTCTCGTTCGAGTTTCGGGAGACATTCTGCGCGTGGGCGGGCGGCATGACGTGCCGAGTCGGCACATTGCCGTGCTAATTCAGCTCGCCAAATCCACCCGCGCGGACACCGATGGGCCGCGTCAAGCCTTGCGATTGGCGGTGGCTTCCCAGGCCGCCTCGGCCAGCTCGGCCAGCCGCGCCCGCGAGCGGTACAGCCGCACCTCGAAGGCGATCTCGTCGCTGCGCCCGCCCAGCGACACCAGCGTGCCGCGACGGCAGTCGGCCGCCACCATCGACCACGGCAGCCAGGCCACGCCCAGGCCCTTGAGCGCCGCGCCATGCGCGGCATCGAGCGAATCGATGCGCACGAACGGCGTCAGCGCGTAGGGCGTGGATTCGAGCCGGTCGCCCAGGATGCGCTCCATCGACAGGCCGCCGGCGTAAGTGATCAGCGGCACCGGATGGCCGCCCTCGCCCAGCACATAGCGGGCGCGGCCGCGGCCGTCGGCCTGGCTCACCGGCACCAGCTTGTCGGTGCCCAGGGTCATGTAGCGGTAGCGCACCGGGTTGAGCTGCATCGACAGGGCCGGATGCTCGTAGCAGCACAGCAGGTCGACCTTGCCCTGCTCCAGCCGCATGGCCATGTCTTCCATCTTGCCGGTGGAGATCTCCAGCTGCGTGCCTTCGACCAGCACCTTCGGCGCGCGATGGCGCAGCCGCGCGATCCAGTCGCCCACCACGGTGCGCGACAGGCTGCGGCCGGTGGCGATGCGCAGCACCGCCTCGCCGCCCGCGCCGGAACTGCGGATGCGGTGGCGCACCAGCCCCATCTGCTCGACCACCTGGGTGGCGGTCTTGAGCAGGGCCTCGCCCTCGGCGGTCAGCGTCACCGGCACGCGCTGGCGCTCCACCAGCGGCGCGCCGGCCCAGGCCTCGAGGGCGCGGATGCGGCGCCCGAAGGCCGGATGCGTGACGTGCCGCGCCTCGGCGGCGCGCACGAAGCTGCCGCTCTGCGCCAGCGCGATCAGGTCTTCGAGCAGCTTCAGGTCGGCCATGGCGCGCCCGTCTCCGTGAACGCGCTCAGGCTTGCGCCAGGCCCATCATCGCCAGGGTGGCGCGGGTCAGGTCGCTGGCCGGATCCTCCAGCTCGTTCACCAGGTCGAAGTGATTGCAATGCGGCGTCGGGATACGCGTGGCCTGCAGGCCGGCGCCGGTCCAGGCGCGCTCGAAGGCCTCGGTCTGGTTCTTGAAACCCTGCGTCTCCAGGCCGCCGACGGCCAGCAGCATGGGGCCGGCGCGCTCGGGCAGGTTGAAGATCGGGCTGTGGCGCGCCGCCTGCTCCGGCGTCAGCTGCAGCCAGGTGTTGGGCAGGACGTCGCACAGCGGCCGCAGGTCGAACAGGCCGCTCAGCGCCAGCGTACCCTTGACCACGTCGTCCGGCACGCCGTAGCTCGCCGGCCAGGCGGGCGCGGCCAGCATCGCGGCCAGGTGACCGCCGGCCGAACTGCCGCCGACGTAGATGCGCTCGGGATCGACGCCGTAGGCCGCCGCGTTGTGGTACAGCCAGGCCAGCGCCGAGCGCATCTCGCGCACGATTTCCGGCAGCGTCGCTTCGGGCGCCAGCGTGTATTCCGGCACCGCCACCGCCGCGCCGGCCGCGTTGAAGGCCTCGGCCATCACCGGCGCGTCTTCCTTGCGCTGCGCGCGCCAGTAGCCGCCATGGATGAACACGAACAGCGGCGCCGGGCCGCGGTTCGCCGCCGGCAGGAACAGGTCCAGCCGCTCGTCCTGGCCCATGCCGTAACGCAGGTTCAGCAGGCCGGGACGGCGCGACTTCACCGCGGCGGCCGACTCGGCGTAGCGGCGCACGCAGGCGTCGAAGTCCGCCACCGACTCGCGGGCGTTGTATTGCACCTCGCGCTCGGCGATGGTGGGGAAAAAGAGATCGATGTCCGCGTCACGCATGAATGGCCTGCCTGTCGTCCTGGGAAATGATGTGTTCGATGAACTGCGCCGTCTTGCGGTAATGCGCCGCCAGCATCGCCACCGAGCGCTCGACGTCGCGCGACAGCGCGGCATCGAGCAGCTGGCGGTGCTCGTCGTCGACATTGCGTTCGGGGCCGTAGGCGGTGGCGCCGGCGCGCGCCGGACGCCGGTAGCGCTCGGTCTGCGCGTACAGCTGCGTGGACAGGTCCAGCAGCCAGTGCGAGCGGCAGGCGCCGATCAGCGCGTGGTGGAAGTCCAGGTGGCGCGCCTCGAGCGATTCCTCCAGCTCCTGGCTGGGCGGCACGGCCTCGCCGGCGCGCTGCGCGGCCAGCGTCAGCGCGTGGTAGGCGCCAACCAGCCGCGCCTCCCAGGCGTCATCGGCGTTGGCCAGCGAGCGCCGCAGCGCGTCGCAATCGATCAGGATGCGGGTTTCGCAGGCGTCCCACATTTCCTCGACCGACAGCGGCGCGATGCGAAAGCCGCGCGAGGTGGTGGTGATCACCATGCGTTCGCTGCGCAGCCGGTTCAGGGCTTCGCGGATCGGGGAAAAGCTGCTGCCGTAGCGTTGCTTGAGCAATTCCAGGCGCAGCGACTGGCCCGGCGCGAACGCGCCGCTCATGATGTCGCGCCGGAGCAGGCGGTAGACCTGCTCGGACAGCGTGATTTCCTCTACCTCGGCGTTCCCGTCGGCTCCGGGCTCGTCCTGGCGGGAAGCTTTGATTCTTGGCTTCAACTTGCTCTCCAGATGTCAGCGGCCGGCTGGCCGGCCCCGGGGCCAGCCGGCGCTCAGGCGGCCCATTCTACCCGCCGGCCCGGCCCTGCTCACCCGCGCGCTTCGCGCGCCGTTTCCGGCTGCGGATCGAGGTCCCAGCCCGCCTCGTCGCCGGCAGGTCCGTCCTGGTCGTCATAGCGCGCCGCCTGCAGCGGCCGCCGGTTCACGCGCAGGTCGAACACGTCGAAGCGGTTGTAGTGGCCGACGATGTCGTGCATCTGGCGCGGCTGGATGCAGCGCGACAGGTCGATGTCGGCGTAGACGATGCCTTCGTCGTCGATCAGCGGCTCGCCGATGACGCGGCCGTCCGGCCCCAATATTCCCGAAAACGCGCTGTTGCGGCGCGCCAGCATCTCGCGCGCTTCCGGATGGCTGGCGCTGATGGCGTCCTGGATCTCGGTGGAGATGGTCGAGCACGACACCACCGTGAACACCTTGCCCTCGAACGAGTGGGCCGCCGCCCGCAGGCGGATGGCCTCGGCCATGTCGTAGTCGGGCGGCGCCACCGGCAGCGAGATATAGCTGGCGACGTGCACCATCTCGCCCTGCGCCAGCAGCGAGAAGCGCGCCAGCGTGTTGGTGTTCTCGCCGCAGGCCAGGCCGCCGAGCTTGCCGACGGACGTGTCATACACGCGCAGCGACTCGCCGTCGCCGTGGGCCCAGGTCAGCTTCTCGGCCCAGGTCGGCACCAGCTTGCGGTGGCGGCCCAGGACGCGGCCCTCTTCGTTGATGAAGACCATGGTGTTGTAGATCGTGCCGACGCCATGGCGGCTGCGCTCGTTCACGCCCACCACCACGTTGACGCGGTGCTGGCGCGCGGCCTGGGCGATGCGGCGGATCTCCGGCCCCGGCAGTTCGATGGCGCTCTTGCAGAGCTTTTCGAACCACGGGCTGCCCTGCACCGGGTTCATCACCCAGCTCCAGTAGGGATAGGCCGAGACGAACACCTCGGGAAAGGCCACCAGGCTGGCGCCGTTGCCGGCGGCCTCGGCGATCAGCGCGCAAGTCTTGTCGACGGTGGCGTCGGTGTCCAGGAACACCGGGGCGGCCTGGACGGCGGCGGCCTTGAAAACGGGCAGGTTCAACATGCGTGTGCTCCTATTGCGGTCAGATGCCGAGATAACGTTGCGCCAGGTCGGGCTGCGCGGACAGTTCCACGGGCGCGCCCGACCAGGCCACCCGGCCCTTGTCGACGATGTAGTGACGATCCACCAGCGTCGCCATCTCGGGCAGGTTCTTGTCGATCACCAGGATGGTCTGGCCCTCGGCCTTCAGCGCCCGCAGGCAACGCCAGATTTCCTGGCGGATCAGCGGGGCCAGCCCTTCGGTGGCCTCGTCCAGGATCAGCAGCTTGGGATTGGTCATGAGCGCGCGGCCGACCACCAGCATCTGCTGCTCGCCGCCCGACAGCGTGCGCGACGACTGCGCGCGGCGCTCCTTCAGGCGCGGGAACAGCGCGTAAACCCGCGCCAGGTCCCAGCCGCCAGGCGCGGCGCGCGAGGTCGCCACCAGGTTCTCTTCCACCGACAGCGAGCCGAACACGCGCCGCCCTTCCGGCACCAGCCCCACGCCCAGCCGCGCCACTACGCTGGGCGCGGGCCGCGACAGCGTCTGGCCGCGGAACTGGACCTGCCCGCCGGTGGCCGGCAGCATGCCCATCAGCGTCTTGATGGTGGTGGTCTTGCCCATGCCGTTGCGGCCGATCAACGAGATCACCTCGCCCTCGGCGGCCTCGAAGGCCATGCCGAACAGCACCTTGCTCGACCCGTAGCCGCCGGTCAGGCCCTCAACCTTCAACATGTTCTTCTCCCAGGTAGGCGGCGCGCACTTCCGGATGGCGCCGCACCTCGTCGGGCGCGCCGCTGAACACCACCTTGCCGTAGACCAGCACGCTGATGCGGTCGGCCAGCGCGAACACCGCGTCCATGTCGTGCTCGACCAGCAGGATGCCGTAGTCGCCCTTCATGCCCAGCAGCAGGCGCGTCATGCGCGCCGATTCCTCCGGCCCCATGCCGGCCATGGGCTCGTCCAGCAGCAGCAGGCGCGGCGAGCGCGCCAGGGCCACCGCCAGTTCCAGCTGGCGCTTCTCGCCGTGCGCCAGGTCGGCGGTGCGCACGTGGCGCCGGTCCGCCAGGCCGACGTGGGTCAGCCATTGCATCGCCTGCGCCTTCAGGCCCGCGTCGCGGCGCGGATCGGACCAGGCGCCAAAGGCGCGGCCGCCCTTGAGCATGCTGGACAGGATGACGTTTTCCAACGCGGTGTATTCCTGGCACAGCTCGGTGATCTGGAACGAACGGCCCAGCCCCAGGCGGGCGCGCTCGAAGGCGCGCAGCGCCGTCACGTCGCGCCCGTCCAGTTCGATGGCGCCCGAGTCGGGCCGGATCTCGCCGCAGATCTGCGCGATCAGCGTCGACTTGCCGGCGCCGTTCGGGCCGATGATGGCGTGGATCTCGCCGGCGCGCACGTCCAGGTCGACGCCGTTGGTGGCCACCACCGCGTCGAAGGCCTTGCGCAGCTGCGTCAGGCGCAGCAGGGTTTTCGTCTCGTTCATTCCTGGTGTCGGCTTACTATCGGGATGCCACGGATCCGGCTCCGCCGGTCCGTCGGCATGCCCCCTGGAGGGGGAAGCGCGAAGCGCCTCGGGGGTGGGCTCAATCCGCATGGCGCGTCTCCAACAGGCGGCCGAACAGGCCCTTCTGGCCCCACAGCACCACCAGCACCAGCACCGGCCCCATGTACAGCAGCCAATGTTCGGTCAGCGACGACAGCAGCTGCTCCAGCCCCAGGAACACCGCCGCGCCCGCGATCGGGCCCAGCAGCGTGCCCACGCCGCCAAGGATGACGATCGCCATCAGCTCGCCCGACTTGGTCCAGGCCGCCATGTCCGGCGTCACCAGTCCGGCATAGTTGGCCCACAGCACGCCCGCCAGCCCCGTGCCCACCGCCGACAGCACGAAGGCGCTCAGGCGGTACGGTGTGGGCGCCACGCCCAGGTTGATGGCGCGCCGCTCGCTCTGGCGCAGCGCCTGCAGCACCATGCCGAAGCGCGAGTTGGTAATGCGGATGCACAGCAGCGTCCAGGCCGTCAGCAGCGCCAGGCAGACGTAGTAGAACGTCAGCGGGTTCTCCAGGTTCAGGCCCGGCAGCACGTTGCGCTGCGAGATCATCAGGCCGTCGTCGCCGCCGTAGAACTGCAGCGACACCAGGATGAAGTACACCATCTGCCCGAACGCCAGCGTGATCATGATGAACTGCACGCCGCGCGTGCGCAGCGCCAGGTAGCCGAACAGCCAGCCCGCCAGCGCGCACACCGCCATGGCGATCGGCCACACCACCAGCGCGGCGTTGCTGCCGGCCCAGCCGAACAACGGGCCGGCTTCGGTGGTGTGGAAGGCGATGATGCCCACCGCATAGCCGCCCAACCCGAAGAACATCGCGTGGCCGAAGCTGACCATGGCGCCATAGCCGATCACCAGGTCCAGGCTGACCGCGGCCAGGCCGTAGATCAGGAAGCGCGTCACCACGCCGATCAGGAAAGGCGTGTCGGTGGCCGCCGCCGCGCCCGGCAGCGCCAGCAGCAGGATCAACCCGGCCAGCCCCCAGCGCGCGCGATTCGAAAGTGTCTTTGCCATCATCATCCTCGCGCCGGGAACAGCCCGCCCGGCTTGGCGATCAGCACGATCGCCATCAACACATAGATACTGGCCGAGGCCAGGCCCGCCGCCAGCGGATCCGCCGTGGCCGGCGAGAACACCGCGCCCAGCAACTGCGGCAGGAAGGCCCGCCCCATGCTGTCGACCATGCCGACCAGCAGCGCGCCCGCCAGCGCGCCGCGCACCGAGCCCACGCCGCCGATCACGATGACCACGAAGGTGGTGATCAGGATGCGCTCGCCCATGCCGATCTCGACGGCCAGCAACGGCGCCGCCATCACGCCCGCCAGTCCGCACAGCAGCGCGCCCAGGCCGAACACCAGGGTGTAGAGCTTCTTGATGTCCACGCCCAGCGCATCGACCATTTCACGATCGTCGGCGCCGGCGCGGATCAGCATGCCGATGCGGGTGCGGTTCACCAGCCACCACAGTCCCACCGCCACCAGCGCGCCGACCGCGATGAACGACAGCCGGATCAACGGATACTGGAACCCCGGCGCCAGCGTCACCGCGCCCTCCAGGAACGACGGGATGCCCACCAGCGGCGGCCGCCGACCGAAGATCAGGCTGACCGCCTCGTTCGAGAACAACAGCAGGCCGAAGGTGGCCAGCACCTGGTACAGGTGGTCGCGCTTGTAAAGCTTGCGGATCACCAGCACTTCCACCGACAGGCCATACAGCCCCGCCCCCAGCAACGCCGCCAGCACGCCCGCCAGGAACGAGCCGGTGGTGCCGATGGCGTAGGCCGCGCAGTACGCGCCCACCATGTAGAACGAACCGTGGGTCAGGTTCACCACGCCCATGATCCCGAAGATCAGGGTCAGCCCGGCGGCGAGCAGGAACAGCATCGCGCCGAACTGCAGCCCGTTGAGCAACTGTTCGAAGAGCAATGTCATGACGGCATCTTGCAGAATTGGGCGTAGGCGTCCTTGTCATCGGACACCAGCTTGCGCACCAGGCGCGGCGACAGGCCGCCGTCGGCGTCCTTGTCGATGCGCATCAGGTACAGGTCCTGCACCGGATGCTGGTTGGTGTTCATGCTGAACTTGCCGCGCAGCGAGGCGAACTCGGGCTTGCGCAGCGCGGCGCGGAACTCGGCCTGGCGCGACAGATCGCCGCCGGTGGCCTTCAGGCCGACGCCGATCAGCTGCGCCGTGTCATAGGCCTGCATGGCGTAATCGGTGGGCACGCGGCCATAGGCTTCCTTGAACGCCTGCACGAAAGCTTTGGACTGCGGATTGTCGAAGTCCTGCGACCAGATGCCGGTGATGTAGGCGCCCTGCGCCGCGTCGCCGGTGGCCTTGATCATGCGCGCATCCATCGAGAAGCTCGGCATCAGCATGGGCACGGTCTTGTTCAGGCCGGCCGCGGCGTATTGCTTGACGAAGTTGATGCCGGTGCCGCCCGGATGGAACTGGTAGACGGCGTCGGGCGCCAGCGACCGCACCCGCGCCAGCTCGACCGAGAAGTCCGACTGGTCCAGCTTGGTGTAGATCTCGGCGACGACCTCGCCCTTGTAGGTGCGCTTGAAACCCTCGATGGCGTCGCGCCCGGCCTGGTAGTTGGGCGCCAGCAGCGCCACGCGCTTGTAGCCCAGCTCATTGGCGGCCACGCCGCCCGCCGTGTGGAAGGCATCGTTCTGGTACGAGGCCACGAAATAGTTCGGGTCGCACTTCTCGCCGGCAAAGCTCGACGGGCCGGGGTTCAGGCTGACGTAGAACGCGCCCGACTTGACCACGCCCGGCGCCACCGCCGCCAGCACGTTCGAGAAGTTCACGCCGGTGAAAAGCTTGATGCCCGACTGCAGCATGCGGTCGGCCGCCTGCTTGGCATTGGCCGGCTTGAGGCCGTCGTCCTCGATCACCAGCTGCACCGGCACCCCGCCCAGCTTGCCGCCGCCCTGCTTGATCGCCAGATTGAAGGCGTCGCGCTCGTCCTCGCCGATGTAGCCGGCAGGCGTCGACAGCGTGGCGATGAAGCCGATCTTGACCGGCTCCGCGGCGTGCGCGATGCCCCCCAGCGTCCAGGCCAGGCCCGCCGCCAACATGGTTTGCTTGATCATTGTTTTCCCCTTGGAGACCGCCGCGCCCGCCGTCTCGTGGCGGGCGCTGGAATTTCGCCTAGACCGCCACCACCGGATGCCGCAGCGTGCCGATGCCTTCGACGCACGCCACCACCACGTCGCCCGGCCACAGCCACTCCTGCGGCTTGCGGCCCGCGCCCACGCCCTCGGGCGTGCCGGTGGCGATGATGTCGCCCGGCTCCAGCGTGATGCCGGCGCTGATGTCCGAGATCAGGAACGGCACCTTGAACAGCATGTGGCGCGTGTTCGAGCCCTGCTTCTTCTCGCCGTTGACCGTCAGCCACAGGTCCAGCACCTGCGGATCGGGGATCTCGTCGGCCGTGACGATGCAGGGGCCGAACGGCGCGTAGGTGTCCTGGCCCTTGGAATAGATCCATTGGCCGGCGCGGCGGCAGTCGCGCGCGCTCATGTCCAGCATCACGCTGTAGCCGAACACGTACGACAGCGCATCGGCCTCGGCCACGCGCGTGGCGCGGCGGCCCATGATCACCGCCAGTTCGACTTCCCAGTCCAGCTGTTGGGTGATCTTGGCGTTGTGCTCGATGGCGTCGCCCGGGCCGATCACGGTGGTGGGCGGCTTGGAGAAGATCACCGGCTGCTTGGGCAGGTCGGCCGAGGTATCGAGCGTGCGGCTCGATTCCGCCACGTGCTCGACGTAGTTCAGGCCGATGCCGAAGATGTTCTTGCGCGGACGCGGAATCGGCGCCAGCAGCTTGACGTTCTCCTGCGGCAGCGCGGCGCCCACGGGCCAGGCGCCGCGGTACGACTCCATCAGCTTCGAGGCCTGCGCCACGGCCACGGGGCCGAGGTCGATGAAGGCCAGCATGTCGTCCGGCAGCGCCACGCCGCCGGCCTGCCCCAGCAGGGCCAGGTCGATCACATAGCCTTCGGCCAGCGCGCCCAGGCGGGCGGCGGCGGCGGGATGGGCGCGAAAAGTTACCAAGCGCATAGGAACTCCAGGAAATTCAAGACGAGTTGAGACAGGCGCCCGGCCTGCGCCGGGCGGCGGATGAAAATTCAGTGGGGGGTTGGCGCCAGCCGCTAGATCAGTTTCTGGTGGCCGTCGTTGTCCTTGACCGCTTCCTCGCGGTAGAGCGCCAGCGATCGCATCACCGGCAGGTCGTTGAAGCAGAACAGGCAGGCGTCGTCGTTGGACGACAGGTTGGCGTGCTCGTGCACGGCCCACGACGGCACACAGAAGATGTCGCGCTCGGTCCAGTCGTAGCGCTTGCCGTCGATGACCGAAAAGCCGCTGCCCTTGGCCACCTGGTAGAGGAAGCTGCCGGTGTGGCGGTGGGCCTTGGTGTGCTCGCCCGGGCGCAGCAACTGCATGCTGGCGCCGATGGTCGGCATGACCGGGCCGCCGGTGGCCGGGTTGACGTACTCCATCAGGATGCCGTCATAGGGGCTGCCCGCCGACACCCGAGCGTGACGGCGCAGCGCTTCGTAGGTGGGCTCCCATTCGTACTTGAACAGCGGCGAATACGGCTTGGTCCAGCCCGTCGTCTGCGGCCGCAACGCCGCGCTGCCCCACAGCGCGCTGGTGTCGTCCACCGGGTGCGTCACGGTCTGGTTCAGGTCGGGATGCACGGCGTAGAAGCCGGCCTCGAACGCGTTGACCAGCGGAATGTCCAGGCCGTCCTGCCAGATGCAGGTGGTGCCGTCCTCGGCCACGCCGTGCTCGTGCCAGGTGCCGTTGGGCGTGAGCACGAAGTCGTTCGCGCCCAGCGTCATCTTGTGGCCGTCCACCACCGTGAACGCGCCCTTGCCTTCCATGATGAAGCGCAGCGCCGAATGCGAATGCTTGTGCGCCGACGCCAGCTCGCCCGGCCGCATCACCTGCAGGCCCGAATACAGCCAGCCGACCGCGGCGGCGACGTCGCGCCGGCCCGGGTTGTTCAGGTAGATCACGCGGCGGCCCGCTTCCTCGGGCGACACCAGCTCGGCCGAGCGCAACACATGGCCGCGCAGTTCCTGGTAGCGCCAGACCACCGGCACCGACGCCGAGCGCGGCGCCCACGGCTCGATCTTGTTGGCCACCGTCCAGAGCGCGCCGGTCTCGAGCCGCGCCAGCTCCTTGTAGTAGGCGATGCGTTCCGGCGAGTCCGCCACATTGGCGCGGCCGGCGGTGTCTTCCCGATAGGCGTCGTACCTGTTCGCTTCCATCCCTTGCCTCTTTTTTATAAAAATCAAAAGATTTTCGAAAATATTAGAGGCGAGCAGGCATTTGGGCAATCTTTGCGCGCTAGGGGTTTTCCTGGAGCGACTACCCCGTCCCGAAAATATTTGTGGAACAACGAAAAACACTGTACAAAAACACAGTGCAACATGCTACATTTCGCTCGCCCGCACAACGTCGTCCAGGAGACTCCTGTGTCCGAAGCCGCTCAAATCGCCCAGACCCACGTCGTCCAATACATCGTCATTCCCTACCGCGCCGCCGCCAATGGCGTCGCCCCCGGCGAAATCCGCCCCGCCAGCAGCGAGTTCGGCGCCATCCGCATCGCCAACTCCATGGCCTCCAAGTTTGCCGGCGTGGCCGCCTACGAGGTCATGATCGACAAGGAGACCGGCGACATGGAATCGCCGCGCATCCTCGCGCAGATCGGCACCGTGCCGTCACTCGACGACTGAGCGCCGCGCGCAAAGCAAAACGCCGCCGGCATCTGCATGCCGGCGGCGCACATGCCGCTTCGGGGAGCTCATCCCACACAGGGTTGGGGTGAGCGGACTGAGAGTGGAGCTAGGGAGGTGGCCGCTTTTTTCACGTCTGTGGCCGGGTAAGACGCCCAGTCCGCTCAATGCAACCGCGGCGTCCGGCGACGCGCAACCCGCACGCGCCGCCGGACAGCGGGTCGCCGCTTAGAAGCGGTGACGCACGCCCACGATACCGACCGTGCTCTTCACACCGTCGATGAACGCGAAGTTCGTGGCATACGAACCCAGCGCGTACAGATTGGTGCGCTTGGAGAGGTTATAGGTGTAGCCCAGGCTGAAGATGTTCATGGTCGCATCGTCGCCGGTCAGCTTGGTGTTGTTGGCGTCGGCACGCTGCCACGAGGCCAGGATGCTGCCCGCGCCGCCGACCGGAGCCGACAAGCCGACCAGGTACGAATTCGACTTGAAATCCTTCGCAACGATGTTGCTGCCGAAGCTCTTGGCGACCGGGCTGCCGCTGCCGAAGGCGTTGAGCGACCGCCCGGTCAACCAGCCCTCGCGCGTCTGGCCGTAGGCCAGCGCCAGCTTGATCACTTCGAAGTTGTACGAACCGCCAAGGATCCACTGCTTCGGGTTCCCGTCAGTGCCAAGCTGGTTGGCCGGATTCAGCTGGTCGTACGTCAGGGCCACGTTCAGCGGGCCGTTGACGTAGCGCAGGCCTGCCGTGATGGCACGGGTGTTGTTGGCGGTACGGAATCCGGTCTGCGACGGGTTGCTCTTGCGCGTGCCATCGGCATTGAACTGGGCGGCGCCATTCTTGGTGTCGTCAGCGCTGAACGAATAACCCAGGCCGAACTGGAAGCCGCTGAACGACGGGGTCTGGTACATGACCATGTTGTCGTGGCGGACCGTGTTTGCGGCGCTGAAGGCGGTGCCGACGCTGGCCTGGCCGTAGCTGGTGCCGAACGGATTGATCGCGGCGATGTACTTCGAGGCGACGTTGGTCTGGCGGCCAAATTCCAGCAGGCCCCAAGAATCCCCCTTCAGGCCGACGGTGGCCTGGCGACCGAACAGGCGGCCGCTCTGGCCCGACTGGCCGTTGGCCGAGTTGAAGCCGCTCTCCAGCGTGAACACGGCGCTCAGGCCGTCGCCCAGGTCTTCGGCGCCACGCAGGCCCCAGCGCGAACCGCTGGACACGCCGTTGGCCACGCCGACCTTCGATTCCTTGTAGCCGTCGTTACCCTTGATGCGCTGGAAGCCCACGCCGGTGTCGATCAGGCCATACAGCGTCACCGCGGTTTCAGCCTGCGCCGCGCCGGACAGCACGGCGAACAGAGCAGTGACGAGCAGAGCTTTTTTCATTACAGATTCCCGTTGATTGACAAGACATGCGCATGCGGATCGGCACGCCACACGGGCGGCCATTTCCGCGCATGACTGGAACCGATTCTAGGAACGCTGCAACTCAACCATTTTGAGCGCTATCAGCATTGACCCGGCGCTCGACCGAAATCAGACGTATCCGTGTCGGGAAGCCGACAACCGCCCGGACATCGCCCTCGCGCCACGGCCAGTCATCGCAATGTGCCCAGAAAAGCGGCGCCGTTGATGGCCGCCCAACCGAGCGAAATGGCCTGCGCGCAACAAGCAAAACGCCGCCGGCATCTGCATGCCGGCGGCGCACATGCCGCTTCGGGGGGGGCTCATCCCACACAGGGTTGGGGTGAGCGGACTGAGAGTGGAGCTAGGGAGGTGGCCGCTTTTTTCGCGTCTGTGGCCGGGTAAGACGCCCAGTCCGCTCAATGCAACCGCGGCGTCCGGCGACGCGCAACCCGCACGCGCCGCCGGACAGCGGGTCGCCGCTTAGAAGCGGTGACGCACGCCCACGATACCAACGGTGCTCTTCACACCGTCGATGAACGCGAAGTTCGTGGCGTACGAACCCAGCGCGTACAGGTTGGTGCGCTTGGACAGGTTGTAGGTGTAGCCCAGGCTGAAGATGTTCATGGTGGCGTCGTCGCCGGTCAGCTTGGTGTTGTTGGCGTCGGCACGCTGCCACGAGGCCAGGATGCTGCCAGCGCCGCCGACCGGGGCCGACAGGCCGACCAGGTACGAATTCGACTTGAAATCCGTCGCGACGGTGTTGCTGCCGAAGCTCTTGGCAACCGGGCTGCCGCTGCCAAAGGCATTGAGAGACTGGCCGGTGAACCAGCCGTCACGCGTCTGGCCGTAGGCCAGTGCCAGTTTGACGACTTCGAAGTCGTACGAACCACCGATGATCCACTGCTTCGGGTTCTGCTCCGTGCCAAGCTGGTTGGCCGGATTCAGTTGGTCGTACGTCAGGGCCACATTCAGCGGACCGTTGGCGTAGCGCAGACCCACGGTGATGGCACGGGTGTTGTTGGCGGTACGGAATCCGGTTTGCGACGGATTGCTCTTGCGAGTGCCGTCAGCGTTGAACTGGGCGGCGCCATCCTTGGTATCGTCAGCGCTGAACGAATAGCCCAGGCCGAACTGGAAGCCGCTGAACGACGGGGTCTGGTACATGACCATGTTGTCGTAGCGGACCGTGTTGGCGGCGCCGAAGGCCGCGCCCACGTTGGCCTGGCCGTAGCTGGCGCCGAACGGATCGATCGCGGCGATGTACTTCGAGGCGATGTTGGTCTGGCGACCGAACTCCAGCAGGCCCCACGAATCGCTCTTCAGGCCGACGGTGGCTTGACGGCCGAACAGACGGCCGCTCTGGCCCGACTGGCCGGTGGCCGAGTTGAAGCCGCTTTCCAGCGTGAACACGGCGCTCAGGCCGTCGCCCAGGTCTTCGGCGCCACGCAGGCCCCAGCGCGAACCGCTGGACACGCCGTTGGCCATGCCGACCTTCGATTCCTTGTAGCCGTCGTTACCCTTGATGCGCTGGAAGCCCACGCCGGTGTCGATCAAGCCATACAGCGTCACCGAGGTTTCAGCGTGCGCGACGCCCGACAGGGCGGCGAACAGGGCGGTGACGATCAGAGTCTTTTTCATTACAGATTCCCGTTGATTGAACAGACATGCGCATGCGAGTCGGCAAGCAGCACGGGCAGCAACTCGGCACATGACGGGACGAAGTCTAAAAACGCTGTATGTCAGTTTTTCGGACATCAACGCAAACAAGCGCCGATTTGAAAAATCAGCCGCTTTTGTGGCGCGGGACGCACACATGAAAGCACCTCACGGCAAGCGCGCAGCGCTGTCATGCCCTCATGCTATTTATGAGGAATCACGCAACGACGACAGGCATACCCCCCTTTCGTCGATGGGGGGTTCGCACTGAATTCGGTATTCGGAAAATCCGAATTATTCATCGGTTTTCGCGTATTGAACCTCGCAGACGGCGATGCTGAAATGAGCGCGGCGGGTCCACCGCCTCCCACGCTTACAGGACATCATCTTGCCCACCGCGCTGCCCTCTTCCGCCCTCTCCCCATCCCCCACCCGGGACCGCGCCGTGCTGCTCGTCGCCTCCGCGGGTTGCGCGATGACGGTGCTGGACGCCAATGTCGTCGGCGTGGTCCTGCCGGCCATTGCCCGCGATTTGAACGCCTCGTTCGCCGACATCGAGTGGGTGATCAGCGCTTACGTCCTGTGCTTCGCGGCGATGCTGCTGCCTGCCGGCTCGATTGCCGACCGGTACGGCCGCAAGCGTGTGTTCAAACTGGGCATCCTGGCATTTGCCGCGACCTCGCTGTTCTGTGGCCTGGCCCCCTCGGCCACGGTGCTGTACCTGGCGCGGGCCGGCCAGGGCCTGAGCGCGGCCTTTCTCCTGGCGCCCGCGCTGGCCGTCATCGGCAATGCGTTCCACCAGCCCGAGGCGCGTAATCGCGCCTGGGCCGCCTGGGGCGGCGTGATGGGCCTGACGATGGTGCTGGCGCCGTTGCTGGGCGGCCTGATCGGCAGCCTGCTGGGCTGGCGCTGGGCCTTCAATATCAACCTGCCGATTTGCGTCATCCTCTATCTGGCGGCTTGCGGCTGCATCGATGAATCGCGGGAGCCGGACAACCGCTCGCTGGACACGGTCGGAATCCTGTTTTTCACCGGCTCCATGTTCTCCGCCACCTGGCTGCTGATCGTGGGTCCGGCCATCGGCTGGCGCAGCCCGGCGGTGGCCATCGTCGCGGTCCTCGGCCTGCTGTGCCTGAGCGCGTTCCTGCGTTCGCAATCGCGCAATCCCCATCCGCTGGTGGAACTGGGACTGTTCCGCAGCAAGCCGTTCGTCGGCGCCGTCATCGCGATGTTCGCCTACGCCTCGACGGCGCAGGTGATGGCATCGGTGCTTCCCATGTACCTGCAGAACGCGCGCGGACAGACCGTACTGATGGCGGGCGCCAGCATGCTGCCCTTCGCGCTGGCGATGCTGGTGTTTCCCCACGTCGGCCGCAGACTGTCGGCGCGCCTGGATTCCCGCGGCGTGCTCAGCATCGGCCTCGCGGTAGTGGCGATCGGCAACCTGCTTATGATCCTGGCGACCCGGCAGGCCAGCGGCTATCCGCTGATCGGCAGCATGGCCATCCTGGGCATGGGTGGCGGCCTGCTCAACGGCGAGACGCAGAAGGCCATCATGAGCACCCTGCCCCATGGCCGCTCCGGCATGGCGTCGGGCATCAGCACGACGTCCCGCTTCACCGGCATCCTGCTGGGGTTCTCCGGCTTCGGCGCGGTGCTGGCAAGCAGCATCCACCACTACGCCGAGGCCGCGACGCAGCGCGCCGGCCTGCACGTGGCCGCCAGCTATTACGACCAGGTCATCGCCGGCGACCTCGACCGGGCAATGGCGGCTTACTCCCCCGCGGTGGCCGCGGTACTGATGCCCATCGCCCGCGACAGCTACGCCGTCGGCTTCGCCAGCGCCTTCGCCCTGGCCGCGGCCATGGCCGCGGCTTGCGCGTTGGCGGTCCAACTGTTGATGCGCGACGCCCGCCCCGCGCGCTGAGCGCACGGTGTCGCGCCGTGTCGCCCAGTGTCATGTCGTCATGCCAGGCCAGGTTGTGGCGGGCCGGGCAGGCGATATGATGGCGTCACTTCCACCAACGCGGCAGGGGCCAGCGCATGGAGATCCGCCATCTGAAGGCCTTCGTGACGCTCGCCGGCACGCTGCACTTCGCGCAGGCCGCCGAACAGCTCGACCTGTCCGCGCCCACGCTGACCGCCCATATCCAGGAACTGGAGCGCGCGCTGCAGGTCCGCCTGTTCAACCGCACCAAACGGTCCGTCGCGCTGACCTCGGCCGGCGAGGTCTTCCTGATCGAGGCGCGCAACACGCTCGAACAACTCGAGCGCACCCTCAACGTCGGGCTGCGCGCGGGGCGTGGCGAATTGGGCCGAGTCGAAATCGGTTATGTGGGTTCGGCGGTGTTCTTTGGCGTGCTGCAGGACCAATGCCGGCGGTTCCACGCGGCCTGGCCCGAGGTCCTGGTGCAGACCCGCGAAATGCCCACGGACCAACTGGCGAGCGCGCTCGAGGACGGCCGCATCGACATCGCCTTCGTGCGCATGCCGATCACCTTGCCGCCGTCGATCGCCAGCCACATGCTGATCCGCGACCGGTTCTGCGTCGCGCTGCCCGGCGACCATCCGCTCGCATCGGCGACGGGCGCCATCACCGCGCGTTCACTGGCCAGGGAAGCCTTCATCGTGCCCGAGCAGATCCTGGGCCTGCTGGAAGTGGCGCGGCGCGGAAAATTCACGCCCGGCGTAGCCTCGACTCCCGGCAGCCTGTTGACCGTGCTGACGCATGTCTCGCTCGGCATGGGCGTGGCCGTCGTGCCGAGCGTGCTGGTCGAGGTCGTGAAACTGCCGAACGTCGTCTTTCGGGAACTGGCGGGGGCCGCCATCGATTCGGAGGTCGCCGCGCTCTACCGGCGGCATGAGCGCTCACCGGCCGTGCGCCACTTCATCGATCAGATCAAGCGGACCACGCCCCTGGCATGACCATCCGCGCGACGCCGCCATGGCGAGACGAAAGCAACGGACCATGCCGTCAGCGCAGGGAAGAACAGAAGGGAAGAACTGAAGGGAAGAAAACCCGCCAGCAGGCGAGGCAGCTTGGCGACCGCAGGCGCATGGGCTGATTGGATGACCGGTTATTGAACCAGCATGGCCCGACGCTATCCTTGTCCGCGGCGCTTTGGGCGCGCTTTTTCAGCGACTTTGCGGCGGTTTTTTTGACGGGTTTATCTGAAATTGGCGCGCCCGACAGGAATCGAACCTGTATCAAGAGCTTCGGAAACTCTCATTCTATCCATTGAACTACGGGCGCAGCGCAAGGAGGCGGTATTGTACCTAGTTTTATGCGGTCTGCATGAAGTGGATCAAATCCGGCCGCAAACTCATCGAAAACCCCTGTCCGGCCGTTGGACGAGTGTCCATGACACCGTTATATAATCCAGCGTTTGCTTGCAAGGCGGTCTGCTTTTTGCCGCCCTTTGTGCAGTACTGATTTTCTGTTGCCGCCGCCAGGCGCCCCGGTACCCGTTAGCAGGATTTGGTCATGAGCAACGAGCAGGAACACATAGAAGAGCACTCCTCCCCCATCAAGACCCCGAAGCAACTGATCGTCACGGTCGTTCTGGCCTTCGTGGTTCCCATCGCCATCATCATCCTATTGGTGAACATGGTGACCTCGGGCACCAAAGTGGGCGCCGGCTCGGATACGCTGTCCAGCGAAGCCGTCACTAAACGCATTGCCCCGGTCGCGGGTTTCGCCCTCGTCGACGCCAACGCGCCCAAGGTCTTCAAGACCGGCGAGCAAGTCTTCACCGCCGTCTGTACGGCCTGTCATACCGCCGGCGTCGCCGGCGCGCCCAAGATCGGCGACAGCGCCGCCTGGGCACCCTTCATCCAATCCGGCTTCGACGCCATGATGAACGTGGCCCTGCACGGCAAGGGCGGCATGCCGGCCAAGGGCGGCAACCCGACGCTGTCCGACTTCGAAGTCGCCCGCGCCGTGGTCTACATGGCCAACAAGTCCGGCGGCTCGCTGCCCGAACCGGCCGCGCCCGCTGAAGAAGGCGCCAAGAAGGAAGCCGACGCCGCGCCGGCCGCTGCCACGCCGGCTGCTGCCGCCCCCGCGGCGGCTGCCCCGGCCGCCCCGGCTCCTGTCGCG
>NZ_CADIJR010000035.1 GCF_902859645.1 Achromobacter insuavis | reverse complement strand
GGCAACCGGGCATGTGGCGCGCCGTCGCCATCGTCGCGCCCGCCACCGTGGGCGTGGCGCTGGCGTTCCCCATGGCGGCCCCGTGGCTGGTGGATCTGGGCCTGCAGCTGCCCCAGGTGGGCCTGGTCATCGCGGCGGCCACGGTGCTGGCCTTCACCAGCGCCGGACCGTTGGCCGGGCTGGGGCTGCGGCGCCTGCCCGCGCCGCGCGCCGTGCTGGCCAGCGCGCTGTTGCTGACCCCGCCGTTCGCCCTGCTGGCCGGCGCGCAGGGGGTGTTGGCGGCGCGGCCCTGGACGCTGTTGAGCGTGTTCGTCATCTTCAGCGCGCTGGCGGTGCAGAACGTCGCGTTCAACACCTATTTCTACAGCCTGGCGCGGCCCGGACGCGCCGCCGCCGACGTCACCTTCCTGACGGCCATGATGTCGGTGGCCGCCATGGCGGGCTTCGGCGCCAGCGGCTTCGTGGCGGCCGCCTGGGGCTATGGCGCCACCCTGGCCGCCGCAGCGGTCGGCTATGCCGCCACGGCGCTGCTGGCCTGGCGCCTGGCGCCCGCGGGCGGCAACGGGGCGCGCCATGCGCGCTGACCTGCGCCTGCTGTCCAGGCTGGCGCGCGGCGAAACGCCGCTGCTGTCGCTGGCGGTGGCGCTGGCGATCGCCGCCAGCGCGCTGGAACTGCTGCCCTACTGGCTGATCTACCGCATGGCCATGGCGCTGACCGCCCCGGCGGCCGCGGCGACCGGTTCGCTGGCGGCGCTGGCCGGCGCGCTGTTGCTGGCCGCCGTCGCGCGCCTGGCCGTATTCGGCGCCGCCAATGTGGCCTCGCACGCCGCCGCCTTCCGCATCCAGGCGCGGCTGCGCGCCGACCTGCTGCGCCAGCTCGGCCGGCTGCCATTGTCCGCCTCGCACGGGCGGGCTGGCGCCCTGAAGAAGACCCTGGTGGACGACATCAATGGCCTGGAGAGCGTGATCGGCCATACGCTGCCCGACGCGGTCGCCGGCCTGGCGGTGCCGCTGCTGGCGGCGGCCGGGCTGTTCGCGCTGGACTGGCGCATGGCGCTGGCCTCGCTGGCGCTGCTGCCGCTGGCCTTGTGGGCCTATCGCCGCAGCTTCCGCGGGCTGGACCCCATCCTGCGGCAATGGCATGCCGCCGACGCCGCCGCGAACGACGCGCTGCTGGAACACATCAACGGCATCGCCACGCTCAAGGCCCACGACCGCGCCGCGACCTCCATGACGGCGCTGCGCCAGGCGGTGCATGCGCTGGCGACGCTGGCCCACGACGTGACACGCCGCACCGCCATTCCCTATGCATTGTTCTTCGTCGCCCTGTCGACCAACCTGGCGGTGGTACTGCCCGCCGGCATCCTGCTGGCCGCGCAGGGTAGCCTGTCGCCCGCCGGCCTGCTGCTGTTCGTGACCCTGGGCGCGGGCCTGACCGCGCCGCTGCTGCGCTTGCTGGGCGCTTTCGGCGCGCTGCGCAGGCAGATGCTGGGCACGCGCCGCGTCGTCGCCTTGCTCGACCAGGCCGTGCCGCCCGCTCCTGCGCCGCGGGCGCGGCCGCCCCGTTTCGACCTGCGCCTCGAACACGTGCATGCCGGTCCGGCCGACGGTCCCGACACCCTGCACGACCTGACGCTGGCGGCCCCCAGCCCCGGCTATACGCTGATCGTCGGCCCCAGCGGCGCGGGCAAGAGCAGCCTGCTGGGCCTGTTGTATGGCGCCTGCGAACAGCGCGCCGGACGACTCGAGGTGGGCGGCGTATCCTGGTTCGAGGTGCCCGCCGCCAGCCGCGCCGAATGGGTGTCGTGCGTGTTCCAGGACATACTGGTCTTTGCCGGCACCCTGCGCGAAAACCTGCTGATCGCCTGTCCGGACGCATCCGCCGACGCCATCGCGCGGGCCGTCCGCGCGGCCGGTCTGGAGACCCTGCTGGCGCGCCTGCCGCAAGGCCTGGACACGCCCGTGGCGGAACGCGGCGCCAGCCTGTCCGGTGGCGAGCGGCAACGCCTGGCGCTGGCTCGCGCCCTGCTGGCCGACACGCCGGTGCTGTTGCTGGACGAGGCCACCTCCGCCGCCGACCCGGCCACCGAGCGCGGCATCCAGCGAGCGCTGCGGCGCCTGGCCGCGGATCGGACCGTGATTGCCGTGTCGCACCGGTTGGCGCAGGCGCCCGCGGCCGACCGCATCATCGTGCTGGACGCAGGCCGGATCCAGGGCATCGGCACGCACGCCGAGCTGCTGGCGGACTGTGCCGTGTACCGGCGCTTGTGGCGGGCCCAGGCCCGCGCCCCGGCGTGGACACTGGCGCGCGCCGAACCGGCGCCGTCCGGCGCGAGCGCGCCATGATGCCCGACTTCGGTTTCGACCTGGCCGGCCGCAAGGACCCGCGCCTGGCGCGCGGGCTGGCCTGCGGCATCCTGGCGGCCCTGGTCGAGACGCTGCCGTATCTGGTGCTGTACCACGCGCTCGGCCGCGTCATGGCGGGCAGCGCCAGCGCGAGCCTCGCGCTGCAGGTGTTGCTGGCGCTGGCGGCCTGCAATGGCGCCCTGGTGTGGCTGAAGGCGCGCGCCAACGTCCTCAATTTCGGCGCGGTATACACACTGGCGGCCGACGCGCGGCTACGGATGGCCGATGGACTCGGCCGGCTGCCGCTGGGCCGGCTGCAACAACGCCGCCGGGCCGCCATCGTCGAACTGCTGACCGGCCGCTATACCCACTATCAGGAGATCGTGGCGCGGGTCTGGGGGCTGTCGGTCGCCAATGCCGCCGTGCCGCTGTTCCTGTGGCTGCTGTTGTGCGCCCTGCAGCCCGCGCTGGCGCTGCTGTGCGCCGTGCTGGGTCCCGCCGCCTATCTTGTCATCCCCTGGTCCCATCGGCTGCTGTCGAGGGCCGATACGCGGCTGGCGGCCCTGCGCGAGCAGACCGTGGCGGCGCTGCTCGAACAGGCCGAATGCCAGCGCGACCTGCGCCAGTTCGACCGGCGCGGGGCGCGGTTGGCGCGCGCCCTGGACTTGCTGGACCGGTTGCGGCGCGAACAGATGCGTGCCGAGCTGGCGCCCGCGCCGGCGTTGCTGCTGTTCGGCTGCATGCTGCAGGCGGGCTTTGCCGCCGTGGCGCTGGCGGCGGCGCTGGGGCTCGGCGTCCGTCTGGCGCCGGTCGATTTCCTGGTATTCCTGGTGGTGTCGCTGCGCTACTTTCGCGCGCTGGGCGACCTGGGCCTGAACCTGGCCGAATTGCGCCACGCGCGCGACACGCTGGCCCATATCCGCGCCCTGGCGGCCGAGCCGCCGCTGCCGCAGCCGGCCGCGCCACGCATGCCCGTCGGCAATACCCTCACGCTTGAAGGCGTCGGCCTGTGCCATCACGGCGCGGCGCGGCCGGCGCTGGACGGCATCGATGGCGTCGTGACCGAGGGCCAGCGGGTGGCCCTGGTGGGCGCGTCGGGCAGCGGCAAGTCCACGCTGGCCAGCCTGCTGGCGCGCATGTGGGACCCCGACCGCGGCGCCATCCGCATCGGTGGCGTCGACCTGCGCGACATGGCGGCGCGGACGCTCAACCAGCGCGTCGCGCTGATGCTGCAGGAGGTCGCGCTATTCCGCGCCAGCGTCGCCGACAACCTGCGGCTGGGCCGGCCCGATGCCAGCCTGGACGAAGTCATGGCCGCCGCCCGCGCCGCCCATGCCCATGGGTTCATCGAGCGGCTGCCGCAAGGCTACGAGACGGTGCTGGACGAATCCGTGATCCGCCTGTCCGGCGGCGAACGCCAGCGCCTGGCAATCGCCCGCGCCCTGCTCAAGAACGCGCCCATCCTGGTGCTGGATGAAGCCCTGGCCAGCGTCGATCCTGAAAATGCCTGGGAGATCCAGCGAGCGCTGGACGAATTGGCGCGTGGCCGAACCGTGCTGGCGATCGCGCATCAACTGCGCAGCGTGGTCGATGCCGACGCCATCTGGGTGATGCGCGACGGTCGTATCGTCGAACGCGGCCGCCACGCCGCGCTGCTCGCGGCCAACGGGGAATACGCCCGGCTCTGGCGCGCGCAGGCGCCGGATTGATGCCGCGGACGCGTTCAGCGCGGCAGATCAGCGCTTTCGCGCGCCAGTCCCAGCGCCGTGAGCGCCTCGGGCTTGTCGACCAGCACGCATTGCTTGCCGGTGCGGGTGCAGTGATCCTTGACGCGCCAGTAGGCGCCATGGCTGACGCAGCCGGTCTGGCAGATCACCAGGTCGGCGGCGACCAGGCTGGCTTCCAACGTGTCGCCGTCGGCGCCTTCGCCGCCGCAGTGGCCCAGGTAGCGGCCGCCGGCCATTTCCACCACCTTGCGCGTCAGCATCAGGGCCATGGCGTCCTCGCCCACGCACAGCACGGACTTCTCGCGCAAGGTCGCGGCGGCGATCACCGCGGGCGCCACGGCGGGCTCGGCGGCGCTGTCGAGCGGACGCGCGCGCGCGGCGGCGGCGCGGTCCTGCCAGGCCAGGCGCTCGCGCATCAGGCTCTGCACCCGTTCCATCAGCTGCGTGACGCGCCGGGCCAGCGCCACGCGCTTGGGCAGCCCCGGAATCGCGCCCTCGAGCGCGGCGCGGTCTTCGCGCGCCCAGGCCAGCGCGGTGTCGCGCTGGATGACCGCGGCCCGCAGCTTGAGGACCTCGCCTTCCAGGTGCTGGATGCGCTGCGCCTGGGCGCTGAGCAGGCGGCTGCAGCGGCCCTGCGCCTGGCCATAGGCGGCGAGCAGCGCCGCGTGTTCGCGCTGCAGCGAATTGGGCTCCTGGAATGCTAGGGTCATCGTGGGCCTCTCGGGGTGGCGGACTACAGGCGGACGCGGGTGATGCGCCGTCCAACGTGCTGGGCATTATAAATGAGAATGCGTCTGTTTCAGAATATGAGGATATGCCGAATCCGAGTACAGGGAAATCCATTACTGACGGCCCCTGATCGCTTAAATATGATCGACAAACCATATCGGCACGCAAGCCCTCGCGGGCTTGACTAGACGCCCATACAGGACGCCTCGCGCCTTGCCTGTTCCTGGCCCGTGCAACCGCCGGGTCGCGGATTCAATGAAGTGAGGGGCACCCGATGCCGCGATCAACCGAACTTCTGCGCGATATCCACGAAACCAATCTGATGTATCTGCTGCTGCAGCGGATGGCCCGCACCGGCAACCTGCCGGCGATGGCGGGCATGCAGATATCGGAACGCGCCTGTCAATGGCTGGCAGGCCTGAAACACGAGGAGCTGGCGCGGCTGGCCAAAAGCAGCGTGGTGCTGGCCCAGCTGAACCTGGCGCCGCACCTGCTGCTGGCGACGCTCAGCCAGGGCATGGAGGCCACCCTGGCCGCCGAGGCCCCGGTCGAGGCGCCGCCGGTCCGCACCCCAGCCTAGTTGCCGGCGCCGAAAGGCCGATGGCGCCGACGCCGAAAGGCGCGATGGCCACGCGCCCGAAGGCACGTGGCCGGCGACGCATGCCCGCCCGTCAACGGGACATCCAGGACGCTCAGGACGCGCCCCGCTCCACCGCGGAGGCCGGCGGCACGCGCGCCGTGCGCCAGTAGAGCGCCGCGCTGATGGCCAACGCCGCCGTCAGCAGGCTGCCGGCCATGGCCGCCACGCCGGGCCAGCCGCCATCGGTCCAGAAGTGGCCGCCCAGCGAGCCCAGCACGCTGGAACCTACGTAGTACACCAGCAGGTACAGCGCGGCCGCCAGCGCCTTGTAGCCGCGCGACATCTGGCCGACCCAGCCGCTGGCCACCGCGTGCGCGGCGAAGAAGCCGAAGGTGAAGACGACGATGCCGGCGACCAGCACCACCAGCGTGTCCGACAGGGTCAGCAGCAGGCCCGCCAGCGCAATGCCGGTGCCCGCCGCCAGCATCGCGCCGCGGCCGTGGCGATCGGCCAGGCGGCCGAAGTAGGTCGAGGCGAAGATGCCGACCAGGTACACCACGAAGATGAAGCCGATGAAGGTCTGGCTCAGCGAGAACGGCGGCGCCAGCAGGCGGAAGCCGACGTAGTTGTAGACGGTGACGAAGGCGCCCATCAGCAACCCGCCCATGGCGAACAGGCCGCACAGCGGGCCATTGCGCAGGTGCGCGCCGATGCCGTCGCGCACGTCGCCGGCCACGCCGGCCCAGCCGCGCGAACGCTGCGGCGTGAACCGGCGAGAGGCCGGCAGCAGCCAGATGAACAGCAGCGCCGCGACAATGCCCAGCAAGCCCAGCGTGCCCAGCGCCGCGCGCCAGCCGAAATGATCGGACACCAGGCCCGTGATGACGCGCCCGGACAGGCCGCCGAAGGCGCTGCCGCTGATGTACAGCCCCATGACGAAACCGAGCGTGTCGGGTTCGACCTCTTCGGCCAGGTAGGCCATGGCCACCGCCGGCACCCCGCCCATCGCCACGCCCTGCAACGCGCGCAGCACCAGCAGGCTGTGCCAGTCGGGCGCCACCGCCGCCGCCGTGCCCAGCACGGCCGAGGCGAACAGCGACAGCGCCATGATGCGCTTGCGCGGCAGCGCCTGCGAAAACAGCCCCACCAGGAAGATCGCCACGGCCAGCAGGCCGGTACAGAGCGACAGCACCAGGCTGCTCTGGGCCGGCGACACGCCGAAGGCCTGGGTGAACAGCGGCATCAGCGGCTGCACGCAATACAGCAGCGAAAACGTGGAAAAGCCGGCCGCGAACAGCGCCCACTGGGCGCGCCGCAAGGCCGGCGTGCCGCGCGCCAGGTATTCGGCCTGGGGCGCGGCGGAGGAAGATGGGGGAACGGCTGAGGCGGTGGACATCGGAATTCTCGAAAACATCGGGCAACGGACCCGTGCGATCAAGGTAGACTTTTCCCCTGCATATGTCCAATATATGAAACCGGCACTCCCTATATTTTAAAACGATGGAACTCAGGCACCTGCGCTATTTCACCGTGGTCGCGGAAGAACTGCACTTCACCCGCGCCGCCGCCCGGCTGGGCATCGGCCAGCCGCCGCTGAGCCAGCAGATCCAGCAGCTCGAGCGCGAGATCGGCACCGCGCTGTTCCTGCGCCTGCCGCGCGGGGTCGAGCTGACCGAGGCCGGCGCGCAGTTCCTGGAAGACGCCCGCGCCATCCTGGCCAGCGCCGACCGCGCCATCGACACGGCCCGCCGCCTGGGACGCGGCGAGCACGGCGCCATCACGGTGGGCTTCACCGCCTCGGCCGTGTTCCACCCTTACCTGCCGCGCGCTATCCGCGCCTTCCGCGACCGCTATCCGGACGTGCGCATCAGCCTCACCGAAAGCAACACCGTCAGCCTGCTGCGCGGCCTGCGCGAGAACGCCGTCGACGTCGCCTTCGTGCGGCCGCCGTACGTGCTGGATCCGGAATTCGAGGCCGAGCGCGTGCTCGACGAACCCATGCTGATCGCCCTGCCGCCCGACCATCCGCTCAGCCGCAAGCGCAGCGTGCCGATCGCCGCGCTGGCCGACCAGGATTTCGTGCTGTACCCCCGCCCCATCGGCGCCGGCCTGTACGACGCGATCCAGAACGCCTGCCTGCGCGCCGGGTTCACGCCGCGCGTCATCCAGGAAGCGCCGCAGATGGCCTCGATCGTCAGCCTGGTGGCGGCCGGCGTCGGCATCTCGATCGTGCCCGCCGCCATGCGCCACATGGGCGCCCAAGGCATCGAGTACCGGCCGATCAAGGGCGACGCGCCCCACGCTCTGCTGGACATGGCCTACCGCCGCCACGACCGCTCCGTCGCCGCGCGCAACGCGGTCGAGATGCTGCGGCGGCTGGCGCATCCCGAGCCGTCCGCGCCCGCCTGAAAACAGGGCGGTATCGCCCTGTCGCTTTTGTCATCTTCTGTAAACCCGTGCCCCGCCGCGCCCTGTAAATTGTCGCGCTATCGCCGCTGCGACCCTCTTCACCGGAAGGCCGGCCGGCGCAACCTGCCTATAGGTGCACACGTGCAACGTACTCTTCTGGCCGTGGCCATCGCCACGCTCCCCGGTCTGGCCGCGGCGGCCGGGCTGGCCTCCTCCATCGGCGCGGTGACGGTCTACCAGGACCGCGCTGTCGTCACCCGCGCCGCCAGCAGCGAACTGCCGGCCGGCGAACACGAGCTGGTCCTGGAAAAGCTGCCCGCCAGCCTGCAGGAAAACTCGCTGCAGGTCTCGGCCAAGAGCAGCGGCCAGGCCACCCTGCTGGACGTGCGGGTGCGTGATGCCTTCCAGGCCGATACCGCCAACGAGCGCGTCAAGCAGCTGGAAGACCAGATCCGCAAGCTCCAGGGCCAGCAGGCCGCGCTGGACGACGAGGCGGCGGTGCTGGACAACCAGCGCGAGCTGGTGGCGATGATGCAGCGCGGTGCCACCGAGCCGGCCAAGGACGGCCCGCGCCCGACGCTGGACGAGCTCAAGGCGATCCAGGCCCTCAGCGCCGACACGCTCAGCCGCACGCTCGCCGGCCTGCGCCGCGTGGCCGAGCAGCGCGACGACCTGGAGCGCCAGCTGTCCGCCGCGCAAGGCGAGCTGGGCCAGTTGCAGGGCCAACTCAACCGCCGCACCAAGACGGTCACGCTGCGCGTCAACCTGGCGCGCGCCGGCAAGCTCGATCTGAACGTGTCCTATGCGGTGGCGGGCGCGCGCTGGACGCCGTCCTACGATGCGCGCCTGCGTCCGGCCGACCGCAGCGTCGATCTCGGCTATTTCGGCGTGATCCGCCAGAACACCGGCGAAGACTGGAACAACGTCAAGCTGACCCTGTCCACCGCCCGCCCGGCGCTGGGCGGCGGCGCGCCCAAGCTGAATCCGTGGATCATCGACGTGGCGGCGCCGCCCCCGCCGATGCCGGCCCCGGTGGCGGCCGCGGCGCCGGCCATGCGCCCCGAGCCGCGGGCCCGCCAGAGCCCCAAGGCGGCCTACGCCGAGGCGGCCGCCGCCGACATGGCGCCCGTCCTGGAAGAGGCCAAGGTCTCGACCGCCGAGGTCCAGTCCGAGGCCACCAGCGCCTCGTTCCAGATCCGCCAGCCCGCCACGCTGCCGTCCGACAACAGCACGCAGCGCGTCGCCATCACCACCGCCAAGCTGCCGGCCACGCTGCAATACCAGTCCACCCCGGCGCTGCGCGAGGCCGCCTTTCTGACCGCGCTGGCCAACAACAACACCGAATACCCGTTCCTGGCGGGCACGCTCAACACCTTCCTGGAGGACGCCTTCGTGGCCGCCTCGTCCATGAAGCCGGTGATGCCCGGCGAAAAGGTCGAGCTGGCCCTGGGCGCCGACGACGGCATCTCGATCAAGCGCCAGCTGGTCAACCGGTTCACCGAAAGCACCGGCTTCTCCGGCAACGGCAAGCGCGTGACCTACGAATACAAGATCACGGTCAAGAACAACAAGGCCACCAAGGAACAGGTGAGCTTCAAGGACCGTCTGCCGATCTCGCGCAACGAGAAGATCGAGGTCAAGCTGCTGTCGCCGGCCGACCGCGACATCAAGCGCGAAGACGATGGCGTGCTGGTGTGGAACTGGGACATGGAGCCCGGCAAGTCGCGCGACGCGGTGCTCAAGTTCTCGGTCGACTATCCGGGCGACATCGACGTGGCCGGTCTCTGAGCGGCGATCGCGGCGCCGCCGGCCGGCCTCATTGCCGGCGGCAGAATGCGATGAAATCGGCCGGGGCCAGCGGCATCGAAATGCCGTAGCCCTGCGCCAGCGTGCACCCCAGCTCGCGCAGCAGCAGGATGTCGCGCTCCTGCTCGACCCCTTCGGCCACCACCCGCCGTCCCAGCACCCGCCCCATCTCGATGGCCGCCGCCACCACCGCGCGCGAGGCCGGCTCGCGGTGCATGTGGACGATGAAGTCGCGGTCGATCTTCAGTTCGGTGAACGGCATGGCCGAGAACAGCCGCATCGAGGCGATGCCCGCGCCGAAATCGTCCATGGCCAGCTCGAAGCCGCGCACCCGCAACAGGTTCAGGGCCGACGACAGGGCCAGCCAGTCGGTGACCGGCTCGTCCTCCGTCAGTTCCACCTTGACCAGCCGCGCTGGCAGCCCGGCCTGCGCCACCCGCTGCTCCAGGCCGTCCGGCAGCCCCGGCGCGCACAGCGTCGAGGCCGAGGCATTGATCGCGATCGGCACCGCGATGCCTTCGGCGTGCATCTCGGCCAGCACCTCGACCACGCAGTCGGCCACGCGATTGAACAGCGTCCGGTCCAGCCCCAGGCGGTGCGCCGCCGGCACGAAGTCGACCGCCGGAATGGCGCCCAGCGTCGGATGATCCCAGCGCGACAGCGCCTCGGCCGCCACCGCGCGGCCGGTGGTCAGGTCCACCTGCGGCTGCAGCACCACGCTCATGCCGTCGCCGGAATTGAGCGCGCGGCCCAGCTCGGCCTCGATCACCTCGCGCCGCACCGCGGTGCGGCGCGGCGACGCCGTATCGTCGTCCAGGCTGTGCAGCGCCGTCTTGATGGCGTGCTGCATGGCGGTGCGCGTCACCGGCTTGGCCAGCGCCTGCGACGACGGGCAGCCGGCCTGCAGCGCCAGCCGCACATGCGATTGCAACAGTTCGTCGGAAAGGCTGCTGATCCAGACGATCGGCGGCATGCTCTTGAGCCGGCCGCCGTCAACCAGCTGGCGCAGTTCGTTGGGCAGGCGGGTGCCGTCGCCCTCGCCCATGACGATGTCGCTGATCACCACATCGTAGGCCTGGCGCGCCAGGGCGCCGATGGCCTCGGCGCTGCTGCCGACCCCGGCCACCCGCCGGTACCCCAGGGCCAGCAGCATGTTCTGCAGATACGCCCGCTCCACCGGGTGGTCTTCCACCAGGAGAATCCGTCGAGAGGCGCCGGCGTCGGATTTGGGCATCGGTCATGTCCTCGGGCGTATCGGCATGCGGTGACCCTGGCTTGGGCCGCCAGGCCGGGGCGCGGTCGCGGGAACGCGTTGGGTCAATGCTAAGGCATCTTCCCCCACTGTAGCGCCACCGAACACGTCCTAGGCCCATTTGCCGCCCGGTCGCCATCGATCGTCCTAGGGCACACGGGGACATAGCCCGGACGGACGACGCCCGCCGGTGCGATAATGGCGGTCTTTCCCGCATCTACGGCACGGAGCTTCCCTTGACCCGCATTGACGATCCCCTGCACGACCGCGAGGTCGGCACGGCCGACGCCACCCAGGACAACACCCGCACGGACGACACCCGCATCAGCGCCGTGCGTCCGCTGATCTCGCCCGCCCTGCTGCAGGACGAGCTGCCGGTGTCGGCCGAGATCCAGACGCTGGTCGAGGACAGCCGCGCCCGCATCGCCGACGTGCTGCACGGCCGCGACGACCGCCTGGTGCTGGTGGTCGGCCCCTGCTCGATCCACGACCACGGCCAGGCCATGGAATACGCGCGCCAGCTGCGCGCCGCCGCCGACCAGTACCGTGACGACCTGCTGATCGTGATGCGCGTGTATTTCGAGAAGCCGCGCACCACCGTCGGCTGGAAGGGCTACATCAACGACCCGCGCCTGGACGGCAGCTTCCGCATCAACGAAGGCCTGCGCCGCGCCCGCGAACTGCTGCTGGACATCAGCGGCCTGGGCCTGCCGATCGCCACCGAATTCCTCGACCTGCTCAGCCCGCAGTACATTGCCGACCTGATCGCCTGGGGCGCCATCGGCGCGCGCACCACCGAAAGCCCCAGCCACCGCCAGCTCAGCTCCGGCCTGAGCTGCCCGCTGGGCTTCAAGAACGGCACCGACGGCGGCGTGCAGATCGCGGCCGACGCCATCGTCGCCGCCAGCGCCAAGCACGCCTTCATGGGCATGACCAAGATGGGCATGGCCGCCATCTTCGAAACCCGCGGCAACGAAGACACCCACGTGATCCTGCGCGGCGGCAAGCAAGGCCCCAACTACGACGCGGCCAGCGTCGACGCCTGTTGCGCCGTGCTGCGCGCCGCCGGCCAGCGCGAACAGGTCATGATCGACTGCTCGCACGCCAACTCCAACAAGTCGCACCTGCGCCAGGTCGACGTGGCCCGCGACATCGCCGCCCAGCTGTCCCAGGGCGACAGCCGCATCACCGGCGTGATGATCGAGAGCCATCTCGAGGAAGGCCGCCAGGACCTCAAGCCCGGCCAGCCGCTGCGCCATGGCGTGTCGATCACCGACGCCTGCCTGGGCTGGAGCCAGACCCTGCCGGTGCTGGACCTGCTGGCCGACGCGGTGCGCCAGCGCCGCGCCAAGGCCGCCTGAAGCGGCCTGCCGCCGCCCCGGTCCGCGCCGCGTCGCGGCGCACGCACCGGGCGGCCCCCGGCAACCGCCCGCGTCCCGCGCGGGCCTAGCGGTTCAATGCATACGGCGCCGGATCCATGTCCGGCGCCTGTCCCGTCATCAGGCAGGCCAGCAGCTTTCCGGTCACCGGCCCCAGCGTGAAACCGTGGTGCGCGTGGCCGAAGGCCAGCCACAGACCCGCATGGCGCGGCGCCGCGCCGATCACCGGACGCATGTCCGGCATGCAGGGCCGACAGCCCATCCAGGGCGTTTTCTCCACCGCCTCGCCCAGCGGCAGCAACTGCGCCGCCAGCGCCCGCGTGCGCGCCACCTGCACCGGCGACGGCGGCGCGTCGCGCGGCGCGAACTCGGCGCCGGTGGTCAGGCGCAGGCCCAGCGTCATGGGCGACATCACAAAGCCGCTGTCGATATCCGCCACCGGATGCGACAACGCCGCCCCGTCTTCCAACGCGAAATGCTGGTGATAGCCGCGCTTGACCGCCATGGGCACGCGATAGCCCAGTGGCCGCAGCACGTCGGGCGACCACGGCCCCAGCGCCACCACCGCCTCGCGCGCCTCGACCGGCCCGGTCACGCCGCGCACGCGCCAGCCGCCGGACACCGCTTCCAGGCTGCGCGCATCGCCCCGCGCCAACTGGCCGCCGCGCTGCTGGAACAGGGCCGCGTAGCCGCGCGCCACCGCGCCGGGATCCGACACGTTGACCGGGTCGCGCCAGTGAATCGCGCCCACCATGCGCGGCGACAACGACGGTTCCAGGGCCGCCAGGGCCTGGCGGTCCAGCACCTGGTAATCCAATCCGTAATCGGCCAGCGCGGAGGCGTCGGCCGCGGCGCGGTCCAGGCTCTGCTGGCTGCGCATGCCGTCGATCCAGCCGTTGCGGCGGAACAGCGCGCCGATGCCGGCGGCGTCCTTGAGCGCATCGTGCTCGGCCACGCTGCGCTCGATCAGCGGCAGCATCGCGGCCGCGGCGCGCGCCAGCCGCGACGGCGCCGAATGCCACCAATAGCGCAGCAGCCAGGGCGCGATGCGCGGCAGGAAACGCGCGTGGTAACGCACGTCCGGCGTGCGGTTGCCGGCATAGCGCAGCAGGCTGCGCCAGTCGCGCGGAAAGGCGTAGGGGATGACGCTGGCGCGCTCGATCAGCCCGGCATTGCCGTAGCTGGTTTCCTCGCCGGGACCGCGCCGGTCCAGCAGGACCACCGAACGGCCGCGCGCCTGCAGGTGCAGCGCGGCGCTCACCCCGATGATGCCCGCGCCCAGGACAACCACGTCTGTTTTCATGCGCCGCATTCTGCGCCCGGGCGCGGGCTTCGGCAAGCCGCCGACGGCGGGCGTAGAATCGCTGGGCGTCCGGGACGCCGCCATGACGGCGCGCGCCCGACCGCGACGCGCCCGCGGAGTCTCCCGTCATGCCCTCCCCCGCCCGCCTGCCGCCCGTCACCCTGGAAGGCGAGATCGTCCGGCTCGAACCCCTGACCCTGGCGCACGCCGCCGCGCTGGCCGAGGTCGGACTGCATCCCGAACTGTGGCGGCTGCAACCCGAACCGGTCGCATCGGCCGACGACATGCGCCGCTATGTCGAGCGCGCGCTCGATGGCCAGGCCGCCGGCGCCTGCCTGCCGTTCGCCATCGTGCGCCGCGCCGACGGCCAGGTCATCGGCACCACGCGTTATATGGATATCGCCCTGCCGCACAAGCGCCTGGAGATCGGCGCCACCTGGCTCACCCCCGCCAGCCAGCGCAGCGGCGCCAACACCGAAGCCAAATATCTTTTATTGCAGCACGCCTTTGAAACAATTGGTATCATGCGGGTTGTGTTCAAAACGGAAGTGACCAACCTGCAATCCCGGCAGGCCATTCTCCGTATCGGCGGCGTCGAGGAAGGGGTGTTCCGCAAGCACCTCATCGCGCAGTCCGGACGCACCCGCGACATGGTCTATTTCGCCATCCTCGACGAGGATTGGCCCGCCGCCAAAGCGCGCCTGCTGGCACGCCTGCGGCGCGCGCCGTAGCCCGGGCGGGGCATTGTTCTTTGTTGACATCAAGGCCGGCGCTCAAGTTCACGCAACTTGACGCCGTTAACGCAGTACCGCGGGGCAAGTTTCCACCCGCCCCGCCTCTTTCAAGTCAGGTATGGATCGTTCTCCCCTCGCCCCGCCCTCGCCGCTCGGGCACAACCAGCGCACCATCTTCATCTACACCGAGGAACAACGGGGCAACCAGCTGGTGGAATCATTGGTCATCGGCATGCTGTCGGACGTCTCGGGTTCGGACAAGCTCGTCGTGGTGCAGGATCCGTTCAGCGGCCTCAAGTTCATCTACCGCGTCGACCACGAAAGCAGCAACCTCGACGCCGCGGCCATTGCCGAGCAGGACGAGTCCGCTTTCAACGGCAAGAATTCCGTTCAGATCAACTCGATGTCCTACAAGTTGGGAACCGCCGAGAACGCGATGAAGCTGTTGCGCGGCAAGACCCAATGGATCCAGGACAAGGGCGCGGTGCTGTCGGTGCTGCTGCAGAACGCGGCGGCCCGCAAGACGCGCTTCGCCCCGCCCCGCATCGAACGCGATCGCGTGCGCACGGTGCCGCAGGGCGTGCCGGTGGAATACCTGGCGGACTCGACGACGCCGCCGCAATGACCCGGCGGCGCTGAACCGCTGAACAACTGTCAGGCGGCTTTCTTATCCACAGAAACTGTGGATAAGAAATTCGCGGGCGCACGGCTGCTGGCCGTTACGGCGCCGTTGACGGGGCTGATCATTTTTTGACCACCGGCATGGGCGCGGTTCGGGGCGCCTTGCAACAGCGTTCGCTGCACCGCAATATGCCGCGCCGCCGCAACGGCGATAATGATATTCTCCGCGAGAGCGCCTCGAGGGGATCACACCGATGGCGCCGTATCCGGCCCGCGCCAGGCGGACTCACTCACACCAATAAGAAGCCGTAGCATGAAAGGAGCGGAAAGCGTGTTTGCCCTTGGAGCGCCTCGCGCACAACCGCCTGCTCGACCGGCGCCGTGACCATCATCATCGTCGACGATCACGGGGACTGGCGCGACACCATCGCCGAATTCATCCACGACCTCGGCCTGGGCGAAGCCATCCTCACCGCGGGCTCGCTGTCCGAACTCGACCAACTGCTGCTGAGCGTCACCCCCGGCATCCTGGTGCTGGATGCCATGCTGCCCGACGGCGACGGACTGGCGCGCGTGTCCCACCTGCGCACCACCTATCCCTCAATGGGCATTATCATGCTCACCGGGCGCCTGTTGAGCGAGGACAAGGTGTCCGGCCTGAGCCTGGGCGCCGACCATTACCTGACCAAGCCCGTCAACCTGGCCGAACTGGGCGCGACGCTCGTCTCGCTGTCGCGCCGCCTGCGCGTGGTGCCCGCCAACAGCCCCGAGGCGCCCAGCGCCGACGTCTGGCGCTTCGATCCGGCGCGCCGCATGCTGGTGTCGCCCAAGCGCATCCATGTCGACATCACCGACACCGAGAGCCGCCTGATCGGCGCGCTGATCCAGGCCGCGCCGCTGCCGCTGTCGCGCGGCCGGCTGGTCGAGGCGCTGGGCGCCAGCGCCGAAGCCTACGACACCCACCGGCTCGACGCCCACATGCATCGCCTGCGCCGCAAGCTGCGCGCGCAGGCCGGCGGCGACATGGGCATCCGCACGGTGTATGGCGTCGGCTATGTCTGCACCATGCCCGTGCAGGTCATCAGCAATCCCAAGAGTTGAATCCATGTCCCTCGCCGCCCGTCCCCGCCGTTCCGTTCTCTACATGCCGGGCGCCAATGCGCGCGCGCTGGACAAGGCGCGCAGCCTCGATGCCGACACGCTGATCCTGGACCTGGAAGACGCGGTCGCGCCCGACGCCAAGGCGCTGGCGCGCCAGCAGGTCGCCGCGGCCCTGCGCGCCGGCGGCTATGGCCGGCGCGAATGCGTGGTGCGCGTCAATGCGCTGGATACGCCGTGGGGCCTGGACGACGTGCGCGCCATCGCGCAGGCCGGCGCCGACGCGGTGTTGCTGCCCAAGGTGCAATCGGCGGCCGAACTGGAAACCCTGGCGCAGGCGCTGGACGCGGCCGGCGCGCCCGCCGCGCTGCCGCTGTGGGCGATGGCCGAGACCCCGCTGGGCTTCCTGCGCCTGGACGCCATCGCCGGCGGCCACGCGCGGCTCGCGGCCATCGTGGTGGGCACCTCCGACCTGGTCAAGGACCTGCACGCGCGCCACACGCCCGAACGCCACGAGACGCTGCTGGCACGCTCGCTGGCGGTGCTGGCCGCGCGCGCCCATGGCCTGGCGGTGCTGGATGGCGTGCACCTGGATCTCGATGACGATGCCGGCCTGGCCGCCGCCTGCCGGCAGGGACGCGACCAGGGCTTCGATGGCAAGACCTTGATCCACCCGAAGCAGATCGCCGCCGCCAACGCGGCCTTCGCGCCGACCGATGCCGAACTGGCCAGCGCGCGCAAGCGGCTCGATGCCTGGCGCGCCGCCCAGGCCGCCGGCCAGGGAGTGGCGGTGGTGGACGGCGCGCTGGTCGAGAACCTGCACGCGTGCGAGGCCGAACGCCTGCTGGCCCTGGCCGACGCCATCGCCGCGCGCTCGGCCCCGGCCTGAAGCCGCGCCACGACTGGCTGAACCCGCCCTCGGGCGCGGGTCCGCGCGGCCGGCTACAATAGCGCCCGCGATCGGATGGGCATCGGCCCCGTCCGCCTGCCGCGCCCGACGCGGTCCGCATGTCGCGCCGCCGGCGCGATCGCTCCACGGTTCCTTCTTTTTGCGCCGCACTTTGTGGCGGGAGCCTTGCCGCGCTTATTTCACGCCACCCCGGTCGGCACCCTCCAGCCACACGATTCATGATCCGCTTCCAACAAGTTTCACTGATGCGCGGCGTCAAGCCCTTGTTCGACAAGGTCGACCTGCTCCTGAACCCCGGCGACAAGATCGGCCTGATCGGCGCCAACGGCGCCGGCAAGTCGAGCCTGTTCGGCCTGCTGCGCGGCACGCTGCACGCCGACCAGGGCGACCTGGACTACCCCGCCAGCTGGCGCATGGCCTACGTGGCGCAGGAAACGCCCGCGCTCGACCGCCCCGCCATCGAATACGCCATCGACGGCGACGTCACGCTGCGCAAGCTCGAAGCCGAGCTGGCCGCGCTGGAAGCGGAACCCGAGAGCGCCGAGAACGGCCTGCGCATGGCCGACATCTACGCCGCGCTGGCCGACGCCGATGCCTACACCGTGCATTCGCGCGCCGAACAATTGCTGACCGGCCTGGGCTTCACGCAGGCGCAGATGCAGTTGCCGCTGACCAGTTTCTCGGGCGGCTGGCGCATGCGCCTGAACCTGGCGCAGGCCCTGATGTGCCCGTCCGACCTGCTGCTGCTGGACGAGCCCACCAACCACCTGGACCTGGACGCCATCATCTGGCTGGAAGACTGGCTCAAGCGCTATCCGGGCACGCTCATCGTCATCTCGCACGACCGCGACTTCCTGGACGGCGTGGTCAACGTCATCGTCCACATCGACGAGCGCAAGCTCAAGCGCTATTCGGGCAACTACTCGTCGTTCGAGCGCCAGCGCGCCGCCCAGCTGGAGCTGGCGCAGGGCATGATGGAAAAGCAGATGCGCCAGCGCGCGCACCTGCAGTCGTTCATCGACCGCTTCAAGGCCCAGGCCAGCAAGGCGCGCCAGGCGCAGAGCCGCATCAAGGCGCTGGCCCGCATGGAGGAAGTGGCGCCGCTGCGCGCCGCCGCCGAGTTCTCGTTCGAGTTCCGCGAACCGCTGCGCGCGCCCAATCCGCTCTTGACGATGGACAAGGTCAGCGCCGGCTACCGCAACACCGACGAGGACAGCGGCGTCACGTCCGACAAGATCATCGTGTCGGGCATCGACTTCTCGCTGCAGGCGGGCCAGCGCCTGGGCCTGCTGGGCATCAACGGCGCCGGCAAGTCGACCTTCATCAAGACCATCGCCGGCGAGCTGCAATCGCTGGCGGGCGACACCCAGTTCAACAAGGGCCTGTCGATCGGCTACTTCGCCCAGCACCAGGTCGAGATGCTGCGCCATGACGAATCGCCGTTGTGGCACATGACCAAGATCGCGCCGACTGTGCGCGAACAGGAACTGCGCAACTTCCTGGGCAGCTTCAATTTCAACGGCGCCATGGCCACCAGCTCGATCGCGCCGTTCTCCGGCGGCGAGAAGGCGCGCCTGGCGCTGGCGCTGATCGTCTGGCAGCGCCCCAACCTGCTGCTGCTGGACGAGCCCACCAACCACCTGGACCTGGAGACCCGCGAAGCGCTGACCACCGCGCTGGCGCAGTTCGAAGGCACGCTGGTGCTGGTGTCGCACGACCGCCACCTGCTGCGCGCCACCACCGACCAGTTCATCATCGTGGCCGACGGCCGCTTCAGCCCGTTCGACGGCGACCTGGACGACTACAAGGACTGGCTCTACAAGACCAAGCTGTCGGCCAAGGCCGCGGCCTGACCGCGCGCGCCGAACCGGCATAGAATCGCAGGCATGTCCCGCCGCGCCGCGGCGGTCGCGCCCGCCTTCTCATGCCCTGAACCCATGGACAGCCTGAGCCAGATCCTGTCGACGGTCGAGCCCGCCGGCACGGTGGACCTGCTGTGCCGCTACGGCGGCCGCTGGCGCGCCGACCACCCGCAGGCGCCGGCGGGCCACGTGCCCTACCACGTCATCCTGCAAGGCGAAGGCGTGGCCCGCGTCGGGCGCGACGAGCTGGCGCTGCGGGCCGGCGACATCCTGCTGCTGCCGCACGGCGCCTCGCACCTGCTGCGCGGCATCGACGACACCGCGCCGGCCGCCTCGCCGCCCGCCGACATCCGCCACAACGGCGTCCTGACCGAACTGACCCAGGAAGGCCCGGGGCCGCGCCTGGAAATGCTGTGCGGCGTGTTCACGCTGGGCCGCGCCGGCGGCCTGCTGCTGATGGCGCTGCCGCAGGCCATGGTGCTGCGGGCCGCGGCCGTCGGCGGCAACACCGCGCTGGCCGCCCTGCTCGGGTTGATGCGGGCCGAGGCCGAGCAGCCGCGGCTGGGCGGCGCGGCCATCATCAATCAGCTGTCCACCGCCCTCTTCACGCTGGTGCTGCGGGCCCTGGTCCATGACGGCCAGCAGACCCGCGGCCTGCTGGCGCTGATGGCCGATGCGCGGCTGGCGCCCGCGATGCAGTCGATGCTGCTGGCGCCCACCGAGCCATGGACCCTGGCGTCGCTGGCCGAACGCTGCCATCTGTCGCGGGCCACCTTCGCGCGCCAGTTCGTCCGCGCCAGCGGCCTGACGCCGCTGCGCCTGCTGACCGCGATCCGCATGGAACACGCCGCGCGCCAGCTCGAGCGCCGCAAATGGTCGGTGGCGCGCGTGGCCGCCGAATGCGGCTACCAATCGGAAGCCGCGTTCGCGCGCGCCTTCAAGCAGCATTTCGGCGCCGGGCCGGGCGCCTACCGGCGCCATGGCGTCGCGCCGGCCGATACGGCCCAGGCGGCGTAACGGCACGGCCGGCATAGCGCGCCGCGGACCGTCAAATCGCGCGACGAAAGCTGTCCGCCCCATGGTCCATTCGCGGCCGGACGCGTTACAATCCCGCGAATTGCACGCCCGGGCGCGATCGGCCACGCAGCCATCGACATCACCCCGCGCGCGACAACCTCCAACCACGTCCCGCTGTCCGCGGGACGCGTTTTTTAGCGCTCCTAGATGCCCATCAAAGACCAGATCTTCCTCGCCAGCCAGTACCTCGCGCCGCATCACCTGGTGTCGCGTTTCTTCGGATACGCCTCGGACTGCCGGGAACCCGCGGTCAAGAACTGGATGATCTCGCGCTTCGTGCGCAAGTATGGCGTGGACATGCGCGAAGCCGAGCAGGAAGACGCGCTGGCCTACGAGTGCTTCAACGATTTCTTCACCCGCGCCCTCAAGCCGGACGCGCGGCCGCTGGACGATGAGCCCGGCGGCGTGCTGTGCCCGGCGGACGGCGCCATCAGCCAGATGGGCGCCATCGAGCATGGCCGCATCTTCCAGGCCAAGGGCCACAGCTATGGCCTGACCGACCTGCTGGGCGGCGACAGCGAGCGCGCCGCGCCGTTCCAGGGCGGCGAATTCGCCACCATCTACCTGTCGCCCAAGGACTATCACCGCGTCCACATGCCGGTGGCCGGCACGCTGCGCGAGATGATCCACGTGCCGGGCCGGCTGTTCTCGGTCAATCCGCTCACCGCGCGCAACGTGCCGCGCCTGTTCGCGCGCAACGAACGCGTGGTCTGCATCTTCGACACCGAGCACGGCCCCATGGCCGTGGTGCTGGTCGGCGCCATGATCGTGGCCTCGATCGAAACCGTCTGGGCCGGCCTGGTCACGCCGTACAAGCGCCGCGTCAAGGCGGTGCGTTACGACGACGCCGCCCGCGCGCCGATCCACCTGGACAAGGGCGCCGAGATGGGCCGCTTCAAGCTGGGTTCGACCGCCATCGTGCTGTTCGGGCCGGACAAGGTGCGCTGGGCCGACACGCCGTCGGTGCGCGGACCGGTGCGCATGGGTGAATTGCTGGCGCTGCCGCGGAGCTAGCGCGACGGCGCCATGGCGGGTGGCGGCGGGTGCTTGTCGAGGAAACGCTTCAGGTCCGCCTCGGTCGCGTCCGCCGGCTGCGGCAGCCCCTGCAGGAAACCCGGGCCTCCCGGACCGTAGTCGGACGGTTGCACGAAGATCTCTCCGCCCGGCAGAAACACCGCCCAGGCATAGCCATCGTGGAAGGGTTCATAAGGCAGCACGGGCGCATCACGCACCATCAGTTGGGTTTCCCCGCGCTTGAACATGGAATCCGTGCGCCACTCGATGCGCATTGTCATGCCGGGCTTCCACTGCGTTGGAATGGCAACGCAGCAGGTGCCCGAACTATGAGAACGCGGCCGGGCGTTCCCGGCCCAGCCTTGATTGATATACACGGGATCCAGGCCTTCACCAAGGTAATTGATGATGCCGAGCCGGACACCAAGCGTCTCGGGTATCGGCATCGACTGGGCCCATGCGGGCTGGCCCGCCCACGCCTGAACGGCCAGCAAGACACCGACCAACGCATAGCGGCCCGAGGCGATCAGGCCCCGCGGCGTGAACCAGCAACTCCGTGACGCGCTTGATATCCGCATGACTAGAACCGGGGCAAGGCGTTGAAATTCATCGGCATGTTCTGCAAGGCCCGCTGCGTTTGCTCCCGGTCCTGCTGCGCTTCCCTTTGCGCACGAACCTGGGGATTGGCGTAAACCGAACGCCAGCGCAGATATCCCCACTGCCAATAAAACTCCCGCCCGTCCGATTGCAACACCAGATCGTCCGGGTTGGCGCGGTAGCGTGCCAGTTCCGCCTGTTCCTGCTTGTTGGGGCGCGCGATCAGCGCCAGGTCGGGACGCCCGACGGCAACATACTCCTCGGCCTCTTTCTCGCGTTTTTCCAGCTGCTTGATGCGGTCCTTCTGCATCGCGATCCAGACATCGTCATCCTTGCCCAGCGGCTTGAACCAGGCGCGCGAATCATGCACGAAGTTGTCCAGCAGGTCGATTACCGCCGCGGCCGGACGGCCGGGGAGATTCCAGACGGTGCGGAGTTGATCGAGCCACATCTTCTCCTTGTTTCCTCGCAGCAGCAGCATGACGCTGTCGTAGAGCCGGGCGCCTCCGCCCCCGGCGCCTGGCATGGCCGTCGGCGTCGACGTGCGCTCCAGCGCATTGTCCGTCGTCAGCTTGCGCACTTCCAGCAGCAGTTCGTCATTGGCCCGCACCAAGTCTTCGTAGTCCTGCGGATAGTTGGCCCTGGCCCGCAGCGAGCTGGGAATGCCGCCGATCCACTCCGGTCCGCGATCGGCGCGCAAGCGCCGCCAACGCAGATACTGCACGTAGTGGTTGTACATGATGCGCCGGGTCGACGTCTGCTTCTGCGAAATGTCGGCGGTCGCGGTCACGTAGGCGTTGAAGGCGGCGCGCAGTTCCGCCGACACCTGGAATCGGGCCTGCGCGGGTCCGGGAGCGGTATGAAGCCGCAGCGGAACGCCGGCCTGCACGGCTTCCCGGTACATATCGCACAGCGGGATCTGCGACAGCTTGTCGCTGTCCCTCGTGCCGCGGCCCTGCTCCGCCGGCTTATAGCCGCCGCCCACGTCCGAGTGCACGCCCGGATAGACGATTTCCTCGTAGCTCGGCCCATCGATCAGGTCCAGCGGAAAAGACCCGCGCACTTCGTGAGCGCCGACCATGTGAACGCAGCGCGACACCGCGTTCGGAATCTCCAGGTCTTTCTTGCGCGCCCAGGCGCCGTGGCCGTCCCAGACGTCCTCGCTCACGCTCTGGGCGATGCCCGCGGACGCCACGGTATCGAACAACCCCATGAAATCGAGGTCGACCTTGATGCCCGCCAGGCGCAGCACGCCATCGCCGCGGGGCTGATAGAACGAAATGCCCTCGGGCGGATCGCACGCATCCTTGAGCCAGTTGGCGAAGACCCGGGCCTCCGCCGCGCCGCGCGAGAAACCGAAGATGGATACCCGGATGCGCTCGATCTTCGGCTTGGCGTCCAGATAGCCTGCCAGCAGGGTCCGCAGGTCCCGGTTGCGCCGCGCCAGCACCGTATAGCGTCCCATGTCCTTCGGTTCGGTGTTGTTGACCTCCCGAACACGCAACAAGGTGTCCAGAAAACCCTGCGTGCGCCGGGCCAGGACATCGGCCCCATCGCCCGGACTCATCCCGGTATAGGCGGCCAACGGGATCTTGGCGGCCTTGGCCAGGTCCTCGATCTGCAGGCGCGACAGGGACATGTCCGCGCTCATCTCCCGGACGAGGGCGCGGGTGTCCTGGCCCAGAGCCGCCGTCAAGGCGCGCGATGTGAAGTGCTGGTGCAGGTGGTTCTGGAACTCCAGCAACGCCCAGTTGATACGAGCCTCGCCGCCCCACCCGGCGGCGGCGCCGGCCTGCGCATGGGCCCCTGTGCCGGGATCGCCCACCTTATCGACACAAGGGGTGCCGACGCCCTCGACATAGGACCGGAAACGATGCTGACGGGCGCTGTAGCTGGGATCAACGGCGTCGTCGAACACGGAATACAGCCGGGCGACATTGGTCTGCGTGTGGTTGCCGGCCCGCTCCGACATGTACATGTTGTTGCGCGTCCCATCGAAGAAGAAGCCGAAGAACAATTCGATCGAACAGTCGGTGCCGGCCTTTTCCCCCATGCGCTGGCAGGCCTTGCGCTGTTCGCGGAAATCCAGGTCCGAGGGAATCTCGCGGCAGGGGCCGGCGAAGCGGAATTTGAAAGTCATGAGGACAGTTCCGTGCTGGAAGCGGCCAGAGACGGCATCGGATTGACGGGCGCCAGCATTCCGCGGCGGCGCAGCAACGCCAGCGCGTGCCGATAGGCCAGCGCTTCGTTGTCCAGCCCGCGCCGCGCCAGGCGCTGCACGCCTTCCAGGATCAATTGGTACGCGGTCGACGGCGGGCCATTCAACGCGCCGAACAACGGCGCGCGCAACTGCACGAAGCGCAGGATCGCATCCGGCAGCGCCAGCAGGCGCAGATGGCGCTGCTGATCCGCGGCGATCACATAGGGGTCGGTCGGCGCGGCCGGATCGAAGCGCGGATCCCCTTGCACCACCCGCAGCGCGCCGTGGCGGTCCACGTACGACCAGCGCTCGATGCCGGCCAGCAACCGCTGGCGCTGGGCCGGCGCGAACACATCCAGCAGCGCGGCGAAGGAACGCGTGTCGGCCAGGCGCAGCAGGTACGCCTTGCCGTCGGCGTCGACCGCCTCGATCTGCCGGCCCAGGTGATCCGCCAATTGCGCCAGCGATGCCGGCGTGGTCAGCAGGCTCAACATCGGCCGGCCCCGCGTCAGTTGCAGGAGCTTGTCGCACAGCGGCGCGCGCAGCGCCGGCACCCAGGGCAGCCGCAACAGATACGGCGCCACCTGGTCCAGGCCCTCGCCCTGGTAGCGGCCGGCGTAGAGTGAGCAGTAGTCCTCGGCGTCCAGCCAGCGCGCCAGCCGCTCGGGCAGGCGCGGCGAGAAAGCGGCGTCGAGCAGCACGTAGCGCTCCGGCGCGTCCGGGTGGTTCCAGGCGGCGTCGTGCAAGGCCCGCGCCACGTCCGGCGCGGCGGGATCGATCCAGGTGTCGCGATCCTCAAGCATTCTTCACCGTCATGGCGGAACCGCCCGCGGCCGCCTCCACCGCGCAGCTGACGCAGACGCTCTGCGGGAACTGCGGGAAGGGATACGGCAGCTGGTCCGGCCCGGCGAACTGCTTGTTGCCGGTCTTGACGTCGATGCGGCCGGGCGCGGTGACAGTGATGTTGCCGCCCTCGAGCACGATGCTGGCGCCCGCCGCCGTCGCGATGCGGATGCGCTTGGGCGCGGCGTATTCCACCGCGGTCTGGGCGCTGCCGACCGTCAGGTCCTGCTGCGCCTGCACCCGCAGGATGTCGTGCTGGGCCTGGATGTCGACGTTGCCCTTGGCCGAGATCAGGTCCAGGCCCGAGCCCGCCCCGCCCTGCTGCAGGCCCGCCACCATGCCCAGGCCCTGCCCCGTGTGCAGGCGCAGCGCGCCCATCACGGCCAGGTTCTGGTCCTTGCCCGAAGACCAGTGCACGGCCTCGCCAGCGGTGTACTGCAGGTGCTGCCCGGCGATCTGCGCCAGCCCCGCCCGCGCCGCCATCAGCACCACCGGATCGGTCGCGTGCGGCACCTTGCCCTGCGCCGCGTCGGTATGCTTGGCCGAAGCGTCGCCGCGCGCGCCGTCCACGCTGTCGCCCGCCACCGTGCCCGAGACCGCCCGGTGCATCGCCGCCAGCGGCGCCTTGTCGCCATCGAGCGCGCTGGCGCCCGGACCGCGCGTGCCCTGCACCGTCGCCAACCGCAGCCCCTGGTGCGCGCCTACCACGCCATCGAGCGAGCGTGCCATCTGGTCGGTCTGGCCCGCCAGCGCCTGCACCCCGGCCGCATCGCCGATGGCGCCGTCCTGGGGGGTGTAGGTGCTCAGCAACACGCCGGCGCCGCCGCGCACCGCGCCGTAGCCATCGGTGCGCAGCTCGGCGCCCAGGCCGCGCAGGCCGCCGCGGTAGTTGCCCGCCTGGTGGATCAGGTGGCCCAGGTTCAGCTCGCTGGCCTGCTGGCTGCTCTTGACCTGCATGCGCAGCTGGCCGTCGGTGTCGTCGAACACGATCTGGTTGTAGCCCGCGCCGCCGAATTCCTTGCTCTTGAAGCCGCTCAACGCGGCCGCGTTGCGGTGGTTCTCGTCGCCGCCGGCCGCCCCATGCCAGGCCGGCGCGTTGCCCGCCGCCAGATTGGCCTGGGCGCTGGGCGCGTTGTCGCGCGCCGCGGCATAGACCTGCGTGTCGGCCTTGGCGCCCGGGCGTCCGCCCGGCGTGGCGGGCGTGCCGCCCTCGCCGCGGCCGTTGTACAGCGCGCCCACCACGATCGGCTGGTCGATGTCGTCGTCCAGAAAACGCACCAGCACCTCCTGGCCGATGCGCGGCACGAAGCTGATGCCCATGCCCGCGCCCGACTGGCGCTGCGCCACCCGCACCCAGCGGCTGGCCGCCTCGCCCTCGGCGGCGTTGGCCTGCCAATGGAAACGGATGCGCACGTCGCCGCGCTTGTTGCGCAGGATCTCGTCCTGCTCTTTCACCTGCGTGCCGCCCTCGGCGTCGGTCACGACCGCCGTGTGCACCCCGTGCACCGACGGCGCGCCGCTCAGGCGCGCGCCGCGCTGATGCGCCAGCTGCGGCCGCCACGGCCGGTCGCAGCGCACCGCTTCGAAGCGGTTGGCGTAGCCCACCTCGCGCGCCTTGGCCAGTACCGCCGGATCGGGGGATTGCGAAGCCGCGGCCTCGCCATCCAGCATCAGATACGCATCCAGCCCCCCCAGCCGCTGCGCCAGCGAAGCATGGGTTTCCGGAGGCAGGTTGTTGATGCCCACATGCTCGATCCAGTCCAGCGCAAAGACGGGCTCGAAGCCGACCTCGCCCGCCGGCCCCAGCGACGACAGGTCCCGCAGCGTGAAGCGCGTGCCCGAGCGGAACGTGCGCACCACCCCGCGGCCCGCGAAAGTCTCGGCGCGGGCGCGCACGGCCTCGCGCGCCAGGTTCGCCTGCCGGCGGGCCTGCGCCTCGTCGGCAAAGCCGCCATGGCCGGCGATCTCGTACCAGTCCAGGCCCGCCGCGTCGTCCTGCCCGCTGGCCGGGTTGACCGGCGCCTGCGCGGCCACGGCGCGCTTGCCGCTGTCGTGCCAGCCCAGCACGGTGATGCTGTCGGGCGTGCGGCGGCGCTGGCGCGCCAGCGCCTGCACGGTGTCGCGCGATTCGGTCGCGGCGGCGCGCTGGAAGCGGATGCCGCCGCCCGCGGACTCGGCGTCCTCGGCCAGGTTGCGGCTGTCGGCGAACAGCTGCACCACGTGGCGCGCGGGCACGCTTTCGTCTTCCAGCACGGTCCAGCCCAGGCCGGCCTCGGCCAGCAGGCGCATCAGGAAGTCATAGTCGGTTTCACGGTATTGGGTGGTGTAGGGACGCGGCGCCAGGTCGGCCAGCGCGCCTTCGACGTCGGCCGCGATGCGGTAGACATAGCCCTCATAGCCGTCGAGCACATGGCGCACGATGTCCAGCACGGCCTTGCCCTCGAACACGCGGCTGGCGCGCCGCTGCGTCGCCAGCCACAGCCACGGCACGACGGTCAGCCGGTAGCGCGCCAGGCCGGCGTCGCCCGCCAGCAGCTCGGCCTCGCGGATCACGCCGCTGCGCGCCGCGCGGCTGCCGTCGGCGCGCGTGGTCCACAACGTGACCGGGCGCGAGATCATGTCCTGCAGCGACAGGCCGGCGTCATCCGACAGCGCCACCACGCGCAACTGGCCGACGCCGGAAAGCGCCTCGCGCGCGATCCAGCCCTCCACCTGCAATGACGCGAGCACGCCCTCGCCCTGCAGGCGATAGAGGCGCGACTCGGAATTGAACAGGCTGCCGCTCATGGCTGCCTGGAACGCTGGAACAGGGTTGAAGCCGGCACAGTCAGGGGTCTCCCATGCGCAGTCCTACAGCGGGGCCAAAGAGAAATAACACGCCGGCTTGGCCCGACCGGAAATTCAGCTGTGCGTAATATGCAACCAAATCTTGGCGCGCCGGGCATGCCCGCGCGCGGCCGGCAGCAGCGGATCGACGGGAGCCCTGGCGCTGCGGATTGCGCCAAAAGAATGAGAATGCGCGGTGATGATGCGAATTATCACAATTTCTCAGGTTCCGATAACGAATCGCGCTCGGACGGCCGCCTGGAAGGCGACGGACGCCTTGGCCCGGCCGCGCGGCGGCGCCGAGGCGCGCCATGCGCCGATCAGGCGGCACCTTACTTTCAATAAAGCGAACAGGAAATTCAGAATTTATTCGCTTTATGTGGCTAACTACCGTGGGTAGATTGGCGCTTTTTCGAACCTGCCATGACCACCACCGCCCTGCCCGCCGCCGCCCCCGCCGCCACCCCGAGCCGCCCGTCCCGCGCCCTGGCGCGCATGCTGTCGCTGGACGACTTCGAGGCCGCCGCGCGCCGGCGCCTGCCGCGTCCGATCTTCGGTTACGTGGCCGGCGCCGCCGAGGACAACCAGTCTCTGCGGGCCAATCGCGAGGCCTTCGGCCGCTACGCCTTCCAGCCGCGCGTGCTGGTCGACGTCTCGCGCCGCCAGCAGCAGGTCGAGCTGTTCGGCCGCCGCTACGAATCGCCGTTCGGCATCGCACCCATGGGCATCAGCGCGCTGTCGGCCTATCGCGGCGACATCGTGCTGGCGCGGGCCGCGCACGAACAGGGCATTCCCGCCATCCTCAGCGGCACCGCGCTGATCGCGCTGGAAGACGTCATCCAGGCCGCGCCCGGCACCTGGTTCCAGGCCTACCTGCCCGGCGACCCCGCGCGCATCGACGCGCTGGTGGCGCGCGCCGCCCGCGCCGGCTACGAGACCCTGGTGCTGACGGTGGACATCCCGGTGTCGGCCAACCGCGAGAACAACGTGCGCACCGGCTTTTCCACCCCGCTCAAGCCGAGCCTGCGGCTGGCCTGGGACGGCCTGACCCGGCCGCGCTGGCTCGCCGGCACCTTCCTGCGCACGCTGCTGGCCCACGGCATGCCGCACTTCGAGAATTCGTTCGCCACGCGCGGCGCGCCCATCGTGTCGGGCTCGGTGCTGCGTGATTTCAGCGCCCGCGACCACCTCAATTGGGAGCACGTGGCGCGCATCCGCCGGCAATGGCAGGGCGCGCTCATCATCAAGGGCCTCCTGCACCCGGCCGACGCGCGGCTGGCGCGCGAGCACGGCGCCGACGGCATCATCGTCTCCAACCACGGCGGCCGCCAGCTCGACGGCGCGATCTCGCCGCTGCGCGCCCTGCCCGGCGTGGTGGCGGCCGCCGGCGCCATGCCGGTGATGATGGACAGCGGCGTGCGTCGCGGCGGCGACGTGCTCAAGGCGCTGGCGCTGGGCGCGCGCTTCGTGTTCGTCGGCCGTCCCTTCAACTATGCCGCGGCCGTCGGCGGCCAGGCCGGCGTGGCGCACGCCATCGGCCTGCTGCGCGCCGAGGTCGACCGCAACATGGCCATGCTCGGCATCAACCGCCTGGACCAGATGGACGCCAGCCTGCTGACGCCCGCCTGAGGCGGCCGTCACGCGCAAGCGGCGGCGTCCATCTGGCGCCGCCCGTGGCATTTCCATCCCGGATGCCGTGCGCGCAGGGCATAGAATGGGGGTTCCTTCGCTACCGTTGGGCCGCCCCTCGCGCCGGCCCCCGCCCCGCCGCCCGTGTCTCTACGCCAATCCTCGTTTTTCCTGCGCTTTCTGACCCTGGGCGCGCTGGCCCACGTCTACGTCGGCGCCCGCCTGATCCCCGACGCCGGCCTGGACGGCCCGGGTTCGGCGAGCGCGATCCTGCTGCTGATCCTGTCGTGCATCCTGATTCCGCTGGGCATGCTGGCGCGCTCGTCGGTGCACCCGCCCTGGGGCGACCGCATCGCCTGGGTCGGCCTGATCGCCATGGGGCTGTTCTCGTCGCTGTTCGTGCTGACGGTGCTGCGCGACGCGCTGTTGCTGGTGACGTGGCTGGTGAGCCTGGCGACGGGCCCGGGACTGCCCTGGATCGACTTGCGGCGCATCAGCGCGATCGCCGTCGCGGCACTGGCGCTGGCGGCCACGCTGGTCGGCTTCTACAACGCCCGCCGGCGCGCCCGCGTAGTGACGGTCGACGTGCCGATCCGCGGCCTGCCGACCGACCTGGACGGCTTCACCATTGTGCAGATCAGCGACATCCACGTCGGGCCGACGATCAAGCGGCGCTACGTGCAGGCCATCGTCGACGCGGTCAACGAGCTGACGCCCGACGTCATCGCCATCACCGGCGACGTGGTGGACGGCAGCGTCGAGCAGCTGGCGGCGCAGGCCAGCCCGCTGGGCCAGCTGCGCGCGCCCTTCGGCGTGTACCTGGTGACCGGCAACCATGAATATTATTCAGGCGCCGCGCCCTGGGTGGCGGAATTCCGCCGCATGGGCTTGCGGGTGCTGATGAACGAGCATGCCGTGATCCATCCCGCCGGCCTGCCGGTGGTGGTGGCCGGCGTCACCGACTACAGCGCCGGCGCGTTCGACCCGCGCCAGCGCAGCAACCCCGCGGCGGCGCTGGCCGGCGCGCCGGCCGATGCGCTGCCCAAGATCCTGCTGGCGCACCAGCCGCGCAGCGCGGCCGCGGCCGCGCCGCTGGGCTACACCCTGCAACTGTCGGGCCACACGCATGGCGGCCAGTTCTTCCCCTGGGGCTTTTTCGTGCGCTTCCAGCAGCCGTACACGGCCGGCCTGCACCGCCTGGGCGACATGTGGGTCTACATCAGCCGCGGCACCGGCTACTGGGGCCCGCCCAAGCGCCTGGGCGCGCCGTCCGAGATCACCCGCCTGCGATTGCGGCCGGTGCACTGAACTAGGCGTCGTCCGGCAGCGGCCCGCGCTCCAGGTAGCTGGTCAGCGCGATATCGCTGGTGGTGTTGGTGATGCCCTCGATCTGGTGGATGCGCGCCAGCAGCGCCTCCAGCGCCTGCGTGTCGCGCACCCGCACCTTGAGCAGCATGGCGCTCTTGCCGGTGATGGTGTGGATCTCCTCGACCTCGGTCAGTTCGGCCAGGCCCAGCACCTGTTGGGTGATGCTCCAGTTGTTGGTGTCCACGTGCACGAACGCCAGCAGCGGGCGGCCGATGCGGGCGCCGTCCAGCCGCGCGGCGATGCCCTTGATGAGGCCGTCGCGCTTGAGGCGCTTGACCCGCTCGTGCACGGCGGGGGCCGACAGGTTCAGCAATTTGCCCAATTCGGCGTAGCTCGGCGAGGCGTCGTCCGCCAGCAGCGTTAATAGTTTTCGGTCGCGGTCGTCGAGATCTGGCATTGGAATCTGGTTCTGCCTAACGGCATTCGAACTTTTACGGGATAAAGGAATATCGGTATTAACCCTTATTTTATTCCAATAAAATTCCGCGGATGCAGAACCGCAACACCGCTCGCGCGCCGTCGCGCCGCCAGCCGCTTCCCCCCGCCATCCCCGCCTTGATGTTCGCCGTCAGCGTCGTCGGCTCGAACGGCCTGGCGCTCAGCCCGATCCTGTCGGACGTGGCGCGTTCGTTCGGCAGCACCGCCCTCACCGTCAGCACCGCCATTTCGGCCTACGGCGCGGCCACCGCGGCCAGCGCCTTCCTGCTGGCGGCCCGCATCGACCGCTGGGGCATCCGCCGTTCCCTCCTCATCGCCATGGCGGTGCTGATCGCGGCGCTGCTGCTGTCGGCCACCGCGCCGCACTGGATCGTCCTGACCGTGGCCCAGGCGCTGGCCGGCGCCGCCGCGGGCGTGATCCTGCCGGCGGCCTACGGCTCGGCCTCGCTGGTGGCCGCCGCCGGACAGGAAACCCGCGCGCTGGGGCGCGTGATCTCGGGCTGGTCGGTCTCGCTGGTGGCTGGCGTGCCCCTGTCGGCGCTGATCTCCGACGCGGTCGGCTGGCGCGCCACCTACGCCGTGCTGGCCCTGTGCGCCGCGGTCGCGCTGGCGGGGCTGCGCAAGCTGCCGGAACGCCGCAGCGCCCACGCCGCGCCGCCGCGGCTGTCGCGCCTGCTGGCGCCGCTGTCGTACCGCGACGTGCCGGTGCTGCTGCTGGGCTGCCTGGCGTTCTCGTCGGCCTTCTACGGCGTCTATGCCTTCCTGGCGGATCACGTGCGCACCCTGCTGGGACTGTCGGCGGGCCAGGTCGGCTTCATCGCCTTCGCCTATGGCGCCGGCTTCCTGCTGGCCGGCCTGGGCGGCGCGCCGCTGATCGAGCGGCTGGGCCCGCGCCGCGCCCTGCCGCTGGCGCTGGCCGCCATCGCCCTGGTCTACCTGGCGCTGCTGCCGGCCGCGCACGCGCTGACGGCGGTGCTGGCGCTGGCCGCGCTGTGGGGCGCGGCCTCGCAACTGAGCCTGAACCTGCTGGTGCTGTTGTTGTCGCGGGCCCGGCCCGACGAACGCGGCGCGGTGCTGGGACTGAATACCTGCACCACCTACCTGGGCGCCAGCGTCGGCACCGCGGTGGCCGGCACGCTCTACACCCACGCCGGCTTCGAGAGCCTGGGGCTGGCCGCCGCGGCCGCCGTGGCCCTGGCCGCGCTGGCCCTGCACTGGCGCCTGAACGGCCGCCGCGCCGGCGAGCGCCGCGCCGCCGCCTGACGCCTCAGGACGGCAGGACCACCGCGCAATCGCGGCCCGAGCGCTTGGCCTGATACAAGGCCTGGTCGGCGCGCCGCAGCACGTCCGACATGCTGGCGTCGGTTTCCAGGAAACCGGTGATGCCGCCGCTGGCCGACAGCACCACGGCGTGGCCGTCGATGTTGGCCGGGTGCTGGCGCAGGCTGGCGCGCAGCCGGTCACAGACCGCCAGCGCCACATCCTGGCCGGCGTCCGCCAGCAGCACCACGAATTCCTCGCCGCCCAGGCGTCCGACCGAATCGCCCTCGCGCAGGCAGGCCCGCAACTGGTCGCAGAAATGGCGCAAGGCGGCATCGCCGCCCAGGTGGCCGTAGCGGTCGTTGACCTGCTTGAAAAAATCCAGGTCCAGCATCAGCGCCGTATGGCCGGCGCCATGCCGGGCCGCCTCCAGCATCGTCTTCATGCGCTGCAGGATCTCGGCGCGGGTCCAGCAGCCGGTCAGGCCGTCGACCTTGGCCAGGCGCGCCAGCGCGGCCTCGTTGCGGCGGTTCTCGGTCACGTCCATGCCGATGTTGACGACGCTGCCATCAGGCAGGCGCACGTTGGACCACATGACCGACAGGCGCTCGCCGTCGCGCGTCAGCGGCCGCCATTCGCGAAAGCCGCGCTGCGGCGTCCGCCCGACGCTTTCGACGACCCGGGCGCGGATCTCCGGGTCGGGATAGAACAGCGCCAGCGGTTCGGGATGCTGGTTGATCTCGTCGCGGGTCCAGCCGAAGCGGCGCTCGCAGGCGTCGTTCCACAGCAGGCATTGGCCGCGCTCGTCGAACGCGTTGATCAGCACCGGGGCGTTGTGGAACAGGGCCTCGTATTGGGCCACCACCTGGCGCAGGCGGGCCAGTTCCTCGTCGCGCGGGTCCGGCGCGCCCGCGCGGTCGCCGCCGGCAAGGCGCGGCGACGAGGCATTCAGGGCGTCATTCGAAGAAACGAGTCGCATGGGGTGGCGGGCGGGCAAAGGCGTCACGGCGGGGCCGGATCGGCCCCGGGGGGTGCAAAGCGCGGCCAGTATACGGTCAAGGCCGCGCGGCAATTGCCAAGAAACGTCAAGCCCGCCCGGGCCCCTCCCGCTCCGCAGCGGCCCCGCGCTACCAGGGGAAGCTGATCAGGTCGCCGTACAGGCTGCGCAGCTTGGCCTTGACCTCGGCCGACTGCTGGTAGATGGCGATGAACTTCAGCAGGCGCGGGTCCTGCGCGCGGTCGGGCCGCGCGACCCAGCGGATGGCGTAGCGGCGCACATTGGCCGGATCGGTGTTGTCGAACGCCAGGCCGTCCTTTTCGTCCAGGCCGGCCTGCTTGGCGAAGGTGGTGTACGTGACCGACGCCGTGACGTCGTCGAACACGCGCGCCGACTGCGAGCCCTCGATCTGCACGAACTTCAGCTTCTTGGGGTTGTCGGTCACGTCCTCGATCGTGGCCTGGTGCGCCACGCCCGGCTTGAGCTTGATCAGGCCGATGGACTCCAGCAGCAGCAAGGCGCGGCCGGTGTTGACCGGATCGTTGGGCACCGCGATGGTGGCCCCGTCCGGCAGCGGCTGGCCCTTCTTGAGCTTCTTGGAGAACAGGCCGATGGTGGTCGAATACCCGTAGGCGATGGGCGTCAGGTTGGCGCCGCGGCGGGCGTTGAACAGTTGCAGGAACGGTTCGTGCTGGAAGAAATTGGCGTCGACCGAGCCGTCGGCCACCGCGATGTTGGGCAATACCCAGTCGTTGAATTCGACCAGCTCGACCTCCAGGCCGGCCTTGCGGGCCTCGGCCACGGCCAGCTCGGTGGCGGCATTGGCCACGCTCGGGATGAGGCCGATGCGCAGCGGCTTGTCGGCCGCCAGCGCCGGGCTGGCGCAGGCCAGCCCCAGGGCGGCCGCGGCGGCGCCGCGCGCCAGGGTCAGGAACAGGGATTGCAAAGACATGGGATCATCCGGAAAAGAATTCGATCGGCCCGGCTATTGTGCCGCAGCGCCGTTCCCGCGCGGCCAAAGGCCTTGCCCGCGCCATGGCGATCGCGTCACGCCGCGGCGCTACACTCGACCCCGATACCGAAACCCTGCATGACGGAGTCCGACCTTGCAAAACACCGCTACCCTGCCCCCGCATGTCACCCTGATCGGCGCGCCCACGGACATCGGCGCGGGCGCCCGCGGCGCCTCGATGGGCCCCGAGGCGCTGCGCGTGGCCGGCATCGGCCCCGTCATCGAAGCCCAGGGATTCCAGGTCACCGACCGCGGCAACCTCTACGGCCCGGCCAACCCCTGGCAGCCGCCCGTGGACGGCTACCGTCACCTGAACGAGGTGGCCGCCTGGAACCAGGCCGTGCACGACGCCATGTACGAGGCGCTGACGCAGGGCTCGCTGCCGATCCTGCTGGGCGGCGACCACTGCCTGGGCATCGGCTCGATCAGCGCGGTGGCGCGCCATTGCCGCGACACCGGCAAGAAGCTGCGGGTGCTGTGGCTGGACGCGCACACCGACTTCAACACCAACGCGCTCACGCCCACCGGCAACATCCACGGCATGCCGGTGGCCTGCCTCTGCGGCCATGGCCCGGCCCAGATCACCGGCATGTCGGGCCAGACGCCCGACATCGATCCGGCCTGGGTGCGCCAGATCGGCATCCGCAGCGTCGATGACGGCGAGAAGCGCCTGGTGCACCAGGCCGGCCTGGAAGTGTTCGACATGCGCTACCTGGACGAAATGGGCATGCGCGCGACGATGGAAGCGGCGCTGGCCGGACTGGACGCCGACACCCACCTGCACGTCAGTTTCGACGTCGACTTCCTCGACCCGGAGATCGCGCCCGGCGTCGGCACCACGGTCATGGGCGGCCCGACCTACCGCGAGGCCCAGCTGTGCATGGAGATGATCGCCGACACCGGCCTGATGCGCTCGCTCGACGTGGTCGAACTGAACCCGGCCTTCGACGTGCGCAACAAGACCGCCGACCTGGCGGTGGACCTGATCGAGAGCCTGTTCGGCAAGTCGACGCTGGTGCGCCGCGGCGGCTGACGCGCGCTTGCCAGACGCGGTGGCGGCGGACGGGTTGCCGATTGCCACCGAACTGATTGAGAATGCCCCTGGTAGAGCAAGAAACCGCCCCCCAGAGGAGACATTCCATGAAGTGCTATTGCGTCGTCAATTTCCGCGAACCGCTGCAGCAGATGGATCAGCCCATTGCCGCGCCGCAAGGCTCGCAGGTGCTGCTGAAGGTCCGCGCCGCGGGCGTCTGCCACAGCGACATCCACCTGTGGGAAGGCGGCTACGACCTGGGCCAGGGCCGCACCCTGTCGCTCAAGGAACGGGGCGTGACGCTGCCCCTGACGATGGGCCATGAAACGGTCGGCAGCGTGGTCGCCGCCGGCCCCGACGCCACGGGCGTCGAAACCGGCCGCAACTACCTGGTCTATCCGTGGATCGGCTGCGGCGCCTGCCCCACCTGCCTGTCCGGGCAGGAAAACCACTGTACCGCCCCCGCCTGCCTGGGCATCCATCGCGCCGGCGGCTACGCCGAGCAGATGCTGGTGCCGCACCCGCGCTACCTGATCGACATCGGCGATCTCGATCCGGCCCGCATCGCCCCCTACGCCTGCTCGGGCCTGACCACCTATTCGGCGCTCAGGAAGATCGGCGAGGCCGTCTACCGCGAGCACCCCGTGGTCATCTTCGGCGCCGGCGGCCTGGGCCTGATGAGCCTGACGCTGATCAAGGCGCTGGGCGGCAAGGGCGGCATCGTGGTCGACATCGACCCGGCCAAGCGCCAGGCCGCGCTGGAGGCCGGCGCGCTGGCCGCCATCGACGGCGCCGCGCCCGACGCCGCGCGGCAGATCATCCAGGCCGCCGGCGGCAAGCCGCTGCAGGCGGCCATCGACCTGGTGGGCGCCCCGTCCACCACCGCGCTGGCGTTCGACTTCCTGACCAAGGGCGGCAAGCTCATCATCGTCGGGCTGTTCGGCGGCGCCTCGTCGTGGCCGATCGCCCTGATTCCGATGAAGGCCATGTCCATCATCGGCAGCTACGTCGGCAACCTGGCCGAACTGCGCGAGCTGATGGAACTGGTGCGGGCCGGCAAGGTGCCGCCGATGCCGGTGCACCGCTATCCGCTGGATGCGGCCGACAGCGTGCTGGCGTCGCTGCGCGCCGGCAAGGTGCTAGGCCGGGCGGTGCTGACGGTGGATTGATCCTCCGCCGGGGCCGCCGCGAATGGGCCTATCATAGGCACCTGCGCAACCGCGCCCACTTTCCCGCAAAGGATCCCGCATGACCGACCGCCAGCTCACCATTCTCGCGGCCATCAACCTGCTGATCGCCGTCGGCGCCGGCGCCTTCGGCGCGCACGGCCTCAAGCGCCTGGTGACCCCCGAGCTGCTGGCGGTCTGGCAGACCGGCGTCATGTACCATCTGATCCACGGCCTGGGCCTGTTCATCATCGCGCTGCTCGGCGCGCGCTACGGTTCGCCGCTGCTGTCGGCCGCCGGCCTGGTGATGTTCATCGGCATCGTCCTGTTTTCAGGTAGCCTGTACGTCCTGACCCTGACCGGCACCCACTGGCTCGGCGCGATCACGCCCGTGGGCGGCGCGGCCTTCCTGGCCGCCTGGGCGATGGTGGCGCTGGCCGCCTACCGCGCCCAGGGCTGAGCCCCCTCGCCGGGCCGCGGCCCGGCACCCCCGCATTGCCTCCTGGCGGCCTCGGCCGCCTTTCCTGCTGAACCCCGATGTCGTCCTCTACCGTTTTTCCCGCCGCGCGTGACCACTCCGTCTTCACGGGCATCGCCTGTGTCGCCGGAGGCATCTTCTTCCTGACGCTCAGCGACGCCAACGCCAAATGGCTGGGCACCTCCTACAACCCGCTGCAGATCCTGTTCCTGCGCGCGCTGATCGCGCTGCCGTTCGTCACCGCCCTGGCCGTCTGGCTGGGCGGACGCCGGGTGCTGCGCACGGCCCATCCCGGCCTGCACCTGACGCGCGGCGCCATCAACGTGGTCTCGGCCTGTTGTTTCTACCTGGGGTTGCGCGCGCTGCCGCTGGCGGAGGCCACCGCCATCGCGTTCGCCGCGCCGTTGTTCGTCACCGCGCTGTCGGTGCTGATCCTGAAGGAGCGCGTCGATGGCCGGCGCTGGCTGGCGGTGCTGGCCGGGTTCGCGGGCGTGCTGATCATCGTGCGGCCGGGCACCGACGCCTTCCAGGCCGCCACCCTGCTGCCGCTGACCACCGCCTTCCTGTACGCCGTCATGATGATCACGGCGCGCGGCATCAGCCGCGGTGAAGGCATGCTGACCACCACCTTCTACATCGTCGCCGGCCAGCTGGTGTGCAGCGCGGTGGCCCTGCCCTGGGTCTGGCACACGCCGGCCATGGTCGACCTGCCCTATTTCGCGGCGGTGGCGCTGTTCAGCACGCTCGGGCTGGCGCTGATCACGCAGGGCTTTCGCATCGCGCCGGCCTCGGTGGTGGCGCCGTTCGACTACACCGGCCTGATCTGGGCCACGCTGCTGGGCTGGATCTTCTGGCGCGAGGCGCCCGACGCCTATGCCTACCTGGGCGCGCTGTTCATCGCCGGCAGCGGCGTCTACATCGCGGTGCGCGAGGCGCGCGGCTCGCACAAGCGGCGCGCCAAGGCCTAGCGGCCAGGCCGGCCAAGCCGCGCGGCGGTCAATGGTCGGCCCCGCGCGGCGCGCCCGCTATTCGGTCGGCGGCGGGAAATTACGGCGCAGCACGCCCGCCACGGTCGGCTCCAGCGCCGCCTGGTCGGCGACCGCCGTCAAGGCCGGACAGTGGGCCTCGAACCAGGCGCGGCCCGGCCGCCAGTGCGTCATCACCGTCACGTACAGGTCCAGCGCCGAAAAGCGCCGGCCCAGCATGTGCGGCGCGCCGGCCTGGCGCTCCAGTTCCAGCCACAGTTCCGCGCGCCGCGTATGCACCCGCTCGCGCAGCAGGTCGGCCGCCGCGCCCGGCGTGGTCCAGTGCGGCGGATCATCGCCGTAGGTGAAGGTGGGGTAGATCGCCGCCACCAGCCGCACCAGCAGGTTCAGGAAACGCGCCCGCTCGGGCCGTGATGGCTCGGGCGCCAGGCCGGCCTGCGGCGCCACGTCGTGCAGGTGCAGCACCATCGCCGCGCTTTCGGTCATCACTTCGCCGTCCGGCGTGATCAGCGTCGGCACCTGGCCCAGCGGATTGAGGTGCAGCAGCCGGTCGCGCTCGGGACCGGGCTTGAGGTACGGCACGTCGGTCAGCGTGTGCGGCACGCTGGCCAGCGCCAGCGCCATCTCGACCACGGCCGAACCGCAGCCGGGCGAGCCGATCAATTCATAGGTCTTCATGACATCACCCTCCCGCTGGCGCCGGCGCCAGCCGCAGCAGCTCGCCCGGCGACGCGTCGGTCAGCACATACACAAATCCGTCCGGCCCCTGCCGCACGTCGCGGATGCGGGCCTTGCGCTCGCCCAGCAGGCGTTCCTCGGCCACCACCTTGTCGCCGTCCAGCGTCAGCCGGATCAGGTCCTGGTCGGCCAGCGCGCCGATGAAGAGCGAATGGCGCCAGGCGGGAAAGCGGTCGGCATCGTAGAACGCCATGCCGCTGATGGCCGGCGACTTGGCCCACCAGTACAGCGGCGATTCCATGCCCGGCAACGTCTCGCCCTTGGCCTCGGGAATCGGCTGGCCAGAGTAATTGATGCCGTAGGTCGCCAGCGGCCAGCCGTAGTTCTTGCCGGGCTGCACCAGGTTGATCTCGTCGCCGCCGCGCGGGCCGTGCTCGTGCTCCCACAGCGCGCCGCTCCACGGATTCATCGCCATGCCCTGCGGATTGCGGTGCCCGTACGACCAGATTTCCGGCCGCGCGCCGGCCTTGCCGACAAAGGGATTGTCGGGCGGCACCGAGCCGTCGACGTTCAGGCGCACCACCTTGCCCTGCAGCTTGTCGAGGTCCTGCGCGGTCGGGCGCTGGTTGTTCTCGCCCAGTGAAATGAACAGATGGCCCTTGCCGTCGAACACCAGGCGCGAGCCGAAATGCAGGCCCTGCGACAGCTTGGGCGCCTGGCGGAACAGCACCTGGAAGTCCTCCAGCGCCGTGGCGTCGGCCGACAGCCGGCCGCGGCCGACGGCGGTGCCGCTGCGCGAGCCATCCGATTCGGCGTATGACAGATAGACGTAGCGGTCCTGCGCGAAGCCCGGCGACAGGGCCACGTCCAGCAGGCCGCCCTGCCCCTGCGCCGCCACCTTGGGCACGCCGGCCAGCGGTTGGGACAGGCCGCCCGGGATGCGCAGCAGCCGCAGGCTGCCGGGGCGCTCGGTGATCAGCATGCCGCCCTCGGGCAGGAAGGCCATCGACCAGGGATGCTCCAGGCCGCCCACCACGACGGTCACCTGCGCGCGCGCGGCGGGCGGCCTGTCGGGACTTTTCTGCGGGGTGGCCCAGACGCTGGCCGCGCATAGCGCGGCGCCGGCGAAGGCGATCAGGGACGAGGCGCGACGGATCGCGGACGGGCGTGACGGCATGGACATCTCCGGCGGCGGGGTGAAGCGCGGCGGCACGGCGCGGCGCCTTGCGGGTGGCGTACCATAGGAGCCAGCGACGGGTGGCTGCCCGTCCATTTCTCTCAGGAGACTCCCTTACATGAAACTGTACTACATGCCCGGCGCGTGCTCGCTCGCCTCCCACATCGTGCTGGAATGGATCGGCAAGCCCTATGACACGCACAAGCTCAGCCGCGACGAACTCAAGGGTCCCGAGTTCCTGAAGGTCAATCCGCTGGGCGCCGTGCCCGCGCTGGTCGACGACGGTTTCGCGCTGACCCAGAACGTCGCGATTCTGGAATACCTGGCCGAACAGGCGCCGCAGGCCAAGCTGCTGGGCGACGGCTCGGCCCGCTCGCGCGCCGACGTGCGCCGCTGGCTCGGCTTCATCAACTCCGACATCCACAAGACCTTCTCGATGATCTTCGGCGCCGGCCGCTTCCTCAACGAAGAAGGCCCGCAGCAGGAACTGGCCGCCTCGGCCTCCAAGATCCTGACGCGACTGTTCGCGCTGCTGGACGCCCAGCTCATCAACCAACCCTACCTGGGCGGCGAGGCGCCGTCGATCGCCGACGCCTACCTCTACGTGGTGCTGCGCTGGGCCCACGCCAAGCAGGTCGACCTGGCGGGCCAGGACCACCTGGCCGCGTTCTTCAAGCGCATGGAAGACAACGCCGGCGTCAAGGCCGCGCTCAAGGCCGAAGGCCTGGCATGACGGCATCGGCGCCGGCCTGCCCGCGCGCCATCGCCCCGGCCGTCCTGGACGCCGGGGCGTTCTTTTTTCAGGCCCCCGCCACGGCCGGCGCCGCGCTCTCCAGGATCTTCTTGACCGCCGCCAGGAAGCGCCGCGCCAGCAGCGGCGGCGCGCTCAGGTTCGAATGCGTGGCCCAGATCTCGACGCTGGCGCCCGGCGCGATCGGCCGCAGCACCATGCTGTCGGTCTGATCCGGCGACACGCACCAGGCATCCACCAGCGCCGGGCCCAGGCCCTGCTGCACGAACGAACAGGCCGTCACCGGCGAATGCACCTCGACCGCCGCCGCGCAGGCCGGCGCGCCGCCGAAGAACGACTGCAGCGCGCGTCCCAGCGGCGTGTCGTGGGGATAGCCGATCCAGGCCGCCGAGGCGAAATCCTCCGGATGCACCACCTCGTGCGCGGCCAGCGGATGGCCCTTGGGCAGCGCGCAGATCACCGGCACCGTCGCCAGCCGGGTCGAGGCCAGGTTGGGATGGTCCGGCGGCCGCATCGAGATGCCGATATCGGCCTGTCCCGACAGGAAATACGAGGCCAGTTCGTCGAACGTGACGCTGCGGTAATCGACCCGCGCGTCGGCATTGCGGTCGCGAAAGCGGCCCAGCGCCATCGGCACCAGCCGCTGGCCATAGCTGGCGCTGGCGACGATCTTGAGCATGCCCGCGCCCGACTGCCCGAGGCTGGCCGCCAGATCGTTGACGCGCTGGATGCCGCCATAGACCTGCTCGACCTCCGCATACAGGCGCCGCGCCTCGGCGGTGGGCGAGAGCCGGCTCTTGACCCGCTCGAACAGCCGGTAGCCCAGGCGCGTCTCGGTCAGCGCCAGCACCCGGCTCACCGCCGGTTGCGACACGTGCAGCATGCGCCCCGCGCCGCTGATCGAGCCGGCCATCATGATGGCGCGGAACACCTCGATCTGGCGCAGGTTCAGCGGCCGGCCGGCGCTGGGCCCGACCTCGTCGGCATAGGCCTGCTCATCCATGTTGGTTCCCCTTGATCAATAACGGCGGATTATAGGTTTTCGACATTTTTCGATGACGCGGTGCCGCATGCCCGGTGCTAATCTGCCGGCCTCCACACTACAAAACAAGGGGAATCCAGCATGCAACGCACCTTCATCCGCAGCCTCGCCGCCCTGGCGCTGGCCGCCACCTTCACCGCGGGCGCCCAGGCCGCCGGCGCCTATCCCGACAAGCCCATCACCTTCATCGTGCCGTCGGCCGCCGGCGGTTCGCCCGACGTGCTGTCGCGCCTGATCACGACCCAGATCTCCAAGGACACGGGCGCCACCCTGGTGGTGGAAAACCGTCCCGGCGCCGCCGGCAACATCGGTATCGCGCTGGTCAAGCGCGCCGCGCCCGACGGCTACACGGTGGGCTACGGCAACATCAACACGCTGGCGGTCAACCGCTCGCTGTTCAAGCGCCTGCCCTACGACGTCGACCAGGACCTGGCGCCCGTGGCCCACATGTTCGACCTGTACAACGCGCTGATCGTGCCGGCCGACTCGCCCGTCAAGAGCGTGCAGGACCTGATCGACCGCGCCCGCAAGGAGCCCGGCCGCCTGTCGTACGGCGCTTCCGGCGTCGGCACCACCGGCCACATGGGCGGCGAACTGTTCAAGAGCATGGCCAAGGTCGACGTCATGTTCATCCCGTACAACGGCGGCCCCGCCGCCATCCAGGACCTGCTGGGCGGGCGCCTGGACTACCTGTTCGTCAACACCTCCGAGGCCACCCCGCTGGTCAAGAGCGGCAAGGTGCGCGCCATCGGCGTCAGCAGCCTGAAGCGCCTGGCGCTGATGCCCGACGTGCCGACGCTGGACGAAGCCGGCCTGAAGGGCTACGAAACCGTGGCCTGGGGCGGCGTGGTCGCGCCCAAGGGCACCCCGCCCGAGGTCGTCGCCAAGCTCAATGCCGCCATCCAGAAGGCGCTGCAGGCCCCCGAGGTCCGCACCGGCCTGGAAACGCTGGGCGCGGTGCCCGCCAGCGGCGCGCCGGATGAATTCAAGCAGCTGATCGATCGCGAAACCGCCAAGTGGAAGCAGATCATCGAAACCGCCGGCATCGAGAAACTGGACTGAGCCCCGCCATGACGGACCGCAGCACCCGGCTGGACCCCGCCCCGCGCGTCGACTTCATCGTGGCCGGCGCCACGCTCATCGACGGCGGCGGCGGGCCGTCGCGCCAGGGCGACCTGGCGGTGCGCGCCGGACGCATCGTGGCGCTGGGCGAATTCGCCCACGCCCCCGGCGTGCCGGTGATCGATGCCCGCGGCCTGGCGCTGGCGCCCGGCTTCATCGACTCGCACACCCACGACGACGGCTACCTGCTGGCGCATCCCGAGATGCTGCCCAAGGTCTCGCAAGGCATCACCACGGTCGTCACCGGCAACTGCGGCGTCAGCCTGGCGCCGCTGTCGCGCCAGGAGATCCCGCAGCCGCTGGACCTGCTGGGTCCGCCCGAGCTGTTCCGCTTCGAAACCTTCCGCGCCTGGCTCCAGGCCCTGGCCGACGCGCCCGCCGCGGTCAACGTCATCCCGCTGGTCGGCCACACCACGCTGCGCGTGGCGGTCATGGACGACACCGGCCGCGCCGCCACCGACGCCGAACGCCAGGCCATGCGCGCCCTGCTCGACGAGGCGCTGGAGGCCGGCGCCTTCGGCGTCTCCACCGGCACCTTCTACCCGCCCGCCAGCGCCGCGCCCACCGACGAGATCGTCGACGTCTGCCAGCCGCTGCGCGGCCGCGCCGGCGCGATCTACGCCACCCACCTGCGCGACGAGGCCGACCACATCGTGCCGGCCATGGAAGAGGCGCTGCTGATCGGCCGCGAACTGGACTGCCGCGTGGTGTTCTCGCACCACAAGCTGGCCGGCGAACGCAACCACGGGCGCAGCCGCGAAACGCTGGACATGATCAGCCGCGCCGCCGCCACGCAGCGCGTCTGCCTCGACTGCCACCCGTATCCCGCCACCTCGACCATGCTGCGGCTGGACCGCGCCCGCCTGGCCAGCCGCACCCTGATCACCTGGTCCAAGGGCTACCCCGAGGCCACCGGCCGCGACTTCGCCGACGTCATGGCCGAACTGGGCCTGGACGACGAAGCCGCCCTGGCCCGCCTGGCGCCCGCCGGCGCCATCTACTTTCTGATGGATCCGGCCGACGTCAACCGCATCTTCAGCCACCCGCTGACCATGGTCGGCTCCGATGGCCTGCCGTTCGACCCGCATCCGCACCCGCGCCAGTGGGGCACCTTCACCAACGTGCTGCGCACCATGGTGCGCGAACAACAGCTGCTGTCGCTCGAAACCGCCATCCACAAGATGACCGGCCTGGCGGCGGCCCAATACGGCCTGTCCGAGCGCGGCCTGCTGCGTGAGGGGTATCATGCTGATCTGGTGCTGTTCGATCCCGCCACGGTGACAGATGTGGCCACTTTTTCAGCTCCCATTCAGGTTAGTCAGGGCATCCACGGCGTGTGGGTCAATGGCCGGCAGGTGTGGGACGGGGAACGGACCGGCGCCGAGCGCCCGGGCCAGGTACTGGCACCCGGTGATGCATTACCTTGGAGTCAACAAAGTGAATAGCTATTCCCAGGGCTGTTACCTGGGTGTTTTGGGCGGCATGGGCCCCATGGCCGGCGCCGCCTTCGCGCTCCGCCTCGCGGCGCTCACGCCCGCCGACGCGGACCAGCAGCACATCCCCACCCTGCTTCGCAACGATCCGCGCATCCCCGATCGTTCCAGCGCCTACATGGCCGGCGGCGAGAATCCCCTGCCCTACATGGTCGAAGGCGTGCGCTTTCTGGAACGCGCCGGCGCCCAGCTCATCGCCATCCCCTGCAACACCGCGCACCTCTGGTACGACGACATCGCCGCCGCCACCCAGCGCCCCGTGCTGCACATCATCCAGGCCGTCATCGACGACCTGCGCCGCCTCGGCCTGCAACAGGGCCGCATCGGCCTGATGGGCACCGCCGCCACGCTCAAGCTCGGCCTCTACCAGCGCCACCTCGAAGCCCAGGGCTACGAATGCATCGTCCCCGACGACGATGAAGTCGAACGCTACTGCATGGCCTCGATCCGCGCCGTCAAGGGCAACCAGCTCGAAGCCGCCTTCGCCCCCGCCGCCGAATGCATCGCCCGCCTCAAGGCCCGCGGCGCCGACGCCGTCGTCCTGGGCTGCACCGAGCTGCCGCTGGCCGTGCCCCACGCCCTGCGCCCCAGCCTGGGCATCACCCTGACCGACTCGATCGACGCCCTGGCCCGCGCCGCCATCGCCCACTACCTGGCCGACCAGCCCGAGCAACGCATCGCCGCGTAGGCAAGGCCCGCGAGTTGCACAACCGCCCGACAACCGGGAGAATCGACCCGCGGGCCCCCCCTATCGGTGGCCGCGGATCATTCAGGAGTCAAGGACGTGCGCAACCCCGTTCCCGCGGCAATGCCGACCGCCATCATGAAAGGCCCGCGCCGGCAAAGCGCTCAAGGCAAACATGCGATCCTGCATGCGGCAATCTGCGCCGTCCTCGCCAGCGCTCCGTTCCTGCCAGTCAAAGCCGCCCACGCCGCCGGCTTCGACTGCAAGGCCGCGAAAACCCATGTCGAACATCTGATCTGCGCCGACCCGTCGCTGTCCAGGCTGGACGATCAGGTGAAGGATCTCTACGACAAGATCCAGTCCGAAACCGCTGGCCGTGACGGTGAAACCGGCGAATGGCGCGATCCCGTGGCAAAAGAACAGACGCAATGGCGCACCACCGTGCGCGACCGTTGCCCCGACGCCGCCTGCCTGAAATCCGCCTACGAGGCCCGAATCGCCGCCATGAAAAAGAACTGGGCAGAGGCCCTCGGCCCCGCGGACAAGTAATACGCGAGCCCTACAGGGCGGTCGAGTTGCTATGAAAAAGCTCGGCCCCCCCGATCCCAATGCCAGAAATCAAAGGCCTCTAACCCGATTTCATGTCTGGCACAGTGCGACCGCCCCTCTCTCTCCCCCCCCAGGCGGGTCCCCCCTCCCCCAGCGCGCAGCGCCATCCTCCCGACGCACCCCCACCGCGTATGCCAAGATTGGCCGCCCGCGCGGCCAATCTTTGCGGGCCCCGCAAAACCCGCCCCTTACCCCACGCTCCAGCAGCGCGACAAGCCTCGCAATCCGCAGCCCGAGGCGGGTGGCGGGTGGGCGCGGCGGGCCGTCGATGCGCCCGAGGGAATCTGAAGGAACAGCCGCAGGCTGTGACGAAGATGACGAAGGGGCAGTCCGGAGCGAACGCTCCGGACCGCAATCGTTGGCCCGTCGCGCCCCCCCCCCCCCCCCCTCGGGCGACCCACGAAGCCCCCCCCCCCGCCTCGATCAAGACGAAAAAAAAGGGCGCCCTTCGCAGTAGCGCCCAAATTTCCCTTCGCGGGGAATAAAACCTTCAAGCGGATCACCCGCCCAGATAAGCCTTCCGCACCTGATCATTGACCAGCAGATTCGCCCCCGTATCCTGGAGCACCACCCGCCCGTTCTCCAGCACATACCCGCGATCCGCCACCTGCAGCGCCTTGTTGGCGTTCTGCTCGACCAGGAACACCGTCACGCCCTGCTCGCGGATCTCGCGGATGATGTCGAAGATCTGTGCGATCACCAGCGGCGCCAGCCCCAGCGTCGGCTCGTCCAGCAGCAGCAGGCGCGGCCGCGTCATCAAGGCCCGCCCGATCGCCAGCATCTGCTGCTCGCCGCCCGACATCAGCCCGGCGCGCTGGCTGGCCCGTTCCTTCAGGCGCGGGAACAAGCCATAGACGTGGTCGATGCCCGCCTGGATCTCCTCGCGCTTGGAGAAAAAGCCGCCCATCATCAGGTTCTCGGCCACCGTCAGGTCCTTGAACACGCGCCGCCCTTCCGGCGAAATGGCGATGCCATTGCGCATGATGTGGTGCGTGTCCTTGTTGGTGATGTCCTCGCCCTCGAAGGTGATCTTGCCTTCCTTGGCGCGCGGATTGCCGCAGACCGTCATCAGCAGCGTGGTCTTGCCGGCGCCGTTGGCGCCGATCAGGGTCACGATCTCGCCCTTGTTGACGTCCACCGACACGCCGTTGAGCGCCTGGATGGCGCCGTAGAACGTGTGAATGTTTTCCAGCTTCAGCATTTATTCCTCCCCCAGGTACGCCTTGATGACGCGCTCGTCGTTGCGCACCTGCTCGGGGGTGCCGGTAGTGATGGGCTTGCCGTGCTCCATGACCAGGATGCGGTCGGAAATGCCCATGATCAGGCTCATGTCGTGCTCGATCAGCAGCACCGCCACGCCGAACTCGCGGCGCAGCTGGTCGATGAGCGACTGCAGATCGCGCTTTTCCTGCGGGTTCAGGCCGGCGGCCGGCTCGTCCAGCATCAAGAGGCGCGGCTTGGTGATCATGCAGCGCGCGATTTCCAGGCGACGCTGGTGGCCGTAGGCCAGGTTGCCCGCCTCGCGGTTGGCATACTCGCGCAGGCCCATGAAATCCAGCCACTGCGCCGCGCGCGACAGCGCGTCGGCTTCCGACTGGCGATAGGACTTGGTCTTGAGCAGGCCCGGCAACAGGCGCGACTCCACCTGCGTGTGCTGCGCCACCAGCAGGTTCTCCAGCACCGTCAGCTGCTTGAACAGCCGCACGTTCTGGAACGTGCGCACCAGCCCGTGACGCGCCACCTTGTGGCTCGGCAGGCCGGTGATGGACTTGCCGTCCATCACGATGTCGCCCGCGGTCGGCGCGTAGAAACCGCCCACGCAGTTGAACACGGTGGTCTTGCCGGCGCCGTTGGGGCCGATGATGGCGAACACCTCGTCGGGTTTGACTTCGAACGCCACGCTATCGACGGCCAGCAGGCCGCCGAAGCGCATGGTCAGTCCGGATACTTTCAGCAATGCCTCGCTCATTTAGCCAGCTCCACGTGGGGACGCTTCATGGGCAACAACCCCTGCGGACGCCACATCATCATCAATACCATCACCAGACCGAACATCAGCATCCGGTACTCGGCGAACTCGCGCGCCAGCTCGGGCAGCACCGTCAGCAGGATGGCGGCGAGGATCACGCCCACCTGCGACCCCATGCCGCCCAGCACCACGATCGCCAGGATCAGCGCAGACTCGATGAAGGTGAAGGATTCGGGGTTGACCATGCCCTGGCGCGCCGCGAAGAACGCGCCGCCGAAACCGGCGAAGGTCGCGCCCAGCGTGAACGCCGACAGCTTGATGCGGGTCGGGTTCAGGCCCAGCGAACGGCAGGCGATCTCGTCCTCGCGCAGCGCCTCCCAGGCGCGGCCGACCGGCATGCGGATCAGGCGCGTCGAGACGAACAGCGTCACCAGCGCCAGCAGCAGCGCCATCATGTACAGATAGATCACCATGTGCTGGTTCTGGAACGTCAGGCCGAAGAAGTCATGGAACGTGGTGCCCCCTTCCGTGCTGGCGCGACGCGTCATCTCCAGGCCGAACACCGACGGCTTGGGAATGCCCGAGATACCGTCCGGACCGCCCGTGAGCGTGTTCAGGTTGATCAGCAACAGGCGGATCATTTCGCCGAAGCCCAGCGTCACGATGGCCAGGTAGTCGCCGCGCAGGCGCAGCACCGGGAAGCCCAGGATGAAGCCGAACAGCGCGGCCATCGCGCCCGAGAACGGCAGCGCCTCCCAGAAGCTCCAGCCGCCCCAGTGGTACAGCAAGGCGTAGGTATAGGCGCCGACGGCGTAGAAGCCGACGAAGCCCAGGTCCAGCAGCCCGGCGAAACCGACCACGATGTTCAGGCCCAGGCCCAGCATCACGTAGATCAGCACCAGCGTGGCGATGTCGACCGAGCTGCGGCCGGCGAAGAACGGCCAGGTCACGGCCACCGCCAGGATCAGGAACATCAGCAGCTTGTTGCTCTTGGCCGGGGCCGAGGGCAAGGTCGGCAGATTGGTCTTGAGCTTCTGGAACGGCTTGGCGATCCAGGGCCGCAGCAGCTGGAACACGAACACGACCGCGGCGGCCAGGGCCACCAGCGACCAGTGCGACTCCATCGACGTGCGGGCGCCCTGACGGATCAGTTGCAGGCCGAAGACGGGGGTGACGATGACGGCGGTCAGCACCGCCGCCATCGTGGCGTTTTTGAGATTGTTGTTCGACATCAGACTTTTTCCACCTCAGGTTTGCCCAACAGCCCGGTGGGACGGAACAGCAGGATCAGGACCAGCAGCGAGAACGCCACGATGTCCTTGTACTGCGACGAGATATAGGCTGCCGCGAACGTTTCGGCCAGGCCCAGCAACACGCCGCCCAGCATGGCGCCGGGGATGCTGCCGATGCCGCCCAGCACCGCCGCCGTGAAGGCCTTGATGCCGGCCAGGAAGCCGATGAAGGGATTGAGCTTGCCGATGGTGATGGCGATCAGCACGCCGCCCACCGCCGCCAGGATCGCGCCCATCACGAACGTGAAGGAGATCACGCGGTTGGTGTCGATGCCCAGCAGGTTGGCCATGTGCATGTCCTGCGAGCAGGCGCGCGAGGCGCGGCCCATGCGGGAGTACTTGATGAACAGCGTCAGGCCGACCATCAGCGCCACGGTCACCAGGATGATCATGATGCGCGAATACGGCACCGTCACATCGAAGTCGGATCCCATGTGGAACTGCACCGCGCCGGACACCAGCGATGGCACCGCCATGTCGCGCGCGCCCTGGCCCAGGGCGACCCAGTTCTGCAGGAAGATCGACATGCCGATGGCCGAGATCAGCGCCACCAGGCGGGGGCTGCCCCGCACCGGGCGGTACGCGACCCGCTCGACGCTGAAACCGTAGATGCCGGTGACGACGATGGCCACCAACAGCATGGCGGCGATGATGAACGGGACCGGCAGGCCGCTACCGGTGCCGATGGCCGTGAGGGTGACCAGGCCGACATAGGCGCCGATCATGTAGATTTCGCCGTGAGCGAAGTTGATCATACCGATGATGCCGTAGACCATTGTGTAGCCGATGGCAATCAACGCGTAGATCGCGCCCAGAGACAATCCGTTGAAGAATTGCTGGGTAAGTTGGGGTATGAGGTCAGACATTATTTCTCTGTGCTCCAAATAGTTCCGGCTCCGGTAGAGAGACCCGGAGCCGGAAACCTGGGCGTATTTTAAGGGCCTGTGATCATCGCGTGCCGGCCGCACAGCGCTTTTGGCGCATCGCTACGCGGATTACGACACAACGACGACGACAGGCCCTCACGCCGGCACCACGCCGGCGGAATCGCGGGAGTTTACAGCTGGGTCTTCTTGCCGTTCTTGTCCCATTTGTAAACGGCGAACTCGAAGTTCTTCAGATCGCCCTTGGCGTCGTACTCGACCTTGCCGATGCCGGTGTTGAAGGTGGTCTTGTGCATGTAGTCGGCGACCTTGGCGGGATCCTCGCCCACGGCGGTGATGCTGTCGGCCAGGATCTGCACCGCGGCGTAGGCCGGCATCTGGAAGGCGCCGTCCGGATCGCGCTTGGCGTCCTTGAAGGCCTTGACGATGCTTTCGTTGCCCGGCAGCTTGGTGAAGTCGGCGGGCAGCGTGACCAGCAGGCCCTCGATGGCCGGGCCGGCGATCGCCACCAGATCCTGGTTGGCGGTGCCTTCCGGACCCATGAACTGGACCTTCAGGCCCTGTTCACGCGACTGGCGCAGCAGCAGGCCGAGTTCGGGGTGGTAGCCGCCGAAGTAGACCAGGTCGACGCCGGCCGACTTGAGCTTGGTGATGATGGCCGAGTAATCGCTGTCGCCGACGTTGATGCCTTCGAACAGCGCCACGTTCACGCCTTCCTTGGTCAGGGTGTCCTTGACCTGGGTGGCCACGCCCGAGCCGTAGGTCTGCTTGTCGTGCAGCACGGCGACCTTCTTGGGCTTGAGGGTGTTGGCGATGTAGCGGGCGGCGTACGGACCTTGCTGGTCGTCGCGGCCGATGGTGCGGAAGAAGTAATGCGGCTTGATCGTGTCGGTGACCAGCGGCGACGTCGCGCCCGGGGTGATGCCGACGATGCCTTCCTGTTCGTAGACGTTCACGGCGGCCACGGTCACACCCGAGCACGCATGGGCCACGGCGAACTTGGCGCCGGAGTTGACCACGCGGTTGGCGGCCGGCACGGCCTGCTTCGGTTCGCAGCCGTCGTCGATGAGGATCGGTTCGAGCTTCTTGCCCTTCACGCCGCCCTTGGCGTTGATGGTCTCGATGGCAGTCAGCGCGCCAGCCTGGATCTGGTCGCCGTACTGGGTGTTGGGGCCCGTCATGGGCTGCGGGATGCCGATCTTGATCGTATCGGCGGCGTGCACGGAACCTGCCAGGGCAAGCGCCCCGAATGCCATAGCTACCGGGGTAAGGCGATGCAGAAACTTCATGCGGAGTTCTCCAGCGAGGTTTTGAGCGGCTCTGTTCGATCCGGTCTGTCGGGTGGATACCCCGCAACCCGTATCGCGCGTCGCCGGCTTCTTGGGCAAAAACACGGTGTGGCCGGTATTCTGGAAGCAAGCAGACATACTGTCACTGCGTGTAATCCCCAATATTTCAGGAGAAACCTTTAATCGTGACGGATCGGTGCGACAAGTATGTGAAAACGCAGGAAAAATCCGCGCGGCGCCTTGGATTTCCCATGGCGCCGCGATGCATTCGATGGCAGGTGATTTATATGAATAATCATTAATACGCCGTTTGACTTCGCATTTTCATACAGTACTTACGCGAGTCTTACGAATAATGATTATCCCGTTAATAATAATCACCGATTTTCGAAAATCAGACGCTGGCAGGTTTGGCCAGATTCCACATCAGCGCGCGGAACGGCGCCAGCATGCTGATGTTGACCACCAGCTTGATCGCCAGGTCGCCCATCATCCAGGTCACCCAGGGCGTGCCGGTGGCGGCGAAGGCCACGCTGAAGAACACCGCGGTGTCGAGGATCGCGCCCAGCACCCCTGACACCAGCGGCGCGCGCCACCAGCGCTGGTCGCGCAGGCGGTCGAACACCTGGATGTCGACCAGCTGCGCGCAGATATAGGCCAGGCCCGAGGCCAGCGCGATGCGCGGCGACGCCACCCACACCGACACCGCCAGCGCCGCGGCGAAACCGAACCACACCACCCGGCGCGCGGCCGCGGGGCCGAACCGGCGATTGAGCACGTCGGTCACCAGGAACGCCACCGGATACGACAGGCCGCCCCAGGTCAGCCAATCGTTCAGCGGCACCTGCACCAGGATGTTCGAGCCCACCACCACCAGCAGCATGCACAGCACGGCGATGCCGAACTGCGCCCGGCTCATGGGGGCAAAGCGCGCGGCGGCCTGGCTCACTTGCCGAACTCCTCGGCCAGCTCGCGCGAACGCTGCGCGGCCGCGGCCATGGCGTCCTCGACGATGCCGGCAAAGCCGGCGGCATTGAACGCGGCCAGCGCCGCGGCGGTGGTGCCGCCCTTGGAGGTGACGCGCTCGCGCAGCACCGACGGCGGCTCGGACGATTCGGCCGCCAGCTTGGTGGCGCCCGCAAAAGTGCCCAGCGCCAGCTGGCGCGCCTGCTCGGCCGTCAGGCCGACCTTCTGGCCGCCGGCGATCAGGGCTTCCAGGAACAGGAAGACGTAGGCCGGGCCGCTGCCCGACAGCGCGGTCACGGCGTCCAGCGCCGCGTCGTCGGCCACCCAGACCACGTCGCCGACGCTGGCCAGCATGCTGGCGGCCAGGTCACGGTCGGCCTGCCCCACCCCGTCGAGCGCCGCCAGGCCGGTGATGCCGGCGCCGACCAGCGCCGGGGTATTGGGCATGCAGCGCACCAGGCGGCGCCACGGCGCCTCGGGCGTGCCGAGCCAGCCGGCCAGCGTATCGGCGCGGATGCCGGCCGCCACGCTTACCACCAATGTGTCGTCGCGCAACCACTGACGCGTGGAAGCCACAACGTCTTTCATGTTCTGTGGCTTGACTGCGAACACCCACACGCGGCAGCGCGCCAGGGCCTCGTCCGGAGCGGTCGCGGTGGTCATGCCGCGGGCCTGCCAGGCGGCGTGCGAATCCTGGTTAATGTCAATGACATGAATGCTGCCGGCGGGGCATACTTTGCCCGCAAGGCCGGAGGCCAGGGCAGCGGCCATATTGCCGCCGCCGATGAACGCAATCGAAAGTTCGTTTTTCATAGGAAGCGATTGTAAACCGGCCGGCTCCAGCGGGAAAAAAAAGAAAATGTTCGTTCGCGCCTAAAACGCGCAATTTGACAGGCGTTTTAAGTGATGTGAAAGTCACGGTTTTGTCACAAACAATTCATAAGGTGACGTGTTTTCCGCGCCCGGACAATCCCGGTCGCGACACGCCCAACTGGAGGAAACCTCTCATGCGATCCCACCGAATTGCCCTCACCTTTGCCGCCGTCATGGCGGCCTTCGCCGGCGCTTCCGCGCACGCGGCCACCGAAATCACGTTCTGGCACTCGATGGAAGGCGCGCTGGGCGACCGCGTGAACGGCCTCGTCGACGAGTTCAACAAGAAGAACCCCGACTACCAGGTCAAGGCCGTCTACAAGGGCAATTATGGCGAATCCATGAACGCCGGCATCGCCGCGTTCCGCGCCGGCAACGCCCCGGACATCCTCCAGGTGTTCGAAGTCGGCACCGCCACCATGATGTACGCCAAGGGCGCCATCAAGCCGGTGCAGCAGATGTCGGAAGAAGTCGGCAACCCGATCGATCCGAAGGAATTCATCGGCGCCGTGGCCGGCTACTATTCGTCGGCCGACGGCAAGCTGGTGTCGATGCCCTTCAACAGCTCGACCGTGGTGTTCTACTACAACAAGGACGCCTTCAAGAAGGCCGGCCTGGACGCCGACAAGCCGCCCAAGACCTGGGAAGAACTGGCCGCCGCCGGCCAGAAGCTGAAGGCCGCGGGCCAGGAATGCGGCTACACCACGTCGTGGCCGTCGTGGGTCCAGCTGGAAACGTTCTCGGCCTGGCACAACGTGCCGTACGCCACCAAGGACAACGGCTTCGGCGGCCTGGACGCCCGCATCGCCATCAACACCCCGCTGCACGTGCGCCACCTGGAAAACCTGGCCAAGCTGGGCAAGGAAGGCATCTTCATGTACGGCGGCCGCGGCGACGAGCCGAACTCGCTGTTCATCAGCGGCAAGTGCGCCATGATCACCGGTTCGTCGGGCCTGCGCGCCAACATCGCCAAGAACGCCAAGTTCGAATTCGGCACCTCGACCGTGCCCTACTACGCCGACGTGCAGGGCGCGCCGCAGAACACCATCATCGGTGGCGCCTCGCTGTGGGTCTTCGCCAACAAGAAGCCGGAAACCTACAAGGGCGTGACCGCGTTCTTCAAGTTCCTGGCCAGCCCGGAAATCGCCGCCCGCTGGCACCAGCAGACCGGCTACGTGCCCGTCACCAAGGCCGCCTACGAGCTGACCAAGAAAGACGGCTTCTACGACAAGAACCCCGGCACCGAAGTCGGCGTCAAGCAGCTGAACGTCGAAACCACCGCGCAATCGCGTGGCCTGCGCCTGGGCTTCCTGCCGCAGATCCGTGAAATCGAGGACGCCGAAATCGAACGCATCGTGGCCGGCAAGGTCGCGGCCAAGGACGGCGCCGAGAACATCGTCAAGCGCGGCAACGAACTGCTGGAAAAGTTCGAGAAGAGTGTAAAGTAACGCCCGTTCCGGGACTCGGAACAAGCCCCCGCCACGCACGATTTCCGTTTCGTGACAGGGGCTTGCGTGATTCAAGCGAGGCTTAAAGCCCTGGTTATTTTGGGGCTTTAAGCCTATCGTGCTTATGCGTTGCCGGCGCCCTCGGGCGCCTCGAGCCAGGCCGGTGCCGCTTCCCGGCCGGCGGTTTCAAGCGGCGGTTAATCCAACCGCCGTTTTTCGTACCTTGGGTTCCCCCTATGGAAAAACGTGTTGTCTTTGGGCACAAGACCCTGCCCTATCTGCTGCTCCTGCCGCAGATCGTCATTACCGTGGTCTTCTTCTTCCTTCCCGCCGGCCAGGCCATGTGGCAGTCGATGCGGTTGGAAGATGCCTTCGGCCTGTCCTCCGAGTTCGTCGGTTTCGACAACTTCATGGAGCTGTTCTCGCAACAGGCCTACCTCGATTCCTTCCGTGTCACGGCGGTGTTCTCGATCCTGGTCGCCGTGGTCGGCCTGGGCGTCTCGCTGCTGCTGGCCGTCATGGCCGACCGCGTGATCCGCGGCGCCGGGCTCTACAAGACCCTGCTGATCTGGCCCTACGCCGTCGCGCCCGCCGTGGTCGGCGTGCTGTGGCTGTTCCTGTTCTCGCCCTCGGTCGGCATCCTGGCCGTGGCCCTGCGCCAGGCCGGCGTCGACTGGAACCCGCGCCTGGACGGCAACCAGGCCATGATCCTGGTGCTGATCGCCGCCGTCTGGAAGCAGGTCTCGTACAACTTCCTGTTCTTCCTGGCCGGCCTGCAGTCGATTCCGCGCTCGCTCATCGAAGCCGCCGCGATCGACGGCGCCAGCCCGTCGCGCCGCTTCTGGAGCATCGTGTTCCCGCTGCTGTCGCCCACCACCTTCTTCCTGCTGGTGGTCAACATCATCTACGCCTTCTTCGACACCTTCGCGGTGGTGGACACCACCACGCAGGGCGGCCCGGGCACGTCGACCTCGATCCTGGTCTACAAGGTGTACAGCGACGGCTTCCGTGGCCTGGACCTCGGCTCGTCCGCGGCCCAGTCGGTGGTGCTGATGTTCATTGTGATTGCCTTGACGGTCGTGCAGTTCCGCTACGTCGACCGCAAAGTGCAGTATTGATTTTCGAGGCAGATAACAATGGTTGAACGCCGTCCCTGGCTGGATATTCTGGCCCACGTCATCCTGCTGTGCGGGGTGGCGATGGTGGCCTTTCCGCTCTACGTCACTTTCGTCGCGTCGACCCAGACCGCGCAGGAAGTGGCCTCCGCGCCGATGTCGCTGATCCCCGGTCCGCACTTCGTCGACAACTACATGCAGGCGCTGTTCGGCGGCTCTTCCGGCGGCTCCTCGGGCGCGCCGGTGGGCCGCATGATGTACGTCAGCCTGATCATGGCGCTGGCGATTTCGATCGGCAAGATCGCGATCTCGCTGCTGTCGGCCTTCGCGGTGGTGTATTTCCGCTTCCCCGGCCGCATGTTCTTTTTCTGGATGATCTTCGTCACGCTGATGCTGCCGGTCGAAGTGCGGATCGCGCCCACCTACAAGGTGGTGGCCGACCTCGGCCTGCTCAACAGCTACGCCGGCCTGACGCTGCCGCTGATCGCCTCGGCCACGGCCACCTTCCTGTTCCGCCAGTTCTTCCTGACGGTGCCGGACGAACTGATCGAGGCCGCCCGCATCGACGGCGCCGGCCCGGTGCGCTTCTTCCGCGACGTGCTGCTGCCGCTGTCCAAGACCAGCATCGCCGCGCTGTTCGTGATCCAGTTCATCTACGGCTGGAACCAATACCTGTGGCCGCTGCTGGTGACCACGCAGGAAGACATGTACCCCGTCGTCATCGGCATCAAGCGGATGATCAGCGGCGGCGACAGCGTGACCGAATGGAACATCACCATGGCCACCGCCATGCTGGCGATGATCCCGCCGGCGCTGGTCGTCATCCTGATGCAGAAATGGTTCGTCAAGGGCTTGGTCGACACTGAAAAGTGACCCTCCCCTATCGCCTACCCGACAACGACTCCGATACGAATAACTCATGGCTACTCTCAGCTTTCGCAACGTAAAGAAAACCTACGCCGGCAACGTGCCGGTCATCCATGGCATCGACATGGATGTGAAGGACGGTGAATTCATCGTCATCGTCGGCCCCTCGGGCTGCGGCAAGTCCACGCTGATGCGCATGGTCGCCGGCCTGGAAACCGTGACCAGCGGCGAGATCGTGATCGACGACAAGGTCGTCAACAATCTCGAGCCGGCCGAACGCGACATCGCGATGGTGTTCCAGAACTACGCGCTCTACCCGCACATGACCGTGTTCGAGAACATGGCGTACGGCCTGAAGATCCGCAAGTTCTCCAAAGACGAGATCAAGAAGCGCGTCGACGCCGCCGCGCAGATCCTGGAACTGAGCCACCTGCTGGACCGCCGCCCGCGCGCCTTGTCGGGCGGCCAGCGCCAGCGCGTGGCCATGGGCCGCGCCATCGTGCGCGAACCCAAGGTGTTCCTGTTCGACGAACCGCTGTCGAACCTGGACGCCAAGCTGCGCGTGGCGATGCGCCTGGAGATCATGAAGCTGCACCGCCGCCTGGGCACCACCAGCCTGTACGTGACGCACGACCAGGTCGAGGCCATGACGCTGGCGCACCGCATGATCGTCATGTACCAGGGCGTGCCCGAGCAGATCGGCACGCCGATGGAAGTGTTCGAGAAGCCCGCTTCGACCTTCGTGGCCGGCTTCATCGGCTCGCCGCCGATGAACCTGATGGAAGTCAACGTCGCCGGCGACGGCACGGTGCAGACCGCCGACGGCCTGGCGCTGGAGATCTCGCCGCTGCAGGTGCCGTCGCAGGTGCGCGGCCGCAAGGTCATCATGGGCATGCGCCCCGAGCACATGCTGCTGAACACGCAGGGCGTGCCGGCCGAAGTCGAGATGGTCGAAACGCTGGGCTCCGAACAGCTGGTCCACTGCCGCTGCGGCAAGACCACCCTGGTCGTGCGCTGCACCACCCGCCAGTTGTCCGAGTCCTCGGCCAAGGTCGGCGACCGCGTCAACGTCGGCCCCGACGGCCGCCACCCGCTACACTGGTTCGAGGCCGACACCGGCCGCCGCGTGCAGGGCCTGTAATACCCCCCCGCGGGCGGCGTCGGCGGCCGCATGGCCCGCCGAACCGCCCCAGCCGCCCGCCCCGCCCGGGGCGGGCGTTTACCGCCACACACTCAGTACGTGTAGGTGATCATCGTGCCGATCGAGTATTGGTTGCGATCCTTCACGATCGGGCTGTCGGCCGCGTCGCCATACAGGCGGCGCGCCTCGGCCGCGACCGACCACGACCATTCCTTGCTCAACGGCAGCGCCCAGGTCGCGCCCAGGCCGATGCTTTCCAGGCCGCCCTTGGGGTTGTAGCGGCGGTAGCCCGAGTTGGCCGACTGGCGATCGCTCACGCCGTACCAAGTGCGCATGTAGTTGCCGTCGCCGAAGTTGCTGCTCAGCGCCAGCGAGATCGCGCCCGCCGAACCTTCGTACACCGTGGTGCTGGCGCCCAGGTTGAACAGCGTGTAGGCGCTGCCCACGTCCCGGTCGTCGCCCTTCTTGAATGCGTGCGCCACCGTGGCCGACAGCGTCACCGGGCCTAGCTGCGTCTCGGCATCCATGCCGATCTGCGCGCGGCTCTTGATGTCGCCCATGCCGCGCAGCTTGTTCGAGCCCTCGAATCCCTTCTTGTGGTCCTTGCGCGAGGCGCTGGGCGCGACGTAGAAGCGGAAAGTGCTGCTGAGCGCCTGCGTCTCCCAGCCCAGGCCGTGGGCCGTGTCCAGGAAGAAGCCGCCCGGGCTGCGGATGCCCAGGCCGAAGATCGGCAGGGCCGAGCTCTCGTCGCTGCCGCTGTAGCGCGGCGCGTAGCCGACGCCCAGCGTGCCGTAGAACTTCCACTCCTCGGCCGGCTTCTCGGCGCCGGTGGCGACCTCGATGCCGCGCGAGCTGGCGCCGCGAGAACCGTAGACCGAATTGTCGGCGACCTGCTGGCCGCCCGCGGCGAACGACAACACCGGCAGGCTGGCCAGCAAACACGCCGCGCCGGCGCGGCGCTGCATCAGGGACAAAGAGAGATTTCGCTTCATAAAAACATCCGGGAAACGAGGTTGAGGGGAAAACTGGGCCACGCCGCGGCTGCCGCGGCGCATGCCTACTCTTGCGCCACGCCCTTGGCCTGGCGCATCAGGTTCATGGCGAGGGTCGAGACCGAGGCCACCAGCGGCTCGGCGCTGTCGGCATTGCTCATCACCAGCACCGCCAGCTTCTCGCGCGGCGCCAGCAGCCAGCGGGCATGGAAGGCTTCGGTCGCGCCACTGTGGTCGCGCAGCGCGTCGCCGGCGATGTAGTCGGCATCGCAGGGCGCCGCCAGCCACGACAGCGCCAGGCGGCACTCCAGGTCCATGCCGTTGGCCACCGTCTCCAGGTTGAGCAGCGTGAGCGCGGATTCGTCGTTGAGGATGCGGCGCCCCTGGTAGGTGCCGCCGCCGAACAGCATGCTGGAGAAACGCGCCATCTCGGCGGAACTGGCCCACAGGCCTTCCGCGGCCTCGTTCGGCTGCGGCTGTTCGACCCACGGGATGCCGCGGCGGTAGCCGGCCGCGCGCAGTTCACGCGCGTCGTCGCCGGCGGCCGCCAGCCGGAAGCCGGCGCGCGAGATGTTCAGCGGCTGCAGCAGCGTGCGGCGCACGTAGGCGTCGAAGGGCTCGTCGGCGGCGTGCGCCACCATGTCGCCGAGCATGGCGTAGCCCATGTCGGCGCGGGCCCGGCCCATGGTGTCTCCCAGCGTGTCGGGACGCAATGCCAGCAGGCGGCGGACGGTGAAGGGATAGGTGCCCATCCAGTGCATGGCGGCGCGGCGCGGCTCCAGCGCCGATTGCGGCAGCGCCTGGGCGGCGGGGATGTCCAGCGACAGGCGGCCGTCGTCGGCGGCGCGCAGCACGCCCGCGGCGGTCACGACCTTGGAGATGGCGCCTACCCGGTAGAGCGTGTCGCCGGTGGCGTTGCGATGGCGCGCCGAATCGGCATAGCCGAAGCCGCTGCTCCAGACCGTGCGCTGGTCATCGACGATGGCGATCGACAGGCCCGGCACCCGCTGCGCGTCCAGGTCATAGGCAATGCGCTGCTTCAGGTACGCCACTACCGCCGGATAGTCGCCGCGGGCGATGGTCGGCGGCGCGGCCGGGGCCCCGCCCTGGCAACCGCCGGCGGCGATCAGGAGCATGGCGACGGCGACCAGGCGGGCGAGCGAAAACATGACGAACAGGCAACCCTCTTTTGAGAACTGCCGTCATGCTAGACAGGGACGCGTCCCCGATCTTTCCCGCTTTGTATGGAGTTTGTGAAGATTGGAAGGACAGATTGTTAAGTTTGTTAAAGGCGGGCCGGATCGATGCGGCGCGCCCCTGTCCCCGGCCTCAGGCCGCCTTCCAGCTGATGATGAAACGGGCCCCGCCCAAGGGGCTGTCGGTGGCCTCGGCGGTGCCGTTGTGCCAGCGCGCCACGCGGCTGACGATGGCCAGCCCCAGCCCGGTGCCGCCGGTGCCGCGGTCGCGGCTCTCGTCCAGGCGGATGAAGGGCTCGAAAATGCGTTCGCGGTCGGCCTGCGGGATGCCCGGGCCGTCGTCGTCGACCATCAGCACATACTCGCGCGGCGCGGGCGACACCAGGCTGACCTGGACCCGGCCGCCGGCGTAGCGGATGGCGTTCTGCAGCAGGTTCAGCAGCGCCCGCGTCATGTAGCGCTGGTGCAGGTGGACCTCGCGCACCTGGCACAGCACCACCTCGCAGCGCACGCCGGACTGGTCGGCCTCGAAGCCCGCGTGCTGCACCACCGAATCGAGCCAGCTGCGGGCGTCCTGCGGCTGCAGCGCGACGCCATCGCCCTTGTGCTCCAGGCGCGCGTACATCAGCAGCTCGGACGCCATGCTGTCGAGCTCGGCGACGTCGCTCTTCATGTCGTCGATCAGGCGCTTGCGCTCGGCCGGCTCGTCGGCGCGGCCGATCATGTCGAGCTCGAACGACAGGCGCGCGATCGGCGTGCGCAGCTCGTGCGAAACGGCGTTGGTCAGCTCGCGCTGGTTGCCGATCAGCGCCGCGATGCGCTCGGACATCAGGTTGAAGGTATCGCCCAGGTTGCCGATGCTGGAATGCCGCGACAGCCGCGCGCGGGCCTCCAGGTCGCCCTGCCCCATGCGCAGGGCGGCGGTCTTGAGGGCTTCCAGGTCGCGCCAGATCGGCAGCGCCCACACCAGCATGAAGGCGCACAGCAGCAGGCCCAGCGCCGAATAGACCGCCGCCACCACCCACGGGCCGAACGACGGCTCGGGCGGCAGCTTGACCTCCAGCCACTGGTGGTCGGGGCCGGGAATCGCGGCCACGAAGGTCTGCATCTTGTCGCGGATGAAGAAGTCGCCGCGGGCGACGATGCGCCGTTCGCTGTCGCTGGCGTTGTAGTCCGACGCATTGAAGACGCGCAGGCCCAGGCCATAGTAGGGCTTGAGCTGCTTTTCGATGTAAGCCGCGCGCGCGCCCGGCTCGACCTTCGACAGTTCCAGCACCAGGGAATGGATCTGCCCGCGCACCGACTCGCGGGTATAGGCGTCGCTGACCGGCTCGAACAGGTAGTTGGCGGAACGGTCCACGACTTCGTTGGAAATCACGAAGCCGACCGCCAGCACCACGAAGAGCCGCAGGACGAATTTAATCATCGCTGCCCTCGTGCGCCTTGGGCGAGAACAGATAGCCCTTGCCCCACACGGTCTTGATGCGCGCCGGATCGCGCGGGTCGTCGTCCAGCTTGCGGCGCAGCTTGCTGACGCAGACGTCGACGCTGCGGTCGAGCCCGTTGAACTCGATGCCGCGCACCGCGTTGAGCAGGTCGTCGCGCGTCAGCACCTGGCCGGCCTGGCTGGCCAGCGCCCACAGCATCTCGAATTCCATCGTGGTCAGGTCGACCTCGACGCCGCCGTGGATCACCGCCCGGGTGCGCCGGTCGATGACCAGCGGCCCGAACTCCAGGCGCTCCGGCGGCTCCTCGAGCTGGCTGTGACGGCGCAGCAGCGCCCGGATGCGGGCCAGCAGCACGCGCGGCTCGACCGGCTTGATGACGTAATCGTCCGCGCCCGATTCCAGGCCCAGGATCTGGTCCAGGTCGTCCTCGCGGGCGGTCAGCATCAGGATCGGCGCCGACGAGAAGGCGCGCAGGTCGCGGCAGACCTGCAGGCCGTCGCGCCCGGGCAGCATCAGGTCGAGGATGGTGATGGCCGGGTCGTGGCGGCGGAACGCCTCCACCGCATGGTCGCCGCGGTAGGCCTGGGCGACCTGGAACCCGTGTTGCTCCAGGAACTGCGCGATCAGGCGCGACAGCTTCGGATCGTCTTCGACTAGCAAGGCCTTGGTCATGGGGTGTCCGGACAGAAAAAGAGAGAGCGATTTCGCCGCATTCTACGCAAAACCGCGCGAGCGGCGTTCGACCCCGCCGGCGACGGCTCGGTTCCCGGCGGGCGGCGCCCACGAAAAAGCCGGGCGGGAAGACATCGCTTCCGGCCCGGCCGAGGGGTCTGGCGGATGGCGCATCCGGGCGGCTGGAAAGCCGCCCGGATGCGCGCCAAGTCCTTATTTATAAACGGACTTCGAGCCGTCCTTGTGCCACACGAAGACGTCGAACTGGAAGTTCGTCAGGTCGCCCTGCTTGTTCCAGGCCACCTTGCCGATGGGGGTGTCGAACGTGTTGGCGTGCAGGTACTTGGCGACCTTGGTCGGGTCTTCGCTGCCGGCGCCCTTGATGCCGTCGGCGATGACCTGGGTGGCGGTGTAGGCCGTCATCTGGAACGCGCCGCTGGCGTTGCGCTTCTTGGCGGCGAAGGCCTTGACGATCTCGGCGTTGGCGGCGTTCTGGGTGAAGTCGGCCGGCAGCGTCAGCAGCATGCCTTCGACGGCGTCGCCGGCGATGGCGTTGATGTCCGGGTTGCCCGTGCCTTCCGGACCCATCCACTTGGCCTTCACGCCCTGCTCGGCCGCCTGGCGCAGCAGCAGGCCCATTTCGGGGTGGTAGCCGCCGTAGTAGACGAAGTCCACGCCCTGGCTCTTGAGCTTGGTGATGACGGCCGAGTAGTCGCTGTCGCCGGCGTTGATGCCTTCGAAGATGGCGACGGGCACGCCGCCCTTTTCGAGGTCGTTCTTGACGGCGGTGGCGATGCCCTGGCCATACGACTGCTTGTCATGCAGCACGGCGGCCTTCTTGGGCTTGAGCTTGTCCAGGATGAACTTGGCGGCGGCGGGACCCTGCTGGTCGTCGCGGCCGATGGTGCGGAAGATGAACTCGTAGTTCTTGCCGTCGGTCAGGGCCGGCGACGTGGCCGAGGGCGTGACCATGACCACGCCTTCGTTGTTGTAGATGTCGGCGGCGGCGATGGTGGCGCCCGAGCAGACGTGGCCCACGACGAAACCGATCTTGCTGTTGACCACGCGGTTGGCGGCGACCGGACCCTGCTTGGGTTCGCAGCCGTCGTCGATGACCACGGTTTCCAGCTTCTTGCCGTTGATGCCGCCGGCGGCGTTGATGCGTTCCACCGCGGTGTCGACGCCTTCACGGACCATGTCGCCGTACTGGGTGACCGCGCCGGTGGTGGGGCCCACCACGCCGATCTTGATGGTCTGCGCGTGCGCGCCGGCGCTGAACGCCAACCCCGCGGCGACGCCCAGGGCCGCGATGATCGGGGTCAGACGAAATGCTTGCTTCATGAGTGGACTCCCTTAATGGCTTGTAATCGTTGGTTTTTGAACCGGGCGGACAGCCGGAAACGCATTGGTCACGCCCCGTTACGTTGCATTAGCACGGCAAGCATACACTGAAAAATAGCGGCTTTTGCAGGGGTTCCGGCCCGTCTTGGGCGGGGTTTCGATATTGCGGTGCCGCATCAGGGGCGCCACCGCCCTTATGCCCGCCACCGTATATGCAAAAGCGGATTTATTCGTTTGCGTTACTAAGGCGGCGCGGCATCATGGCCGCCATGAGACTCCAACCGATCATCGTCCCCGGATGGAAAGACTCCGGACCCGAACACTGGCAATCGCGCTGGGCGGCCTTGTTGCCGCACGCGGTGCGGGTGCAGCAGCGCGACTGGCAGAACCCGGTGAGCGCGGAATGGATATCCACCCTGGCCGGCCTGGTCGACCAGGCCCGCAGCCCGGTGCTGCTGGTCGCCCACAGCCTGGGCTGCCTGATCAGCGCGGCGCTGCCGGTGCCGCTGCGCGCCAAGGTCGCCGGCGCCCTGCTGGTGGCGCCGGCCGACGTCGAGCGTCCCGATGCGCCGGACTGTCTGCGCGGCTTCGCGCCGATCCCGCGCCAATCGCTGCCGTTCCAGAGCGTGGTGGTGGCCAGCGACAACGACCCCTACTGTCGGCTGGAGCGCGCCCGCGCCTTTGCCGAGAACTGGGGCAGCCGCGTGGTGGTGATCCCCGGCGCCGGCCACATCAACGCCGACAGCGGCCTGGAAGACTGGCCGCAAGGCCTCAAGCTGTTCGGCGCGCTGCGCCGGCGCGCCTCGTGGCGCGTGTCGCCACCGCCCGAGCGGATCGCGCCGATTCCCGAGCGGCCGCTGTCGCACCAGGCCTGACCCGTCGTTTCAGCCGCCGCAGCCCGCGCCGGTGCGCGCTGCCGGCAGCGGCGTATCGCCGCTGGTGTTGCCCGCATGCTTGCGGATCCGGTCGGCCAATTCCGCCGAGGGTTTCTCGTACCCATAGCAATACGGCGGCGTCGGCGCGGCCTCGGGACGGTAGTCCTGCAGCACGGGCTTGGCGTCCCCCAGGTAGAGGTTGTCCTTCAGGCGCAGGAACGCCTTGAAGTCGCGCGTATAGCCGTGCACCGCCTTCAAGTCCTGGTAGGCGCCCTCGTCCGACGCCCCGTTGTCCAGCGCGCTGCGCTTGGCGGCCGTGGGGATATAACGGCAGTAGTTCACCTTCACCCCCTCCACCGTGGGAAAGAATTCCGGCTCCACGCATTGGCGCTTGGCGTCATTGTTGAAGATGTTGCCTTCCACCAGCGCCTTGGCCTCCAGGCTGAAACTCATGCCGTAGAAATCCCAGTTCTCCAGCAGGTTGTTGAACAGGTGGAACGTGCCGAATTGCCCGCGGGGATTGCGCTGCACCGTGTTGAAGAAATAATTGTGGTGCAGCGTCACGCGCGCGATGGCATCCCGTTCGTAGTTCGCGAACAGGTTCTTCGAGGTGATGTTGTTGAGCAGCATGACCTTGTTCGAATTGTGGAACTTGGTCCACGAGATCGTGACGTCGGTGGAGCCGTTCTTCACGTTCAGCAGCCGGTCGGACATGCGTGACAGGTCCATGTGGTCCACCCACACGTCGCGGCTGTCGTTGGCGATGTTCACGGCCTGCGTCAGCCGGTTCAGGCGGCCGTCGATGGTCAGGTGCGTAAGGATGACGTTCTTGCTGCCATACACGCCCAGCCCGTCGTCGATCAGGGCCACGTGCTTGCCGCGGCCGTCGATCGTGGTGTTCGACGGCACCCGCAGCTGCGAATCCAGCACGATCGTCATGTCCGAGGCGAAGCGGATCCAGGTCGGTCCCTTCTTGGCCTGCGCCAGCGCCGCGCGCAGCGTGCCCGGTCCGGCGTCCTGGTCGGAGGTGACCTCGATGAACTTGCCGCCCAGGCCGCCCGTGGCGCGGGCGCCATAGCCTTCGCGCTGCTGCAGCAGTTCGGAAACGAAGGGGCAGCGTTCGTCCGGACTGGCGCAGGACTCACTGGCGGCGGCCGCGCCGCCATACAGCATGGCCGCCACGAGCATGCCCACCCCGGGCAGCCAGGCCGGCGCGCCCGGCAGCCCGCGCCCGGCCG